>NZ_AYXG01000020.1 GCF_000564855.1 Actinokineospora spheciospongiae
CACATCCACCCAGCCGGGCACCACCGACAAACAACCGGGCCTGAGCCGAAGCGCGCGGCGAAGCACATCCACCCAGCCGGGCACCCACCACCAAGAGACCGGGCCTGAGCCGAAGCGCGGCGAAGCACATCCACCCACCCGGGCACCCCCACCAAACCCCGGGCTCGAAGCACAGGCACAGGCACAGGCCGCCCGGAACAGCCGCAGCGCGAGAGTCCTAAGAAACTGTGAAGATCGGCCTGGCGCCCCCGGCCCCCCGCCTACGGTCGTCGGCACGGCAACTCCGGCGCAACGAGGAGCAGGAGCCATGGAAACGTCACCGCAGGTCGCCCCGCCCACCGGAAGGGCCAGGTTCCGCGGCCTCGGCCCGGGGCTGCTCGCCGCGGCCACCGGCGTCGGCGCCGGGGACCTGATCGCCACCATGGTCGCCGGTGCCGAGTACGGCACCCTGCTGCTGTGGGCCGCCGTCCTGGGCACCGGGCTCAAGCTCGCCCTCGGCGAGGGCGTGGGCCGTTGGCACCTGGCCTCCGGGTCCACCCTGCTCGACGGTTGGCGCAGGCTGGGCCGCTGGGCCACCGGGTTCTTCGCCGCCTACATCGTGATCTGGGGGTTCGTCTACGGTGCCACCGCCATGTCGGCGGTCGGGTTGCCGTTGAACGCGTTGTTCGGCGGTCTGCCGGTGCGCGGCTGGGCGATGATCGCGGGCGTGGTGGGGCTGGTGCTGGTGTGGTTGCAGCGCTACCACGTGTTCGAGAAGTTCATGACCGTGCTGGTGCTGTTCAAGTTCGTGTCCGTGGTGTCCATCGCGGTCCTGGTCGCCCCGGACCTGGGGAACCTGGCGAACGGGTTGGTGCCGCGGTTGCCCGAGGGCTCGACGGTGTACGTGCTGGGGCTCATCGGCGGGGTCGGCGGCACCATCACCATGGCCGCCTACGGGTACTGGATGTTCGCCAAGGGTTGGCGCGGCACCGGTTGGCTGTCGATGATGCGGCTGGACAACGCGGTCGGGTACGTCATGACCGGCATCTTCGTGGTGGCCATGCTGATCGTCGGCTCGACCGTCCTGTTCGGGCAGAACCTGACCCAGTCCGACAGCGGGCTGCTGGTGCTGGGCACGGCGCTGGGGGAGCGCTACGGCGACTGGGCGCGGCTGCTGTTCCTCATCGGATTCCTGGCGGTGACCTCGTCGTCGCTGCTGGGGGTGTGGAACGGCGTGAGCCTGCTGTTCGCCGACCTGACCCGCACGATCCGGCTGCCGCACGGGCGCAAGGCCGACGTCGGCGCCGCCGCCGTGGTCGCCGGTGAGGAGGCCGTCGTGGAGGTGGAGCCGGAGCGGGCCGCCGGGTACCGGGTGTCGGCGGTCGAGCGGTCGCTGCCCTTCCGCGGCTACCTGCTGTGGCTGACGTTCCCGCCGATGGTGCTGCTGTTCCTGGACAAGCCGTTCGGGTTGACCCTCGTCTACGGCCTGCTCGGGTCGGTGTTCATGCCGTTCCTGGCGATCACCCTGATGCTGCTGCTGAACTCCGAGCGGATCGAGCGCGACGGCCGCTCCGGCTGGTTGTCGAACCTGCTGCTCGGCGCGTCGTCGGCGCTGTTCCTGGTGCTGCTGGTGTCGGACCTGGTGGAGCGCTTCGGCTGAGCCGGGCACTGCCATGCTGGTGCCCGAACCGGTCCGGACAGGGGAGCCTGGTGTGCCCGACGTGGCTGACGGCTGATGCGGCGGCGACTGCTGCTGGTGCTGCTGGCGTTCTCGGTGCTCGCGGTGGCCGGGTTCGCGGTGCCGCTGCTGGGCAGCACCGCGGCGAACCGGACCGGCGAGTTCGCCCGCTCCCGGACCGCGGACCTGGCCCGCTTCGCCACCCTCGCCCAGCAGGCCGTCGTCGAGGGGTCGACGGACGTGCTGCGCGCGGCGGAGGCGGAGGACCGGCTCCGCGCGGAGGTGCTCGCGCACACCGCGGTGTTCGGTGACGGTGTGGTGGTGGTCGACGCCCGCAGGCAGGTGGTCGTGGAGGCGGGGATGGGTGCGACCGAGCCGGGGGTGGTGGCCGCGGTGGACGCCGCGCTGCGCAACCAGCCCCGGCCCGCGCCGGACGACCTGCGGCCGTGGTCGGGCGGGGACCTGCTGTTCGGCCAGGCCGTCGGCACCGGCAACCGGGTCTCCGGTGCGGTGGTGCTGCGCTCGTCGGTGGGTCCGGCGGTCGCGGACATCACCGCGCGGTGGGCGGTGGTGCTCGGGGCCGCGCTGGCGGCGGCGGCCGCGTGCGCGCTGCTGGCGGTGCGGCTGGCGCGCTGGGTGCTGCGACCGGTGGCGCAGCTCGCCGACGGCGTGCACGCGGTCACCGCGGGCCGGGAGCGCGCGCACGTCGACGTCGTGGCGGGCCCGCCGGAGCTGCGCGGGCTGGCGGAGGGGTTCAACCGGATGTCCGACGCGCTGGCCGAGTCCGCCGCCCGGCAGCGCGCCCTGGTCGCCGACACCTCCCACCAGCTCCGCAACCCGATGACCGCGCTGCGGCTGCGCCTGGACGCGCTCACCGACACCGACCCGGGTGGCGCGCACGCGTCGGTGGTGGCCGAGGTGGACCGGCTCCAGGCCCTGCTGGACGGGCTGCTCGCGCTCGCCTCGGCGGACAGCGCCGCCACCGACCTCGCCGCGGCGGCCACCGACGCCCGCTGCGACGCCGCCCTGGTGTTCGCCGACCGCCTGGAGGCCTGGCACGCCGCGGCGGCCGACGCGGGGATCACCCTCGCCGGGCCCGCCGGGCTGGTCGCGGCGCTGCCGGTCCGCTGCGCGGAATCCGAACTGGCGCAGGTGCTCGACGTGCTGCTGGACAACGGGATCAAGTACGCGGGCGCGGGTGCGGCGGTCCGCTGGACGGGCTCGGTGGACGCGGACCGGGTCCGGCTGCGGGTCGCCGACGACGGCCCCGGGGTGGCCGGGGCCGACCTGCCCAGGCTCACCGACCGCTTCTGGCGCTCGGGTTCCGGCTCCGGGTCCGGCCTGGGCCTGGCCATCGCCGAGCGCCTGGTGACCGCCCGCGGCGGCCGGATGACAATCCACCCTGGACACCCCGGTCTCGTGGTGCTGCTCGACCTCCCGGCGGTGGCCGGGTGAACCGGCGTTCGGCCCTGCGGCTGGGCCTGGCCGCCCTGGGGCTCGGCGCGGTCGGCGCGGGCGCGGCCGGGCTCACCGGTCGCGCGGTGGGCGGCCACCGCGGTCCGGCCCGGTCGCTCGTGGTCGCCGCGGGTGAGCCCGGCGGCTTCTACGTGGAGTTCGCCTCGCTGCTGGCCGCCCGGCTCGACGCCGACCTCGGCGCGTCCGTGCGGCCGACCGACGGCTCCCGGAGCAACCTCGAACTCGTCCACGACCGCCGCGCCGACCTGGGCCTGGTCCTCGCCGACAGCGCGGCCACGGCGACCGGGGGAGGACCGCCGTTCCCCGCGCCCCTGCCGCTGCGCGCGATCGGCCGGGTGTACGAGAACTACATGCAGCTCGTGGTGGCCGAGGAGGACCCGGCCGGGGCGGTGGCGGACCTGGCCGGTCGGCGGATCTCCCTGGGCGCCCCCGGTTCCGGCGCCGCCCTGTTCGGCGAGCGGCTGCTCGCCGCGAGCGGCGTCACCGCCGCGGTCGACCACCGCTCGCTCACCGAGGCCGCCGCCGACCTCGCCGCGGGCAGGCTGGACGCCCTGCTGTGGTCCGGTGGCGTGCCCACCCCGGCCCTGGTCGCCCTCGCCGCCGCCCGCCCGATCCGGCTGCTCGACCTGACCGCCGCGCTGGCACCGCTGCGCTCGGCGCACGGGCCGGTGTACCAGCGGGTGGTGGTGCCGCCGGGCACCTACGGCCACCGCGCCGCCGTCGCCACCATCGGCGTCGCGAACCTCCTGCTCACCTCCCCGGCCCTGCCCGACGACGTGGCCGCGGCGGTCGCCCGGGTCCTGGTGCGCGCCGCCCCGGACCTCATCCCGCCGTCGGCGGTCGGCACGCAGTACCTCGACCTGCGCTCGCTCATCACCACCGCCCCCGTCCCCCTGCACCCGGGCGCGGCGGCGGCCTACCGCGACCTGCACGGCTGAGCGGGCCGGGACGGCGACCACCCGGCTCCGGGCGCCGTCCCGCCGCCGCGGGCGCCACGGGTTCCACCGCGGCCCTGGCCCCGCGCTGACCGGTGGGCCACACTCGGCGGTGTGTTCGACGGGTTCGCGCTGGAGCGCATCGATGTCGGCGGGGTCGTGTTGCGCGTGCGGCACGGCGGCCACGGGCCGCCCGTGGTGCTGCTGCACGGGCACCCCCGCACCCACACGACCTGGCACCGCGTAGCCCCGCTGCTCGCCGAGCGGCACACCGTCGTCTGCCCCGACCTGCGCGGCTACGGCGAGTCCGACAAGCCGCCGACCACCGCCGACCACGCGCCGTACAGCAAGCGCGCCATGGCGGCCGACGTGCGGGCGCTGATGTCGGTGCTGGGGCACGAGCGGTTCGCGGTCGTCGGCCACGACCGGGGGTCGTACGTGGCGTTCCGGCTCGCCATGGACCACCCGGCGGCCGTCACGGCCCTGGCCGTCCTCGACAGCGTCCCCATCGGGGAGGCCCTGGCCCGCTGCGACGCGAAGTTCGCCCACGACTGGTACCACTGGTTCTTCTTCGCCCAGCCGGAAATCCCGGAGCGGGCGATCCTGGCCGACCCCGACCGCTGGTACGGCGTCGGCGACCGGGCCACCCCGGAGGCGCTGGGGGCGGAGAACTTCGCCGACTTCCGCCGCGCCGTCCACGACCCCGCCACGGTCCGGGCGATGCTGGAGGACTACCGCGCGGGCCTGGGCGTCGACCGCGCCGCCGACGACGCCGACCGGGCGGCGGGCCGCGTCGTCGCCTGCCCGGTGCTGGTCGCCTGGTCCACCCGCGACGACATGGTCGACCTCTACGGCGACGTGGTGCGGGTGTGGCGGCCGTGGGCGCCCGACGTGCGCGGGGTGGGCATCGAGTCCGGGCACCACGTGGCGGAGGAGGCGCCGGAGCAGTTGGCCCGCGCCCTGCTGGGCTTCCTGGGCCCGGGTCACTCCGACGGGTGACCTGGGTCGGGCGTCGTGCCTGGTCAGCGTGCATCAGCCGGTCGTGCCACAAAATCTGTGCTGGCTGAGGTAGACATTGCTGGCGGTCCGGTGTAGTGTTCTTCTCGTAGCCAGAGAGACAAGGTCTGACAGGCACGGGAGATGACGGAACTGCCCGTGAAGTGAGACAAGCAGTGCAGAAGTGGGAACACCGGAAGTCGCAATATCGGCAGTTGCAGTGCGAAAGTGCAGTTGAACACCGCAAGACGCAGTACCGAAGTTGTAATACCAGGCAGTTGTAGTACCGCAGTTTCAGTAGTGCTGGTGAAAGTGCAGTTGCAGTACCGGCAAGTGATGTCCAGGTAATGTGAGAGAAAGGAAGGGTGGCATCATTGGATCGCCCGCGACGGTTGTCCCACGCCGTGCGGGTACCGCAGTCCCATCAGATTGGCAGGTGGTTCTCGGTTATCAACAAGCGATCCCCGGAAACGCCGTCCTCTGGACGGGCACGGGTACTTCAGTCCGGTCGCGAGACCGGTTGTCAATGGTGAAACCTGATTCCTTGCGGGCCCCGGCGCACAGCGCCGGGGCCCTTTACCCGTGCGGAGGCTCGATGATCCCAGACCAGCGAGACTCGGCCGCCCCCGGTGCGGCCGACAGGTTCGACGACGAGCACTACCCCGCCTACACCATGGGCCGGGCGGCGGAGATGATCGGGGCGACCCCCGGTTTCCTGCGCAGCCTGGGCGAGGCGGGCCTGATCGAACCGCAGCGGTCCACCGGCGGCCACCGGCGGTTCTCCCGGCACCAACTGCGGGTGGCGGCCCGCGTCCGGGAACTCGTCGACCAGGGCACCGGCCTCGACGCCGCCTGCCGCATCATCGCACTGGAAGACCAGTTGCACGAGGCGCAGCGCCTCAACGAAACCCTGCGCGAACAGCGCCCCGAGTCCCCCTGAAAGCCGCAGGTGGCGGTATTCACGAAGCTGTGGATTCCGCCACCTGACATCGGAGCGCGGGAACATGTGATCCTGCCGATTCCGCGCAAGCCTGGTCTGCGCGGGGTGGCGATGTCAAAATACCCGGCGTGCTCAGGAAACGCCCCTCGCCCCGGGAGATCGCCCGCGATCAGCTGTGCGCCCTCTACGAGGAGATCGGATACGACTCACCGGTCGAGCAGCGCTTGGGCCTGGGTCTGCTCGCGGCCCTCATCGACCTCACCGATCGGTTGGAAATCATCGGCACACCGGTCGACGACTCCCTCCGCTGACCACGGCCCCCGAATTCGCCGCACCTCCCGAATGCGCGGCGTTCCTCAGTGTCGGGGCCGCGTGCCGCCACGTCGTGCCGCAGCGGCTTCCCGGCGCAGCCGCGCGGTCTGCTCGGTGATCGAGTCCAGTCGGCCGGTCAACTCCGGGTGGTCCCCGAGGTGCGTGCGGGCATCGCTGAGCGGGGCCAGCAGCCGCTCCGGGTCGTTGTCCCCCAGGGCCGCGCCGAGGCGGTCGGCGTGCTCCCTGGCGGTGCCGCCCAGGTCGTCGAGCCCGTGGATGTGCGCGGCCAGCGCGCGCAGCACCCCGGCGTTGTCCTGCGCCCACCGCGACACCGCCCGGTCGCCCGCCCGCTGGTCCCGGCGGGCGTGGACCCGCTGCTCACCGGTGGTCTCCTCGCCCTCGATCGGCTGCAACCGCAGGTAGCGCCGCTCGGCGGCCTGCCTGCTGGTCACGCCCAGCGCGGGCGCCAGGTCCGCCCAGCTCGTCCCCGCCGCCCGCGCGGCCCCGATCAGCTCGGGCTCCCACCCGGCCATCCGCTCGCGCAGGTTCCGCAGCGCGGTCAACGCCCCCAGCAGCGATTCGGCGTCGGCCGTGCCCGCCCTGGCGTCGTCGAGGTCGCGCAGCAGCGCCCGGAGCACCGCGTCCGCACCCTGTGCCATATTCGTCATCCTTTCGATGACTCTCCTGTTGTCGTCACGACGACGACAGTGTAAGTGGTGTCCCGCAGCACGCCAACCCGCGCGGCACCGTCCCGACCGGGTGACCCCCGAGCGGTCCCGATGGCGCCGTTTGCCGTACTCGATCACGGGTACCCGGCAGGCACGGAACGTCGGGCCGACAGGCAGGCGCCCCGAGGACGTCCCACCGCCAGCCCACGACCTTCCGCGCCCGCACCGACCGCAATCCCGGGTGGTGCCGCCGATCCGCCCGGGGAGCACGAACCCCCCGACGGCCACGGGGCCACCCGCATCCCGAACCGAACACCGATGTTGGAGTGCAACTGTGCCCCCGAAGCGCCAGCGTGACCAAGCGGCTCCCAAGCCCACCAGCCCCACCGGGAAGACCGAACTCCTCGGCACGATCGGCGAGGACAGCCGCGCCCAGGCGGGGGAGTTCCTCACCACCGCGCAGGGCGTGCGGCTCCCGGACACCGACCACTCGTTGAAGGCCGGGCGCCGCGGACCCACCCTGCTGGAGGACTTCCACCTGCGGGAGAAGATCACCCACTTCGACCACGAGCGCATCCCCGAGCGGGTCGTGCACGCCCGCGGCGCCGCCGCGCACGGCACGTTCGTCGCCAACGGGCGGGCCGCGTCGGTCACCAAGGCCCCGTTCCTGGCGGAGAAGGGCCGCGAGACCCCGGTCTTCACCCGGTTCTCCACGGTCCTGGGGTCGCGCGGGTCGGCCGACACGGTGCGCGACACGCGCGGGTTCGCGGTGAAGTTCTACACCGCCGAGGGCAACGTCGACCTGGTCGGCAACAACATCCCGGTGTTCTTCATCCAGGACGGCATCAAGTTCCCCGACATCATCCACGCCGGGAAGCCGCACCCGGATCGGGAGATCCCGCAGGCGCAGACCGCGCACGACACCTTCTGGGACTTCGTCACCCTGCACACCGAGGCCACCCACCACGTGCTGTGGGCGATGTCGGACCGCGCCATCCCGCGCTCCTACCGGACCATGGAGGGCTTCGGCGTCCACACCTTCCGCCTGGTCAACGCCGACGGCGAGACCGCGCTGGTGAAGTTCCACTGGAAGCCGGTCGCCGGGGTGCACTCGCTGGTGTGGGAGGAGGCGCAGATCACCGCGGGCGCCGACCCCGACTTCCACCGCCGCGACATGGCCGACGGCATCGAGGCCGGGGCGCCGCTGGAGTACGACCTGGGCATCCAGGTCATGCCCGACACCGAGGACGAGACCTTCGAGGGCATCGACCTGCTCGACCCCACCAAGATCGTCCCGGAGGAGCTGGCGCCGGTCCAGATCATCGGGCGGCTGACCCTCGACCGCAACCCCACCAACTACTTCGCCGAGACCGAGCAGGTCGCCTTCCACACCGGCAACCTCGTCCCCGGCATCGACGTCACGAACGACCCGCTGATGCAGGCGCGGCTGTTCTCCTACCTGGACACGCAGCTCACCCGCCTCGGCGGCCCGAACTTCACCCAGCTCCCGGTCAACCGCCCGCACGCCCCGGTCAACGACATGCTGCGCGACGGCATGCACCAGACCGCGATCCACCAGGGCCAGGCCCCCTACCTGCCCAACAGCGTCGACCAGGGCCTGCCCCGCGTGGCGACGGAGGAGGAGGGCGCCTACGTCCACCGCCCCCGCCACATCGAGGGCGAGGCGGTCCGCGCCAACCCGGTGTCGTTCGACGACCACTTCTCCCAGGCCACCCTGTTCTACCGGAGCCTGTCGAAGGTCGAGCAGGTGCACGTCGTCGAGGCGTTCACCTTCGAGCTGGGCAAGTGCTACGAGCAGGCGATCAAGGAACGCGCCCTCTCCGTGCTGGCCAACGTCGACGAGGACCTGTGCGTCGCGGTCGCCGCCGGTCTCGGCCTGCCCGCCCCGAAGGGCAAGCCCGCCGCCGAGGTCGTGCCCTCCCCGGCCCTGTCGCAGATCCCGCCCGGCCCGGGCCCGATCACCGGTCGGGTCATCGGCATCTTCGCCGGACCCGGCGCCGACCTGGGCGGTGTCGAGAAGCTGGCAGGAGCCATCGAGGCCGCGGGCGCCATCGCCAGGGTGATCGCCCCCACCGGCGGCGTCATCGCCAAGGGCAAGACCACCCGGATCGTCGAGCGCACCCTGCTCACCACCCGCTCCGTCGAGTTCGACGCGGTGGTGGTCGCCGCGGGCCTGGGCGCCTTCCGCGACATCAAGCTCACCATCCTGCTCCAGGAAGCCTTCCGCCACTGCAAGACCATCGCCGCCTGGGGCGACGGCGACCAGGTGCTGACCGCGGCGGGCATCGACACCACCGCACCCGGCATCGTGCTCGGGGACAAGCCGGTGAAGACGTTCACCGCGGACCTGATCAAGTCGGTGGGCCTGCACCGGGTGTGGGAGCGCGCCGAACTGGTGATGTCCTCCTGAGCCCACCGGTGCTCGCCCGGACCCCCGGACCGGGCGAGCACCGGTGCGGCCCCACCCCTTGCCCGCGACGGCTGGCTTGTCACCCGTCCACACGCCCTTCATCGCGCTCAGCACGGCGACCGTCGTCATCCCCACCGTGGCCACCACACCCTCGCGAAGGGAGTCGATGACGCGGTGGTCGGCGTCGAGCACAGGTCGTGGAAGGCGGGGTGCATGTTGCCGTTGAGCGGGCCCCGGCCTCGCCCAGGACGGGTCCGCCGCCGGTCACGATGACCTCGGAGTGGGCAGGTCCGTTGTGGACACCGTGGGCCGCGAGCACGTCCTCCGCGTAGGCGATGAGCGGATCGCACACCGGGTCGTCGGGGGCGAGCAGCACGTTCCGGTCGTGGATCGGCCTGCCGTCGGGCAGTAGGTGCTTGTCGTGGCGCCGTGGGCGCGGCCGTCGACGCTCACGGTGTCCACGATGTACTCGGTGCCCGCGAGGTGGCTCTGCACCAGCACCTCGCGGACTTGGTCCGCGGCGGCCGGGCCTGCCGCGCGGACGGTGTCGACCATCTTGTGCTTGTCGCGCTGCGCAAGCGATTGCGCGGACCCGTCGGTGCGCAGCCCCAGCGCCTCGCTCATCCGGTCGGTCGGCGTGCCCCTCGTCCCCGCGCCCGGCGCGGAGCCGGTCACGGCGTCAGTCGCTGACCGAACTCCGGTTCTGGTAGGCCAGCTCCAGGTACTCCGGGTGCCGCCGCATCCACCCGGCGATGAACGGGCACGTCGCCAGCACCGCCGCCCCGCGCCCCTTGGCGTCGTCGAGCGCGGCCCGCGCCAACGCGCTGCCCACCCCCCGCCCCTCGAAGGCGGTGTCGACCTCGGTGTGCGGGAACACGACCAACCCCTCGCCGCGGATGTACTCCGCGAACCCGGCCACCCGCCCGTCCACCACGGCCTCGAACCGCCTCGACTCCACCACGTCCCGAACCTCTACATCAGCCACCCCGCGAACATACCCCGACCCGGACCGCCACCGCGGTCAGGGCGTTGGCCAGCGCGAAACCGGTCAGACCGACGACCAGCACCCCGCGCCTGCCGACCCGGTCGGCCACGGCACCGCCCAGCGGCGCGCCGACCAGGTAGGCCAGTGAGAACGCGGTCACCGACATCCCCACCACCCCGGTCGACACGCCGTACTCCACCGCGATCGCGGGCAGCAGGGGGGACACCACGAACAGGCCCGTCCCGATCACGAGCAGCGTCACGAACGCGACGGCGAGCGCGCCCACTCCGCCGCGACCGCCGAACTCGTCGACCGGATCGGCCCACGATCCCGCGACCGGCTCTCCGCCCTGCTGCGCGACCTGCTCCTCACCCTCGACCCCGCCCCGCGCCGCCTCCGCCGAACCGGCAACGGCCGCCGGTCACGGGTGACCGTCTCGACGGGCGGTCGTCAACCCTCACCCGCGAGCAGCGCCACCGCCTGCTGACCACCTTGTCCTTGCGTGTTCTCGGCCAGCAGGGCCAGCGCCGCCGCGGATGGGGAGCGCGGGTCCGCGCTGAACACGACCAGCCGCTGGCCGTCGTCGTCCGGCAGGGTCAGGAGTTCGTCGGACAGGGTCAGGTCGCCGACGAGCGGGTGGTGGTACTCGCGGTTGTGGGAGGTGCAGCGCCGGACGGGGTGCTCGGACCACAGTGTGCGGAACTCGGTGCTCCTCCCCAGGAGTTCGCCCACGAGTTCGGCGAGGCTGCTGTCACCGGGGTGCGCGCCCAGTGCCAGCCGGACGTCCGCCACGGTGTCCTTCGCCTTCTCCGGCCAGTCGGAGAACAGCTCGCGGGTGCGCGGGTCGAGGAAGAACAACCTCGTCCAATTGGGACGGTCGTCGACGCGTTCCGGTGCTTCGCGGGGGAGGTGTCCGGCGAGGAGGGCGTGTGCGAGGCGGTTCCAGGTCAGCACGTCACCGGACCGGCCCAGTACGAGCGCGGGGATGTCGCCGAGGGAGCCGACCAGCAGTCGCACGCTGTCGCGCACGTGCTCGGGTGCGGCGCGGGTGGGCGACTTGCGCCCGGGGCGGGTCAGGCTGCGGAGGTGGGTCCGCTCGTCCGGGGCCAGCCGCAGTGCGCCCGCGAGTGAATCCAGGACCGAGTCGGACACGTTGGCGCCGTGACCCTGTTCCAACCTGGTGTAGTAGCCGACGCTGATGCCCGTCAGCCGGGCCACTTCCTCGCGCCGCAGGCCGGGGACCCGCCTGCGTTCGTACGCGGGGAGGCCGACGTCCTCAGGCCTGGTCCGGGCTCTCCTCGACCGCAGGAATCCGCCGAGTTCCGATCGCTGGTCCACGCTTCGATCATGCCCCCGCCCGCGGGACTTCGCCTGCACCTGCCAGGTGCACCCACGGCGGGACCACCCCTGACCGGGCCTGGGCAGCGCCTCCGCCGCGCTGCGAAGGTGGTGGTCGTCGGGCGGGTGGTCCGACTCGTCGAGGAGGGGTGGGCAAGTGCGGGTGGTGGTGATCGGTGCGTCGGGCACGATCGGTGCGGCGGTGGTCGAGGCGCTGGAACCCCGGCACGAGGTGGTGCGCGCGTCCCGGGAGAGCGGCGTCCCGGTGGACATCGGGGATTCCACGTCCGTCGACCGGATGTTCGACGTCGTCGGCGGGGTGGACGCGGTGGTGTGCGCGGCGGCGCACGCGCGCTCGGTGGCGCTCGGGGAGCTGACCGGTGACCACCTCGGGGAAGCGCTGCGGGGCAAGCTGATCGGTCAGGCGATGCTGGTGTCGCGGTCCATCGCGCACCTGCGGGACGGCGGTTCCATCACGCTGACCGCGGGTGACTTCGGTCGGCAGGCGCCGGGCAGTGCGGTCGGCGTGCTGGTGAACGAGGGGTTGCAGGGGTTCGTCCGCGCGGCCGCGCCGGACTTGCCGAGGGGCCTCCGCGTCAACGTGGTCAGCCCGGGCTGGGTGCGGGAGACCCAGGTCGCCCTGGGGCTGGCTGAGCTGTCGGGTGTGCCCGCGCGCGTCGTGGCCCGGTCCTACGTCGATTGCGTGGAAGGCGGGTTCACCGGCCGGAACCTCTTCCCGGCGTCGAACCGCACGCCCCCCGCGCGCGGGGGGCGGCGCTGACGCCCGCGCGACAGTCCACTTGGACCGGTCCGCCGCGCTTCGGCGAGCGGGTGCGGTCCCGGCTGCGCCAGAATGGACCCGGCCCCCGGATGGGGGAGCCGATGCCCCCAGGGAGACAGCAGAATGCGACAGGACGTCCAGATCGACACCCCCGACGGCACCGCCGAGGCCACCCTGCACCTGCCCGAGGGCGACGGCCCCTGGCCCGGTGTGATCGTGTTCCCGGACGCCGGTGGCCCCCGGGAGACGTTCCGCGACATGGCCGACCGCCTCGCCGAGACCGGCTTCGCGGTGCTGCTGCCGGACGTGTACCACCGGGCCGGCAACTGGGAGCCGTTCGACATGGCCACCGCCTTCAGCGACCCGGACGAGCGCGCCCGCCTCTTCGGCCTCATGGGTGAGCTGACCAACGAGCGGATCATCGCCGACGCGGGCGCCTACGCCGACTTCCTGCTGGCCCGGCCGGAGGTCGTCGGCCCGGGGGTGGGCACCACCGGCTACTGCATGGGCGGCCGGATGTCGCTGCTGGCCGCCACCGCCCTCGGTGGGAAGGTCGCCGCCGCGGCCTCCTTCCACGGGGGTCGGCTCGCCGTCGAGGACGACCCCGACAGCCCGCACCTGGCCGCGGACGGCATCGAGGCCACCGTCTACGTCGCGGGTGCCGCCGACGACAGCTCCTTCACCGCCGACCAGGCCCAGTTGCTCGACAACGCCCTGACCATGGCCGACGTCGCGCACACCGTCGAGTTCTACCCCGCCCACCACGGTTTCGCCGTCCCCGACAACTCCACCCACGACGTCGACGCCGAGAACCGCCACTGGGAAGCCCTGGCCACGCTCTACTCGACCCTGCCGCGCGGCTGAGCCGTGCGGGGCGCGGCTCAGACCGGGCAGCGGAGTTCGAAGCTGACCAGGGTCGCGTCCGGGGCGGGCAGCGGGCAGAGGAACCGGGAGTAGCGGGTGTCCTCGTCCACGTAGCGCTTGAGCCAGGGGACGATGAACCGGGTGGCCGCGGCGGTGTAGCGGATGGGGGTGAAGTGGTCGCCCCTGAGCTTGACGTAGCCCTCGTCGGGCTTGTCGCGCAGGGAGGCGTACATCGGGTCGGCGTGGCGGGCGACGGGGGCGACGGTGTCGTTGTCGGTGCCGAGGACCAGGGTGGGGACGGTGACGGTGCTGAAGTCCGGGGAGGTGTTCCACGGCGTCAGGGGGATGGCGGCCTTCAGCGCCGGGTTCCTGCTCGCGGCGATGAGGGTGCCGCCGCCGCCCATGGAGTGGCCCATGACCGCGAGGCGGTTCGGGTCGACGCGGTCCTTGACCGGGGACCGCGCGGCCAGCCAGTCCAGGCCCGCCAGGAGTTGGGTGGCGCGGGCGTCGGGCTGGTCGAACAGGAAGTTGGTCTCCAGGGTCAGCACGACGAAGCCGTGCGAGGCCAGCGTGGAGCCGTACCAGGCCACGCTGAACTCCGGGCCGAAGAAGCCGGGGCTGACGACCACCGCGCCGTAGGTGCCGTGGGAGGTGTCGGTGGGGTAGTGGACGGTGCCCCGGTTGAACGCCCGGCCTGCCTCCGACGGCACGGTCCGCTGCGCGGTGGCGAACGGGCCCCGCTGCGCCTGGATCGACTGCTCGGTCGGGTCCGGCCCCTTGGCGAACGCGCTGGTGCCCGCCACGGCCACCGGCACCGCGGCCTGCCCGGCGAACGCCTGGGGGCCGAGGAAGGCCGACGCGCCCACGGCCAGTGCCGCGGTCAGCACCGCCGACCTCTTCACGATCTCACGACGCACTGGGGCTCCCGACGGCATCCGGTGTGGTTGTGGGGTGAACCGTAGGCACTGCGGGGGCGCGCGGGAAGGTGTGCGCCGGTTCTTTGCCGAAGGTGAGTGGGAACGACGGCCGATCGGCGCTTTCCCGCCCGAAAATCACCAACCCGGCCGGGGTGACTGTCCGCGCCGGCTAGGGTGCGACCCGTGACGAGCCAGTTCAGCGCGCTGCTCCGACAGTTGCGGTTGCAGGCGGGGTTGACGCAGGAGGACCTGGCCCGGAACTCCGGTTTGTCGGTGCGGACCGTGCGCCGGTTGGAGACCGGTGAGCGGGCGAACCCGCAGGTGGGCACGGTGCGGTTGCTCGCAGACGCGCTGCGCCTCGAACCGGACCAGCGGGCCGGGATGCTGGCCGTCGCCGATGGTCGGGTGCCGGTGGGGGACGCCCCGCCGGAGCAGGTGCGGCCGTCCGAGCCGCCCGTGGTCGTGGGTGCCCCGCCGGAGTCGGCGTTCGAGCGCCTCCTGGCGGAGGCGGCCGACGACCTCGCGCACGCGGTCGGTGCGCGCCTGGGGCGGGAGGAGGAACTGCGGCGCATCCACGACCCGTTCCCGCTGCCGGTCCGTTGGCAGGCCGCACCCGAGGGCGTGATGGACCACTGGGAGAACATCCGCCGGGCCTCGCCAGGTGCCTCGGCCGGGCCGCTGGACCTGGCCGGGCGCCTGCCGGAGATCACCGAGGTGTACCGGCGCGTCCCGTCCGGGCGGCTGGTGGTGCTGGGTCGGGCGGGGTCGGGCAAGTCGGTGCTGGCCGCGCGGTTCGTCCTCGACGTGCTGGGCACCCGCGAGCGCGGGGAGGCCGTGCCGGTCGTGTTCGGCCTCGGGTCCTGGAACCCGACCACCACCGGTTTCCGCGACTGGCTCGCCGGGCAGCTCCTGCGCGACCATCCGGGGCTGGCTGCGGCCGGTCGCGACGAGGCCGACCTGGCGACCACGCTGGTCGAGGCCGGGCGCGTCCTGCCGGTGCTCGACGGGTTCGACGAACTCGCCGCGGGCCTGCACCGGGCCGCGCTCGACGCGCTCAACGCCACGACGCTGCCGCTGCTGGTGACCAGCCGCCCCGGTGAGTACGCGGCCGTGGCCGGGGCCGACGCGCTGACCGCCGCCGCGGCGGTCCGGCTGACCGACCTCACCGTGACCGACCTGATCGACTACCTGCCGCGCACCACGCGCAAGGACGGCGACGCGACCGCGTGGGACCCGGTCCTGGCCGAGCTGCGCGACCACCCCGGCCGCCCGGCCAGCGCGAACCTGCGCACCGTCCTGACCACCCCGCTGATGGTGGGCCTCGCCCGCGCCACCCACAGCGCCCCGGCCGGGCCCGACCCGTCGGTGCTGCTGGACACCGGGCGGTTCGGCAGCCAGCACGCGCTGGAGGACCACCTGCTCGGCAGCTTCATCCCCACGGTCTACCGCGACCCGGACACCCGGTGGGACCCGGAGCGGGTGCGCCACTGGCTCGGCCACCTCGCCCGGCACCTCGACCGGCTCGGCACCCACGACCTCGCCTGGTGGGAACTGGGCGCCAGCACCCGCCGCGGCCCGCGGATGGTGATCCTGGGCGCGCTGTCCGGCCTGGTCGTCGGGCTGGTCAGCGGGCTGTTGCTCTGGCTGGTCGGCTCGCCCGCTGCCGGGCGGGAGCCGGTGAACCCGCTGCTGATCGCGGTGGAGAACTGGGTCGGCTTCGGGTTGGCCTTCGCGTTCGGCCACGGCGTCGGGCTGGCGATCGAGGGCGGCCCGTTCGCGCCCGCGCGCATCCGGCTGCGCACCCGGGGCGGGTTCCGGCGGCTGCGGGCCCGGTTCGCGCCCAGGCTCCTGGCCGGGCTGGCGGGCGGTGTCGGCGCCGGGCTGATCCTGGGGCTGGGGAACGCGGCCGGGCACAACCCGCTGGGCATCGTCGGGTCCGGGTTCCCCGGCGGCCTCGCGACCGGCCTGGGCATGGGGGCGCTGACCGGCCTCGGCTGGGGCCTGCTGGCCGGGCTGGAGGCGCCGATGGACATCAGGTCCGCGGTGGGCCCCGCCGACCTGCTGCGCACCAACCGCAGGATGGTGGTGGGCGGGTTCCTCGGGTGGGGGCTCGTCCTCGGGGTCGCGCACGTGCTGATGGTCGCCCTCGCGGTCGGGCACCTCGACCCGGCCGCGCTGCCGTTCGACCTGATGATCGGTCCGCTGATCGGGCTCGCGATCAGCACCTGCGTCACCGCGTGGGGGCAGTGGCTGGTGTTCGCCAGGGTGTGGCTGCCGCTGACCGGGCGGCTGCCGTGGTCGGTGGCGGCCTTCCTCGACGACGCGTGCAGGCGCGGGGTGCTGCGCCAGGTCGGCGCGGTCCACCAGTTCCGGCACGCCCGCCTCCAAGCCCACCTGAGCAACACCTGACCTGCGGTTTTCCGCCTGCGGACATGGATGGCCGGTCGATGTCCTGGTGGGCGGGCCCGGGTTCGCGGCACCGTTGCGCCCGTGTTCGAAACTGTCGAGGACCTGGCGGGCGCGGTCACCTCGGTGCTGAGCCCGGGCGGACCGCTCGGGACGTTGGCCCGGACCCTGACCGACGCGCTGGACAGCGTGTGGGCGGAGTTCTTCGGGACCCCGGTCCCCCCGGGCGGCACCAACTGGAACGCCTACAGCCACGAGCAACTGCACCGGATGCTCTGGGAGGGCGCCGACGTCGGTGACGTCGGGGCGGTGGCCGCCGAGTGGGGGCGCCACGGCAGCGCGCTGACCGGGTTCGCCGACGCGCTGCGCCGCGAGGCGGACGCGCTGCGCGCCAACTGGCAGGGCCCGGCCGCCGGGCAGGCCGCCGACCGGCTCGCCGAGCTGTCGGACCGGGTGTGGAACGCGGGCGCCCGGGCGAGCACGGTCCAGAAGGCGGCCGACGACGCGGGCGCCGCGCTGGCCACCGCGCGCAACACCATGCCACCGCCGCCGCCCGACCCGATGACCCTGGTGACCAGCTCGGTCGGCGCCGGACCGCTGAACCCGCTGCACGCGGTGCTGATCGGCGGCGCCCGCATCTTCACCGCCGACGCCGTGGCCGGGGTCGCCAAGGCCCAGGCGGTGGGGGTCATGCGCAACTACGAGGCGAGCCTGAACCACAGCGGCACCCAGGTCGTGCCCGCGGGCTCCGGCGCCACCACGCCCAGGTCGTACGAGGTGAGCGGGGTGGCGGGGACGGGCGCGGAGGAGCCGGTGGGGTCCCCGGGCGCGACGAGCGCCGCGTCGGCCGTCGGCGCCGGGTCGTCGGTGGGCCGGGGCGGCACCGGTGGCGTGCCGTGGTCCCGGCTGGTCGGCGGCACCCCGCCCGGCTCCGGTGCGGGCGGGCTGCCCGACCCGGGCCGGACGGCCGGTGTCGGCCCGGTGCAGGGCCTGCTGGCCGCCGAGCGGGCGGCGCCGGCCGACGCCGCCGCCAAGCGCGCGGCGGGCATCGGCGGCCTCATGGCCCCGCCCATGGGCGCGCGGCCCGCCAACGGCGACCAGGAGAAGGACCACCGCACCCGCCTGCCGAACGTGGACACCGGGCTGTTCGCGCTGGACCAGCGCGCCAGTGGTCCCGTGATCGGCGGCGCCGCAGACAAGGAGCAGGACAGTGGTCTCTAGGAAGCCGACCCAACCCGGCATCGAGGTCCTGACCGACACGCTGATCGGGCAGGTCAGGTCGCTGGTCGACATCGGCGACCAGACCGGCGGCCTGGTGGCCTCGGCCGGGCGGCTGGCCGAGCGCAGGCCGCTGCTGGGCACCTCGCCGCCCGCGCTGCACCTGGCGGCGCGGCTGCGCGAGGCGGCCGGGCCCACCGGGCTGACCGGCGAGGTCAGCGCCGCCGACGGCGAACTGGCCGGCTACCACCGGGCACTGAACGACACCGTGGGCCGCTACCAGGACGACGAGCGGGAGATCGCCTGGCGGTTCACCAGCCGGGAGACGGACAGGTGAGCGCCGCGCCCGCGACCCGCGCGGCCGCCGGGGTGGACTTCGGGCTGGTGGAGCTGGACCTGCTCGCCACCCACGCCGGTGCGCGGTTCCCGTTCCCGCTGCGGGTGCCGGAGTTCGGCCGGATCGCCGGGGAGCGGGAGGTGCTGCTGGCCGCCGCGGGGGTGACCCTGCGCTCGCGCGGGCTGGCGGGCGAGCGCGGGCCGCTCGGCATCGCGGCCGAGGTGGTCACCGCGCTGCGCCGGTACCGGGGCACGGTCGACCTGGTGCTGGCGGGCCCGGACGGGGCGGTCGGCGTCGTCGGCGTGGTCTACCGGTCCTGGGCGCTGATCTGCGCCCAGCGGTTCACCGGCGATCCGGCGACGAACGGGGTGCGCGTCCGGCGGGTCGCGCAGAACACCCTGGCCGAGGAGCTGCTGCGGCTCGTGCCCGAGGCGGAGGCCGCCGTGACCATGCCGATCACGGTCCCGCCGGACGGCGCCGACCCCGCCGCGCTCGACGAACTCGGCCTGCTGCTGCCCGAGCTGACCGGTGCGGGCCAGCTCGGCGCGAACCGCCGCGCACCGCTGCCCGCCACCGCCAGGGCAGGCACCGAACTGTCCTGGTTGGACGGACCACGCGGCCGGGTGCGGGTCGACCGCGCCGAGGACGGGTGGAGCAGCGTCAACTCGTTGCGGCACAGCGACCTGGGCCTCGCGCTCACCGCCTGTGCCACGATCGCCGGAAGGGAAGACGATGGGTCCTGAAGAGTGGCTCGCGCAGTACGACAAGCGCCTGACCGAGGTGGCCGCGCGCGCCGAGGAGGCCGACGCGCGCCTGCGCGGGGTCGGCGCCACGGCGGCCTCGCCGCGCGGTGAGGTCCGGGTGAGGGTCGGCGCGGGCGGCGTCCTGGAGGACCTCACCCTCACGCCCTCGGCCCGCACGCTCGAATCCGACGAGCTGGCGCGGCTGATCCTCGACACCACGCGCAAGGCCCGGCACGCGGCGAGCGCGCAGATCGCCCGGATCTCCGAGGAGTGCTTCGGCGAGGGCCCCGCGCTGGAGGTCATCAAGCAGCACCTGCCCGCGGGCGCGCGCCCGACCGGCGACCGCGACGACGACGACTACTTCGCCAACCCGCCGGAGATCACCCGATGACCGAGAACCCGATGACCCGGTTCGACGTCCGCGCCGACCAGTTGCACGGGCACGCCCGCAGCGTCGACGACGTCGCCGACCGCCTCTCGGCCATCGGCGGCGGGCTGCCCAGCGGCCTGGCCGACCTCGCCCTCGGCCTGTTCGCCCAGTTCCTTGCCACCGGCCTGCAAGGCGCCATGACCCGGACCGCCAACACCATCACCAGCGCGTCGTCCTCGGCCGCCGAGGTGGGCGCCGGGGTCACCCGCACCGCGGCCGACTACCAGCACACCGACGAGGACAACTCCTCCGCGCTGACCCGGGAGTACCCCTGATGCCCGACACCGACACCGCCCGGATGGTCACCGAGCTGCAGGCGACCGACGCCGCCGTGCGCGCCAAGGGGTGGGTCGCCCCCGGCCTCGGCGTGCCGGGCGCCCCACTGGGCCTGCTGGAGACGGCGTTCAACCCGCTCGGCGGCCTCGCCGCGGCGGGCCTGGGCTGGTTCATGCCGCTCGTGTCGTTCCTCGGCGAGGGCCTGACCCAGCTCCAGGGCGGCAACGGCAGCTCGGTCTCCGCAGGCTCCCGGGACTTCGGCGACGCCGGGCAGAGCATCGGCGGGGTGGCCGAGGAGTACCGGCAGTCGGCCACCACCCAGACCGCGGGCTGGACCGGGGCGGCCGCCGACGAGTACCGGCAGGCCGCGAACCAGCACGCCGACGGCATCGCGGGCCTGGGCGAGGCGAGCACCGGGGTGGGCAGCGCGATCATCGGCGCGGGCCAGGTCGTGGCCCAGGCCATCGCCGAGGTCACCGAGCTGATCGCCGAGGCCGTCGCGCAGATCGTCCCCATCCTGACCCAGGCCATCGCCAGGGCCGGGGAGACCTTCGGCCAGAGCGTCGTGGAGGCCATCCCGCCGTGCGTGGGGATCGCGGTGGAGTACGCGCTGCGCATCGCCGCGAAGCTGGCGGCGCTGGTGGCCAGCGGGGAGAACCTGATGAAGCTGGTGCAGGGCGGCATGGCCGTCGTGGAGCTGATCGAGCAGGCGCTGTCGGGCATCAGCGGGCAGAGCGTCAGCGCCGAGAACCAGGCGGCGGTCGGCGGCGGTCAGCAGGGGGGAAGCGGAGCCGCGAGCACCGCCGACGCCGTGGAGGAGGCAGCCGGGACCGGGAACACCGCAGGCAGCAACGCATCTGCGGCCCAGAAGTCTTCGCCCGGTGGCGGTGCTCCCTCGTTCGAGGGCGCGACCGCGCCGAGCGGGGCACCCGCGCCGGGTGGCTCGTTCGCCCCGATCGACGCGCCCGCGCCGAGCCGGGTGTCCATGCCGAGCGCCCTGGGCGCCTCGCCGGACTCCACCACCCGGCTGTCGGGCCTGGTCCCGCCGCCCCACAGCGGCGTCCCGGCGACCTCCGGCCCGGCAGCCCACGGCGGCGGGGTGTCCACTGGCGGGGCGGGGGTGCCCACCACCGCCCTCAGCGGTGGCGTTCCGCTGGGCGCCAACGGTTCGACCCCCGTTCCCGGTGCCCGGGTCGGCACCGGGCGCGACACCGGTACCGCCCGCCCGGAGAACAGGCAGCAGCCGGTGCGGGCCCCCGGAGCCGGTGGTGGCACGCCGGGCACCACTCCGATGGGTGCTGTGGGCGGGGCCAGGCCCGCCGGTGAGCCCGACAAGGAGCACCAGCGCAAGTACACCGTGGTCCAGGAGCACGAGGAGGCCCTGAGGGTCGCACCCCAGGTCATCACCGGGTCGGACTAGCGCACCGGGCCGGGGGAGTCCTCCATGCCCCGGAGCTCCCCCGGACCATGTCCACTGAGGACGTTCAACGGGGAGCGTCGTCGGGGTGCGCGCGGGGAGCCAGCTCGGTGAGCACCGCCCGGATTGCCGGGCTGGCACCCGCGCTGCGCCGCCAGGTCGCGTGCACCTCGCGCTTCGGCGGTCGCCGCAGCGGTCGGGACACGAGCCCTTCCCCCAGCGGCGGGCGGGCGACGCGGGGGATCAGGGCGAGGACCCGGTCCGAGGCGACCAGCGACAACTGGGTGGAGAAGTCGTCGACCAGGTGGCGCACGTCGGGGTCTTCCGGCGCGTCCGCGAACAGCCGCCGGAACCACTGGTGGCACACCGTGCCGGGCGGGCTGGTCACCCACGGGTGGCCCGTCAGGTCGGCGCTGGTCAGTGGCCGGTCGAGCCGCGCGAGCGGGTGCGCCCGTCCCATCACGACGTCGCCGACGTCGGTGTGGACGTGGCGCCGGGTCACCGACGCGGGCAGCGGGGCGGGCAGCCCGTCGGCGTCGTGGACCAGGGCGAGGTCGGCGGTCCCGGCGTCGACGGCGCGCAGGGCCTGGTCGGGGTCCTGCTCGGTGATGTGCACGCGCAGGTCCGGGCAGCGCGCCGAGAGCCGGGGGAGGACCGGCGCGAGCAGCCCGCGGATGGCCGTCGAGAAGGCGGCCACGCGGAGATTGCCGCGCGCCGCGCCCTCCGCGACCGACCGGCCCGCCTCGGCGCAGCGCTCCAGCGCCTGGAACACCTCCGGGGTGGCCTCGACGACGGCCCGACCGGCCGGGGTGAGCACGACCCCGCGCCCCGCCGGGGCGAGCACGGGCACCCCGACCTGCTGTTCCAGCCTCTTGATCTGCTGCGACACCGCCGAGGCGGTGAACCCGAGTTCGTCGGCCGCCCGCGCCAGCGTCCCGAGGGCGGCCACCGACCGCAACGCCCGCAGCGCGCCGATTTCGATCATGAAGCCAGGCTACGCGGTACCGGTGAAAAAGCATCGCTGGAGCGCGGGTGTCGACGCGGGCACGATCGCGGCATGACCACCGCGCGACACCCGGCCGAACTGCTCTTCGGCACCAACCTGGTCGCCATGGTGACCCCCATGCGACCCGACGGCGCGATCAGTGAGCCGGGGCTCGCCCGCCTCGTCGACCACCTGCTGGGCACGGGGTGCGACGGCATCGTCGTCGCCGGGACCACCGGCGAGGCGCCCACCCTGACCGACGCCGAGACAGCCGACCTGATCCGCGCCGTGGCGGCCCGGGTGGGAGGCCGGGCCCGGGTGATCGCCGGGGTCGGCACCAACGACACCGCCACCAGCACCCGCCGGGCCCGCCAGGCCGAGGCCGCCGGGGCCGACGCCCTGCTGCTCGTCTGCCCCTACTACTCCAGGCCGACCCAGGCCGGGATCGTGGCGCACTGCCTGGCGGTGGCCGACGCCACCGGACTGCCCGTGATGCTCTACGACGTCCCCGCGCGCACGGGCACCGCCATGGCCGCCGCCACGCTGGTCGAACTCGCCCGCCACCCCCGCATCCGCGCGGTCAAGGACGCCAAGGGCGACCTGTTCGAGGCGATGTCCGTTCTGGCGGACACCACCCTGGCCTACTACTGCGGCATCGACGAACTGAACCTGCCCCACCTGGCGTGCGGCGCCACCGGCGTGGTCAGCGTCGTGGGCAACGTCGCCGCCGACCGCAACGCCGGGTTGATCCGCGCCGTCCGCGACGGCGACCTCGACGCGGCACGGGCGATCCAGGTCTCCCTGCTCCCGCTGACCGACGCCGTCATGCGGACCTCCCAGGGGGCCGCCATGGCCAAGGCGGCGCTGGCCGACCTCGGGATCATCCCGCACGCGGCGGTGCGCCCCCCGCTGCTGCAACCACCGGCCGAGGACCGCCTGCGGCTGGCGGACGCCCTGGCTGCGGAGTCGGGGGTCAGTTGAACAGGCTGGTCCAGTAGTCCCAGAAGGCGATCAGCACGAGGATCACGATCACCACGTACCACAGCGCCAGGACCGCGCTGTGGACGGTGCGCAGCGGTGCGAGCACGGGCCAGGTGTCCAGGGCGGTGTACCAGAACAGCGGGATCATCACGATCCACACGACGAGGCAGTACGGGCACAGCGCGTGGATGTCGTACAGGCTGGAGGCGATGAGCCAGTGCACGAACACCACACCGAACGTGGTGCCGACCGCGAGCCCGACCCGGTACCAGCGCGGCGGGTCGAACCCCGCGAGCCCCGCCACCCCGGTGGTGACGACGACGGCGAAGGCGGCGATGCCGATGAGCGGGTTGGGGAAGCCGAACACCCCGGCCTGGGCGCTGTCCATCACCGACCCGCAGGAGATGACCGGGTTCAGCGAGCAGATCGGCACGTAGGTGGGGTCGCCGAGCTTGGCGATCTTCTCCAGCGTCAGCGCGATCGCGGCGGCGAGGCCGAGGCCGCCGCCGACGGTGTAGAGCCAGGCCAGTGCGCGGCTCATCCGGCGAGCCCCGCGTCGATCGCCGCGCGCAGCTCCCGGTCGACCTCGCCCGCGGTGCTGCCCTGCGGGTCGAACTTCTCGCCGTTGATGAAGAACGTGGGCGTGCTGTCCACACCGAGCTTCGTGCCGTCGGCGACGCCCTGGTCGATGATCGCCTGCACCTCCGGGGAGGCCACGTCCGCGCGGAACCGGTCCAGGTCGAGCCCGGCCGCGGTGGCGAACTCCTCGAACCTGGCGGTGGCCCGGGGGAGGTCGTCGCTCATGGACTTCCCGTCCTCGGTCAGCGCCCAGGACGCGTACCCGTCGTAAAGGGCGTGGTACATCTGCGCGTACTTGCCCTGCTTGCCCGCGGCCTCGGCGGCGCGGGCGGCGGGGACGGCGAGCGGGTGGCTCTGGAGCGGGAAGTTCCGGGGGACGAAGGTGAACCGCCCCGCGTAGTCCTTCTCCAGCTCCTTGGTGATGTTCGCGTAGAACGAGGCGCAGGCGGGGCACTGGAAGTCCAGGAACTCCACCACGGTCACCTTGTCATCGGCCACCTGGGACAGTGTGTGGCTCCCCGCGGGGCGCAGGGTCTCGTTCGACCCGCCGCCGCTGTCGTCGGATCGGTTCGCGAGCAGCACGATCCCGATCACCGCGATGGCGACCACGACGACGGCGGCGGTCAGGATCACGTTCAGGGACACGCCGCGGCGCGCGGTCACCGGATTGCGGGTCTTGCTCGGCATGGGGGTGGGTCACCTTCGATAGGGGTGGGGTTCTCATCGAGTGAGTCGGATGGGAACCGGAGTAGTTCCGGGAACCATTCACCCTTTCCGGGCGACTCATGTGGGTGTGAGGGTGGACAGGGCCGTCGTCGTTTCGGCCTGCGCCGGTGCGGTGCTGAGTGCGGCTGTGGTGCTCGCCGCAGGTGACGTGTACGCGCTGCTGGGCGACAGCGACCCAGGGCGGTCCGCGGCGCTGCTGTTCGGCGTGCTCCGGTTCGTCGCCGACGCGGCCGGTGTGGTCGTGGTGGGGGCGCTGGCCTTCGCCGCGTTCGTCGTGCCCGCGCGCCGGGGGGCGGTGCTGACCGCCGACGCCTTCGGCGCCACGCGGATCGCCGCCGCGGCGGCCCCGGTGTGGGTGCTCGCCGCGCTCGGGTCGGTGCCGCTCTCGGCCGCCGATGCCACCGGGCAGTCCCCGGGGGTGGTGTGGCGCAACCTGGCGGCGCTCGTGGCCGCCACCGAGGAGCCGAAGGCGTGGCTGGGCGTGGCCGCCGTCGCCGCAGTGGTGGCGGTGGGGGTCAGGATGACGCTGACCTGGTCGACGACCGTCCTGTGGTTCGGGGTCGCGCTGGTGGGGCTGCTGCCGCCGGTGGTGGTGGGGCACGTGTCCGTCGGCGCCTGGCACGACCTGGCGACCGACGCGATGGTCTGGCACATCCCGGCCGCCTCGGTGTGGGTCGGGGCGCTCGTCGCCCTGCGCTCGCACCTGCGGCGCCGGGGTTCCGCGGACCGCGGGCAGGTGGTGCGCCGCTACCACCGGCTGACCGCGGTGTGCCTGGTGGTGCTGGTCCTCAGCGGAGCGGTGCCCGGTCTCGTCCTCTCCCGTGGGCAGTTCTCCGGTTACGCGGCGCTGCTGCTGGTCAAGGTCGCCGTGTGCGCCCTCGTCGTCGTCGGGCGCCGCCTGCTCGGTTCCCGGTGGCCCCTCCCCGTGGAACTGGTCGCGCTCGGCGTGGCCCTGGGCGCCTCGATCGGACTCGGCCACCTGGTGCCGCCCGCGTTCACCGGCCGGTCCGCCTCCGTGCACGAGACGATCCTGGGGTACGGGCTGACCGCGCCCCCGACCGCGGCGGGCCTGCTGTCCGGCGCGCGCCCGGACCTGCTGCTCGGTCTCGGCGCGGTGCTGCTGGCCGCCGCCTACCTCGCCGGGGTGCGGGTCCTGCGCCGCCGGGGGCACCGCTGGGCCCCCGGCCGGACCGCCGCGTGGCTGGCCGGGTGCGCGGTGGTCGTCGTGGCGACCTCCTCCGGGGTCGGCAGGTACGCGCCGGGGACGTTCAGCCTGCACATGGTGGCCCACATGTCGCTGAACATGTTCGGCCCCGTGCTCCTGGTCCTGGGTGGACCGATCACCCTGGCCCTGCGCACGCTCCCACCCGGTCTGCGGGCCTGGCTGGTGGCCCTCACCCACTCCAGGGCCTCGCGGCTCGTCGCGCACCCGGCTGTCGCCTCGGTCGTGTTCGTCGCGTCCTACTACCTGCTGTACTTCTCGGACCTGTTCGGCGCGGCCATGCCGTACCACTGGGCGCACCAGGTGATGAACCTGCACTTCCTGCTGTCGGGCTGCGTGTTCTTCTGGCTCGTCATCGGCGTCGACCGGCCCCCGCGCCCGCTGCCGCACCTGGCCAGGCTCGGGATGCTGTTCGCGGTCATGCCCTTCCACGCGTTCTTCGGCGTCATCCTGATGAACTCCTCGACGGTGATCGCCGAGACGTACTACCGCTACCTGTCCCTGCCGTGGGTGCCCGACCTGCTCGCCGACCAGCGCCTCGGCGGCGCCGTCGCCTGGGCCGCGGGGGAGATCCCGATGCTGGTGGTCGTCATCGCGCTGCTGCGCCAGTGGGCGGCGGCCGACCGGCGCGAGGCCACCCGCACCGACCGCCACCTCGACGCGGGCCGCGACGACCGGCTCGACGCCTACAACGCCATGCTCGCCGACCTCGCCGGGCGACGGCACTGACCAGCTCCGGGAAGCAGACGATGACCTCAGGACCGACCGGCGCACCGGTCGAACTGGCCGTGTCCGGCATGACCTGCGCCGCGTGCGCGTCCCGCGTCGAGCGCAAGCTCAACAAGCTCGCCGGGGTCCGCGCCTCGGTCAACTACGCCACCGAGCGCGCCGTCGTCCACGTGCCCCCGGGCCTCGGCGACGGCGACGTCATCGACACCATCCGCAAGGCGGGCTACGACGCGCGGGTCCGCCCCCGGGCCGAGGACGACCGCGCCGCGCACACCGCCGCGATCACCGACCTGCGGCGCAGGCTGCTCGTGGCCGCGCTGCTGGCGATCCCGCTGGGCAACCTGTCGATCACCCTCGCCCTGGTGCCCGGCCTGCGCTTCCCCGGCTGGGAAGCCCTGTGCGTGCTGCTGGCGCTGCCCGTGGTCGCCTACTCCGCCTGGCCCTTCCACCGGGCGGCGCTGCGCAACCTGCGGCACGGTTCGTCCAGTATGGACACCCTGGTCTCCCTGGGGGTGCTGGCGTCCTTCGGTTGGGCCGCGTGGTCGTCGTTCGCGGGCGGCTCCGCCCCCGGCCACTGGCTGGGCTTCGGCACCACCGCGGCGGGCGCCGACGCGGTCTACCTGGACGTCGCGGCCGGGGTCACCACCTTCCTGCTGGCCGGGCGCTACTTCGAGAACCGGTCCCGGCGCAGCGCGGTCGACCTGCTCACCGCCCTCGCCGGGCTGGCCGTCAAGGACGCCCGCGTGCTCCGCGACGGTGTGGAGCACGTGGTGCCCGCCGTCGAACTGCGGGTCGGCGACGTCGTGGTGGTCCGGCCCGGCGAGGGCATCCCGGTGGACGGCGAGGTGGTCGACGGCTGCTCCGCGGTCGACGCGAGCGCCGTCACCGGCGAGTCCGTCCCCGCCGAGGTCACCCCGGGGGACCGGGTGGTGGGGGCGACGGTCAACACGACCGGGCGGCTCGTCGTCCGCGCCACCGGCGTCGGCGCCCACACCCAGCTCGCCCAGATGAGCGCCCTGGTCGAGGAGGCGGCGCAGCGCAAGGCGTCGGTGCAGCGCCTGGTCGACCGGGTGTGCGCGGTGTTCGTCCCGGTCGTGCTGGCCGTGGCGCTGATCACCCTGCTCGGGTGGCTGGCCACTGGCAACGGCGCGCGGGAGGCGTTCACCGCGGCGGTGTCGGTGCTGATCATCGCCTGCCCGTGCGCGCTGGGGCTGGCGACGCCGACGGCCCTGATGGTCGGCGTGGCCAGGGCCGCCCAGCTCGGCATCCTGATCAAGGGCCCGGACGCGCTGGAAGCGACCCGCATGGTCGACACCGTGGTCCTCGACAAGACGGGGACCGTCACCACCGGCCGCATGGCCGTGGTCGACACCGCGTCCTTCACCGGGGCACCCGAGGCGGACGTCCTGCGCCGGGCGGGCGCGGTGGAGGCGGCCTCGGAACACCCGGTCGCCGCGGCGATCACCGCCGCGGCGGGCGACCCGCCCGCCGCCGTGACCGGGTTCGAGGCGCTGGTCGGCGCCGGGGCCCGCGGGGTCGTGGGCGGTGTGCGGATCACGGTCGGCACCGCCGCGCTCATGGCCGAATCCGGCATCACCATCCCACCCGCGGCCCACCGGTGGCTCGGCACCACCGGTCCCGCCACCGCCGTCCTGGTCGCCGAGGGGGGTGCCGTCACCGGCGGGATCGCGGTCCGCGACACCGTCAAGCCCACCGCTGCCGCCGCCGTGGCCGACCTGCACCGCCTCGGGCTCCGCACCGTCCTGCTCACCGGCGACAACGAGGTGGTCGCCCGCGCCGTCGCCGCCGAGGTCGGCATCCCCGAGGTCCTGGCCGAGGTCCGCCCGGTCGACAAGGTCGCCGCCGTGCGGGAACTGCGCGCGGCCGGGCACCGGGTCGCCGTGGTCGGCGACGGCGTCAACGACGGCCCGGCCCTGGCCGCCGCCGACCTCGGCCTGGCCATGGCCCGCGGCAGCGACATCGCCACCCACGCCGCCGACGTCGTCCTGGTCCGCGACGACCTCACCGCCGTCCCCGAGGCCATCGCCCTGGCCAACCGCACCCTCACCACCATCCGCGGCAACCTCGCCTGGGCCTTCGGCTACAACGTCGCCGCCATCCCCCTGGCCGCCCTCGGCCTCCTGAACCCCCTCATCGCGGGCGCCGCCATGTCCCTGTCGTCGGTGCTGGTGGTCTCCAACAGCCTGCGCCTGCGCAACCACCGCCCGTCCCGGTCGCGGTCGGACCGGCCGCGAGTGTAGGTTGATCGCCTTCGATCGCTGGGGGACCGTGACCGCCGGTTCGAACGGGCACCCCGGTTGGGAGGCGATTGCGCTGCCTGGGATCGTCTGCGTGCACGGCATCGGCCAGCAGCTCAAGGGGCAGGAGACGATCCGCGCGGAGTGGTCTTCCCGCCTGCGCGACGGTGCGCGGCTGGCGGCGAGCGGCCTGGCCGGGACCGAGGTCGCCGAACGCCTGTCCGACACCGACACCGACATCGGGTTCGCGTTCTACGGCGACGCCTTCCGCCAGCCGGGGCAGACCCTGGGCGTCGGCGATCCGCTGCCGACCGCGGCCGACCTGACCGAGTACGAGCGGGAACTGCTGTCCGAGTGGTGGCGGGTCGCGGCCGAGACCGACCCCGCCGTCGTCCGGGCCGACGAGCGGACACTCGTGCGCGCGCCCCGGGCGGTGCAGACCGCGCTGCGGGTCCTCAGCGGCTCGGCGTTCTTCGCGGGCCTCTCCGAGCGGGCGATGATCGGCAACCTCGTCCAGGTCCGGCGCTACTTCACCGAGCCGCAGACGCGGGCCGCGATCCAGCAGCGGGTCGCCGACTCCGTGGACGGCGGCACCCGGGTCATCGTCGCGCACTCGCTGGGGTCGGTCATCGCCTACGAGGCGCTGTGCGCGCACCCGGAGTGGCCGGTCCGGGCGCTGGTGACCCTGGGCTCCCCGCTCGGTGTCCCGAACCTCATCTTCGACCGCCTCCGCCCGGCGCCGGTCGCCGCGGCGGACGGGCGGCGCCGGGGTGCTTGGCCGGGGTCGGTGTCGGCGTGGGCCAACGTCGCCGACGCCGGTGACGTCGTCGCGCTCGTGAAGGACCTGCGACCGCTGTTCGGCCCCCGCGTGGTCTCGTCCATCGTCCACAACGGAGCCAAAGCGCACGACGTCCGGCCCTACCTCACCGCGCCGGAGACCGGGCGCGGCATCCTGGCGGGCCTCGTCGACGACGTGCCCGAGAGCGACCATGGCGGCTGAGCGGCCGACGGGAGCGGCCCCCGGCGCCCGCAGGCACCTGCTCACCGGGGTCGTCCGCCACTACCGGCACGACGAGTCCCTGAACCGGGACGGGCTGATCGACGACCAGCGCCGCGTCGTGGACTTCTTCGCCGAGTTCGACTACGAGCACCTGCCGGTCATCCCGGAGAACCCCACCCGCGCGGAACTCCTGGATGCCCTGCGCGAGTTCTCCTTCCACGGCGAACGCCGTCCCGACGACTTCGTCGTGCTCTACCTGGCGGGCCACGGTGATGTGCTCCCCGGCGGCCCCTACGGCGGCGACCTCGCCCTGCTGATGGCCGACGTGGACCCGCTGGACATCCGGCCGAGGTCGGTCAAGATCACCGAAGTGGCCGAGTCCATGCTCGCCGAGACCAGGGTGCACCGGCTGCTGCTCGTCGTGGACGCCTGCTTCTCCGGTCAGGCGGCGGTCGACTTCACCCGCGCGATCGGCGGTTACTCCGGCGACGAGACCGACCTCGACCTCACCGGGGAGCGCTACGGGCACGCGGTGATCGGCGCGACCCTGCCGAACCAGTTGGCCACCCAGGGCGTCTTCACCCGGGCGCTGACCGACGCCCTGCGGGACCTGCGGGAGAGCAGGGGCCCGCAGGCCCCGATCAGCCTCGACGACATCCAGGTCGAGCTGCACCAGCGCATGCCTCCCGCGCAGCGGACCAACTTCGCCCTGCTCGCCAGGCGCAGCAGCGGAATCCCCGACTTCCTGTCCGGCCCCGACCGGCGCCCGGCCGCGCGCCCGGCCGAGCCGAAGAGCAGGCGCAGGCTGCGCGAGGAGGAGCTGCGGGAGAGGTTCTTCCCGCACGTCGGCGAGTTCGTCGGTCGGGTCGAAGCCAGGCGGGAGGTCGTCCGGTGGCTCGCCGACCCCGCGGACGGGTCGCCGATCGTCGTCGTGGGCGACCCGGGGTCGGGCAAGACGACCCTGCTGGGCTGGCTCGCCGCCGTGTGCCACCCCGAGTACGCGCCGATGGCCGCCCGCGACGGGCACCCCACGCCCGGGATGGGCGCGATCGACGCCGCGGTGCACGCCGGGGGCCGGACGGGGGTGGACGTCCTGGCCGCGATCGCGGCGGCCGGGGGGATCGCGGGGATCGACGAGGAGGCGGGGCCGCACGCGGTCATGCCCGCGGTCCTGGCGGAGCTGCGCGACCGCGAGACGCCGCTGGTGGTCCTCGTCGACGCCCTCGACGAGGCGTCCCAGCCCACGTCGCTGGTCGAGGACGTCCTCATCCCGCTGAGCACCGGCTGCGCGGGCCGCGTCCGGCTGCTGCTCGGTGCCCGACCGCGGGTCCTGGCGGGCTTCGCGGGCACCGCGCACGTGCGGGTCGACCTCGACTCGCCCCGGTTCGCCGATCCAGGCAGCCTGCGGCGGGTGGTGCGCAGGCGCCTGGTCCGCGACCGGGAGGGGCTGGACGAGGACCAGGTCGAAGCGGTGACAGCCGTGATCGCCGAGGTCGCGGGCCGCTCCTTCTACCTGGCGTGCCTGGTCGCCGACAAGCAGGGGGCGTCGGACGGGCTGCCGGACCCCGCCGACCCGGTCTGGCGGTCGAGCCTCCCGCGCGACACCGGCACGGCGATGCGCGAGGACCTGGTCGGCAGGCTCGGCGGCGGCGCCGAACGGGCCATCGACCTGTTGCGCCCCCTGGCCTACGCCCAGGGCGGCGGGCTGCCGTGGGAGGCGGTCTGGCTCGCCCTGGCGAACGCCCTGGACCCCGGGGGCGGCCACCGGGCCACCGACCTGCTGGACGTCCGGGGCAACGCGGCGTCGTACGTGGTGCCTGCCGGGCAGCTCGACGGCAGGGCGCTCTTCCGGTTGTTCCACAAGTCGCTGGCGGACCTCCTGCTCGCGGGCCGCGACGAGGTCGAGGACGAGCGCCGGATCGTCACGGCCCTGGTCGCGGGCGTGCCCAGGCACGACGACGGGACCCCGGACTGGGCCGCCGCGCACCCGTACGTCCGGACCCACCTGGTCGGGCACGCGGTCCGGGCGGGGCGCATCGACGAACTCGTGCGGCTGCCCGGGTTCCTGCTCGTGGCCGAACCGGTGCGGCTGCTCTCCGCCCTCGACCGGACGGTCGGCGCGCCCGCGCGCGCGGCGGCGAACGCCTACCGGCGGGCGCTCCCGGCGCTGCGCGCGCACGGTCCGCAGGAGGGCCCGGCCCACCTGGGGCTGGCGGCGCGCTGCGTCCGCGCCGACCGGTTCGCCGACGCCATCGCGGTCGACCACGCCTCCTGGCGGGCGCGCTGGGCGGCCTGGCAGCCACAGCACCCGCACGTGCCGATCAGGGTCTGCCAGGGCGCGATCAACGCCGTGGCCGTCGCCGCGGTCGACGGGCGCCACCTGGTCGTCTCGGGGAGCGAGGACGGCGTGCTGCGGGTGTGGGACGGGCAGACCGGCGCGCTGTTCCGGCAGCCGGTCACCGCGCACGCGGACGCGGTCAACGCGCTGGCCGTCACCAGGTCGGGCACCAGGCAGGTCATCGTCTCCGCGGGCTCGGACGCGCGGGTGACCGCGTGGGACCTGAAGACCGGCGAGCCCGTCGGCCGTCCCCTGCGCGCCCACACCGGCGGGGTGCGGGCAGTCGCCGTGGTGGTCCTGGACGGCGAAGCGGTGGTGGTCTCCGCCGGTGACGACCTGGCCGTCCACGTGTCCCGCCTGGGCACCGACGAGCTGCTCGGCCCGCCGTTCCGCGGTCACCGGCACCCCGTCACGGCCATCGCCTGCGACCCGGGGGGCACCACCGCGGCCTCCGCGGACGAGGGGGGCCGGGTCCTGGTCTGGGGCCTGTGGGACGACACCCCCACGCCGGTGGAACTCAACCACCCGCGGTCGGTCCGCACCGTGGGGTTCGCGGAGGTCGATGGTCACCCGGTGGTGGTGACGGGCTGCCACGACACCAAGATCCGGGTGTGGGACCCGCGCACCGGTTCGCTGGTCCGGGAGCCGATCACCGGGCACAGCAGGGCGGTGCTGTCCGTGGCGGCGGGTGTCGTCGGCGGTCGCCCCGTGGTGGCCTCCGGCAGCGCGAGCGGCACGATCAGGGTGTTCGACCGCGCCACGCACGCCGAGGTGGGCGACGCGATCACCGGGCACAGCGGTCCGGTGCGGGCGCTCGCGTTCGCCACCTTCGGCACCCGCCCGGTGGTGGTCTCCGGGTCGGCCGACGGCACCGTCCGGATCTGGGACGTCGGGGCCCCGGACCTCGACGGCGACCCCTTCGCGGGCGCCCAGCCCGCGAGCCAGGCCCTCGCGGTGACCACCCTGGACGACTGCCCCGTGGTGATCGCGGGCGGCACCGGTTCAACGGTGCGGGTGTGGGACCTGGAGACCGGCATCACCATCCGGCGGGCCTACGCGGGGCACCGCAGGACGGTGACCGCCGTGGCCGCGGCGCGCACCGGTTCCCGCCACGTCGTGGTCAGCGGCGACGCGGGCGGCGAGGTGCACGTCTGGGACCTGGTGCCGCCCGGCTCGGCCGCCCGGCACACCACCCACCGGCAGCGCGTGACCGGCCTCTGCGTCGCCGAACTCGCCGGGGAGGCCGTCGTGGTCTCGGGGAGCCTGGACCGCACCGTGCGCGTGCGGTCCCTCGCGAGCGGCGCGGAGGTGGGGGAGCCCTACCGGGCGAGCGGGTCGGCGGTGCGCTGCCTGGCGGTGGGGCGGCTGGGCGCCGCGACGGTGGTGATCATCGGGGAGGACCGGGTGGTCCGGGTCTGGGACCTCGCCACCCGCACCCCGGTCGGCCGCCCCTTCGCGGAGCACGAGGGCAACGTCTCGACCGTGGCCCTGGTGGAGGACGCGGGCAGGTCACTCGTCGTCTCCGGGGACGAGCGGGGGACCGTGCGGGTCTGGGACCTGGCCGGTCGAACCGCGGACGGGCAGCCGTTCCACGGGCACGACCGGGCTGTCCGGGCACTCGCGCACGCCCGGGTGGGCGGGCGGCGCGTGGTCTTCTCCGGCGGGGCCGACCAGGCGGTCCACGCGTGGGACCTGGGCACCGGGGCACCGGTCGGCCGGGGGTCGATCGACCACGGCGATCGGGTCGGCGCGCTGGTGGTGGCCGACCTCGACCACCGGCCCACCGTCGTCTCCGGCGGCGTCGACAACCCGATCGGGGTGTGGGACGCCGCCACCGGTGCGGAGCGGTTCGGCCGCCACTCGCACTGGGTGCGGGCGGTCGCGGTCGGCCCACTCGGGAACCGGCCGGTCGTGGCGTCCGGCAGCGTCGACGCCACGCTCCGGATCTGGGACCTGGAGTCCGGGCGACCGGTCTCCGCGCCCCTGCGCGGGCACACCCGCGGTGTGCGGGACGTGGTGGTCGCGCGGTTCGCCGACGGCCGGTCGGTCCTGGTCTCCGGCGGGGACGACCAGTCGGTCCGCGCCTGGGAGCCGGTCGACGGCGTCGTGACCGGCAGGCAGCTCGGCACCCATTCCGACTGGGTGCGCGCGCTGGCCGTCTCCGAGGTCGACGGGGTGCCCGTCGTGGTCTCCGGCGGGGACACCACGGTGCGCACCTGGTCGCTCGACGGCGGCGGAGCCGACAGCCCGCCGTACACGGGGCACACCGCGTGGATACGCGCCGTGGCGACCAGCCGACTCGCCGGTGGCGAGCCGGTGGTGGTGTCCGCCGCCGCCGACGCGGCGGGCATCCACGTCTGGGACGTGGTCCGGAAGGAACCGGTCAGCGCGCCCTTCGACGGCCACGCCCAGCCGGTCCGGGCGCTGACCGCGGTCGACTTCGCCGGGCGCCGGGTCGTGGTCTCCGCGGACGACGGCGGCACCGTCCTCGCCTGGGACCTCGAGACCGGGGAGTTGGTCGCCGACCCGCTGACCCGCCGCTTCCCCGACGTCGGCGTGGTGACGACCGCGACCCCCGCGGGGCGGGTGCCGGTCGCGGGCCCGGACGGCGTGCGGGTGGTGGTGGCCGCGCGAGGGCGGGCACACGTGCTGCGGCTGTCCACCGCGGGCCGGTGGCGGGCGGAGTGCGCTGTGGACGCCCAGAGCGATGTGCTCTCCGCGGCGCTGTACGGTCGGGATTCGCTCGTCCTGGGCTGCGAGCTCGGGGTGGTGGCAATCCGCTTGGCGACGTGGTGAAGGGGCGCGGATGACTCTGACCTTCAAACCCCTCCACCACGGCGACCGGATCGAGATGGTCAACCCGGCCGGGGACGTCGGCCTGATCACGCTGTGGTCACCCGTCCCCGTGGCGCGGCGCAGGCTCGCCGCGACCGTCCCCGGAATCCTGGACCCGGCGGGCAGCCGGGTGGCGGTCGTCGCCAACCTCTACGGCGACGGCATGTACGCGATGTTCTGCAACCTGCTGTTCAACCCCCAGGTCCGCCACCTGGTGGCGGTCGGTGAGGACCTCGGCCAGCCCACGTGCCGGGAGATCGAGGCCTTCCTCCGCGACGGCCTGGAGGACACCACCCTGCTGGGCAGGCGCCTCAAGCGGATTCGCGGTGAGAACAGGTTGTTCCCCGACATCGCGGAATTCGACGCGGACAGGCTGCGGCGGACCATCAGCTTCCGGAACTTCGGCAGGCTCTCCGGTGAGCAGCCCACGCCGGGATTGGCCGACCACCTCGACTCGCTGCCCCGCGCGCCGCAGGAGTCGCTGCCCGAGCGGGTGCGGGTGGACATCCCGGAGTTCGAGGCCGACGCGTACGAGTACCGGCCCTCCCAGCCCGCGGCGCACCACGTCGTCCGCCGGGGCCCGCTGGACTGCTGGGAGGAACTCGTGGTCCGAGGCATCCGCTTCGGCGTCCCGGTGGTGCTGGACAACGGTCCGCGCCTGGAGTTGCTGAACGCGAAGGCAGTCATCACCGAACCCGAGCACGAATCGGACGAACTGCTCGGCAGGTACGGCTTCCGGCTCGACCGGATGCTCGCCTACCAGGAGGCGATCCTGGACCCGGAACTGCCCGACGGGATCTCCTACACCTACGGCAACCGGCTCCGCGGCCACTTCGGGGACGACCGGGGCGGGCAGGACACGCTGGAAGCGGTCGTCGACCTGCTGCGCGACGACCCGGAGACGCGCCAGGCCTACATCTCGCTGTGGGACACGGAAGCCGACCTCCCCGCCGCCGGGGCGCCCAGGCCGGGGTCGCGACCGTGCCTGACGACGATCTTCTTCCGCCGCGCGGCGGGGAAGCTGACGCTCACCGCCACCTACCGCTCGCACAACCTGCTGACCGCGTGGCTGCAGAACGTCTACGGCCTGATGGCGATCCAGCGGCACGTGGCCGACCGCGTCGGCGTCCCGGTGGGGCCGGTGACGGTCATCAGCCACTCCCTCGGGATCGACCCCCGCAGCCCGCGCTACGAACTCGGGCGCGGCATCGCGGAGAACTGGCGGACCGACGAGGACCTGGACCGGGCCCGGGACCGGCACGCGCTGCGCCAGGACCCGAACGGCTACTTCGTCGTCGACGTCGACGAGGACGAGGACTGCCTGGTCGTCGAGCACCGGTACGCGGGGCTGCTGATCAAGCAGTACCGGTCCGACCGCGCCGCCGTGATCGAGCGGGCCATCATCGGCGACATGGGGGTCAGCCTGGTGTCGCACGCCTTCTGGCTCGGCCGCGAACTGGCCACGAAGGAACAGGCCCTGCGGGAACGGCGCAAGAGCCGGGTTTCCTCGGCGGCGCCGGACGGGGCGGCGCGCCGGTGACGGGCGAACTGATCGTGTTCGACCTGGGGTCCACGCTCGTCGACGGCCCGGAGAAGGGGCCCGCGGGCCGCGTCGTCGCAGCCCTCGGCCTGCCCCGCGCCGCCAAGGGGCGCCTCCACGAAGCGCTGATGACCAGGCCGTTCGAGAGGCCCGGTGAGGTCGCGGACCTCCTCCGGCGGGAGTACGGCGCCACCGGCGACCAGGTCGACCGGCAGGTCGCCGACGTCTGGGCGGCGCAGGAGGACGACGCCGTCCCGGTGCCGGGCGCGCTGGAGGCGCTGGCGGGCCTGGCGGACGGCGGGTACCGGTTCGCGCTGGCCTCCAACATCTGGCACCCCTACCTGGTGTCGGCGCGCAAGCACCTGGGCCACTTCTTCGACAGCCACATACCGAGCGGTCACCAGTTCTTCTCGTACCGCGCCGGGTGCGCCAAGCCCTCGCCGCGGCTGCTCGAACAGGTCCTGCGCGCGACCGGGGTCCCGGCAGGCAGCGCGGTGATGGTCGGGGACTCCCACACCAACGACGTCGCACCCGCGCTGGCCCTGGGGATGCGCGCGGTCTGGGTCCTGCGCGAGCCCCACCGGGAGGTGCCCGCGCTGGTGGGCGCCGTGAACGGGACCGCGCCGAGACCGTCCCTGGCGATCGCGTCCATCGCCGGACTCACCGACCAGGCGATCGCCGCCGCGTTCGCCGCCGCCCCGGACGCCGTCGACCACAACCCGAACCCGGAGAAGTCCTCGTGAAACCCATCCTGGTCGAACCCTTCGACCGAACGCACCTGCTCGACCGGGTGCGGCAGACGCGACTGCGCGGGTTCGACCGGCGCCAGGTCTACCGGGACGCCGTCGTCGAACTCGCCCCTCCCACCAGCACCGACGCGTTCACCCCGGCGCAGAACTACGTCCTGCGCCCCACCGTCGACACGATCCTGGCGCTGCGGGCGAACCTGCTGGACGAGGGGATCGACCTGTTCGCCCTCGACGGCGGCGCCCACGTCCGGATGCAGGACAACCCGGACGAGGTCGTACCGGTCATCCCGCCCGTCGTCGAGGAGTCCCGCGAACCCGACGGCCGCACCGTGCTGGTGGTCAACGACGGGCTCCACCGCCTGTTCGCCGCCCGCTCGGTCGGCCTGCCCATCTCGGTCGTGCTCATCCGCGACGTCCCGCCCGACTGCCCGTACTACGCCTACGCGTTGCGCGACGGCTGGTCCCAGGTGGCCGAGCTGGACGAACTCCCGGACACGCACCAGAAGAAGGAATACCGGGTGCCCGGTAACTACAAAGCCCTCTTCCGCGACTTCAACGAACAGTTCCCCGGGGTGCAGAAGCAGCGCAAGCGGTCGAACCCCGCTCACATCAGCGAGTAGCCGCGCGCGCACGCGCGGCAGGCGGCAGGCGGCAGGAGGATCGTGGATGTGGCTCGTTGACGACGGGTTCCTCCGGGGCGTCGCCAGTGGCGAGTCGCCCTGGGTGCGCACGGTGGAGGTCCCGAGGGACCGGCCGTACTTCGACATCGAGGCCGTGGCCGACGTCCGCCAGGACCGGCCGGGCGAGGGCGGCTTCCTCGAGCGCTTCCGGCGGCTGCGCCGCCCGTTCAACGAGGGTCGGCCGTGCCACCTGCTGGTGAGCTGCGGCGACCTGGTCCCGGCGCGGTCAGCCCGGCCGGGGCAGGACGAGGACTGGGGCGAGGAGTTCGCCCGACTGCGCCCCTCGGTCTCCGAGGTGCTCGCGGTGCCGGGGAACCACGACATCGCCCGCGACCCCGGGGGAGCGCACTTCCACCGGCGCCTGCTGCCGAGGCTCCTGGCCAACGCCGAGGTCCTGGACGAGCCGCGCGACCTCCCGGTCGCCTCGGTGACGCGCGTCCGCTTCGCGGGGGAGGAGGCGGCGGAACCGCTCGCCCACGTCGTGGTCATCGGGTTCGACTCCACCACCGCGGAGCACGCGAACCACTTCATCGAGGACCACGGGCAGATCGGCCGCGAGCAGACCGCGGCCTCCCTCGAACTCGTCCGCACGCTCGCGCGCACGATCGCCGGGAACACCCCGCTCTACGTCATCGGGGTGGCCCACCACCACCTCCTGGCCAGCCAGGACCGGGCCTTCCCCGCCCAGGTCGCCCGAGGCGGTCTGGAGAGCCGCGCGGCGACCCTGGAGTGCCGGGAGAACCCGGCGGCCGGTGGCGTCTCGGCGCTCTGCCGCACCAACCACATGATCGCGACGACGACGGCCGGGGACCTGGTCGACGGCCCGGCCTTCCTGGCCCACTGCCGCGACCTCAGGATGTCCCTGGTCCTGCACGCACACATGCACAGGCGCGAGGTGGCCACCCTGTCCACCGCGGCGCTGGCCCCCGGCGAACGACCGACCGGGATCACCGTCGTGGCCTGCCCGCCCTTCGCGCCGGACCTGCGCTCGTCCGGCATGGCCCGGGTGCGGGTCAACGTGTGGAAGGGCGAGGCGGAGGTCGCGTTCAGCCACGACGACGAGTTCGACGGCCCGAGCAGGCCCATCCAGGTCGTGCGGCCCCTGGTGTCCGCCTCCCGGGTGACGCCCGCGGAACGCCGCCTGCACGAAACCGTGACCGGGCTGCTGGCGGACAGCGCGCGGACCGCGGGCGCGTCGCCGGTCGCCGGGTTGTCGGAGTTCACCGCGCACGTCGCCCGCACCTGGGAGGAGACGGGCTACGTCGCCCTCTGCAACCCGGACGGCTCGTTCCCCGCGCTGCCCGCCGCCCGCAGGACGACCTACTTCCTGCTCCTGCTGCTCCGCGAGCGCGTCACGGGCGGCCACGACATCCTCCTCAACAACCACACCCCGCTGCGCCCCTCGCAGATCGGTGACTGGGAATCGCTGCTGCTGCCCGCGTTCAAGAACGTGCGCGCCCTGCTCGAACACCTCCGCGACGACGTGCTCAGGCAGGTGGTCGACCAGGCCGAGGACCTGGAGAAGGCGGCGCACGTCCGCGCGTTCGAGGAGGCCGCCGGACGGATACTCGACGAACGCGGCAGCACCGGCGAGGACACCTGGGCGGATCAGCTTCGGGAGGTCGCCACCTTCACGAAGCGGAAGATATCGCCGACGACCGGTCACGTGACCGAGTACGAGTACCAACTCGTGACGCTGCTGCCGCTGGTCCGGCGACCGGACCGGGAACCGCGGGCCGGGTCGACCGAGGCGGACCCGGACGCGCGGCGGGAGCAGCGGCACCGCGACTTCGACGCCATCATGGACTGGCTCAACGAGCTGCCCTCGGTGCGCCGCCACGGCGACCGGGCGCGGGGTGCGCGCATCCCGATCGAGGCGTTGCGGCCCGGCGGTTCCGGTATGCGCTGGGAACCCGCGGGGACCTCCGGCGACCGGCCCCGGGTGCGGGCGGCGGACACGGTGCACCGGGTGCCGCCGGGCGGCGTCTGGTTCCCGGTGCCGGACGGCGACGACGAGCGGGACGACTCGCTGTGGCGGCAGTGCCCCTCCATCGTGGCCCGCAACGCCGACGTGATGACCTGGGTGGAGGACGACCTGATCAGGCGCAGGACCCTGGCGGGCGGGTCGTTCCCGCCGGAACTGGTCGTCGGGAAGCTGGGGACCGGCGGCAACCGGATTCGGGTCGTGGGGCCGCGGTTCCCGTTCGAGGTGCCGCCGGGCGGGCGCGGACCGGCGGCGGACGTGCCGTCCACCTGCACGGTCGACGCGATCGCCAAGGTCAGGTACGTGGACGGGTACGACCTCGAGGGGCAGCACCCCTACGCGGGACTGGAGACCAAGCGGGTGTTCCTGGTCCGGCAGGAGGTCCCCGCGTGGCGCGGCACCAGGCAGGTCCTCCTCGTCTTCGACGCCGACGCGTTCGACCGCGGTGTCGTGCCGCGGCTGCGCGCCGACGCGGCGCTCGGCGTCCTCCGGCCGGTCCAGCGGTACGTGCTCAGGGCGGGGCTCGAACGCGCGAACGAGCTGTACGAGCAGGTCCTCGGCGGGCTGGACGACGAGTGGGGGTTCGTCCGCGTCCGCAAGGGCGACGCCCCGAAGCCGGTCACCGTGACCCCGCCCGTCATCGAGAACCTGCACCCGGACGACTGGGAGGACGAGCGGGGGAGCGGGGAGTTCATCGTCTGCGACGGCAACCACCGCGTGGTCGAGCTGGCGTGGAACCAGCGGATCGTGCTCCCGGCCATCGCCGTGGTCGGTGAGCCCGGGCAGCCCTACTACGCCCGCCCGTTCTCCCGGTACGAGTGGAGCCACACCGCCGAGAACGTGCGGGACCGGTCACCCGACCAGGCGTCGAAGTACGCGGTACGGAAAGTGGACTTGGAAACGCTCACCCCCTCCGCGCGGGAACGCCTTTCCCATTACCCGGCTTCGGAGCATTACCGCCGCTACTACCGCGACCTGACAGCGGGATTCGGGTACCTGGGCGGCCAAGGCGGCCGATACGTATAGGGCGCCCGAGCGCGGGGTAGGATGCCGCTCGTTGACATGGAGGTAAACATGGAGTACACGCCGTTCGAGCGACGTGACCCAGACGAGCAGTACCGGACGGTCCTGGCCAGGATCGTGGACGAGGGCGAAAAGGTCCCCACGAAACAGGGACCCCCGGCGTTGACCCTCATGCAGCAGGTGATGCGCTTCGAGTTGGGCAACGGTTTCCCAATGATCACCGAGCGGAGCGTGCGCTCTTTCTGGCGCAAGCCGATCGGTGAACTCTGCGCCTTCATCAACGGCGCGACCACCCTCGACGAATTCGAGGAATTCGGCTGCGACTGGTGGGGGGATTGGGCGACCCCGGCGAAGACGTCCTCCCGGGGCCTCCCGCCCGGCAGCATCGGCCCGGGTTCCTACGGCGGCGCCTTCCACGACTTCCCCACCCTGGAATCCGGGCCCTTCGACCAGTTCGCCCACCTGGTGGAGCAGATCCGGGAACTGCCGGACGTCAGGACGCACTTCGTCAGCCCGTGGATTCCGCAGTACCAGGTCCGCGGCGCGGGCAAGCGACCGCGCACCACGATCGCGCCCTGCCACGGCTGGGTGCACGTGCGCGTGCTCAACGGCCGCCTGCACCTGCACATGTTCCAGCGCTCCGGTGACGTCCCGGTCGGGGTCCCCTCGAACATGATCCAGTACGCCGCGCTGACCCTCATGCTCGAACACCTGACCGGCGTGCCGGCGGGCGTCTACTACCACACCATCTCCGACGCGCACGTCTACGACGACCAGCTCGACCAGGTGAAAACGATCATCGGGCGCGAATCGCGGAGGCTGCCCACCGTGCTGCTCAACGACGCGGGGCGCGCCGTCACCGACATCCACGACTTCCGGGCCGAGCACTTCGACCTCGCCGACTACGAGCCGCACGGCGGCCTGCGCATCCCGGTGTCGCCGTGAGGACGTCCCTGATCGTGGCGGCGGACGAGAACGACGTGATCGGGCGGGACAACGCCCTGCCGTGGCACCTCCCGGTGGACCTCGCCAGGTTCAAGCGGCTGACGATGGGGCACGCGCTGGTGGCGGGCCGCCACACGCACGAGAGCATCCTCGACCGGCTCGGGAAGCCGCTGCCCGGCCGCTTCACCGCCGTGGTCACGGGCAAACCCGACTACGCGGCGGGCGCGGGCGCCGCGAGCCAACCCAGTTGCCGATCGGCCCTCGGGCTCGCCCGGAGCGTGGAGGCGTTCGCGCAGCGCGACGAGGTCTTCGTCATCGGTGGGGCCCAGGTGTACGGGCAACTGCTCGACGACGTCGACCGGGTCTACCTGACGCGCGTGCACCAGCACCTGGACGACGGCGACGTCGCCATGCCCGCCGGGTGGCTGGGGGCGTTCGAGCTGACCGGTGGTGAGGAAAGCGGGGATTCCCGCTGCTCCTTCCTGACCTACGACCGGAGGTAGGCGTGGAGCTGTACTACCTGGGCAACTCCCGCCTGGAGGAGCAGCGCGCGGAGATGATCAGGCTGGAAGAGGCGGGCGTGTGCCTCTTCTGCCCCGGACACCGCCCCCAGGACCAGGTACCGCTCCTGCGCACCGACCACTGGTCGGTCATGCCCAACCGGTACCCGTACCAGGGCACCCGCGTGCACCTGATGCTCGTCCCGGACGAGCATGTCACGGACATGGCCGACCTGTCCGGGGAAGCCCAGGCGGACTTCTGGCCCACCCTGCGCTGGACGCGCGACCGCCACGGGCTCACCCACTACGGCATCGGCGTCCGCAACGGCGAATCCCGCTTCACCGGTGGGACGATCAAGCACCTCCACGTGCACGTCCTCACCGGGGACGTCGACGACCCGGAACACACCCCGGTGCGGATGAAGTTCAGCTCGCGCCCCCGGGAGGACTGAGCGCGGCGGTGTCCACCCAGACCAGCTCCACGCCCGCGGCGCGCAGGATCGAATCGCCGTCGAGCATCGAGTACGGGCCCGCGAAGTAGCAGCGGCGGAACCCGACCTCCGCGATCATCCTGGCGCACCCCGGGCACGGGAAGGTCGAGACGTAGAGGTCCGCGCCCGCGAGCTGTTCGCCCGACCCGGCCGCCCGGGCGACGAGCAGGGCCTCGGCGTGGATCGCCGTGGACAGATCGATGCGGACACCGCGGCTGAAGTCGTTGCGCGGGTCACCGTCGATGTAGGGCGTGTACTCGCTGGGGCGGTGCTGGTTGTGCTCGACACCGACGACCCTCCCGTCGCGCACGGCGACCGCGCCGACCTGCCGCCACCAGTCGGAGCTCAGCGCCGCGGCCCCCGCCGCCCGCGCCATCACGGCGAGGTCCCCGGCGTCCGCCGTCACCACCCCGTCGTAGTCCGGGGGGCGCTGGGCCAGGCTCCAGCTCCGGTCCCACCGCAGGAAGGTGCGCTCGTAGATGAGCTCGCGCCCCGAGTCCAGCCCGTGCCGGGCGACCAGGTCGCGGATGATCTCCTCGTCCGGGACCACCAGCAGGTCGGCGACGACGGCGTCGGCCAACCCGTCCCGCTCGACGACGGACACCGGGGGCCGGTCGCCCGACCCCCGCAGGTACCCCGCCGCGACCTCCGGGGCCAGTGCCCGGATCTCCTTCTTCAAGGCCGGGTAGTCCTCGGCGAAGCTGGTGCCCAGGAGCAGGACCTCGTCGGCGTCGGCGTGCCGGGAGAAGAACGCCTCGTACCCGGCGTGCAGGACCGGCAGGTACAGCAGGAGCTGCTTCATCAGGTCTTCCGGAACTCGTCGATCACGTCGTGGATCAGGTCGGGCAGCCGCTCGGCGAGGTGCTCGGACATGCGTTCGGCGAGGCCGAGCTGCAACAGCCGCAACCGCGCCGAGGTGCTCACCGTGGCCATCCGGTCCAGCACCTCGACGTGCCCGCAGTACTTCTCCTCCAGCTCGGCGATCTCCTCGGCCGAGTACGTCTCCGCGGTGGCGACCAGGACATCGGGCCGCACGGCGGAGATGAGCGACCACCGGGGCTCGTCGACGTGCTTGAGCGTCACCAGACCGACCCCGCGCTGGTGGGTGAGCATCCGCAGCCGCTCCGCCTCCGGCACCGCGGGCCGCCACGGCCCCTTGCGCTTGCGCACCTTCTCGTCGCTGTCCACGCCGACGATGAGGAAGTCCCCGAACCGCCGGGCGGCCTCCAGGTACATCGAATGGCCCTCGTGCAGGATGTCGAAGGTGCCGCTGGTGAGCACCACCTTCATCCCCAGGACGCGCAGCGCCTCCGCGATCTGGCTGATGGTCGCGTAATCCGACACGTAGCGGACGTCGAAGTTGGACGCGTCGGCAAACAATCCGCTGTTCGGAGCCATCAGTCTTCTTCCGCGCAGGTGAGCTGTCGATTCCGGGAAAGCACCGCGGCAGGCGGGCGGACGACGGCCCGGTGCCCGGATTCCACCCGCACAGCGCCTCCCGCCGATCGCCTCGTCGCCCATCCGGCAATATGCCGTGCGTCACTCCACCGGAGCACGGACTTCGCCGATGCTAGCCGCGCCCGGAAGTGTCGTGGCGGGCAGGTCGCTGCGAAACGCCGACCACGATCAACACCCGCGCCACCCCGAAACCGCCGCGCCGCCGCCCGCCGGTCCTGGCTGGCCGGGCTGACCTGGACCTGCCGGGCCGACGAGATCACCGAGGTGGCCCGTGCACCGCCGGGGTGGAGCGGAAAGCGGGACGCCACGCCATCGGAAGATGGGGTGAGCGTGGCTGCGGGACGCGCTGGAGCGGGCAAGCACGGCGACAGGACACACCGCGTGCCAGGCATCTGTCGGTTTCCACCGATCAGGTGGGCATCGGGTTCGGAAGGACCAGTGGTCTCGTCGACCGCGCACGCGTGGTGTGCGACCACCTTCCTGCCTCTGCCGGAATGCTGGTGAGGTGTTCCGTCGGCGGTTCAACAGGTTTCAACAGGAACTTCTCCGCGTCTCTTGTTCGATTTGCTCGTGCCGGTGTTGACTCGGTGGGGAACTTCGATCGACACGACGGTTGATTCCCGGCCATCGATGCGGAGGAGGGTATTGCGGTGGACGCCGGTACGCTCGTGAACGAGCTCGACCTCCCGGTCCGGCAGCACGTGGAGAACAACGAATTCCTCGCCGCCGCGCGGAACGGGCGACTGGACGAGAAGCAGGTCCAGCGGCTGGTGCAGGTCGAATTCCAGACGCAGGAGGCGGAATTCGCGACCTACCCGCTGCTGGCCGTGCGGTTCCGGCACGAGGTGCCCGCGGGCCTGTTCGTCCACGTCGCCGACACGATTCTGCGGGCCAGGCGGTTCCTGGTGCGGGACGTGGTGGGCGCGGTGGGGCTGGACGTGGAGGAGTTGCGGCGCGCACCGTTGTCGACGGCGACGCGGGAAGCAGCGGACATGTTCTCCTGGATGGGGTTGCACGCCGGTGCCGGTGAGGCGGCGCTGGTCGCCCGGACCGATTTCCTGCTGTGGACGGCGGCGTGCGCCGCGCTGCTGGACGTCCTGCCCGGCAGCGGCGTCCCCGAGGTGCTGATCTCGTACCTGGAGCAGTACGCCGAGCCGCCCGCGGCGGTCGTCGACGGCGCGGTGGAGGTCGTGGACTTCGCGTTGGCCGCGGGCGAGGAGGCGGACCGGGTGGTCCGCAGCGCGCCGGGGGTGGAACCGATGCTCGGCACCCTGTGGCACTTCGCCGCGGCGGGCTGAGCGGCACCCCCGATGGGCGTGCGGATCGACACCGAGGCGTTCACCGACCGCGACCGCGAGGTCTTCCGCCGTCGCCTGGAGGACTCGCTGGTCGTGCTGGACACCGTCCTGCGGCGGCCCGGTTTCGGCGGACCCCCCGACACGGTGGGCGCGGAGTTGGAGGTCTTCCTCGTCACCGAGGACGGCACCCCGGCGCCGGTGAACCTGGAGGTGATCGCCGCGGCGGGCGACCACCGGCTCACCCACGAGGTCGGCCGCTACAACCTGGAGCTCAACCTGACCCCCGGGCGCGTCGCGGGCAGGCCGTTCACCGCCCTGCGGACCGAGGTCGGGGCGGTGCTGCGACTGGTGGCCGACGCGGGCGGGCGGTTCGGGGCACTTCCCCTGACCACCGGGATGCTGCCGACCCTGCGCCCTGGCGACTTCGGCCGCGACATGATCACCGACGTGTCGCGGTACCGGGTGCTCGACCGGGAGCTGCGCCGCCGCAGGGACGCGCCGTTGCGCATCGGCATCAGCGGCGCGGACGAGTGTGTCATCGAGGCGGACTCCATCGCGGTGCAGGCCGCCTGCTGCTCGTGGCAGGTCCACCTCACCGCGGCCCCGGACCGGTTGGCGATCACCCACGACGCGGTGCAACTGGCGACGGCGCCGCTGCTCGCGGTGTCCGGGAACTCGCCGCTGCTGCTGGGGCGGCGGCTGTGGTCGGAAACCAGGATCGCCCTGTACGAGCAGGGGATGGGCGACCACGCCACCGCCGCCGCGACCGGGACCCTGCCCCGGGTGACCTTCGGTTCCGGGTGGACGGACGCGGCGACGGGGGTCTTCGCGGACGTGGTGCGCAACCACGACGTCCTCGTTCCCGAGGTGTCCGACGAGGACCCGCTGACGGCGCTGCGGCGGGGCCGCGTCCCGGGCCTGGACGAGTTGCGCCTGCACCAGAGCACCGTGTGGCGGTGGAACCGCCCGGTGTACGACCCGGCGGGCAACGTGCGGGTCGAGGCGCGCGCCCTGCCCTCCGGCCCCACCCCGGTCGACATGGCGGCCAACGCGGCGTTCCTGGTGGGGCTGAGCAGGCACCTGGCCACCACGGGGAGCGGGTTCACCGCCGTCGTGCCGTTCGACGCGGCGAAGGACAACTTCCACCGGGCCGCGGCGATCGGTCCCCGGGCGCTGCTGCGGTGGCCGTTCCCCGGTGGCCTCCGCGTGCTCCCCGCCGCCGACCTGGTGCGCGCGCTGCTCCCGGCGGCGGCCGACGGGCTGCGCGACCTCGGCGTCGACCGCGCCGAGGTCGACCGGTACCTGTCGGTGCTGGAGCACCGCGCCGCCACCGGGCGGACCGGCGCGCGGTGGCAACGGGGCGCCTTCGAGGCGCTGCGGCGGCGCTCGTCCACCGAACGGGCGCTGCGCGAGTCGGTCCACCGCTACCGCGAACTGAGCACCACCGATGAGCCGGTGCACACCTGGCCGGCCCCGTCCCGAGGAGCACCCTGGTGAGCACCCCGCCCCCCGCCGCCGACCTCCAGGTCGACTTCCCCTTCGACTACGCCGCCCACGTGGCGGGCGGGCGGCGCATCGGTCGCCTGCCCGCGAGCGCCCTGGGCACCCGCGTCGCGGTGATCGGTACCGGCGGCAGCGGGTTGACCGCCGCCTACGAACTGCTCCGCGTGGGCGCCACCCCGATCCTGTACGAGGCCGAGCGCTCCCCGGACGGCCCCGGCGGCAGGCGGTTGGGCGGGCGGATGCACTCGCGGCGGCTGGCCCCCGCCGACAGCGCGGTGGTGGAACTGGGGTGCATGCGCGCCCCCGACTCCGCCCGGCTGCTGCGGCACTACGCCGACCTGTTCGGCCTGCACTGGCAACCCTTCCGCGACGAGTACGCCCCGGGCACCACCCCGCGCACGGTCCTCGACGTCGACGGCCGCACCCGCGCCGTCGGCGAGATCACCGACCTGTACCCCGAGGACGAGGTGTTCCGGCAGGCGCACACCCGGTGGCTGGAAGCGCTGGAGCGGATCGGGCTCACCGACCTGCGCCGGGCGGTGGCCGCGCGGGACCCGGAGGGGATTCGGCGGCGGTGGGCGGCCCTGCTCGGCCGCTACGAGCAGTGGACCTTCCACCGCTTCCTGCTCGACCCCGACGGCGCCGGGCTGACCTGGGACCAGGCTCGCGTGCTGGGCACCGCCGGGGTGGGCACGGCGGCCTGGGACTGCTTCTTCGGACTCGCGTTCACCGAGGTCGCGCGGCTGCTGCTGGCCACGGAGGGCGCCGAGGTGTTCCACCTGCGCGAAGGCATGGCCGCGGTGGCCGACGGGTTCTGGGAGCACCGCACCGGCCTGCCCGACGGCCGCTTCACCAGCCTGGCGGAGGTCAACGACGGGGCGCCGAGGCCGGGGGTGGTCACCCTGGAGGTCGGCGAGGACGCCACCGAGGGCGTGGTCGTGCACGACGAGGACGGCCGGGCGGACTGGTTCCCCGCCGTCGTCTTCACCCCGCAACTGCACGTGCTGGAGACCTCCGTGCGGGTCCGCCCGCTGCGCCCCGGCGGCGCACCGCCCTTCGGGCCCAGGTTGCTGCGCGCCATCCGCAGGCTCAGCTACTGGCAGTCGGCCAAGACCGTCCTGGTGACCGAGACGCCGTTCTGGATCGGCACCAGCCTCGACGGGGTGACCCTGACCGACCGGTTGCCGCGCGCGACCTACACGATGGACTTCGGCGAGCCGAGGGAGCCGGGCGGCAGGCGGTCGGTGCTCGTGCTCAGCTTCACCTGGGCCGAGGACTCCATGAAGGTCGCCTCGTCCACCCTGGAGGAACGGGTGGGGGCGTTCGTCGACGAGCTGTGCGAGATCCACCCGGAGGTGGCCGAGGAGCTGCGCCGTCAGGTCGCCGCGGGCGTCACCCGCACCATCTCCTGGGAGGGGGAGCGCAACTTCAAGGGCATCTGCCGGTTCTCGCGGCCGGGGGAGTACCCCTACCAGTGGGACCTGTTCTCGCACTTCGTGAAAGGCGCCGCGGGCGTGCCGGGCGAGCCGGCCAACCCGCTGTTCCTGGCGGGCGACGACGTGTCGTGGTCCCCCGGGTGGCTCGACCACGCCATGGCCTCCGGGCTGAACGCGGCCTGGGGCGTGCTGGACTGCCTGGGCGGCAAGACCACGTCGGACAACCCGGGACCCGGCGACGTCTGGCAGCGCGAGCACCACCGCCCGCTGACGCCCGCCGAGGTCGTGGACCGGCAGGTGCCGAGCCGACCGCCCACCACGACCAGCCCCCGCGACACCGCCCACGACGAGTTCGTGGTGACCGCCGACCGCCTGTGGGACGGGGAGCGCATGCGCCCGGCCGCCGAGGCGCGGGTGCTGGTGCGACAGGGGCGCGTCGAGCAGGTGGGCGCGCGGGTGACCGGGTCGCCGACGGCGCAGAGCATCGACCTGCCGGGGCACACGCTGCTGCCGGGCCTGGTCGACTGCCACGTGCACGTGCTGGACGAATCGCTGAACACCGCCTCCATCGGGGAGCAGACCCTCCGGGCGCTCCCGGCGATGCGGACGCTGCTGGACAACGGGTTCACCACGGTCCGCGACCTGGGCAGCGCCGACTACCCCAGCACGATCGACCTGCGCCAGGCGGTCGAGGAAGGCCTGGTCGTCGGGCCTCGCCTGCTCACCGCGCCCAACATCATCTCCGCCCGGGGCGGGCACGGTGACAAGGAACCGGACCTCACCACCCGGTTCGGCATCGAGGTCGGCACCCTGGCCGACGGCACCGCCGAGGTGGTCGCCCAGGTCCGCAGGCAGGTCCGGGCGGGCGCCGACTGGATCAAGTTCGCCGCCAGCGGCGGGTTCGGCACGCCCTCGGACCACCCGGCCGCGGTGACCTACACGCAGGCCGAGATGACCGCGCTGGTCGCCGCCGCCACCGACCTGGGACTGCCGTGCGCGGTGCACGCGTTCAACGACGAGGCGGTGCGCCGCGCGGTACGCGCCGGGGTGCGCTCGGTCGAGCACGCGAACCTGGCGGGCGCCGACACCCTCGCGCTGCTCGCCGAACGCGACATCTACCTGGTGCCCACGCTGCACGTGGTGTTCCACCACGTCGACCGGCTCGACGACGAGGACTTCTGGGAGGGCAAACCGGATGTCCTGCGCGCCAAGTTCCGCGACTGCGCGGAGTCGCTGCGGTCCTCGGCCGCCCTCCTGGCCGACAGCGACGTGCGACTGGCCTTCGGCACCGACGCCAGCGTGATCCCCTACGCGGACACGTGGCGGGAGTTCACCACCATGGCGCGGGTCGGCATCGGGGCCGAGCGGATTCTCAGGTCGGCGACGTCGGTGGCGGCCGACCTGCTGCGGCAACCCGACCTCGGCCGGGTGCGGCCCGGCGCGGTCGGCGACCTGGTCGCGGTCCCCGGCGACCCCACCGAGGACATGGGCGTCATGGGCGAGGTGGACTTCATCATGCAGGCGGGCACCGTGCGCAAGCCCTGAACCCCGGACCGCGTCCCCAGCGGGTCAACCGAGGTCGGCCAGCTCCGCGCACAGCTCGTCGACCTGCTGTTCGGTGACGTGCGGCATGACCACCAGCGCGGCGTGCTCCTCGTCGTGCACCAGGTGCCAGCGGCGGCAGAAGTCCGCCGGGGGCCGGTCGAACAGCACGATGGTCCCCCCGCGCGCCCGGCTCGGGTTGCGGCCCACCTCGGCGAGCCCGCGCTGGGCGTGGGCGGCGGTGCGGTGGCACCGGCGGGCCAGGTCGGCCACCCCGCGCCTGCCCAGTCGGCGGAGTTCGTGCCACAGCAGCACCGGCGCCAGCGCGTCCCGCGAACCGGTGATGGTGTCGTCGTCGGACCCGACGGCGACCCCCTCCGCGCGGATGGTGGCGACGTCGGCCTCCGGGACCAGGACCACCCCGCAGGGCACCGGGCACCCGATCACCTTGTGCCCGCTCATGGCGACGCTGTCGGCCCCCGAGGCGAGGTTCCACGGGATCGCCTCGTCGCCGAACTCGGCCAGGATGCCGCCGAAGGCCGCGTCGCAGTGCACCCAGCTCCGCTCGACCCCCGCCGCCGCGAGCGCGCGGCGCACCCCGGGCAGGTCGTCCACCGCACCGCGCCCGGTCGTGCCGATCGTCACCGCGACCACCGCCGCCCGACCGGGGTGCCGGGCCAGTTCCCCGACCAGGGCCGTGGTGTCCAGCGTGCCGTCGGGCCGGGTGCGCACCGCGACGTGGGGCATCCGCAGCAGCCTGGCCAGCTTCGGCAGCGAGTAGTGCGCCTCGGCCGAGGCGTAGAGCACCGCGTCGGGGTGGCGTTCCCGCGCCACCCACACCGCGAACGTGTTGCTCTCGGTGCCGCCGCTGGTGAGGTAGCCGAACACCCGGGACGGGTCGCCACCGGCCAGGGCGGTGAAGAAGTCCAGCACCGCCACCTCGAACGGCTTGGTGTCGATCCGGTACGCGCTCTCCGCGCGCGGGTTGCCGACGTTGTTGCCGTGCACGGCGAGGAATTCCGCCAGGGGGCGGCAGTCGAAGTCGAGGTTCACCGGGAAGCCCACCATGCGCTCGCTCTCCGCGCGCATCCACCGCACCGCTTCCGCCAGCGGGTCGACGTCCGGGTTCGCGTCCTCGCCGATGCGGAGCCGGTCGGGGTCGAAGAGTTCCACGGTCGTCCACCTCCACCGGGATCGTGAATGCCAATGTAGTGGCGTGCCGGGGGAGGCGGCAGGGCCATTCAGGCTGTTCGCGGGTTGTCGGCATCCCAAGAGGAATATTCCGCTCCGGCTGGCCGGTTCCTGTTGTCCCGCAGCACTTGTGGCCGGTTGGCACTGGCCGCCGCCTCACCCGAAGGAGCTATGGTCGCGGTGGGAGGGCCGTGCTTGAATGAAAAGGCGGGATCTCCGGAAAGCGGTCAGGTATTTGTTCGGCACGCCGGTTTCGGGCCGGTGTGGCGGTCGAAGCTGTCAGGAGAACTGGACGTTGCGCAAGAACACGCCCAACGAAGCGCTGCGCGCCCTCCTCGGGGAGGCTCGGTGGACCGGGCACAGCTTCGCCCTCGCGGTCAACCGGGTGGCCCTGGAGGCGGGCGTCGTCCTGCGCTACGACCGGACCGCGGTGGCGCACTGGCTGTCGGGGAGCCGCCCGCGCCCACCGGTCCCCGAGTTCGTCGCCCAGGCGCTGTCCCGCCGCCTCGGCCGACCGGTCCCGGTGGCCGACACCGGCCTGCGCGCCGCGTCCGCCTGCCCGGCCGAACCGGCCGTCGACAAGGCATCCGCCGCCTCCGCGCTCCTCCAGCTCATCACGGCGGACCTGGACCCGGCGTGCCGCAGCGCCCTGTGCCGACAGCCGTTCCGGGTGGAGTGGGCGGCGACCCCCGCGTGGACCGGTGGCCGGGCGGGCCGCGATCCCCGCCCCGCCCGGGTGTGCGCCGTCGAACGCGAGACCGCCGAGGCGATCAGCGCCATGCGGCGCGCCTTCGCCACCGCCGACCAGGCGTTCGGCGGCGGGCACGCCCGGCTCGCGCTGGCCGCCTACCTCGCCACCGACGTCACAACCTGGTTGCTGGCGTGCCCCGAGGACAACCACCGCACCCTGTTCGGCGCGACGGCCGCACTGACCCACCTGACCGGTTTCATGTGCTTCGACAACCTGCACCACAACCTGGCCCAGCGCTACTACCGGGCAGCGCTGCGCCTGGCGGACGAAGCGGGCGACGCGACGGCGCACGCGCTGGTCCTGCGCGGCATGAGCGTGCAGGCCTGGTTCCTGGGCCACTACCGCCAAGCGGCCTGCCTGGCCGACGCGGCGGTGGACCGCGTGGGCGGCCGGGCCGCACCCGGCGCGCGGGCGGCGATCCTCGGCCAGGCGGCCGTCGCCCACGCCGCGCTCTCGCACCGCGGCACCGCCCTGTCCCGCCTGGCCGAGGCCGAGGGATGCCTGGACGAGGCCGAGGAACCGCCCGCCCAGCGGACCGACCGGGCGGACCTGGCCCACCTGACCGGCCAGGCCCTGGTGTTCCTCCGCGCCAGCCACCGGGCCGAAACCGCACTGCGCGACTCCCTGCGCCACCGCCCGGAAGCCGAACGCCGCTCCCGCATGCTCACCATCCACCACCTCGCCGACCTGCAACTGCGCCAGGGCCGCCTGGAGCAGTCCTGCGCCACCTGGCACCGCTTCCTCGACGACTACCCCCGCATCCACTCCGCCCGCGTCGACCTCGCCTTCCGCACCTTCCGGCGAAAGCTGAGCGCACACCGCGACAACACCACCGCGCGCGACGCCCTGCACCGAGCCGCCCGCGTCGCCGGGTGACGAACACCCCACGACCGCCCTCACCGAGGCCCCCGCCCGCACGGCTCCCGACACACCAGAGGATGACAGCGGTGCCCCGTCCCGGTGACGCCACAATTGATGATCTCGTGCGGGTGTCCCACCCGGTGCTCTGATCCGCCCCGCGCGTGCACACGACCGGGAGGGACCCACATGTCCGACCACGAGGTTCTCGAAATCAGCGACTTCGGCAGGGATGCCTACGGCCTCAGCTCCGCCCCCGCGGCGGCGATGGTCAACTACGGCAAGGCGCTGCTGGTGATCGCGGGCGCGGACGGCGAGGTCAGCCGGGCGGAGTCGGACTGGCCGCGCACCCACCAGCGCAAGTTCGGCGCCACCGACGAGGTCATCGCCGAGTACGAGACCTTCGACCACCGGACCGCCGACCTCGCCGGAATCCTCGCAGGCACCTCCACCGACGTCGAACTCACCCTGCACGCCCTGATCGACATGGAGAAGGCCGCCCACAACGTGCGAGCCGCCATCTTCCACGTCGACGTGCTCTGACACCACCCGACTGCGGCACCCGGCAATCTCGCCGGGTTGTATCAGCCGGTGAACCGACTCAGCATGGCTCGCAGTTCGACTCGCCGTGGATGTGAATCCCCGAGATCGAGGAGGAGTGAACGGACAAGGGCTGCCGCCTCGCGTACACCGCCTGCTGATGCCTGCAACTTGGCCGCCTCCCGGCGCAGTTCGACCACCTCGTCATGAGTGGCACCGAGTTTCCGCTGCTGAATCCGCAAGACCGGTTCCAGGTGTTCCAGGGCTTCCGGTGCGCGCCCGAGGGCGGCGTGGCAGACCGCGATCTGCAGTCGCCAGTGCAGGACATCCGAATCCTCGGCTGCCCGCTCGGGTCCGATTTCGTCGATCAACAGCTCGTATTCCGCGAGAGCGCGGGCGTAGTCGCCGCCGAGCAGCAGGGTGTTCGCGAGTTGCAGTCGAGCGCCCCGCCGCTGGGTGCGCGGGTGTTCGCCCGCGCCTGCCCGTTCCAGGAGGTCTTCCAGCAACTCCGCTGCCTGGGTGAACCGACCTGCCATGGCCAGTTCGGCCGCCTCGTCACGAGTTCCGGCGAAGTCCAGCGTGTGCGGCGCGGCAGGCACGGCCTCGCGAGAGGCGCTGCGGCTGCGCGGGGCGAACGGATGCCGGTACGGGCGAGTGGGGTCGGAAGGCCTCGACGGTCCTCCGGTTCCGGTACTCGGTCCCGGAGTGGGGAGGAAGGGCAGCAGGCGCTCGTACACCTCCTGTGCGTCTGCCGGGCGATCCTCGGGTGCCTTGGCCAGCAGTCGCAGGACCAGTTCCTCGATGGCGGCCGGTGTGTCGGCTCGGTGCGCCCGCAGCCGCGGCGGTGGCTCCTCCACGTGCTGCCGCATGGCGGGGTAGGTGCCCTCGGCGGTGAAGGGGCGAGTGCCCGCCAGGAGTTCGTGCAGGATGCACCCGAGGGAGTACAGATCACTGCGCGGGCTGGGCACGCCGCCGAGGACCTGCTCCGGTGACATGTAGGCAGGGCTGCCGACGGCCTCTCCGGTCGTCGTCAGCCGGGTCAGGTCCGTTTCGAGCAGCGTCGCGACGCCGAAGTCCAACACGGTGACCGTGCCGTCCGGCCTGACCATCACGTTGCCGGGTTTGAGATCGCGGTGGACCAGGGAGACGGCATGCGCGGCGGCCAGCACGGACGCGACCTGCGCGGCCACGGCCACTGCCCAGTCCACCGGAACCGGCTGGTGCTGGGCGAGGAAATCGCCCAGGTCGATCCCGGGTACGAGTTGCATCACCAGGTACAGCTCGTCGCCCTGCGCGCCCGCGTCGAACACCGCGGGCACGCCCGGGTGTTCCACGCGTGCGGTGAGCCGGGCTTCGCGCAGGAACCGCTTCGCGAGAGTGGTGCGGTCCGAGCCGAGCGGCAGCACATCGGGGCGCAGCAGCTTGACGGCGACCGGCCGGTCCAGCCGCTTGTCGTAACCGGACCACACCTCGCCCATCCCGCCGCGGCCGATCGGCGAGGTGAGTTCGTAGCGCTGGTCCAGAGTCCGTCGCGCGGTCATGGATCAGGCCACGTCCCGGCGCAGCGACTCGTAGGCGTAGCGGCGGGCGATGCTCTTCAACTCGGAGTTGAACTGCGGGTCGTCAGCGAACATCTGCACCGCCTTGGTGTCGTTCTCGATGCGCTCGTACAGCTTGTCCTCGAACACCTCGTCGAAGACGTGCCCGAAGTTCTCCTCGTCGTTGGCGAACGCGGCGGCCTTCACCCGGGGTTCGGCCATCGCGGCTTCCGCTGAACCGCGCACGATGTCGCTCTCCCCGAGGTTGCTGCCGAACCGCTCGTTGAGTTCGGCGATCAGCTCGGCCAGCGACGCGACGGGGCGCTCGTTCTGACCACCGGCGCCGTCGCCGGTGAAACCCGGGAGCACCTGCTCCCCCTCGGGGTCGAGTGCCAGGTCGTGCTCTCCGGTCCGGCCGATCCTCAGGTGGGTGAGGTCGACCTGGCCGAGGTCGATACCCGGGTCCTGCCGACGCGCGAGCTGCGGCAGGAGCATCTTGCCGTACACGTACAGCCGCTCCAGCGACCGTTCGGTGAACCCGATCACCTGGGCGAGGAAACCGTACTTGCGGACGAAGTCGCGGAGGGACGACCGGAACTCCTCAGCCCGTTCACCGTCGTCTTCGAGCAGTTGGGCGAACCGGTCGCGCGCGGGATGGGTGAGTCGGTACAGCTCCGCGTGCGCCCGGTCCCACTTCGTCCGGTCACCTGCGAATCGCTGTGCCCGTTCGTACTCGGTGGCGAAGGCCTCCATCTCCGACTCCACGAGCAGTTGCTGGTCCATCACCGCTCGCTGCGCGTCGTAGATGAGGTTCGGGTCGGTCGGCGTGGTGATCGTGGCCTCGAAGTACGGCCGGAAGGCCGCCTGGATGTCCTCGGCCGCGTTGGCCAGGTCGAGGACGAACAGGTCGTCCTGCCCCTTCCGCGGGTGAGTGCGGTTCAACCGCGACAGGGTCTGCACGGCAGCCACGCCCTTGAGCGACTTGTCGACGTACATCGTGGTCAGCAGCGGCTGGTCGAACCCCGTCTGGTACTTCTCGGCCACGACGAGAATCCGGTACTCGGGCTTGGGGTTCGCCGCCGCGTTCTCGTCGTCCGCGCGGGTGTAGGCGAACGCCTTCGGCAGGGCCGCCTCGCCGAAGCCGTTCATCGAGGCCTCGGTGACGGTGTCCGCGTCGAGGTTGTCCACCTTCACCTCGCCCGAGAACGCCACCAGTGCGCCGCAGTTCTCGTAACCGCGCATGTCGACGTAGTCCTTGATCTTGCGGTACAGCTTGACCGCGTGCTCGCGGGAGCGGGTCACCACCATCGCCTTCGCCCGACCACCGAGGCGGCCGCGGGTGTGCTTGATGAAGTGCTCGACGATGAGCTCGGCGCGCTGCTGGAGGCTGGCCGGGCTCAACACGGCGAACCTGGCCAGGGCGGCGCTGGCCTTGCGCTCGTCGACCTCGCGGTCGTCGTCCCCACCGGTGAGTCGCCAGTAGGTCTGGTAGGTGACGTAGTTGCGGAGCACGTCGAGGATGAATCCCTCGTCGATGGCCTGGCGCATGGAGTAGATGTGGAACGGGCGCACGGTGTCGCCCGTCCGCACGCCGAAGAGTTCGATGGTCTTCGGCTTGGGCGTCGCGGTGAACGCGAAGTAGGACAGGCTCTGGTGCCGCCCACGCGCGAACGCCGCCGCTGTCAGCGGGTCGTCGTCCTCGTCGATGTCCTTGCTGCCGAGTTTGGTCAGCACCCGCTTGAGCGCCGCCGCGGACTCCCCGGACTGGGACGAGTGCGCCTCGTCGACGATGATCGCGAACCGCTTCCCGCGCAGCCCGTCCACCTTCTCCAGCACGAACGGGAAGGTCTGCAGGGTGACGACCAGGATCTTGGTCGTCTCGCCCGCCAGGGCGCTGCTGACCTGCTCGGACTTGGAGCCCTCCGCCTTGTCGCTGATCTTGGTGACCACCCCCGCGCGGTGCTCGAACTGGTAGATGGTGTCCTGCAACTGCCGGTCCAGCACCGCCCGGTCGGTGATCACGACGACCTTGTCGAAGACCTGCTCGTTGTCCGGGCCGTGCAGGTTGGACAGCCGGTGGGCGAGCCAGGCGATGGTGTTCGACTTGCCCGACCCGGCCGAGTGCTGCACCAGGTAGTTGTGCCCCGAGCCGTGCTCGGCCGCATGCGCGATCAAGCTGCGCACCGCGTGCCACTGGTGGTAGCGGGGGAAGATCAGCTCTCGGGCGTGCGGCCCGGGCCTGCGGCCGCCGCGCTGCGGGGTGCCCTCCTCCAGGTGCACGAAACGGCGGACGATGTCGAGCCACGCCTCCGGCTGCCAGACCTCCTCCCAGAGGTAGGAGGTCCGGTAACGGCCGGGTTCCGCACCCGGGTTGCCCGCGCCACCGTCCTTTCCCGGCCCTGCCGACCCGGTGTTGAACGGCAGGAAGCGGGTCTTCTCACCGGCCAGGCGTGTGGTGAGGAAGACCAGGTCGGGGTCGACCGCGAAGTGCACTAGCGCCCGTTTGGCGAACAGCGGCTCCCGCGGGTCGCGGTCGCGGCGGTACTGCTCCTTCGCGTGCTCGACGTTCTGCCCGGTCAGGGGGTTCTTCAGCTCGGCTGTGGCGACCGGAACGCCGTTGACGAACAGCGCCAGGTCGAGTTCCCTGCCGCGATCCCGGGTGGAGTACGCGAGTTGGCGGGTCACCGACAGCCGGTTCCGCCGGTAGTCGACCAGGGCGTCGTCGGCGAGGGTGTGCGCGGGGCGGAAGTAGGCGAGGCGGATCAGGTGCCCGCGGTCGCGCACGCCGTGGCGCAGCACGTCGACCGCTCCGCGCTTGTCGATCTCCTTGGCGAGGAACCGGCCGAACTGGCGCATCTGCTCGTCGGTGTCGTTGCCGTAGTGCGCTCTGAGCCTGCCCCAGACGTCGTCCTGCGTCGCCCCGATGAAGCTGAACAACTGGTCGGTGTCCAGACCGAGTTCCCGGTTGTAGCCGTCGCGCTGCCCCCGTTGCCACCCGGCGGCGACCATGGCCGCCTCGATGGCGTCCTCGAACGCCCGTTCCGTGTGCACTGCCATCGATACACTCCTTCCGGTGGAGGGCATGACCCGACTTGCGCTCTCAGCGCCGACCCGGTGTGTTCGGCCCGGTTCCACGGTCACGTGGCGTCTGCCTCCGTCGTGCCGTTGGCTGCCGCGATCTCGTGGAACCAGCCGAGCACCTCGACGAAGCCCGCACGCGCGGACACATCCAGGAGAACGCCCAGGTCGAACCCAGGTCGCAGATCGATCTTCGCCGCGGGCAGGTCGACACCCTGGATGGTGTTGAGCCGTTGGCGGAGTTTCTCGCGCCGAGCCGGGTCGTCGAACGGTTGCCGCCTGCCCAGGTGCTGGAACACCACTTCGCACTTGCCGCTCGGGTAGAAGACCACGGGCCAGATGTTGCCGTCGGGGTGCGACTTGTCCCGGGACATCAGGAAGCACGACGTCTCGTTCTTGAGGCCGAACTCGACGTGCCCACCCCGCTCGATCCAGAGCTCGATCACCTCGATCACAGCCTCGGCGATGTCGTCCCCCTGCCGCTCCACGAGCTGACCGAGGAACCGGTCGGGCGGCATCGCGTCCTCGCCGGGCTCGGGCACCGGCCCCAGGTCCGGGACATCGGCACCGATGAGCACCGCGAGCTCCTCCGCGGTCACCCGTCGCTCCTTGTCCGCGCGCCCGTGGCGGTCGAACACCACCCCCTCGGCCTCCAGCGTGTCCCGTGGGTCGTCCGTGCGCGACGCGTCGAGCCAGGCGAAGTTCGGCGAGACCCTGCCATCGGATTGCAGGACCCGGTGCGCGTTGGGAGCGGGCGTGGTCGCGAGCCGCTGCCCGATGGCCACGGGGTGGCTGCCGATCAGCACGGCGAGGTCGCCGTAGGTCGTCCACGCCCCCGCGGGCAGCTCAGCGAGCGCCTGGTTCATCACCTCCCACGCCGTTCCCGACAAGTCAGCACCGGCTGCCGCGGGGCCGGGCCACTCGGCGATCACCCGCTCCGCCAGGGCGTCGGCGCGTTCCTGGATCTGCGGCCGTCCCCACCGGTGTTGTGCGGCGATCTCCTGGTTCATGCGCACGCCGCTGCTGGCCAGCTTCGGGCGCTTCACCTCGAACGTGCTGTTGCCGAGGGTGGAGTTGTAGCCGGTGAGGGTCAGGTTCCCCAGGGTGTGGACCAGGCCCTCGTGCACCTGGCCCAGCTCCTCCCCGCCCTCGAGGTCCTCCGCCAGCACCCGCCGCCACTGCGGGGTCGGTGTCTGCGGCAGCACGTGTTCGATCGTCAGGGAGGACAGGTCCACCGGCTCCTTGCTGCCGTAGGTCTCCTCGAGCCACCGCAACACCAGCGCTCGCTGGTGCGGGCGCCCGTTGAGGTAGTAGGGCACCGACCGCACGGCCGCCTTGATCTCCCGGTCACTCGCGTAGTGCTTTCGACCTGTCGTCAGGTAGCCGCGAACAGCCTGGTCGACCGGAGCATCGGCGTCCATCTCGGTCACCATGGACAGCAACGTCCTGTTGATCCCCGCTGTGGCGCGGCCGATGAGCAGGCGGCGGACGAAGTAGCTCTCCAGGTGCAGCATCGCCGTCGAGATCTGCGCGGAGTCGGCTGTGCCCGAGGCCCGCCGATCCAGCAGGTGCAGCAGCACGGGGTAGACGGTCGTCGTCCCCCACGCGCCGAGGCGGGTCAAGCGGTGTCGTACCGCTGCATCCGGTTCACGGGACGGGTCGAGGATCGTCCGCAAGAGCTCGCCGAGGCCGCCGAACCTGGCGACCTCCCGCTCGATGTCCTCTTCTGAGCGTAGTTTGTCCAACCGCCGCTGCTGCCCGGTGTAGGTGTCGGCCTGCTTGATGCGCGGATCGCGCTGCACGAGGTCGAGCCAGAACAGCAGCTCCAACTGGTCGCGCTCCAGGCCCTTCTGGAGCGGGAGCCACAGCGACTCGTAGACGGCCGCGCCACGGGTGGGCAACCGCATGAAGAGGTAGTTGCGCAGCAGGTCGGCCTGGGTCAACCGCAGGCCGGTGTTGTTGAGCGACTCGAAGATCCGGTGCGGGTTGTCCCCCTGCTGCGCGGTGACGGAGACCAGGGCCAAGCCCGAGAACACGGTGTCCTCGATCCGCTCGATGTCGTGGGGGTCGTCAGGGTCGTCGGCGCCCGCCAGCCGTGCGGAGAAGAACCGGTAAGCGGCGCCGATGCGGTCCGTTCCACCAGCCTGCGGGGTGGAGTCGACGCAGGCCAGGTAGGCGGCGCGGTCAGCCTGCGTCGGCACCAGCTTCAACCGCTGGTTCCCCGGCTTCCACCGGTTGACCAGGTACTGCTCATTGATCCTCTGCCTGTGCTCCGGGTTCTCCCGTGCCGCTCGGTGGTCGCGGATCGCGCACAGGAGGATGGTGAGCGTGGTGAGCCGCTGCTGCCCATCGATCACCAGGTACTCGGACACGCCGGTCGGCCCGTTGGCCGGGCTGGGTGTCAGCACCACCGATCCGATGAAGTGCGTCAGCTCCCGGTCGTCGGCGCGGTCCTCAGCCAGTTGGGAGATGTCCTCCCACAGCTGCTTGAGCTGGCCCGTCCCCCAGGAGTAGGGCCGCTGGTACAGCGGGATCTGGTACTGCTTCGCCCCCTCCAACAGCTCTTGAAGGGATGTTTCGCGTGCCACGACCATGTGGTTCCCCCAGATTCCTGTTCAGGACTCGATGCCGAGGCGGTGCTGTTCGGCGCGGATGATGCGCTGCTGGAGCGGGATGGCCTCGTCGTCGAGGAAGCCCGGCCGGTGTTCGCCGGTGTCGATCGACCGGCGGTCGGCCTCCTTGGCGTCGCTCTTGCGGGCGAACTCGGCGAACAGGAGGCTCTTGCGCTCCTGGACCTCCCGCAGCCGCTCGTCGACGCTGCCCTTGGCGAGCAGCCGGTGCACCTGCACCTTCCGGATCTGACCCATCCGGTAGGCGCGGGCGATGGCCTGCTCCTCGGTGCTGGGCTTCCACTGCGGCTCGGCGATGATCACCACCGAGGCCGCCTGCACGTTCAGCCCGACCCCACCCGCCTCGATCTGGCTGAGCAGCACAGCATGGCCTTCGCGCCGGGAAAAGGTGTCGACGAGCTGCTGGCGGGCCACGGGCGGCACAGACCCGTTCAGCACGCCCACCACGGACGTGCCGAGCTTGCCGCGGACGACCTGGAGCACGTCCAGGAAGTTGGAGAACACGACGACCTTGAGCCCGTCCTCACGTGCTTCGTCCACGATTTCGGCGAGCCGTTCGAGCTTGGCGGAATCGTCGGACCGGAACGCGGCCTGCCGCATCTGCATGAGGTTCTTCGAGCGCACCGTCATCGTGTAGGCGGCGGTGTCGGCCTGGGAGAAGTGCACCCAGTCCTCGACCTCGATCTTGTCCGGCAGCTCGGTGAGCACGTCCTCCTGGTTGCGCCGCAGGTAGACCGGCGCGACCGCCCGGCGGAACCGCTTCGCCCCGGTCAGCGCGTCAGCGGCGTCCAGACCCTGCGCGACCCGTGGTTGCAGGTAGTGGACGAGGTTGCGGAATTCCTCGACCCGGTTCTCCATGGGTGTACCGGTCAGGAACATCGCCCGCTGGGCCACGGCCACGATCGCGGCAACGTGCTTGGCCCGCTGCGCCTCGGGGTTCTTGACGTAGTGCGCCTCGTCCACCACGAGCATCGCGATCCCGGCCTCGGTGATGCCGTTCAGGCGCCCGAGCGTGGTGAACGTCGTGACCGCGACACCACCGGTGCGCAACCAGTGGTGCGTGGCGATCGCACGGTCCGCCCCGTGCAGGCTGTGCCCCTTGAGAGTGGTGTGCTTGCTGATCTCGTTCAGCCAGTTGATCTGCACGCTGGCCGGACAGACCACGAGGAAGCGGGCCTGCCCCATCGCCGCCATGTGCGTCATCGTGGCCAGGGCCTGCACGGTCTTGCCCAGCCCCATCTCGTCACCGAGGATCGAGTGCTTCTGGTGGATCGCGTACTGCGCGCCGAACACCTGGTAACCGCGCAGGGTGGCCTTGAGCAGGCTCGTGTCCAGCGGGACGGCGGTGATCTCCTGGCGCAGCTCCTCCGGCAGGAACCCCTGCGCGGCCTCGCTGTCGTCACCGTCGCCCTGACCCCCGAGCGTGGAGAGCAGCGCGTTGAACCCGGCCGCGTCCTGGGAGTACTCCTGCCACAGCTGCTCGGGCGAGTAGGAGGCGGGGTCAGCGGCCCGCTCCTGCTGCTCCACCGTGTGCAGAAGGGCGGTTGTTCGGGGAGCGGCCAAGAGGGCGTCGAGCTGGGCCAACGCGGCGAGTGCGGTCTGCTTCCGCTTGCCGAACCGAAAGAGCATCCCCGCACGGCTGGCGGTCGGCTCCGCCTCCCGCACCAAGCGCTCGGCCTGCCCGGTGAACTGCTCCAGGGGCTCTTGCAGGGCACCCCGGATGCTGTCGGCGTGCCGGGCAGCGGCGAGCGTGGCGAGGAGTTGGGTCTGACCGGGGTGCCGCTGGTCGAGGTCGAAGCGAACCCGCGCCTCCTGCCGGACCTCACGCGCGAGCCGGTTCGCTGCTGCCGAGACCTGCTGAGCCGACTGCGGGCCGACGCCCGGCACGGTCTGCAAGTTGTCGGGAGTCGCCCTGACCACATGCGCGATCGTGCGGAAGCCCGCGTCGGCAAGAGCACCCAGCCGGGCACCCTTGCCCGCGAGACCGCGCAGGTCGGCGATCGGGCGGGTGGCCAGGACGGCGTGGGCCTGCTGATCGGCCAGGATGTCGATCTGGTGCCGCGCACTCTCCCGCAGTGCGTCCGGCGCGGACAGCAACGCTGTGGCCCGCTCGGCGAACTGCCGGACCTTGTCCAGCAGGGTTTTGGCTGTGGCGCCGACCTTGCCTTTGGCAGTGTTGATGGCAGCCGCGTCAATGCCCGCTGGCGGGCTATACAGCGCCTGTTCCCCCGTAGTCACTCGATCCCCCCTCTGTGCATGAATCAGCGCACCCCCGACCGTGCCGTCGTTACGTCGAGTTGGCCGTTGACCGCAGCGGTGATCAATGCTTGGCGCCGCTCGGCGAGTAAATCTATCTGCCTTGCTGCAAGCGCGTCTAGCAAGCGACAATCATCTTCGATGCGCTTCGCGCGAATCGTCATTTCCTGTTGCGACTTGCTATCATCCGGCCATGGAACGACAAAATTTGAAAGATCTTCCATTCCTAGCGTTCTCTGCGCGCTATCTGATGCGGTCGCTTTTAATGCCTGTTCGACAAAGTTTCTACTGGATATCCACGTGCGAATTAATTCGATTGATATTCCGGGGGTGGCCCTTAAGACCGCGACTGCGCGAGCGACGTTCGCTCCTATGGCAGATCGAGGCGCAAGCGACGTTCGTCCGATAGTGCCGACGACGCTGACTAGTAGGTCGCCCTCTCTGATTTTTGTTGCCTTGTACTGCGCAGAAAGCGCCTCTGGTATGCATGGAAGATGATCAATTCGACTCTCCAGATCCGTCAGGTCGTTAACGCGTATAAATGGAACTCCATTGTTCACGAATTCTGGAACAAGAACACCGTATCGTGGACGGCTTCGCAGCAAACGTTTTAGGCGAACCCCGTTGTTTGGTTTAAGTTTGGAAAAGATTTCCTCAATCGAATTTTGCCTTTTTTCTTTAATGATTTCAGACTGAAGCTTTCTTAAGCTAATCATATGATCTATTTGGCTGGTTTCAAGATCTAGAAAGTCGGCGATGCGTCGCTGCTCTTCGACAGGCGGCAGCGGAATGGGGAATTTTTTGATGTCCGCTTGAAATAGGTGAGGTACGCCCATTCCGTCCTTCACTGCGGATATTTTTCCCTGGGTCGAACTGCTAGCAAGAACATACATTAGGAAGGCTGAATTTACCCCGAAGGGGCGAAGTACCGCAATGGAGCCGTTGACGGTGGCGGGTCGAGGAAGATGGCGAACAATATTGGTTATGCCTAAGGTATTTCCATCTTTGACTAGAAGAACGTCGTCGACTTTCAATCTAAGTTCCGGAGATTCATTGTAACGATATGCAGTGATAAAATTTACATTCCGAAAATCGATCTCTCGTTCTTTGATATTGGGAGTTGCCAGGAAAGCGTATCCATGATGCTGGTATTCGGCAGCGGTCAGGGCTTTCCAGCCGATGCGTGCGTGGACCGAGGCAATGCGGTCAAGACGAGATATTCTCCAGTTTTTTGGCAAATTGAAAAATGGATTAGTCACTCCGTTACCTCGCTTAGCAGACGCTGAATCCGAGCTTCGAGGTCCTTCAGTTCAGCGTCAATCTCCTCAAGCGGCCTCGGTGGTACGTATTTATAGAAGTGGCGCGTGAACGGGATCTCGTACCCCACCTTGGTCTTTGTGTGGTCCACCCATGCGTCCGGCACGTGCGGCAGGACCTCGCGGGCCATGTACTTGTCGATGTCCTCATCGAGCGGTACGTTCTCGTTGTCCCGCAGGTCAGGGTCCGGCAGCGGATCGCCCTTGCGGTCGACCTGCAACTCGCCTTCCGGGTCGCTCAGTGAGACCGCGCCCCAGACCGCCTTGTCCACGCCGGCAGGCAGCTTGCCCAGTGGGGCCAGCGTCTCCCGCAAGACCTTCGCGAAGTCCACCTTGCGGAACGCGGCAGGCTCGGCAACCAGCCCGCGCAAGGACTCGATCAGCTTCTCCCGCCCCTCGTACTTCGCCAGGGTCTTGGCGATCTCGAGTTCAGCGAGAGCTTCCTCCGTCACCTCGAATCGGAGCTTCAACGGCCGTTCCACGGTGATCCGCCGGTACCCGAAGTCCCGTGGTGCGAAGACCTTCACCTTCTCGTGCATCGGGTGCTCGGGGTCCTCGGCTGCTGTCAGTGCTTCGCCGTAGAGCGTGGAGAGCTTGCCGATCTCCTCGTTCGGGATGTACTTGCGCTTGTCGCCCAGGGACTTGCGCATCTTCGACCAGTGCTCCCGGGCGTCCAGCAGGATCACCTTGCCCCGGTGTGCTTCGTCCTTGCGGTTGGTCAGAATCCAGAAGTAGGTGGAGATGCCGGTGTTGTAGAAGAGTTGGTCCGGCAGTGCCACGATGGCTTCGAGCCAGTCGTTCTCCAAGATCCACTGGCGGATCTTCGACTCGCCCGACTCGGCGGCTCCGGTGAACAGGGGGGAGCCGTTGAAGACGATCGCGAGGCGGGAGCCGCCCTGCTCCGGCTTCTTCATGTGGTGGATCATGTGCTGGAGGAACAGCAGCGAGCCGTCGTTGATGCGTGGCAGGCCTGCGCCGAAGCGGCCTGCGAAGCCGAGCTTCGACTCGGTCTCGACGTCGTCCTTGACCTTCTTCCACTCCACGCCGAACGGTGGGTTGGCGAGCAGGTAGTCGAAGGACTTGCCGTAGTGCTTGTCGTGGCTGAACGAGTTGCCGTGCTTGATGTTCGACGAGTTCTCGCCTTTGATCATCATGTCGGACTTGCAGATGGCGTAGGACTCGGCGTTGAGTTCCTGGCCGTGGGGCACGACCGTCGCGTCCGGGTTGCGCTTGAGGACGAACTCCTCGGCGGCGGTGAGCATTCCGCCCGTTCCGCACGCCGGGTCCAGCACGGTCCGCACAACACCCGGCGTCGTCAGGTCCTCGCCATCGGGGGCGAGCAGGAGTTCCACCATCAGGTTGATGACCTCGCGGGGCGTGAAGTGCTCGCCCGCGGTCTCGTTCGAGATTTCCGAGAACTTGCGGATCAGCTCCTCGAACGCGTAACCCATCTGGTGGTTGTCCACCACGTCCGGGCTGAGGTCGATCTCGGCGAACTTGGACGCCACCTGGTAGGTCAGCCCGGCTCCGTCGAGGCGGCCCAACTGGGCGGTGAAGTCGTAGGCCTCGAAGATCTCCCGGGCGTTCTCCGAGAAGGCGCCGACGTAGGACTTCAGGTTGGTGGCGACGTTGTCCTGGTCGCGCACCGATGCCCGGAAGTCCAGCTTCGAGGTGTTGTAGAAGCTGAGTCCACCGGTGGCGCGCTTGAGCATGTCGAGGTTCTGCACGCCCTGCTGGGCCAGCTTGGCCTTGCGCTCCAGCACCGCGTCCTTGGTCGGCGCCAACACGCAGTCGAGGCGTCGCAGGACCGTGAACGGCAAGATCACCTTCCCGTACTCGGACTGCTTGTAGTCGCCGCGCAACAGGTCGGCCACCGACCAGATGAACGCCGCCAGCCTCGTGTGCGTACTGCTCACAAAATCTCCCTCAGGGGTCTGTCTCGACGCTGACAATGTCGTGGGGGTAGCAAAAGACGTTTCTACTCGGGTGGGGCCACGGTCCCGCAGGCGAGTCCCTCGGTCAGTTGGGACACCAGGTCCACCCCCAGTGCTGCGGCGCGGCCCAGCGTCGAATCCAGCGCTTCGAGCCGCTCGAACGCGACCCCCAGGCGCCGTTGACGGCCCAGGTCCAGCACCGGGACCTCGACGCGGCGCACGTCGACCCGGTGCACGCCCGACGCGGTCGTGCTGCTCGCTGCTTGACCGCTGCTCGCGCGGATCTGACCTGCCAGGAAGTGGACGTCCACCTGGTCCGGGTTCACCCGGATGAGTTGCAGGTTGGGGCCGAGGACCACATCGTCACCGTCCATCACCTTGGTCACCGGGCGCCCGTCGCCTGCGGCCAGCAGCGGCACCACCAGGTCGCCGGGCCGCAGGTGGATCGGGTCGTCGTCCTCGGTGCCGACGAAGTGCGTGTCGGGGACACTCCCGGTCGACACGTCACGCCCTGTCAACACCAGCGGGCCCGGGCCCGCCTCGCTGGTGGGCAACGGCCCGACCTGTCTGCGCAGCGTGAGCGCGCCTGCGCGCGCGAGGTCGTCGATCGTCGTGGTCGCCCGCGCACCGGGAGGGGGGGTGGTGAACTCCGGCAGGAGGCCGTCCAGCTCGCCGAGCAGGCGCGACAGGTGGAGCCTGGTGCGTTCGAGCGCCTCCGGGTCGAGAGCGGGTCGCGGCGGCGGCAGGTGCCGGGCGGGGGTGAGGTCGACATCCTCGTCGAGCAGGTCGATCGGTTCGAGGGTCCGCCGCCTGCCCGCGACGGTGTCGACCGCCCCGGTCGCCCCGAACTCGTGCCAGGCGCCGAGCACCTCCTCGTCCAGTGCGGTCCAGTCCACCTGGCCACGTCGCGCGGGCTGGTGGTGCCCCGTGTTCACCAGGAGCACCGGCCCGGCGCCACCGGCACCCGGTTTGCGCAGCACCCACAGGTGGATCGGGACGCCGGTGGACATCAGCACCCCGGCGGGCAGCGCGATCACCGCGCGCACCGCGCCCCGGCGCAGCAGGGCCTGCCGGATCGCCCGGCCCGATCGGCGGGAAGCGACTCCGGCGGGCAGTGCCAGCACCACGGCGCCCCCCGGCTTGGCGTGGGCGAGGCAGTGCTGCACCCATGCCAGCTCGGGTTCGCCCTTCGCCGGGGAGCCGTACTCCCACCGGGGGTCCGTCCTCAGCTCGTCCTGCCCCCAGTCCCGGTAGCCGAAGGGCGGGTCGCAGACGACGGCGTCGGCGGGTGGACCCGTGAAGGCGTCAGCGCGCAGGGCGTCGCCCACCGCGATGTCCGGGGTGCCGTGGGGTGCCAGTCGGGCCCGTGCCAGCCGTGCCATCACGGGGTCGATCTCCTGCCCGGCCAGGTGCTCGGCACCGGCGTGCCCCGCCGCCCGCAGGATGTTCCCCGGTCCGCACGCCGGGTCGAGTACCGTGCCCGCGACCGGGGCGGCGAGCCGCACCATCAGTCGGGCCAGACCGGCCGGGGTGGCCAGGTGCTGGCGCTGTTGGCGCTGGAAGGCCCGTTCGACGAGGGACTCGATGACCTCGTCCGCCCGCTGCCCGGCGTCCTCGCCGAGCAGGGCTCGGACATCGGCGGGCAGGTCGACCGAGCCAGGGACGCGCAGGTGGGTCGCCACGTCGGCGACCAGTTCCAGCGTGTCAGGTCTGCCGTGGCCCGCGTCCAGCGCGACCCACAGGGCATCCGTGGTCGTGTCGTCGGTCAGCTTCCCCTGTTCGCGCAGCCACCGCCGCACCTCGGTCAGGGGGAACACGGGGGAGCCGCCCGCGTTGAGCACGGGCTCCGGGAAATCCGGGTGCCGCTTGCGCCAATTGCCGACAGCCGCCCGGCCCACGTTCGCCAGGCGCGCGATCTCCGCCGCCGTCACCAGAGCACCTGCGGACATGACACCTCCAAGGCAGCGGTTACAACCCGGTCAACAATTAGTGTTGACTGTGTACATCGTTGAGGACATCGGGTTTTGTGTCAACAGGCAGATCAATGAAGGCGATGGCACAGGCTCGTGCCCGTACCTTCGTACCCTGAGTCAGTGACCGATCACGACGAGATGCCGGAGGCGGAGGCACCCGCTGACCCGTGGTCCGCCCTGCAGCCGGTCAGGAGCTCGTCCCGGCCTACCTGACCTCACGATTCGCGGCCCAGTACCGGGTGATCGTCGACGTCCTGCTGGCCGAACAGGACACGAGCCTGACCGGGCTGTCCTGCGCCGACGCGACAGGTACCAGCTCACCCCGAGAGCCGCCGGTCTGCACGTCTTCTGGGCGTTGGTGGACGACGCCGAAGATGCCGCGGGCGACCTGACCTTGGCCCCGCGGGCCATCCACGAACGGCTGGTCGCGTTCGCCGAGTCGCTCCGCCAAGCCGTCCACACCACCGCCGCGACGGAGTTCCAGCAGGTCGGAGCCATGCACCAGGCAATGGCCACGGCGGTTCGGGGGTGGCAGCGCACCCTGGCGCACGCCCTGTCGGGCGGGCCGGACCCGGCCAAGCAGGACCTGCTGTGGCAGACGCTGCGCTCCTACACCGGCATGTGGGGTGAGCAGGTCGACGTCCACACACCGCGGATCGCGGAGCTGGTGCTCGAGCTCGACCCGCTGCTGACCCCGGACGTGTGGCGGGCCTGCGTCCGCGCCGCGGTGGACACCGACACCGACGACGAGGTCGTGGCCGCGCAGGCGCGTCGATGGGAGCACACCTGGCAGGCCCTCGCGTTCTGGTTCGTCGGCCCCGACTGCCAGGCGCGCAAGCTGCGGCGGCAGTTGCGCGACCTGGTCGCCCCGTGGGCGCGCAACATGAACCTGTTGATCGACACCGGTGGCGCGGTCACCCGCCGCGCGGAGCTCCTGGCCTTGGCCGTCGCGGTCGAGCGCGCTCCCGATGACGAGGCCGCGTGGCGGATCTGGGACACCGCGGTCGGCGCGTTTTCCGCTCGCCACCTGCTGCTGGCCTCGGACTCCGCCGACGACGGCGACCTGAGCTGGACCAGCGCGCCGCCCGCGCCGGTGACCGCCCGTTTCCGCGAACAGGGCGCGCGCGCCGCGGTCGGCAGGCGGACCAAGATCCCGGACTACTCGACGGGCAAGGACGCCGCCCGACGGGCCAGGCTCACCGCCCAAGCCGCTCGCGGCGGGGCCGAGGCGGCGTTGCGCCTGCGCTCCGGAACGCACCTGGCCGACTGGGGTGAGATCACCGACGCGGAACTCGACCTGCTGCTGGAGTTCGTCGGTGTGGTGCGCCGAACGCGGTCGGAGAGCGCGGTGACCGGGGACGGTCGGTGGCGCATCACGTTGCGTCGGCCACCGCGGGCCGACGACACCACCAGCCTGCGCGCGGGCAGCGGCAGCATGGCGACCGTGAACTGGCACTTCAGCATGGACCCCGCGTGAACCGCGAGGCCGCTGAGCGGCAACGGGCGTTCACCGCCCTGCTCCGCTCCCCGGTGCTGGACCGCCACACCCATCCCGACGTGTGGCCGCTGGTGCGGACCCACCGGGCGCGGCTGGGCGAGTGGTTCGACCAGCGGCTCGGCTACCGGCTGGTGGTGACCGACGCCGCGGCCCGGTTGTTCCGGTTGCCCGTCGACGGCGCCGTTGTCGCGCCGCGGCGGTTCCGACCGCCGACGCGCCGGGTGCTCGTGCTGGCCCTCATCGCCGCGGCGGTGGCCGAGGACGCCGAGGACATCACCACCACCCAGGACCTCTCCGACCGGGTGCGGGTGCTCTCCACGCGCGAAGACGTGGAGCTCGCGCCCCTACGATCCCGATCGACTGCCACAGCGCAGGCTGTTCGTCAAGGCCGTGCACCTGCTCGTGTCCATCGGGGCGCTGCGGCCGACCGGCCGTGACGACGAGGAACAGCGGGAGGGATGGGTGAGCCGCCGCGATGCCGTCGGCGGTGCCTACGAGGTGCGCCGCGAACTGCTGCTGCGCCTGGTGGACCCCGCCTCGTTGCGCGCTGCCCTCGCCGGGGGGCACGATGCCGGATCGCCGCACGAGGCGGCGGCGCGGATCGGCCTGATGCGCAAGCTGTTCGAGCTGCCCGTGGTCCTGTCCGAGGACCTCACCGCCGCCGAGCGGCTGTACCTGACCGGCCGGCGCCACCGCGTGCTCACCTGGTGCGTGGAGATGACCGGGTGGCAGGTCGAGCAACGCCTGGAGGGAATGGCACTCATCGCCGCCGACGAGGCGGACACGGACCTGCCGTTCCCGAGGCTGCGCGCTGCCGACTTCGCGGCGTTGATGGTGCTCGACCACCTGGTGCGCACGCACGGCGCTGGTGCGGTCGTCACCGCCGACGACCTCGGTTCGGCGGCGGACGAGGTTCGAGAGCGGCACACCAGGGCCATGACCAATGACCTGCGGGTGGGCGACGCCGTGGAGTCCGAGGCGCGCGATCTGCTGGGCGCGCTGGACCTGTTGCGCCCGAACGGGAAACCGGGCGAATGGCGGTTGACCGCCGCGGCGGCGCGCTACCGCGACCCGCGGGTGGTGGCTGTCAACGCGAGGCTGGACGAGGGGGAGAAGGGTGACCCGATCGGAACCTGACCGCGAGCGCTGGCTGGCGGCGGCGATGACCGGTGGCCTCCCGGAGCCGAGTCTGCGCCGCTGGCAGCCGATGCGCGTCGGCATCACCAACCTGTGGGAGTACGACCGGGCGGAGTTCTGGTTCGCGGGCGGCCGCCTGGTGCTGCGCGGCGGCAACGGGGCGGGCAAGACCAAGGTGCTCGAGCTGACGACCCTGGTGCTGCTGCGCGGGGAGATCGGCGCGTCCGTGCTCGACCCGTTCGGCTCCCAGCACCGCACGATGCGCTTCAACCTGCTGCCCACGGGCGAGGACGACGACCCGCGCCCGCCATCGGACACGGGTCTGGGCTACGCCTGGGCCGAGTTCGGCAGGCTCGACGACGACGGCACGGCCCGGTTCTTCGTCTGCGGTCTCGGCGTCAGCGCCCGTCGCGGCAGCGGCACGTCCGCGGTGACCACCTGGCACCTGATCACCCACCTACGACCGGGGCGCGATTTCACCCTGTCCATTGCGGACCGGCCGCTGGAGCAGAAAGAGCTCAAGAAGGTCCCCGGTGTCACGGTGCCCGACGGCGCCGCGCGCTACCGCTCCAGGGTGGCCGCCGAGCTGTTCGGGCTGGGCTCCGACGCCTACGACAACCTCACCGAGCTGCTCAAGCAGCTACGCAAGCCCAAGCTGGGGGAGCGGCTCAACCCCGCCAGCCTGGCCGAGACCCTGCGCGCGGCCCTGCCGCCGCTCGCGAGCGCGGAGATCACCCAGCTCGCCGAAGGGTGGGACAACCTGGAGAAGCTGCGCACCGCCGTGGAGCAGACGCGCGGCGCGGCCGTGCTGCTGGCGGAGTTCGTCCGCACCGGGTGGACCCCTTGGGCGCGCACCGTCGTGCGCCACCGCGCCGACGCGCTGGCAGCGGCCACCACCGAGCTGGATCGCACCACCAAGGACCGCAGGGCCGCGGAGACCGCATTGACCACCGCCCGCGGCGAAGCCGAGGAACTGGGCGACCGCGTCGGCCTGGCGCGAACGCGGCGCGGTGATCTCGGTACGGAACTGCGCGAGCTGCTGGACAGCCGGGCTTTCCAGGACGCTGTGAGCGCGACCAGCCGCGTCGAGGGGCTGCGTGAGCAACTGCAGGCGCTGGCCGGGCAACTCCGGCGGGTCGAAGAACGCCGCGAGGGGTCGGTCACGGAGGTGGCCGCTGCCGCCGAGGCCGAAGATGGGGCCGCCACCGCCACTGACGAAGCCGAATCAGCGGCGGTCCGGGCAGTCGAGCGCGTCCGATCAGCCGGGCGCCCCGCCGGACTGCACCGGTCGGCTGATCGGCACCTGCCCGCTCGTGGCGTACCCGCGCTGCGCGCCGACCTCTCGGTCCGGCGGGAGCGGAGCTGACCGCGGCGGACCCATCGGGTTCCCCGGCGGGACAGCGCGGCACCTCGCCCGCCGCGGCGGTCGCCAGGCACGTCCAGGGAGTCCGCGACGTGCTGGGGACCCGGCGTGCCGGCCTGGTCCAGAGGCGCGCCACGCTGGTGACCCGGCACGAGCGGGCGACGGTCGAGCTGGCGGGCGTGCTCGACCACGCGGAGCGCCCACCGGACCCACCTGAGTCGTGGCGCCGCCGCGACCGGCCGGAGCCGGAAAGTACGCGAGGTGCGCCGTTCTGGCGCTGCGTGCGGCCCGTCGACGGGTTGTCCGCCGATGAGGTGGACCTGCTGGAGGCGACGCTGGCCGCCGCTGGTGTGCTCGACGCCTGGCTCAGCATCGACGGCGAGTTGACCACCGCCTCGGGTGGCGAGCAAGCGGACACAGTCGTGCGCACCGGAGGAGCCCGCGTCGACGCGAACCTGACCGCGGTGCTGGAACCCACCGCTGCGGGTGGGGTCACCGAGACCGCCATCCACGCGGTGATCACCTCGATCGGGTGGCACGACGCCCGCCCCGGCGCTGCCTCGGGCGGAACCTGGCTGGCAGCGGATGGCACCTGGCAGTGCGCTGCCCTGTCGGGTCGTGCCGAGGTCGCCCGACCGGCGTCCTTCCTCGGCGCCACAGCTCGCGAGGCCGCCAGGCAGCGGGAGATCGTTCGGCTGCGGGCCTGGCTGCCCACGACACGGCTCTGCGGAACTACCGCGAGGCCGTTGACGACCTGGCACGGTGCGCGGAAGTGCTCAGCCTGCACGCCGCGGCTCTGACACGGGCGCGTGCCGACCTCGTGTCCGCCCGAGGCAGGCTCGCGGGCATCGAAGGCGAGCTGAACGGACTTCGCGGGAGTGAACGGCAGGCGCGGATCAGGCTGCGCACCGCAGAAGAGGCACTCACCACCGATGTCCGCGCGCAGTTGGACCGTCGCGCCGAACTCGACCTTCTGGTGGAGCACGTGGACAACGAGATCGAACGCCTGACGGAGGGGGTCACCGACGCGCAGGTCGCGGTCAGCCGCGCCGAGGAAACCCTCATGCGGCACGAGGACCGCCGCCGGAGTGCGGAAGGCAAGCGGGACGCCGCGCTCGAGGTGTGGTGGGAGGTGTACGACGCGGGACTCGCCCAGCCCCTCGGGCTGCGGGAGCCGGGGCGCCGCAACGTGGAGTCCGCGCGCGGGTCGACCCGGGCCGCGCGTCGGGAACTGCCCGACCCCGGCGACGAGGACCGGGCTTGGCGGAGCTGCTACCGCAAGCTCGAAGCGCTGTGGCAAGGGCTGTTGCCCGACCGCGACGCAGGCGTGCAGGAGCCGGAACACGACGGCGCGATCCAGCGCGTGGTCGTCCTCGCCGACAACACCGCAGGCTGGCAGGCGCCCCCGGCCGCCGCGGACCTGCTCGCCGACCAAGTCCGTGCGCAGGAGAACGCGTTCGATTCCGAGCAGCAACGGGTGTTGACCACCCTGCTCGGCTCGGCGTTCATCGAGCACCTCAAAGACCGGTTGGACTACACCGCCCGGACCTTCACCGACATCAACGACCAGCTAGCCTCCCACCCGACCCGGCACGGCAACGCCGTGCGGCTGACGTGGGAGCCCGATCCCACCGACCCCGACGCGGGTGCCGTGGTCGACGCGCTGACCCAGGGCTACCGGTTGCTCTCACCCGCACGCCAGGAGACGGTGCGCTCCTTCCTGGCCCGCAAGATCGATGCGGCCAGGGCGGACGCGGCGATGGGCGGCTCCGCCGACTGGCGGGAGCACCTGACCACCGCCCTCGACTACCGCGGCTGGCTCAAGTTCTCCCTGCGGTACCGGCCGGGCTCGACCAGCCGCTGGGTGTCGTTCGACGCCGCCAAGCACGGTGCCAAGTCCGGGGGCGAGAAGGTCGTGCTGCTGTCCCAGCCGCTGTTCGCCGCCGCGGTCGTCGCCTACAACGCCGCCGGTGGGCGGGCCCCGCGGTGCGTCTGGTTGGACGAGGCGATGACCGGCGTGGATGAGGAGATCAAGGCGTCGTTCATGGGACTGACGGTCGCCTTCGACCTCGACGTGATGCTGACCGCCCACGACGAGTGGTGCAAGTACCCGACCGTCCCGGCGGTGGCCGTGTACGACCTGGCCCGGCACAGAGGACTTCCCGGGGTCAACGCCGTCCCGTACCTGTGGTGCGGCGGCGAGTGGACCGCGGTCGCGCTGCCGATCTCGAACGCGCACGCGGACGAGACGCTGCCGGCGGCCGACGGCCTGTTCGCCGAGGTGGACTCCGAGTGACGACCGCCATCCCACCGGGCATCCGGGATTGGGCTCTTCTGCCGGGGCCCGCGGTGGTGCTCGATGCCGTCCGCACCCGGGCCAGGCGCGCTCACCGCACCGAGGCGGGAACGCTCACAAACGTCGTGCTGACCGCGCCGCAGCGCCGGGAGGTCGCGTTGCTGCTCGGCACCCGGTGAGAGCTGTCCGGCAAGCCCGTCCGGCTCCAAGACCTCGCGGTGCGGCTGTCCGAACACCACCTGACCGTGCTCGGGCTCGTCGAGGCGCTGCGCGGCGAACACATCGAACCGGACAGGGCCCACCACGATCGCGCACAGGCCCGGGCGGCGGCGGAACGGGAGCGCGCAGCCGCACTCCTGGTCGAAGCAGGTGTGGCAGCGCCGAAGGCGGAGCACTGGCTCGCCGACCCCGCCCTGCCCCGGGCGGGGTCGGGTGAGCTCACGATCCTGGTCGAACAGGTGGCAGCCGTCGTGACCCGGCTGCAGGCCACTGGCAGCGGGACAAGACTCGCCCAACTCGCCGCGGACACCCTGCACGACGCCCATGCTCTCGACCCGGACAAGCCGCTGGGGCGCGGTGTGGCCCGGCTGCTGGCGGTCGTCCACGACCTCCCCCGGCCACATCGAGCCGGGCGGCCTGGCGCGTGGCGTGGGCGGGTGCCGGGGTGGTGTGCGATGGCGTGTCCTCCCGCGTGCTGGCCCTGAACCTCCCCCTGACCGGCGAGGCCCCGGCCGTCAAGCTGTGCGCCGCCGCCCCGGGCGAGCCCGTCTGGTTGACTCTGCGTTCGCTGGTGGGCGCCTGGACTGCTTCCCGGGCCGACGTCTTCGTGTGCGAGAACCCCACCGTCACCGAAGCCGCCGCCGACGCGCTCGGCCCGACCTGCCCGCCGCTGGTGTGCACCGACGGGACCGCCTCCGGCGCGGCCCTCGACCTCCTCTCCGGACTCGCCGCCGCGGGCTGCGCGATCCACGCGCGGGCGGACTTCGACCCGGCCGGTTTCACCATCGCCGACCAAGTGCTCTCCGTCGCCCCAGGCGCGTTGTCGTGGCGCTTCGACCAGAGGACCTGCGCGACCGAGTGCGGCATGAGCGGCCGGCACGCAGCTCCGCACGATCTCGTGACCGCCGTTGCCGGACTGCGGGTCGCCTACGACCGGTCACGTTCTCCGGTGCACGAGGAGCGCGTGCTTGCTCTGCTGCTGTCCGATCTCGCCATCGGGCCCGCGGAGAGGTGAGCCCACCCGTCCACGTGGCCCGTAGAACCGGCGCATGAGCGGAACAGCCGCTCATGCCGCTGACCGCACGGATCAAAGCGACCGCTCGCCGGGGACATGACGGGGCCGGTGTTCCCGGGCCCAGGCACCACGCCGAGGAACCGACAACAGCCGGGCAGTCCGACGTGACCCGTCACGACGACGGCCTGCGCCGCGAGGTGGTCGTCAGGCGTCCACAGCCTGCTCGATCGGCGTCTTGCCGCCGACCACCACGTAGATGCGGCGCGCGGTGTCGGGGCGGTCGAGGAGTGCCACGAGCACGGCGGCGACGTCCTCCCTGGCGACCTGGTCGAACCTGGCGGTCTTGGGACCGACCTCCTTCCCGGGGGTGAGTTCGACGGTCCCGTCGCCTCGGCCGTCGGTGAGCACGCCGGGGCGCAGGACCGTCCAGTCGAGGGTGTCGCGGGTGAAGATGTGCTGTTCGGCGGCGCGCTTGGCTCGCAAGTAGACGGAGTACCCCTCGCCGATTCCCCGGTCGTCGGCGCAGCCCACGTTGATCGAGCTGACGTGCAGGAAGCGCCGCACACCGGCCTTTTCGGCCGCGTCCATCACCAGGACGACGGCGGCCCGATCCATCCTGTCCCGGCGTTCGGCGGTGGCGCTGTTGCCGGAGCCCGCCGAGAACACGGCGGCGTCGGCGCCCGCGAGGGTGGCGGCCACCTCCTCGACGGTGGCGTGCTCGAGGTCGAGCACGACGGCGTCGCCGCCCGCCCGTCTGATGTCGTCGACGTGGCGCGGGTTGCGCACGATGCCGACGACGGTGTCGCCGCGTGCGGCGAGGCGGCGGGTCAACCTGAGGGCGATCTTGCCGTGGCCGCCTGCGATGACGATCTTCATTCCGTTCCCTTTCCCTGCGGGTGATCGGTCGGACAACTTCTGACGAGCGGCCGGTGCCACGGCTCTCCGGCGAGATCCGATGTTCGCGGGGACACCCGAACCCGTTCACCACGCCGTCCTCGAACGCGTCGAGCGCGCGGACGTGTGATGCCGGTACGACCGGCATCGGCCTTCGTTCGGTGGGGGTGCGGCAAGTCAACCAGTGGGCGAACCCATCGGTCAATCGGGGGCGGTGCCGTTCTCCCGGGGGGTGGGGTCGGGTTGGGGGCGGGCGGCGAGTGACCACAGGTAGCTCAGCGGCTCGCCGTCGGGTTCGTCGGTGTACTCGGCGATCAGTTCCCGGATGCGGCGGTGCAGCGACTCCGCGGATTCGGGCCGCAACCGCAGCGTGCCCCGCTTGGCGCCGCGACCGGAGTCCTTGCCCGCGGCGATCAACTCGGCGCGGTGGGCGCCGAGCACGGCCAGGTCGACCTGCTGGGCCAGGCCGGTGTCGTCGGGCAGGATCGTCATGCCCCAGGTGCGCGCGGTCCCGCGGTAGGGCCGTTGCAGCGCGCCGTGCTCACCGGTGGAAACCGGTTCTGCCACCAGGAAGTTCGCCTTCACCAGCGCGCGGACGTGCCGCAGGGTGGTCGCGGGGGCGAGGTCGAGTTCGACCGACAACTCCTTGTTGGTCATCGCCCGGTCCAGGCAGAGCCGCAGGATGCGCCAGCGGACCGGGTGTCCGAGCGCTTTGAGTTCTTCGACCGTCGCTTCCACGGGCAGCACTCTACCTTGCCAAGCCGACGCCGGTTTGGTTCACTGCTATCGGTGTCATTTTTTGCAATCACTCGGAGGGGGGGACCTGTGATCGAGCAGCTCCGGGACTGGGTGGGTGGGCGGGACCTGGTCGGTGAGCTGGCGGACTGGATCTCCCGGCCGAGCGTGAGCCGGACCGGTGAGGGCATGGCCGAGGCCGCGGCCCACGGTCTCCGGCTGCTGCGCGCGTCGGGGTTGCGGGCGCGCGAGGTGGAGACCGGTGGCTGGCCCGCGCTGGTGGGGACCGCGGACGGGCCGGGGCCGCACGTGCTGATCTACGGCCACTACGACGTGCAGCCCGCCGGGCCGCTCGAACTGTGGACGACGCCGCCGTTCGTGCCGTCGATCCGCAACGGCCGGATGTACGGGCGCGGCACGGGCGACAACAAGGGCCAGCACCTCGCGCAACTGCTGGGGCTGCGTGCCCTGCGGGACCTGACCGGCGGGTTCCCCTGCCGCGTCACGGTGCTGCTCGACGGCGAGGAGGAGATCGGCAGCCCCAACCTGGCCGCGGCCGTGAGCCAGGTCGGTCAGCCCGACCTGGTGATCTGGAGCGACGGACCGGTGCACGACTCGGGCCGGGCGTGCGTGGTGCTCGGCGTGCGGGGAATCCTGATGTTCGAACTCCGCGCGCGCGGCTCGAACCGGCCGCTGCACTCGGGGAACTGGGGCGGGGTCGCGCCGAACCCGGCGTGGGCGCTGGTGCAGTTGCTGGCCACCATGCGGTCGGCGGACGGGGCCGTGACCGTGCTCGGGTTCGCCGACGACGTCGCGCCGTTGACCGGTGGCCAGCGCGCCGCGCTGGCGGACCTGCCGGTGGACGTGGCCGGGACGCTCGAGGCGATCGGGGCGGTGGGCATGGAACCACCGGCCGGGTTGGGGTTCCACGAACGCCTTGCCACGCCCACGCTGACCGTGAACTCGTTGAGCTGCGCGGATTCCGGTGACCACCGGGCGGTGATCCCGGACGTCGCCATCGCCCGGTGCGAGGCCCGGTTGGTCGGCGGCCAGACACCGGACCAGGTCGCCGACGCCATCCGGCGGCACGTCGCGAAGCACGCCCCCGACATCGAGTTCGTGCCCGACGCGGCGATGACACCGGCCACCACACTACCTGAAACCCGGTACACGGCAACGATCCTGCGGGCGGTCGAGGACGCGTTCGGGCAACGGCCGCTGCTGGTTCCCTCGCTCGGCGGGAGCCTGCCGATCGCCGTGCTCAGCGACGGGCTCTCCTGCCCCTGCTACGGCGTGCCGCTGGCCAACGTGGACGAGGCCAACCACGCACCCGACGAGAACCTCGACCTCGACTGGTTCCACCGCGGGATCGTCGCCGCGGCGGCGATCCAGCTCGCGCTGGCGGTGCACTCATGACCGTCTGGGGGGCTTGGCCCGCGAAGGAGGGCTTCGCGTACGTCGGCGACGAGTCCGGCCGACCGCAGCCGTGGTTCCAGACCTGGGCGGGGGAGCGGCGGATGTTCCCGATCGACGGCGCGGTCACCCGGCTGGCGTGGCGGCCCGACGAGACGCGCCTGCTCGTCGTGGCGGACGTGACCGGAGGCCAGGACTACCGGCTGGCCGAACTCGACCCGGTCACCGGCGAGGTGGAGTGGATCGCGGTGGAACCCGGCATCAGGCGCGAGGTCGGCGTGCCGTACTCCAGCGCGAGCCAGCCGTACAGCCCGGACGGCAAGCTGCTCGCCTACGCGACCAGTGCGCGGGACGCCACCTGCCTCGACGTCCACGTGCGGGACCTGGCGACCGGCGCGTCCAGGACGGTCCTGGAGGGCGACGACCGGTACGTGCCCATGTGCTTCTCGCCGGACTCCAGGCACCTGCTCGTCCTGAAGTTCCACCAGAACACCGACCACGACCTGTTCGCCTGCGACCTAGAGACCGGTCGGACCCGGCACCTCACCCCGCACGAGGGCCTGGCGAAGTACCAGCCGGGCGGGTGGACCGAGGACGGGATCTACCTGTGCACCACCGAGGGCCGGGACTTCCTCGGTGTCGCCCTGCTCGTTCCCGGTGAGCCGTTGCGGTGGATCGCCACGCCGGACGCCGACGTGGAGAACGTGGTCGTGGGTCCGCGGGTCGTCTGGGCCCTGCCGCGGGACCAGCGCACGGTCCTGTGCACGCCGGAGACCTCGGTCGAACTGCCCGGGTTCGCCTCCCAGCCGTTCGGCTACGACGGCTACGTGCCGCGCTTCGCCGGGGACCGCCTGCTCGTGCAGGTGGGTGCCAGTGACCGGGCGACCGAGTTCTCCCTGGTGGACCTGGAATCCGGCGAGTCGCGCCAGCTCACCGACTTCAGCGCCGGGCTGCCGGACGACCTGGTCGTTCCGGAGACGGTCTGGTTCACCGGAGCCGACGGGCTGGAGATATCCGGGCTGCTGTACCGCCCGCGTTCGGCGGCGGGCCCCGTTCCCGCGGTGTTGCAGATCCACGGTGGTCCCGAGTGGGCCGCGCTGCCGGTCCACGACCCGCTGATCCAGCGGCTGGTGCGCGCCGGGATCGCCGTGCTGGCGCCGAACGTGCGCGGGTCGACCGGACGGGGGCTGGCCTACCAGCGGCTGATCTACCGCGACTGGGGACGCGGTGACCTGGCCGACTTCGCCGCCGCCGCCGGGTTCCTGCGGGGCCTGGACTGGGTGGACGGCGACCGGCTCGGTGTCCACGGGGTGTCCTACGGCGGGTTCGCGGCGCTCAGTTGCCTGAGCAGGTTGCCGGACCTCTGGCGGGCCGGTGTCGCGATCTGCGGGCCCGCCGACCTCGAAATGGACGTCCGGGCCCTGCCGCCGACGTGGAGCAGGCGGGTCGTGGAGTGGATCGGGGACGTCGACGACCCCGAGGACCTGGCGGAGCTGAAGGCGGTGAGCCCGCTGACCCACGCGGCGGACATCCGGGCGCCGCTGCTGCTGGCGCACGCGGAGAACGACACCACGGTCGTCATCAGCGGAACCGAGCAACTGCACGACACGCTGACCGGGTTGGGCAAGACCGTGCGGTTCATCCGCCTCTCCCGAGGCCACCTCCCCGACGACCGGGACGAGTGGGACGGGCTCGACGCCGCTGTCGTGGAGTGGTTCCGCGACCACCTCAAGCCCGCCCCGGGCGGTTCCCCGGCGTCCAGCGGTGACCACCGCGGGGCACGCGCCGCGAAGAAGACGCACGACGAGTTGGTGCACCTGCCCGCCGAATTCCCCTGACCGAAGCCGAACTCCCCACCAGCGAGCAGTTCCGGGTGATCCCGGACGAGCTGCCGCACGTGTTTCCCGAGGCGCAGCGCCAGAGTCGACGCCGCGCCGCTGTCCCACGCCCTGCGTTGCCGATCGGCACCCGACAAACCCCACTCCAGAAAGGGCAGGCACAGAAAATGCCTCCTGCAGTCGCCGGCGCCGAGACGCCATCCCGCCGACGCCTAGGCTTGATCCTGGCACTGCTGGCCTTCGCCCAGTGCATCTACGCCATCGACTACAGCATCGTCTTCGTGGCACTGCCCGAGATCGGTGCCGGGGTCGGCTTCTCCGCGCAGACCCTTCAGTGGGTCGTCAGCGCCTACGCCGTCGCCTTCGGCGGCTTCCTGCTGCTCGGCGGCCGTGCGGCGGACCTGTTCGGACGCCGCCGGATGTTCGCCTTCGGCCTGTTCCTGTACGCGGTCTCCTCGCTCGCCGGGGCGCTCGCGACCGAACCGGTCACGCTGATCGTCGCCCGCGCGGTGCAGGGGATCGGTGGCGCCTTCCTCGCTCCGGCAACGCTTTCACTGGTCACCACGACCTTCGCCGAGGGTCCCGAGCGCAACCGCGCACTGGCGATCTGGGGCGGTGCCGGTGGCAGCGGCATGGTCCTCGGTTCGCTGCTCGGTGGCGTGCTGACGGGCGCGTTCGGCTGGGCGTCGATCTTCTTCGCCAACGTCCCGCTCGCCGGTGGCGCCATGCTGCTCACCTTCGCCATCATCCCGAAGGACACCGAGCGGGACGCCTCCGGGCGCAGGTTCGACCTGCCCGGTGCGCTGACCGCGACCATCGGCCTGACGCTGCTGGTGTTCACCCTCGTCCAGGGCCCGGTGTCGGGCTGGACGTCGCCGACGATCCTGATCACCGCGGCCATCGCGGTGGCCGTGCTGGCCGTGTTCCTCACCATCGAGGCCCGTGGCCGCGACCCGCTGATGCCGCTGCGCCTGTTCCGCAACCGCAACCTGAGCACCGGCACCGTCGTCACCCTGGTGTTCATGGCGACGTTCGGTGCGCTGCCCTACTTCTTCACCGTCTACTTCCAGACCGTGCACGGCTACTCCGCGATGCAGAGCGGCATCGCCTTCCTCCTGCCGTGCGTGGGGGTGCTCATCGGCAACCTGTCCGGCGGGCGGTTGGCCACCCGCTTCGGGGTGCGCACCACGCTGATCGTCGCGCTCCTCATGGGGGCCGTCGGTACCGTGGCCTTCGCGCTGTCCATCTCGCCGGACGCCTCGTACCTGACGCTGGTGCCGGGTGTGCTCATCCTCAGCCTCGGTCAGGGCGCCGTGTTCACCGCGATGTACGCGGCGGTGACCACCGGTGTCGACGAGCAGAACCAGGGCATCGCCTCGGGCATCGCCTCGACCGGTCAGCAGGTCGGTGCCGCGGTCGGCCTCGCCGTCCTGGTGGCGGTCGCCAACGCGGGCAACGCGGGGCTGACCGGTGAGGCGCTGCGCGTCGCCACCGCCGACGGCCTGCGCTCGGCCATGTGGGCCACGGTGGCGGGCATCATCCTGCTCGTGCTGGTCACGACGAACTTCAGGCGCAGTGTGGCGGCCCCGGTCGCCGAGCCGGAGAAGTTGGCCGAGGTGACGCCGACCGTCTGACCTCCTGGCACGAACAAGGGGTGATTCCACTTCAGTCCATGTCACATGGGTGGAATCACCCCTTGTTCGTGTCGAATTTTTTCTTCCGGTGCGGGTTCGGTGAAAATCTGGCGAACCCGCAATCGCCGGATTCCGGTGCGAGCTGGTTTCGAACGGTGTCTTGGCCGCTGGCCACCCGGAGGTTTCTGTCGGCTTTTGACGAGCCGCGGGACACGCTTGTTGGAATTCGATTATTCCCGTCCTGGGCGTCGCGAGGTGGGTGCCGCGTCAAGCGGTGATCAGGAAGCAGGCCTTCTCCACCCCTGGCGGCGGACAGCGCGGGGTGATCCCATCATGCCCTTCACGTGCATCGGCTTGACCGGCGGCGACCGGAACCGTGCAATTCGGTCAAAAGGAATACCGTCAGCTCTCGGCTCTCGCCAATGGACCAACAATCCCATGTCTGCGGGTGCGCCGCGCGGCGGAAACGCCGTCTGGGAACTCGAGGCCGACGTCGGATTGTGAAATGCCCTGGAGCGCTAGAGTAATTGCCGTACTCTACTGCTGGGAACCGATGCGGCCCATGCTGGTGGAGTGGAAATCAAGGGGGATGGCAGTTCTCCGACAGCCACGGTCCCGGGGGTGCGGGTCGGTCGGTTTCCCTGACGGCGCCGAGGTGGCCCGCCATTTCTGAGCCGCACTCGAAAAGGCTCGGTGGGGCTCCCGACGCACTTCGCCCCCACGACCCTCCCGTGGCACCCGCCGCACCCGTCATCCCCGTGCCCACGGCCGCACCGCCCGACGCGCAGGCCGCAGGGGCACGACCAGCAGCAGGTTGAAACCCGTATCCCGCCGAACCGGAGGAACCCATGGACGGCGACACCCAGTCCTATGTGGTCGTGCTCAACGACGAGGAGCAGTACTCGATCTGGCCCGCCGACCGCGACCTGCCCCCCGGCTGGCGCGGCGACGGCGTCAGCGGTTCCGAAGCGGAATGCCTGGCCCACATCGGCGAGGTGTGGACGGACATGCGCCCGCTGAGCCTGCGTCGGGCCCTGCAGCGGGCGACCACCTCTCACGGCGAAGGATGACTGCGAGATGGTGCTCGATGACTTCCACACCCAGGTGACCGAGGCGCCGGACGCCCTCGCGGTGCAGGACGGCGATCTGCTGCTGACCTACCGCGATCTCGCCGCGCACGCCTCCGCCCTCGCGACCAGGCTCACCGACCGGGGGGTGGGCCCGGAGAGCGTCGTGGCCGTCTACGCCAACCGGTCCGCCGAGCTGGTGGTCGCCGAACTGGCCACCCTGTTGGCGGGCGCGGCTTTCCTGCCGCTGGACCCCGCCCACCCGGCCGCGCGCATCCGCCAACTGCTGGAGCTCTCCGGCGCCGCCGCGGTGCTCAGCACCGAGGCGCTGGTGTCCGGCGGCGCACCGCTCGGCGACGACGTCCTGGTGGTCGACCTGACCGGGGAACCGGGTGGGGCGGCCTTCCCCGCACCGCCCACACCGGACGCCGCCGCGCTGGCGTACGTGATCTACACGTCGGGTTCCACCGGCAGGCCGAAGGGTGTCGCGGTGACCCACGGGGGTCTCGCGAACCTGATGCGCTGGCACCACAGGACCTACGGCACGCGCCGCACGGACAGGTCCACCCTGCTGGCCAGCCCCGGGTTCGACGTGTCCATCCAGGACATCTGGTTCACCCTGACCGCCGGTGCCGCGCTGGTGATACCGCCCGCCGAGGTGCGCACCTCCCCGCCGGAGCTGGCCACCTGGCTCGCCGACGAGCAGATCACCGTGACCTTCCTGCCCACACCGCTGGCCGAGGCCGTCCTCGACGAGACCTGGCCCGCGCACACCGCGCTCCGGTTCCTGCACACCGGCGGCTCGGCGATGCAGCGCGGTGTGCCGGACGGGTTGCCGTTCACCGTGGTCAACCTCTACGGGCCCACCGAGGCCACGGTGAAGGTGACGGCCTGCGAGGTGCTGCCGGGCGGGCCCGTGCCGCCGCCGATCGGCGTGCCGGTCGACGGCGTGCGCTGCCACGTCCTCGACGGGCTCGACCCGGTGCCCGACGGCGAGGCGGGCGAGATGTGCCTGGCGGGCGACTGCGTGGCGCGCGGGTACCTGGGCGACCCGGCGGCCACGGCGGCGGCGTTCGTGCCGGACGTCACCGCCCCCGGGCAGCGGATGTACCGGACCGGGGACAAGGTCCGCCGGGGGCCCGACGGGGTCTTCGAGTACATCGGCCGGTACGACGACCAGGCCAAGATCCGCGGGTTCCGGATCGAACCCGGCGAGATCGCCACGGTCCTCAAGGGGCACCCGGCGGTCCACGACGCCTTCGTGGTGGTCGAGCACTCCGGTCGCCCGGACGCGCGCCTGGTCGCCTACGTGGTCTCCGCCGTCGCGCCCGCCGAGCTGGTCGAGTTCGTCGCGGCCCGGCTGCCCGCGTACATGGTGCCCGCCGCGACCGTCGCGCTGCCCGCGCTGCCGCTGACCCCCAACGGCAAGGTCGACCGGCACGCGCTGCCCGCGCCCGACCGGGCCGCGGCGGGCCTGGACGACGCGGCCGTGTCGCCGCGCACCCCGACCGAGGTCGCGGTGGCCGGGATCGTGGCCGAGTTGCTCGGCACCGCGGAGGTCGGCGTGCACGACGACTTCTTCGCCCTGGGCGGGAACTCGTTGCTCGTCGGGCGCCTGGCGGTCCCGCTCGCGACCGAGCTGAACGCCGCGGTGAGCGTGGCGGAACTGTTCAACGCGCGCACCGTGGCGAGCCTCGCGGCCATCGTCGACGAGCGCGTCGCCGCGGCCGGGGGCGGCGAACCCGTCTCCCCGCTGATCGCGCCGATCCCGCCGCCGCTGCGCCGGGTCCCCAGGGACCGGCCCATCCCGCTGTCGCTGCCGCAGGAACGGGTCTTCTTCTTCGAGCAGCTCTCGCCGGGCAACCTGGCCTACAACTTCCAGGCCACGGTGTCGTTGCGGGGCAAGGTGGACGTCGGCGCCCTGCGCTCGGCGCTGGACGAGATCGTCCGCAGGCACGAGATCCTGCGGACCGCCTACGTCGCGGTCGACGGGGTGGGGTACCAGCGGCCGGTGGCGGAGGCCAAGGCGTCGCTGAAGGTGCTCGACGTCCCGGCCGCGGACGCCGACGAGGTCGTCGCCGCGCACCTGCGCGAGCCGTTCGACCTGGGCAACCCACCGCTGGCCCGCTGGGTGCTGCTGCGGCACGAGGACGACCAGAACACCTTCCTGCACGTGGAGCACCACTTCGTCCACGACGGCTGGTCGCTGTCGGTGTTCCTGTCCGAGTTGCGCGTCCTCTACCCGGCCTTCGTCGCCGGGCTGCCCTCGCCGCTGCCGGAGTTGCCCGTCCAGTACGCGGACTACGCGTTCTGGCAGCGGGACTGGATGCGCGGCGAGGTGCTGCGGGCGCACGTCGAGCACTGGACCGCCCGGCTGGCGGGCGCGCCGGACACGCTGGAGCTGCCCGCCGACCGGCCGCGGCCGCCGGTGATCTCCTTCCGCGGCCGGGCGCCGCGCATCCTGTTCCCGACCGAGCTGTCGCGGGCGTTGCGCGCCTTCAGCAGGCAGCACCGCGTGTCCCTGTTCGCCACCATGTACGCGGGCTTCGCGGCGCTGCTGCACCGCTACACCGGGCAGCGGGACATGCTCGTGGGGACCGGTGCGGCGAACCGGAACGTGCCCGAGCTGGAACCGCTGCTCGGCATGCTCGTCAACACGTTGGTGCTGCGCACGGAGGTGGCGCCCGACCAGCGGTTCAGCGACCTGCTCGAACAGGTGCGGCAGAGCGTGGCCGAGACCCTGGCCTGGTCGGACACCCCGGTCGACGCGGTGATCGACGCGATCGAGCCCACCCGCGACCCCTCGCGCACCCCGCTGTTCCAGGTCATGTTCAGCTTCCACGACTCCGCGGTGCCCGACATCGACTTCGGCGGGCTCACCGGTCGGGTCACCGAGCGCTCGAACCGCTCGGCCAAGTCCGACCTCAACGTGATCGTGATCCCGCGCGCCGAGCAGCGCCTCGGCCGGGCGGCCAGCCCCGAGGACGACGACCTGGCCATGATCTGGGAGCACTCGTCGGACCTGTTCGACGAGGACACCATGACGCGGATGGTCACGCACTACCTGACCCTGCTCGCCGACGCGGTGGCCAGGCCGGACACGCGGGTGGGGGCGCTGCGCCTGCTCCCGGACGCGGAGGCCGACCAGCTCGACACCTGGTCCCGCGGACCCGCGGTGGCGGGCACCGAACCGGTGGTGGAGCTGATCGCCCGGCAGGCGCGGACGCGGCCGGACGCCGTCGCGGTGAGCTGGTCGGAGGGGCAGCTCACCTACGGCGACCTGTGGCGGCGCGCGGGCGGGCTGGCCGACGAGCTGCGGGAGGCGGGCATCGCCGCCGAGGAACCGGTGGCGGTGTGCGCCGACCGCTCGGTGGAGCTGGTGGTCGGCGAGCTGGCCGTGCTCCTGGCCGGTGGGTGCTACCTGCCCGTCGACCCGAGCTACCCGGCCGAGCGGATCACGTTCATGCTGCGGGACGCGGGTGTGCGCAAGGTCCTCGCCACGCTCCAGACGCAGTTGCAGTTGCCCGCGCCCGACAGCAGCTTCCGGGTGTTCGACCTGGGCGCCCCCGTCGCCGACGGCCCGGTCGACGCCGGTGACCCGGTGGCCCCGGACCGGCTGGCGTACCTCATCTACACGTCGGGGTCGACCGGCAGGCCCAAGGGCGTCGCCCTGTCCCACCGGGGGCTGGCGAACCTGGTCGGCTGGCACGTGGGCGAGTACGGGCTGGGTCCGGCGGACCGGACCGCGCTGTTCGCCAGCCCCGGGTTCGACGCGTCGACGTGGGAGATCTGGCCCACCCTGGCGGCCGGTGCCACGCTGTGCGTCGTCCCGCCGAAGCTCCGGGCGGCGCCCGCGGAACTGGTGCGCTGGATCGGCGACGAGCGGATCACCACGACGTTCCTGCCCACCCCCGTCGCCGCGGCCGTGCTGACCGAGCCGTGGCCCGCCGACACCGCCCTGCGCGCCCTGCTGACCGGCGGCGACGCGTTGCCCGCGGCGCCGCCGGAGGGACTGCCGTTCCGGCTGTTCAACCACTACGGGCCGACGGAGAACACCGTGGTGGCCACGGCGGGCCCCGTCCCGCCGGGTCCGGCCGGGCCCCGACCGCCGATCGGCAGGCCGATCGCGGGCGTCGACGCGCACGTGCTGGACGCCGAGGGCAGGCGGGTCCCCACCGGTGTCCGGGGCGAGCTGCACCTCGGCGGCACGGCGGTGGCCCGCGGCTACGTGGACGACCCCGAGCTGACCGCGGCGAGGTTCCCCGCCGACCCGTCCGCCGCCCACCCGGGTGCCCGCCTGTACCGCACCGGTGACCTGGTCCGCTGGCTGCCCGACGGGCAGTTGGAGTTCCTCGGCCGGGCGGACGAGCAGGTGAAGATCCGCGGGTTCCGGATCGAGCCCGAGGAGGTGGCGGCGACGCTGCGGGAGCACCCGCAGGTGCGCGACGCCGTGGTCATCGCCCGCGCGCCCGAGGCGGGGGCCGAGACGCGGCTCATCGCCTACGCCCAGAGCGGCACCGCCGCCGCCGAGGACCTGCCCGGGTTCCTGCGCGAACGCCTGCCCGCGTACATGGTGCCGGACGAGGTCGTGGTGCTCCCCACTCTGCCGCTCACCGAACACGGCAAGGTGGACCACGGCGCGCTGGCCGCGCTGGCGCCGCCCGCCCCGGACGTCCCCGAGGCCGAGCAGCTTCCCCGGACGGCGACGGAGGAACGCGTCGCGCAGCTCGCCTCCGCGCTGCTGCGCGGCAGGCGGGTGGGGCGCGACGACGACTTCTTCCGCGTCGGCGGTCACTCGCTGCTGGCGGCCCGACTGGTCGCCCAGGTGAACGACGCCTTCGGGGTCGCGGTGCCGATCGCCCTGTTCCTCCAGCGGCCCACCGTGGCCAACCTGGCGGACGCGGTGGCGGTCGCGACGGCGGGACCCGCGACGGGTCCGATCAGGCCGAGCAGCCGCCGCGCGGCCGCGCGGCTGCTGTCCGAGCTCGACCAGCTCAGCGACGAGAGAGTCGAGTCGCTCCTGCGCGACGCGGAAGGAACCGAGGTGCAGCAGTGAGCAGAGCTGTCGAAATGGAGGCCGAGGAGCGGCGGGCGCTGCTCGCCGAGCTGCTGCGGCGCAGGTCCGAACAGGACAGCGCGGTCCCGCTGTCGTACGCGCAGCGGCGGCTGTGGTTCCTCGACCAGTTGCAGCCGGGCAGCGCGGTCTACAACGTCCCGCTCGGCTACGACATCACCGGCCCGGTGCACGTCGGGGCGCTGGAACGGGCGTTGACCGAGGTGGTGCGGCGGCAGGAGGTCCTGCGCACCGCCTTCCGGTCGACCGGCGGCACGCCGCACCAGGTGGTGCTGCCGCCGGAGCCGGTGACCGTCCCCGTCGTCGACCTGACCGCCCCCGGCCGGTCGGCCGACGAGGTGGCGCGCCTGGCCGACGAGGAGGCGGGTGCCCCGTTCGACCTGGTGGCGGGGCGGACCATCCGGGCCCGCCTGCTGCGCCTGGCCGAGCAGCGGCACCGCCTGCTGATCACCGTGCACCACCTCGCCTGCGACGCCTTCTCCGTGGGGGTGCTCGGCGAGGAGCTCGCGGTCCAGTACCGGGCCGCCCTGACCGGCCTGCCGCCGGGGGAGCCGGACCTGCCCATGCAGTACGCCGACTTCGCCGAGTGGCAGGACAGCGCGCTGGCCGGGCCCGAGCTGGACCGGCTGCTGGCGTACTGGAAGAACAGGCTGGCGGGTATGCCCACCCGGCACCTGCCCACCGACCACCCCCGCCCGCCGGTGCAGAGCTACCGGGGCGCCGCGCACACCTTCGAGCTGCCCGCGGACGCGGTCCAGCGGTTGGAGGAGCTGAGCAGGGCGGAGGGGGTGACCCTCTTCAGCGTCCTGCTCGCCGCCTTCGCGGTGCTGCTGCGGGCGCACGTCGGCGAGGACGAGGTCGTGGTCGGCACCCCGGTGTCCGGCCGGGAACGGCCCGAGCTGGCCGGGCTGATCGGGTTCTTCACCAACACCCTGGTGCTGCGCTGCGACCTCGCGGCGGGCCCCACGTTCCGGCAGCTCGTCCAGCGGCTGTGGACCGAGGTCCGGGGCGCGCTGGCGCACCAGGACCTGCCGTTCGAAAAGCTCGTCGAGGAACTGCACCCCGACCGCGACCTCGCCCAGAACCCGTTGTTCCAGGTGCTGTTCAGCTACCGGTACGAGGAGGAGGGCGCGGGGCTGTCCCTGGACGGCTGCGGGGTGCGCCAGGTGCTGGGCGACACCGGCACGGCGCGGTTCGACCTCACGCTGAGCCTCGCGCGCACCCCGGCCGGTGTCACGGGCAGGGTGGAGTACAGCACGGACCTGTTCGAGGCCGCGACCGCCGAGCGCATCGCCGCGCGGTACGCGCGGGTGGTGACCGCCGCCGCGCAGGACCCGGACCGGCCCGTCGACCGGTTGGCCGCGCTGCCCGAGGACGAGCTGGCCACCCTGTCCGCCTGGCAGGTCGGCCCCCGGGCCGAGGTGGCCGAGGTCCTGGTGCACCGGGTGCTGGAGCGGCGGGCGGCCGCGACGCCCGACGCGGTCGCCGTGGTGGCCGCCGACGCCACCCTGACCTACCGCGAACTCGACGAGCGCGCCGAACTGCTCGCCCGCCAGTTGCGCCACCTCGGCGTGGCGGCGGACGAGCCGGTCGGCGTCCACCTCGGCCGCGGTTCCCTCCTGGTGGTCGCCCTGCTGGGCATCCTCAAGGCGGGTGCGGCGTACCTGCCGCTGGACCCCGGCTACCCGCGCGACCGGCTGGCGTTCATGGTGGGCGACGCCGGGGTGCGGCTGGTCGTGGCGGACGAGCGGTGGGCCGCCGCCGCCGGGCGGCTGGGCGCCGACCGGGTCGTGGTGCCCGACCCGACCGGGGTGCCGGACGTCGAGCCGGTGGCGGTCACGGCCGAGAACCTGGCGTACGTGATCTACACGTCCGGGTCCACCGGGCGGCCGAAGGGTGTCATGGTCACCCACCGGAACGCGGTCAACCTGTTCGCCGGGATGACCGAGGCCTTCGGTGCCGACGAGCCCGGCACCTGGCTCGCGGTGACCAGTGTGTCCTTCGACATCTCCGTGGTCGAGCTGCTGTGGGCGTTGGCGCACGGCCACCGGGTCGTGCTGCGCGGCGAGCCCCCCCGGGCGTCGGCCGCGCCCGCCGCCGGGTCGGCCGCGACCGACGCGGCCCGCACCCGTCCGATCGACTTCAGCCTGTTCTACTTCGGCAACGACTCGGAGGCGAACTCGGGCGACCGGTACCGGCTGCTGCTCGAGGGCGCGAAGTTCGCCGACCGCAACGGTTTCACGGCCGTGTGGACCCCAGAGCGGCACTTCCACCGGTTCGGCGGGCTGTACCCGAACCCGTCGGTGGTGGCCGCCGCCGTCGCCGCCATCACCGAACGGGTCCAGGTGCGCGGGGGCAGCGTGGTGATGCCGTTGCACGACCCGCTGCGGGTCGCCGAGGAGTGGTCCGTCGTGGACAACCTGTCGGCGGGCCGGGTCGGCATCTCGCTGGCGTCCGGCTGGAACGCCAACGACTTCGCCCTCGCCCCGGACCGGTTCGACAAGCGCAAGCAGTTGATGATGGACGGCCTCGCCGAGGTCCGCCAGCTCTGGCGGGGCGAGACGGTGTCGCGCCGCAACGGGGTCGACGCAGAGGTCGAGGTCGGCGTGTTCCCCCGGCCCGTCCAGCAGGCGCTGCCGGTGTGGCTGACCAGCGCCAAGCACCCGGAGACCTTCCGGATGGCGGGTGAGGCGGGCACCGGTGTGCTCACCCACCTGCTCGGGCACGACCTGGAGGAACTGGCCGAGAAGATCGAGCTGTACCGGCGGACCTGGCGCGAACACGGGCACGGACCCGGCGACGGCCACGTGGCGGTCATGGTCCACACGTTCGTCGGCACCGACGTCGACGAGGTGCGGGAACTGGTCCGGGAGCCGCTGAGCCGGTACCTGGAGTCCTCCTTCGACCTGATCGCCTCGTTCGGCGCCACCACCGCCAGCGCCCAGGACTTCAAGTCGCTGGCCCCCCGGGAACTGCGCGAGCTGGTCGACCGGGCGTTCGACCGGTTCTTCGCCACCGCCAGCCTGCTCGGCACACCGCAGGTCTGCGCCGACATGGTGGATCGGATGAAGGCCGTCGGCGTCGACGAGGTCGCCTGCCTGGTCGACTTCGGGGTCGACGAGCAGGCCGCGCTCGACGCGCTGACCCACCTCACCACCGTCCGGGAGATCACCGACGAGCGCCGGGCCGCCGCGCTGGCGGAGGCCGACGAGCAGCCGATCGCCGGGCAACTGCGCGACCACGGCGTGACGCACCTGCAGTGCACCCCGTCGCTGGCCCGCCTCCTGCTCACCGATCGGGACGCGCGGGCCGAACTGCCCCGGCTGCGCAGGCTGCTGGTGGGCGGCGAGGCGCTGCCCGCCGACCTGGCCCGCGTGCTCGACGACGCCGTGGGCGGCACCGTGCACAACATGTACGGGCCGACCGAGGCGACGGTGTGGGCGACGACGGCCAGGGTCGAGCCGGGGGGCCCGGTGTCCATCGGGCGACCGCTGGCGAACGCGCGGGCCTACGTGGTCGACCGCGGGATGCGGCTGTGCCCGGTGGGCGTGCCCGGCGAGCTGCTGCTCGGCGGCGGCGGCGTGGCCCGCGGCTACCTCGACCGCGCCGGGACGACGGCCGAGCGCTTCCAGCCCGACCCGTTCGACCCGACGCCGGGCGCGCGGGTCTACCGGACGGGCGACCTGGCCCGCTGGGCACCCGACGGCGGCCTGGAGTTCCTCGGCAGGCTCGACGACCAGGTGAAGCTGCACGGCCACCGGATCGAACTCGGCGAGGTCGAGACCGCGCTCGCCGAGCACCCGGACGTCCGCTCGGCGGTCGCGGTCATCCGGGGCGCGGGCGCCGAGCAGCGGATCGCCTGCCACTTCGTCCCGGCCGCCGGTCGCACCCCGACCGGTCCCGAGCTGCGCGCCTTCCTCACCACGCGGTTGCCCGCCTACATGGTGCCCGGCGCGTTCCACCCCATCGACGCGGTGCCGCTGACCCCCAACGGGAAGGTCGACCGCAGGGCGCTGCCCGAGGCACCGGGCGCGCGGCCGCAGAGCGCGTCGGCGTACGCGCCGCCGACGACCGCGACCGAGCGCCTGGTCGCCGACGTGTGGCAGGACGTCCTCGGCGTGGACGAGGTGGGCGTGGACGACAGCTTCTTCGACCTCGGCGGGAACTCGCTGCTCGTGGTGGTGGCCAGGGCCCGGCTGCTCGAACACCGCGACGGCGGGCTCTCGCTGGTGGACATGTTCCGGTACCCGTCCGTGCGGGCACTGGCCGAAGCCATGGACCGCGAGCCGGACGAGAGGTCCGACGAGGCGGCAGGCGCGGGTGCCGCGCGGGGAGCGGCCCGCCGCGCCGCCGGGCGCGGTGCCGCGCGGCGCAGCACGAGGACGGGGGAGTGATGGCGGACGGCATGGACGGCGGCACGGAACCGATCGCGGTGGTCGGCCTCGCCGGGCGGTTGCCCGGCGCCGCCGACATCGACGAGTTCTGGCGCAACCAGCGCGACGGCGTCGAGTCGGTGACCAGGTTCAGCGCGCGGGAGCTGGTCGACGCCGGGTGGCCCGCGGAGATGGTGGCCCACCCCGACTACGTGCCCGCGGCCGCGGTCGTCCGCGACGGCGACCGGTTCGACGCGGAGTTCTTCGGCTACACCGCGCAGCAGGCGGAGATCAGCGACCCGCAGCAGCGGACCTTCGTCGAGTGCGTGTGGCACGCGCTGGAGGACACCGGGCACGACCCGTCGCGGTTCGACGGCGCCGTCGGCGTCTACGGGGGGTGCTTCGCCAACAAGTACCTGCCGCTGAACCTCCTGGCGAACGAGCGGTTCCGGCGGTCGATGGCGGCCTTCTCCGCGCGCCCGTACAACGACAAGGACTTCCTCGCCACCCGGGCGGCGTACCTGTGCAACCTGCGCGGTCCCGCGATGACCGTGCAGACCGCGTGCTCCACCTCGCTCGTCGCCATCCATCTCGCGTGCCAGGCGCTGCTCGGCCACGAGTGCGACATGGCCCTGGCGGGCGCGGTGGCCCTGCCCATCCCGTTGATCGGCGGCTACCCGGTGGTCGCGGGCAGCATCTTCGCCCGCGACGGGCACTGCAGGCCGTTCGACGCCGCCGCGGGCGGGACCATCCCCGGGTACGGCGTCGCGGTCGTGGCGCTGCGCAGGTTGAGCGACGCGATCGCCGACTCCGACAACATCCGCGCGGTGATCCTGGGCACGGCGGTCAACAACGACGGTTCGACGAAGTTCGGCTTCAGCGCGCCGAACATGCAGGCGCAGGCCGAGGTGATCGCCACCGCGCACGCGGTCGCGGGCGTGCCGTCGGAGACCATCGGCTACGTCGAGGCGCACGGCACCGGCACCCCGCTCGGCGACCCGATCGAGGTGGCCGGGCTCACCAAGGCCTTCAACACCCGTGAACGCGGCTTCTGCGCGCTCGGTTCGGCCAAGGCCAACATCGGGCACCTGGACGCCGCCGCCGGGGTGGCGGGCTTCGCCAGGGCGGTGCTGGCCCTGGAGCACGGCGAGATCCCGCCGAGCATCAACTTCTCCACGCCCAACCCGGCGCTGGTGCTGGAGCGCACCCCGTTCTACGTGCCGACCACCGCCCGCCCCTGGACCAGGGGCGCGGCGCCGCGCCGGGCGGGCGTCAGCGCCTTCGGGGTCGGCGGCACCAACGCGCACGTGGTGCTCGAGGAGGCGCCCGCCCCGCGCCCCGCCGCGCCCCGCGCACGCGGACCGCAGTTGATCGTGCTGTCCGCGCGCACCGGCAAGGCACTGGCGGACGCGGCCGACAACCTCGCGGGCCACCTGGACCGGCACGACGACGTGGACGTCGCCGACGTCGCCCACACCCTGCAGGTGGGCCGGTCCGGGTTCGCGCGCCGCGGGCACCTGGTGTGCGGCGACCGCGCCGAGGCGGTCGCCGCGCTCCGGGAACTGGCGCGGACCGCGGACGCGGGCGGCGGGGTGAACGCCCGGCAGGTGGTCTTCATGTTCCCCGGCAGCGCCTCGCACCGCCCGGGCGCCGCCGCGGACGTCCACCGCGACGAACCGGTCTTCGCCGAGCAGGTGGACCGCTGCGCCGAACTGCTGCTGCCGCGGCTCGGGTACGACGTCCGCCCGCTGCTGTTCCCGCCCACCGGGGGTGATCGCGGCGCGGACGACCCGCGCGGTGTGGCCGCGGCGGTGTTCAGCCTGCAGTGGGCCCTCGCGCGGCTGTGGCAGTCGTGGGGCGTCGAACCCGCCGCGATGATCGGCCGGGGCGACGGCGAGTACGTGGCGGCCTGCCTGGCGGGCGTGGTCGACCTGGCCGACGCACTCGACGCCGCGGTCGCCAGGGCGGAGGTCGGCGCGGGTGCGGCGGGGTTCGCCGACCGGGTGGCGGGCTACGAGCCCAAGCCGCCGCAGGTGCCCTACATCTCCGGTGTGACCGGCACCTGGATCGGCCCGGAGGAGGCCGTGGAGCCCGCCCACTGGGTCCGCCACCTGCACGAGCCGACCCGCTTCGACGACGGCCTGCGGGAGCTGGCCCGCCAACCCGGCCGGATTCTGCTGGAGGTGGGGCCGGGCAGCGCGCTGACCGAGGTCGTCACCCGGCAGGGGCCCGCACAGTTGGTGGCCGTGCCCTCGCTGCCGCCCGGGGGCGGGGACCGGTCCGACCGGGCCCACCTGCTCGACGCCGTCGGCAGGCTGTGGCAGTCCACCGTGGACATCGACTGGGCCGCCCTGCACGGGACGTCGCGACCGCGGCGGGTGTCCCTGCCGGGCTACCCGTTCCAGCGGCGCCGGTACTGGATCGGACCCGACGCCGGGAGCTACGAGCCACTGGGTCTGGAGGAGACGTCATGGACAAGCCACTCATTTCCATCGTAGGCGCCGGTGTCATGGGCACCGGGATCTCGACGCTCGTCGTCGGGCACGGGTTGCCCGTCGTCCTGGTCGACGTGGACGAGGGCGTGCTGGACCGCGCCCGCGCGGCGATCACCACCGGGCTGCGGCACGCGCGGTTGACGGGTGCGCTGCCCGCCGGGTGCCCCCCGGCGGAACTGCGCACGGCGCTGTCGCTGGACGACGCGTCGGGGGCGACGGCGGTCATCGAGGCGGTCACCGAACACCCCGACCGCAAGCGGGAGGTGCTCGCGGGCATCTCGTCGCTGGTCCGGCCGGGGACCCCGGTCATCTCCAACACCTCCGGCATCCCCATCGACGAGATGGCCGACTGGGTGGACCGCCCGGGTGAGCTCATCGGCACGCACTTCATGAACCCCGCGTACCTGATCTCCATGGTCGAGGTGATCCGCGGGCCGCGCACCGCGGACGGGACCGTCGAGTCGGTCCTCGGGCTGCTGGCCCGGATCGGCAGGCGGGCGGTGGTGGTCCGGGACGCGCCCGGGTTCGTCACCAGCAGGCTCCTGCACCCGATGATCAACGACGCCGCGCAGGTGGTCAGCGCGGGCACCGCCACCGTCGAGGACGTGGACACCCTGATGCAGGGCTGCCTCGGCCACCCCACGGGTCCGCTGCGCACCGCGGACCTGATCGGCATCGACAACCTCGTCGACGCCCTGCGGGCGCTGCACGCCCGCACGGGCGACGAGCGGTGCCGACCCAGCGAGCTGCTGCTGGACAAGGTCCGGCGGGGCGAACTCGGCCGAAAGAGCGGTCGGGGCTTCTACGTCTACAGTGAGGCACAGAGATGATCCCGGAACAGCAGACCGACAGGGCGCCCCTCAACACGGACGTCGTCATCGACGAGATCACCCGGTTCGTGGCCGAGCAGACCAGGACCACCCCGGACGCGGACCAGGACCTGTTCGCCACCGGGCTCGCCAACTCCATGTTCGCCATGCAGCTCGTCGTGTTCCTGGAACAGGCCTTCGCCGTGACGGTCGCCGGACCGGACCTGCAGCTCTTCAACTTCTCGACGGTCAAGAGCATGGCCACGCTCGTCGGCAGGCTCCAGGCGGAGTCCGCCGCCGACGGCGATGTCTGACGGGCCCACCCACGAGGACGCGGACACCTGGCGGTCCGTCCGGGACAACGCCGGTTCGTGGGACCTCGCGGGCGAGATCCCACGAACCGTCCTCAGTGGACTGGGCGCCGCCGGGGTCCTCTGCGCGGAGGTGCAGAAGCAGTACGGCGGACTCGGCATGGGCAGCCTGGAGAGCGGGGCGCTCACCGCCCGCGTCGGCAGCCTGTGCAGTTCGCTGCGCAGCGTGATGACCTCGCAGGGCATGGCGGCGTGGACCATCCACCGCATGGGCACCCGCGAGCAGCGGGCCGCGTTCCTGCCGCAGCTCACCGGGGGGCGGCTCGCGGCCGTCGCCTTCAGCGAGCCGGAGGCGGGCAGCGACCTCGACGCGATGGGCACCGAGGTGCGGTTCGTCGACGACGCGGTGGTCGTCGACGGCAGCAAGACGTGGATCACCGCCGCCGCCTACGCCGACCTGATCGTCGTCGTCGGGAAGGTGGGCGACAACGCGGCGGCGGTGGTGGTGCCGACGGACACCGAGGGCGTCACGGTCGAGAAGGTCCCGCACCCGCTGGGCTGCCGCGCCGCCGGGCACGCGCGCGTCCGGCTCGACGGCGTGCGCCTGCCCGCCGCGAACGTCCTCGGCGGCTCCGGGCAGTCGTTGCCGTTCCTGATCACGACGGCACTGGCCTACGGCCGGATGTCGGTGGCGTGGGGCTGCGTCGGAATCCTGCGCGGCTGCCTCGACGCGGTGACCCGGCACGCGAGGTCGCGCAGGCAGTTCGGCAAACCGATCGCCGAACACCAGCTCGTGGCCCGCATGGTCGCCGAGATCTACGCCGCGGAGCGGGTCGCCACCGCGGTGTGCGGGCACGCGGGCGAGTGCTGGGAGTCGGGTTCGCCGGAGGTCGTGATCGCCACCGTGCTGGCCAAGCACGTGAGCGCGACCCAGGCCGTGCGCGGGGCCGCGTCCGCCGTGCAGGTCATGGCGTCGGCGGGCGCCTCGGACGGGCACGTGGTCGCCCGCGCCTACCGGGACGCGAAGCTGATGGAGATCATCGAGGGCAGCAGCGAGATCTGCCAGCTCGAGCTGGCCAGGCACGCCCTGGCGACCGCGAACACCACAGACCGGCAACCGTGAGCCCCGAGGGGGAGTTGTGACCGATCCGGTGACCACCGTCAAGTGCGTCGTCTGGGACCTGGACAACACGCTGTGGAAGGGCGTCCTGCTCGAGGACGGCGACGTGGTCCTCAACGAGCACGTCCTCGACACCATCACCGCCCTCGACGCCCGCGGCGTCCTGCAGGCCGTCGCCAGCAAGAACGACCACGAACCGGCCTGGCAGCGCCTGGAGGAGCTGGGCGTCGCCGAGTACTTCGTGGCGGCCAGGATCGGGTGGGGCCCGAAGTCGGCGTCGGTGCGGGCGATCGCCGACGAGCTGGAGTTCGCGCTCACCACCATCGCCTTCGTCGACGACCAGCCCGCGGAACGCGCCGAGGTGGCCTTCCACCTGCCGCAGGTGCGTTGCCACCCGGCCGAGGCGATCCCCGAGCTGCTGTCGCTGCCCGAGTACAACCCGCCCACGGTGACGGTCGACTCGCGCCGCCGCCGCCAGTCCTACCAGGCGAACGCACGGCGCCGGGCTGAGCAGGAGTCGTTCGACGGGCCGTCGGAGGAGTTCCTGCGCTCGCTGGACCTGGTGATGGAGATCAACCGCGCCACCACCGACGACCTGTCCAGGATGGAGGAGTTGACCCTGCGCACCAGCCAGATGAACGCGACCGGTGTGCACTACTCCGACGCGGACCTGCGCGCACTCCTGGACGACGCCCGGCACGAGGTCCTCGCGGTGACGATGGGCGACCGCTTCGGCCCGCACGGCGCGGTCGGCGTCGCGCTCCTGGAAACCGGTCCGGCGGTGTGGCACCTGAAGCTGCTGGCCACCTCCTGCCGGGTCGTGTCCTTCGGCGCGGGCGCCACCGTGCTGAACTGGTTGATCAGCGAGGCGGCGGCGGCGGGCGCCCACCTGGTCGCCGACTTCCGGCCGACCGCGCGCAACCGGATCATGGAGGTCGCGTACCGGTTCACCGGGTTCACCGAGGAGTACTGCGCCTGCCTCGGTGAACTGCGGCGGGCGGGCGACGGGGAAACGCAACGACTGCACATCACGCCCGCACCGAGGCCCGCCCCCGACACGCTGCGCCTCACCGCCGTCCGGCTGGGCCGTGTTCCGGATGCGGTGTAGCCGGATTTCGGGGTGGCCGGGTGGCGCAGGGAAAAGAATGCCGCCCATATCGGGAAACCACTCGTTCCCAGAAGTGCGCGCGCCCGGCACAACGCGACGCGCGAAGGCGCCGTTTTCGCGGGCGAACACAACGCGGTACGGCATACGGCGTCGGTTGGGGGGCCGCATGGCGGATATCCAGGTATCGCGATTGCCGACTATGATCAGGATCGGCGCTTGGCCGGAAAATTCCCTCGCCGCCACAGGTGGGTGCTCGGCGATCGGAAGGCGGCGCGGCGATTCCCCGGGTGGTTCCTCGGTCCCCCTTCGGTGACCGGGGTGTGACGACTGGGGCCGCGAGGCGCGAATCCGCCTTGCGCGGTCCGAGGGGACGGCAAGCCCAGAACGAAGGCTTCTCATCTTGCGGCACGGAGGGGGTTCTATGTCGTGCGGTTCAATGACCGACGTCAAGCGGGTGGACCGGGTTGATGGCGTGCCCATCGGCAACAACACCGCCACGTTCCTCGCGGACGAATTGTCACAACGCCGATCCGGTTCCGTCGCGACGGCAGGCCCGCGTACCCGGCAGACGTCGATCGCGCACTTATCGACCGGACGGGAATTGTGATCGGGGGTTTGGAGTTCGGCGGCGCCCCGTCGTCCCGTTCAGCCGTGGCCACCGGTTCAGCACCCCCGGGGGACTCGGGGGGCGGTGGCGTCGACACGGCGCCGCGGAGGGGTCGGCTGTTCCCCGGGGAACAGCGCCTGCCCACCCCGTCGGACCTGGGCCTGGCAGGCGCACCGGCGACGTCGACGCCCCACCCCCGGGGGAGCGGCTCGACCGACGTGGTCGCGGCCGAGGTGTTGGTGCGGCGGGGCCTGTACCAGGACGCGGGCGCGGTGCTGCCCCGTCAACCACCGGACAACGCCCCGGTGGCGCGCCGCACCCGTTGGGCGGTGACCGCGGCGGCCATCCACTACTGGGGAGCGGGCGACGTCGAGGCCGCGTGCCGGGTGCTGGGCGACGTCGGCGGTCCGGTGGCCGAGGGGCACCGCGCGGGTTTCCTGCTGCTGGACGGCTGTCCCCGCGCGGCGCTGGCCGCGGGCGAGAAGGTCCTGTGCGACCGGCGGGTGCCCGACGAGGCGATCCCGCCCGCGGTGACCACCGTGGTCGTCGCCGCCAGCCTCGTCGGTCGGTTCGACCGGGCCATGGCGGCCATCGACCGGGCACGACCGGCCCGGCTCGGGTTCGCCGAGCTCGACTACGTCCACTGCTTCGCGCTGCTGGTGGCGGGCCGGGTGCAGCAGGCGCGCCGGATGGCCGAGGACGGGCACCGCGACGCGGTGGCCGCCGGGAACGTCGCAGCGGCCGCGGGTTGGCTGACGCTGCGCGGCCAGGTCGCCAAGGCGCGCGGCGACCTGGCTACCGCGATCGTCGACCTGAAGACCGCTTCGCGCCTGCTCGAGGGCTACGGCATGCGCCTCGTGCTGGCGCAGTGCCTGGCCGACCTCGCCGCGGCCCGCGCCGTGTTCGGCGACCGGGACGGGGCGCGGCAGACCCTGCGGCTCACCGCCGACTGGGCACCCGCGAGCCGCCTGTTCACCCCGTGGTTCACCCTGAGCCAGGCGTGGAGCACGGCCGCGGGCGGGGACACCACCCTCGCGGCCAGGCAGGCGGGCGCCGCGGCCGACCGCGCCATGGCCTCGGGCCAGTACGCCGTCGAGGCCGTGGCCCGCTACGACGTGGCCCGCCTCGGCAACCCCAACGCCGCGCAGCACCGCCTCGCCGCGCTGGCGGGCGTGGTGCAGGGCCCGGTCGTGCCCGCCATGGCCGACGCCGCGGCCGCGCTGGCCCGCTCCGCCCCCGGGGCCCTGGACGCCGCCACGGCGAGGTTCACCGAACTCGGGATGGACCTGCTCGCCACGGAGACCGCCACCGCCTCGGACGCGCTGCGCCGCGCCGCGGCTCCCCCCGGGGCAGCCGCGTGCCCGAACGCGACGACGCCGCTGCTGCGGCTCACCGCCCCGCTGGTCGAGCTCACCGGCCGCGAGCGCGACGTCGCGCTGCTGGCCGCGGGCGGGCTCACCAGCCCCACCATCGGCCACCGGCTGCGGCTGTCCGCCCGCACCGTCGACAACTACCTGAGCCGCGCCTACCAGAAGCTCGGGGTGACCAGCCGCCGCGACCTGGCCCCGCTGGTCATCGGCGGCCAGCCACCACCACCGATCCACGCCAGAGGAGAACACCGATGACCGCCATGAGCGACCTCGACAAGATCACGGCCAACCAGGAGGGCTTCAACCTGCGGGCGCGGGCGCACCTGAATTCCTCGTACTACGACGTGGAGAGGTTCAAGCAGGGCCACAACATGCTGCGCAAGCTGGAGCAGGAGGAACTGGGCGACGTCCGCGGCCGGTCCCTGCTGGAGCTGCAGTGCCACATCGGTGTCAACTCGATGTCGCTGGCCCGCATGGGCGCGCGGGTGACCGGGACCGACATCTCCGACGAGGCGATCGACATCGCCCGCGGCCTCGCCGAGGACCTCGACGTCGACGCCAAGTTCGTCCAGGCCAACCTCTACGACCTGCCCACGGTGCTCGACGGCGAGTTCGACATGGTGTTCACCGGCTACGGCACCCTCTCGTTCCTGCCGGACATCCCCCGCTGGGCCGAGGTGGTGGCGCGGTTCCTCAAGCCCGGCGGCACCGTCACGATCGTGGAGATCCACCCGATCCTCAACCTCTTCGACGTCGCCGACGGGCAACTGCGGGTCGTCCGCTCCCTGTTCCAGTCCCGCCAGGTCCACCACGAGATGGACAAGAGCTACGCGGACAGGATCGCCGACGAGGTGGAGGTGGAGAAGCACTCCATCTACGGCTGGCGGTGGACCGTGGAGGAGGTGGTGAACGCCCTCATCGGCGCGGGCCTGACCATCGAACGCCTCCGCGAGGTCCCGTACGACGCGCGCCAGCGGCTCCCGCTGATGGAGCCCGACGGCGACCACAACTGGCGAATCCCGGGTGACCCGATCCCGCTGTCGTTCGCCTGCGTCGCCAGGAAGTGAGCCGCGCATGGCAGCCCAGATAGTCGCGACGGAGGAGATCCGCGAGTACGTCCGAGCCGTGTCCCTGCGGGAGGACCCGCTCCTGGCCGAGCTCAGGGAGGTGACCGCGGGGCTGCCGGGCGGCTCGGCCCTGCAGGTGATGGCCGAGGAGGGGCAGTTGCTGGCGCTCCTGGTGGGCCTGTCCGGCGCCGGGTCGGTGCTGGAGATCGGCACCTTCACCGGCTACAGCACGCTGTGCATGGCCCGCGCCCTCCCCCCGGGCGGGGTGCTCGTCACCCTGGACGTGGACGGCCGCTGGCCCGCGATCGGCACCGACTACTGGGAACGGGCAGGAGTCGCCGACCGCATCGAAGTCCGCATCGGCGACGCCACCCGAACCCTCACCACCCTCACCGAAGAACGGGGCCCCGCCAGTTTCGACTTCATCTTCATCGACGCGGACAAGACCAACTACGGCGCGTACTACGAGGCAGCACTCGCACTGGCCCGACCGAACGCGTTGATCGTCATAGACAACACGCTCTTCTTCGGCCGCGTGGTGGACCCGTCCAACCAGGACCCGGACACCACAGCGATCCGCGCGCTCAACGCGTCACTGCGCGAAGACCCGCGGGTGGACGTCTCACTGCTCACAATGGCCGACGGAATCACGCTCGTCCGCAAGAAGTAGCCGCCAGGCCGCGTTCCAGGTGTGGTGGTTCCCGGAATGGCACGAGGTCTCCGGTATTCGGGTCGCAACCGGAATACCGGAGACCTCGTGCCCAGAGCACGTCCTCCGGGTGCGGTCCCCGCGCACGGCGAGCGCCGAGGCCCCCGCACCTGTGCTGGTCCGCGCCTGCCCCTGTGGTCCGCTCTGCCGCGCCACCACTCAGAACAGGGTCGCGGGCTCAACGGGCTCGGGCTCGGGCAGCGCGTCGAGCCCGGGCACGAGCGCCCGCACGTCGTCGTGGAACCGCCGGGCGAGCGCGGGCGCGTCGTCGTTGTCGGGGGTGTGCAGGAAAACCGTCGGCGACCGACCCTCGCGCAGCCACTCGGCGACCACCCCGGCCCACGGCCGCCACCCCGCGACCGTCTCCTCGACCGAGTCCCGCCCCAGGTACCGGACGACCGGCTGATCGGTCAGCGCCCGCGTCCGCCGAGGCAACCGCGGCTTCCTGGCCCAAGCCTCCCGCTCGGCCTCACTGGTCGGCGGACTCTGGAAGAAAACCGTGGTGTCGAACGGCACCCACTCGGCACCCGCGCCCGCGAGCACCCCCTCCAACAACGACGTCGAACCCGCGTCGCCGAAGAACCCGGCATGACGCACCTCCACGGCCCGCCTGAGATCGGCGGGAAGCCTGCGCAGAAACCGACCGAGGACATCGACGTCCGAGGGCCCGAACGAGCCGGGCAACTGGGTCCACAGGACCGCCCGCTCCCCGAGGGGTTCGATCGCCTCCAGGAACGCCCGCATCTCAGCCTCGACCCCGACCAGTCGGCGCTCGTGCGTGACGACCTTGGGCAACTTGACCACGAACCGGAAGCCCGCACTGGTCTGCTGCGCCCAGGTCTCGACGGTCTTCCGAGCGGGGGTCGCGTAGAAGGTGGTGTTGCCCTCAACGGCGTTGCACCACCCCGCATAGGCCCGCAACCGCTCCTTGGCGGGCAGCGACTGCGGCAGGAACCGCCCGGCCCACGCCTTGTGGGTCCACATCGCGCAGCCGACGTGAAGACGTGCCACTCCGTCAACTCCCCTCAAAAGTGAGTGGAGACAGCTTGCCACCAGTCCGGTGGTGGGCGAACACCCGCTCGTGCCACGGAGGCCGGAACGCGGGAAGTGTCAACCGATCAGGAAAGTCCGGTCGGCTCCTCAACCGCCTCCAATCTGTTCCCGGGGCAGCGCGCCGTTCTGCGCTCAGCCCCGCTGCCCCCGATCGGGTTGAGGTTTCCATGACGGGCTTCGCGACCAATCTGGCCACGTTTGCATTCTTTTGGTATCCGAGCCACGTGCTGGGTTTCTCTCGTATCGTGGTCATCCAGGCGCCGGCGGCCGGGGGGCATGCGATGACGGGGCACGATCGGTTCGGCGAGGTCGGTGGGGCCGCGCCCGAGGTGGGACCGCCCCTGGTGGCTCGCGAGGTGCGGAACGCGGTGTCAGGCCAGGCGGACTCGGTGGTCCAGGCCGCTTCGATCGGCGCCGTCACGATCAATCCCCCCGCCGACGGGCTGCGGCCGGTGCCGCAGCAGTTGCCCGCGGCACCATCCGGGTTCGTCGGCCGTGCCGGGGAACTCGCCGAGTTGAGCGTGGTGGCGGACCGGGCTGCGGCGGGGATCGTCGTCGTCTCGGCGCTGGGCGGGTCAGGTGGCATCGGCAAGACCTGGCTGGCCTTGCAGTGGGCGCACACCCACCGCGACCGGTTCCCGGACGGGCAGTTGTTCGTCGACCTGCAGGGATTCTCCCCCGCGGGTCGGCCGATGCCGCCCGCCGTGGCGGTCCGGGGGTTCCTCGACGCCCTGGGCGTCGACACGGCCCGCGTCCCCGCCGATCTGCACGCCCAGGTCGCCCTCTACCGAAGCCTGGTCGCGGGCCGCCGAATGCTGATCATCCTCGACAACGCGGCCGCCACCGACCAGGTGCTCCCACTCCTCCCCGGCGACACCGGTTGCACCCTGCTGGTGACCAGTCGACGCCGCCTGCCCGGTCTGGTCACGGCGCACGGCGCCAACCCGATCCACCTCGACGTCCTCGCCCCGCCGGAGGCACGCGCACTGCTCATCGGCGCGCTGGGGGCCGCCCGCGCCGCCGCCGACCCCGCGGCGGTCGACACCCTGCTCGACCTCTGCGCCGGGTTCCCCCTGGCGTTGGCCATCGTGGCCGCCCGCAGTCGAACCTCCCCCGAGCACTCCCTGCGCGCCCTGGCCTCGGAGTTGCGCGACACAGCCGCCGACCTGGACGCCTTCGACACCGGGGATTCCGGGGCCAGCCTCCCCGCGGTGCTGTCCTGGTCCCTGCACGCCCTCCAGCCCCGACAACGCCAGGCGTTCGGGCTCCTGGGGGCAGCACCAGGACCTGACACCGGCCTGGCCGCCGCCGCGAGCCTCCTGGGCACGCCGTTGGCACAAGCCCGGCGAACGCTCACCGACCTGCAGGACGCATCCCTGCTGGACCGCGACTCCGACGGCCGCTGGCGGATGCACGACCTCGTGCGCGCCTACGCCACCCGCACCGCCCACGACCTACCGGAGCACACCCGTCAGGCAGCGCTGCAACGCGTGCTGGACCACTACACCCACACCGCCCACGCCGCCGACCGCCTCCTCTACCCCCACCGAGACCCACCCGGACTCGACCCACCCGTTCCCGGCGCCCACGCCCACCCACTGCCCGACGCCGCGGCGGCATCGGCCTGGTTCGACGGCGAACACGCGTGCCTGCTCGCCGCCCAGCGCACCGCCGACGCCCACCACCGGCACCACGGCGCCTGGCACCTGGCCTGGGCGCTGGACACCCACCACACCAGGCGCGGACACCGCCACGACCGACTCGCCGTCTGGCAAGCCGCAGCCCGCGCGGCCCCCGACCTCACCGCCCGCATCATCACCCACCGCTACCTCGGTGACGCCCACGCCGAACTCGGCCACCACGAGGCAGGCCTCAACCACCTGAACCAAGCCCTCGCCCTCGCCCGACACCACCCCGACCCGACCCACCTGCCGCACACCCACTACGGCCTCTCCTGGGCCTGGCAACAGCAGGGCGACAACCACCGGGCCCTGCACCACGCCCACCGCGCCCTGGAGGCGTTCCAGGCCCTCGGCAAACCGGTGTGGGAAGCAGCAGCGCGCAACGCGGTCGCCTGGCACACCGCCCGCCTGGGCAACCACACCACCGCCCGAGCCCACGGCCAAGAGGCCCTCAACCTCATACGAAGGCACCACGACGCGAACACCGAGGCGGAAATCCACGACAACCTCGGCTACATCGACCACCAAACCGGCAACTTCCGCCAAGCCGTCGAGCACTACCAACACGCCCTCACCCTCTACCGAACCCTCGGCAACACCTACGAAACCGCCAACACCCTCAGCCGACTCGGCAGCTCCCAACTCACCCTCGGCCAACACCGACAAGCCCGCACCGCGTGGCAAGAAGCGGTCAAGCTCTACCAAGAACAAGGCCGAGACCCCGAAGCGACCCGACTACGACAACAGCTCCACGACCTGTGATCTGGTCGCGCCCACAGCACACAGATGGCCGAGATGACGTCCGGCGTGGAACACGCTGAGAACCCCGCGTCGGGAGGACCGCTGGCTGCACGTGCTCACCGGGCCGCGCACCGAAGTCTGGGGCGCCCGCTATCCGGCGGTCATCAGGTTGTGGAAAAACGCCTGGGCCGAGTTCGTCCCATTCCCGGCCTTCGACCTCGCCGTCGGACGCGAGTAATTCCCTTTCAACCCAGAGCTACACCGCTCGTTCGGCAAATTTTCCCGATATCGTCCCCAACCCACAGGGTCCGGCGGACCTGCTCCGGATCGAGCTGGGCGCGGAGTTGCCAGTCCGGGTGTGCTGTGGTCTTGGCACCGGGGTTACCTCGACCACGTCCAAGCCGCGGTCGAGGGCCGCCATCGGTTCCGGGGCGCGTTCGCTCACCACTCGGGCCTGCATCCGCAACCGTAGGCGTCGATGTGGCTGCTGCCACCCTCGGCGTGCGACCAGCGCCGCGCGCCCGCCCTTCAGGATGGCCCCGCCCATGGGGTGAGCAGATAGGCACCTGCGACGCCCGCGCCGAGCGCGGCGGTGAACTGCCTCCGGTTGGTGGTCATGGCTTTCCTGCACGGTCGTGCGGTCCAGGGGCGAACGTGTAGGGGTGGTTGCGGCTGGCAGTGGGCAGCGGGCCGGTGAACGCCTCGGCGTCCAACGCGATCCCGAGCTGCGCCGCCACCGCCGCCGCAGCCCGGCTGAACGCCTTGCCGTACGGCAGCGGTGCGGCGAAGTCGAGCACGCCCGCGGCGTCGAGCGCGGGGTCGAGGTGGTGCGGGTCGGTCCCTTCCCGTGTGTCGTGGCCCTCCCCGAGGGTGGTCGTGACAAGAGCACCACCGGGGCCGGTCAACTTCAGCACGGGTGGTGTGGTCTCGAAGAAGAACATCGTCACGACATCGTGCTCGCGGGCCAGGTCGAGCTCGATCTGGTCGAGGTAGCCCTTGGCCTGCGAGACCTCAGCGGCCATCGTCCACCCACCCAGCTCGGCGACGCGAACCCAGAACGGCGGGACGTGCAGGCCGGGGAGACCGTGCTCGCGCAGCGCCTGCCGCAGGGTCCAGTCGACGGCCGTCGCCGGGTCGAGGTCGAAAGCGCGCAGCACGCGTTCACGGCTCGCCCCCTTGGCGAAGGTCAAGCACCCCCCGAAATCGAGCAGTGGTCCCAGCCAGTTCCAGTCAGCAAGCGCCTGCGCCCCGGTCATCGCGACTCCCTCGTCGTCGTGGTCAGCCCACCTCGACCCAGCAGGGGTCGAAGTCGATCAAGCGGTTCGATCGGACCAGGTTGCCCAAGCTGCCGCCCACGCTGGAGTTCAGCTTGAATGGGGTGTGGCCGC
>NZ_AYXG01000021.1 GCF_000564855.1 Actinokineospora spheciospongiae
GGCCCCGGCCAAACACATCCACCCAGCCGGGCACCACCCACAAACAACCGGGCTCGCAAGACACGCCCTAGGTGTCGGGCACGTTCGCCTTCCAAGGCAAGCCGAACGTCACCGTGAACCTGACCCCGCACCCGGTCTACCGGCCGGGTTGCCCGGCCACACCGACTTCGGCCAGGCACCCCGGCTCGACCTCGTTCGACGGGTGCCCCGCACCCCACCGGTCAGCCGGTCGACCGGCTCCCGGGGAGCACGCCGGTCAGCCAGTCGACGACCTCGGGCACCGACGCCAGCACCGGCACGTCCGGGGTGCCGGGGCGGCGCACCACGACCACCGGCAGCCCCAGCTCCCTGGCCGCGTCGAGCTTGGCGGCGGTCAGCGGGCCGCCGCTGTCCTTGGTGACCAGCACCTCGACCCGGTGTGCGCGCATCAGCGCCAGCTCGCCGTCGAGGGTGTACGGGCCGCGGTCGAGCAGCAGTTCGCACCGGGCGGGCAGCGGCGGGTCCGGTGGGTCGACGCAGCGCACCAGGAACCACTGCCCGGCGGTGGCGAAGGCGGGCAGGCCCTGGCGCCCGGTGGTGAGGAAGACGCGGTCGCCCAGGTCGGGCAGCAGCGCGGCGGCGGCGGTCAGGTCGTCGACCCGGTGCCAGGTGTCGCCGGGGCGCGGGGTCCACCCGGGGCGGCGCAGCAGGACCAGGGGCACGGCGGCGGCGCGGGCGGCGGTGGCGGCGGAGGCGCTGATCCGCTCGGCGAACGGGTGCGTGGCGTCCACCACGGCGGCCACGGACTCCGCGCGCAGGTACTCGGCGAGCTTGTCCGGGCCGCCGAACCCGCCCACCCGCACCTCCCCCACCGGCAGCCGGGGTCGGGCCACCCGACCGGCCAGCGAGGACACCACGCGGGTGCCGGGGCGCTCGTGCAGGACCGCGGCGAGGGCACGGGCCTCCGCGGTGCCGCCGAGGACCAGGACGGTCAGCACGGCACCCCCGGGGGAAGCGCCGGGACGCCGTTGGGCACGCTGGTGCCATGAGCGGAGAGCGGCGCACGCCGGAGGGGTTGCGCTACGGCTGGACCACCGGGGCGTGCGCGACCGCGGCGACGACCGCCGCCTACACCGCCCTGCTGACCGGTGAGTTCCCCGACCCGGTGACCATCACCCTCCCGAAGGGACAGACACCGGCGTTCGCGCTGGCGGTGGAACACCTCGGGGACGGGGTGGCCACGGCGGGGGTGGTGAAGGACGCGGGTGACGACCCGGACGTCACCCACGGCGCCCTGGTCCGCGCGACCGTTCGCCCCGGCCCACCCGGCTCCGGGGTGAGCTTCCGCGCCGGTCCCGGTGTCGGCACGGTCACCAAGGCCGGGCTGCCGCTGCCGGTGGGGGAGCCCGCGATCAACCCGGTGCCGCGCACGCTCATGCGCGACCACGTGGCCGAGGTGGCCGCGCGGCACGGCGGCAGCGGTGACGTGGTCGTGGAGGTCTCGGTCGACGGCGGGGAGGAGCTGGCCCGCAAGACCTGGAACCCGCGGCTGGGCATCCTCGGCGGCCTGTCGATCCTGGGCACGACCGGCGTGGTGGTGCCCTACTCGTGCTCGGCGTGGATCGACAGCATCCGCCGCGGCGTGGACGTGGCCAGGGCCGCCGGGTACACCCACGTGGCGGGTTGCACCGGGTCGACGTCGGAGAAGACGGTGGCCGCGCTGCACGGCCTGCCCGAGGACGCGCTGCTGGACATGGGCGACTTCGCCGGGGCCGTGCTCAAGTACCTGCGCAGGCACCCGGTGCCCCGGCTGACGATCGCGGGCGGTTTCGGCAAGCTGTCCAAGCTCGCCGACGGCCACCTCGACCTGCACTCGGGCCGCTCGCAGGTCGACCTCGCCGCCTTGGCCGCGACCGCCGTCACCGCGGGTGGGGGCGACGAGTTGGCGGCGCGCATCACCGCGGGCAACACCGCGCTGGAGGCGCTGCGCCTGGCCGAGGCCGCGGGCGTGCCGCTGGGCGACGCGGTGGCGGCCGGGGCGAAGGCCACCGCGGTCGAGGTGCTGCGGGGGGCCGAGGTCGCGGTGGACGTGGTGGTGATCGATCGGGCCGGGGTGATCGTCGGTCGCGCTCACTGAGGCCGCTCGCGCTCGGCGGAGTAGAGGTGGCTGTCGCAGTGGCCCACGGGGTCGAGCACGCGGCCGACGATGATCACCGCGGTGCGCCGGATGCCCGCCGCGCGCACCTGCCCGGCGATGTCGGCGAGGGTGCCGCGCAGCACCACCTCGTCGGCGCGCGAGGCGTAGGCGACCACGGCGACCGGGCAGGTGGCGCCGTAGTTCGGCACCAACTCGGCCACGACCTCGTCGATGCGCTGCACGGCCAGGTGCAGCACCATCGTCGACCGGCTGCGGCCCAGCGACGCCAGGTCCTCCCCGGGCGGCATCGGCGTCGCCCGGGCCGAGGTGCGGGTCAGCACGACGGTCTGGCCGACGCCCGGCACGGTCAGCTCGGTCTTGAGCGCGGCAGCGGCGGCGGCGAACGCGGGCACCCCGGGCACCACCTCGTAGGGCACCCCGGCCGCGTCGAGGCGGCGCATCTGCTCGGCCACGGCGCTGAACACCGACGGGTCGCCGGAGTGCAGCCGGGCCACGTCGTGCCCGGCGGCGTGCGCGGCGAGCAGCTCGGCCACGATCTCGTCCAGCGTCAGGTTCGCGGTGTCGACCCGGCGCGCGCCCGGCGGGCACAGCTCCAGCAGCTCGACCGGCACCAGCGCGCCCGCGTACAGGCACACCGGGGCGGCGGCCACGACCCGCTGCCCGCGCACGGTGATCAGGTCGGCCGCACCCGGCCCGGCCCCGATGAAGTGGACGGTCACTCGCTCTCCTTCACGGCTACCCACTGCGTCACCGGCATGGCTTGGCGCCACCCGGTGAAACCCCCGACCGGCCCGGCCCGGCCCACCGACACCCGGGTCAGCGTGCCGCCGACCTCGCCGTGCCAGCGCGCCACCAGCACCTCCGACTCCAGCGTCACGGCGTTGACCACCAGCCGCCCGCCCGGTCGCAGCGCCGCCCAGCACGCGGGCAGCACCCCGTCCGCCGTCACTCCCCCGCCGACGAACACCGCGTCCGGTTCCGGCAGCCCGGCCAGCGCACCCGGCGCGGACCCGGTCACCACCCGCAGCTCCGGCACGCCCAGCGCCAGCGCGTTGCGGCCGATCCGCCCGGCCCGGTCCGCCCGGGGTTCCACCGCGACGGCCCGGCACGCCGGGTCCGCCCGCGACCACTCGATCCCGACGCTGCCCGACCCGGCGCCCACGTCCCACAGCAGCTCACCCGGCTCGGGGGCCAGCGATGACACGGTCAGCGCGCGGACCTCCCGCTTGGTGATCTGCCCGTCGTGCTCGAACACGTCGTCGGGCAGGCCCGGCACCCGCGGCAGCCGCCGCGCCCTCGGGTCGGCCGCGCACTCGACCGCGACCACGTTCAGCGGACCCACCTCGCCCGACCACCCGGCGGCCGTCGCGGTGACCACGGCCTCGGTGTCCGCGCCGAGGTCGGACAGCACGGTCATCCGGCTGGGCCCGAACCCCCGGTCGCGCAGCAGCGCCGCCACCGCCGCCGGGGTCCGCGAACCCTCGCTCAGCACCAGCACGCGGGCGCCCGGGTGCAGCGCCGCGTGCAGCCGCTCCACCGGTCGCGCCACCGCGCTGACCACGGCAACCCCGTCCAGCGCCCACCCCAGCCGGGCGCAGGCCAGCGACGCCGACGACGGGTGCGGCAGCACGCGCACGGCGGTGTGCCGGGCCAGGGTGGTGCCGATGCCGTGGAACATCGGGTCCCCGCTGGCCAGCACGCACAGCACCGAACCGGCGTGCGCCGCGAGCAGGGCGGGGACAGCGGGAAGCAGCGGCGTCGGCCAGGCGACCCGCTCGGCGGTCACCTCGGGCGGCAGCAGGTCCAGTTGCCGGGGCGCGCCGAGCACGACCTCGGCGCGCGCGAGGGCCGAGCGGGACGCGGGCGCCAGCCCGGTCCAGCCGTCGGCGCCGATACCCACCACGGTGACCACGGGCGGCAACGCTAACCCACCCGGGCGGCCGACCAGTCGAGACGCGCACCACGTGGCTTGGCACCCGTCGGTGCGGGATGCGACGATCACGGGCAGACCAAGCAGGGTGTGCGGAGGAAACCGGTGCGATTCCGGTGCGGTCCCGCCACTGTGACCGGGGAGTTCTCCCGTCGAGGTGCCACTGGGGCGCGAGCCCCGGGAAGGCGGCGGGAGCGCGGCGATCCGGGAGCCAGGACACTCGCCCCTGCTCGAGACCGACCCGGGCGCGGACCCGGAGTGAGGATCGTGGCGTGCCCAGTCCTGCCGGTTTTCCGTTCTCGGCCGTCGTCGGCCACGCCGACCTGCGGTTGTCCCTGCTGCTCAACGCGGTGCACCCGGCGATCGGCGGGGTGCTGGTGCGCGGGGAGAAGGGCACCGCGAAGTCGACCGTGGTGCGCGCGCTCGCCGCGCTGCTGCCCGCGCTGGCGGTGGTCGAGGGCTGCCGGTTCGGCTGCGACCCCGCCGCCCCGGACCCCGGCTGCCCCGATGGCCCCCATCTCGAACCCGATGCCGCTTCCCGGCCTGCGCGGTTGGTGGAGCTGCCGGTCGGCGCCACCGAGGACCGGCTGATCGGCTCCCTGGACCTGGAGCGCGCGCTGACCGAGGGCGTCCGCGCCTACCAGCCCGGCCTGCTCGCCGCCGCGCACCGGGGCGTGCTCTACGTCGACGAGGTCAACCTGCTGCACGACCACCTGGTGGACCTGCTGCTCGACGCCGCCGCCATGGGCCGCGCGCACGTGGAGCGCGAGGGCGTGTCGGTGGCGCACGCGGCGTCGTTCCTGCTGGTCGGGACGATGAACCCGGAGGAGGGCGAGCTGCGCCCGCAGCTCCTCGACCGGTTCGGGCTGACCGTGGAGGTGCGCGCCGCCCGCGACGTCGACACCCGCACCGAGGTGATCCGGCGGCGGCTGGCGTTCGAGGCCGACCCGGCCGGGTTCGCCGCGGGCTGGGCGGCGGCCGACGCCGACCTGGCCGCCCGGATCGCCGCCGCGCGGGCGGCGCTGCCGGGGGTCGCCCTGCCGGACGCCGAGCTGCGCCGGATCGCGGCGGTGTGCGCGGCGTTCGACGTGGACGGGATGCGCGCGGACCTGGTGCTGGCCCGGGCCGCGATCGCGCACGCCGCCTGGCGCGGGGCCGACGCGGTGACCGAGGAGGACGTGGCGGTGGCCGCCCGGTTGGCGCTGCCGCACCGGCGCAGGCGCGACCCGTTCGACGAGCCCGGCATCGAGCAGGACCAGCTCGACCAGGCGCTGCGCGACGCCGCCGAGCAGACCGGCGAACCCGAGCGGACCGACCCGGACCCCGATCCCGATCCCGGCCCGGACGGCCCCGGCGGCGGCGCGCCCGACCCGGGCGACGGCCCGGCGGACGACTCGGGCCAATCCGACAGCCCGCCCCCCGACGGTCCGGCCCCCGAGGGCCAGGACACCCAGCCGAAGGGCAAGGGCGGCGGCACGCAGGCCCCCGCCACCCCCGACCCGGCGTTCACCGCCCGGCTGCTCCAGGTCGACGGCGTCGGCGAGGGCGCTCCCGGGCGCCGGTCCCGCTCCCGGGCGGGCTCCGGGCGGGCGCTGCGCGCGGCCACGTCGCAGGGCAGCGGCATCCACCTGGTCGGCACCATGACCGCGGCGGCGCCGATGCAGTTGGTGCGCGGGCGCAGCGGCCCCGGCCTGGTCGTGCGGCCCGACGACGTGCGGCGGGCGGTGCGCGAGGGGCGCGAGTCGAACCTGGTGCTGTTCGTGGTCGACGCCTCGGGGTCGATGGCCGCGCGCAAGCGGATGTCGGCGGTGACCGGCGCGGTGATCTCCCTGCTGCGCGACGCCTACCAGCGCCGCGACAAGGTGGGCCTGGTGACCTTCCGCGGACCCGGGGCCGAGGTGGCGCTGCCGCCGACGTCGTCGGTGGAGGCGGCGGTGGCCCGGCTGCGCGCGCTGCGCACGGGCGGGCGGACCCCGCTGGCCGACGGGCTGCTGCGGGCTCGGGAACTGCTGCGGGTGGAGCGGCTGCGCGACCCGCGCCGCCGGGCGCTGCTGGTGGTCGTGACCGACGGGCGGGCGACCGTCGCGGCCCGGCCGGGTGGCGACGCGGTGGCCGACGCGGTGCGGGCCGCCGGGCTGGTGGCCGCCGACGGGGTGGCCAGCGTGGTCGTCGACTGCGAGTCCGGGCCGGTGCGGCTGGGGCTGGCCGGTCGGGTGAGCGCCGCGCTGGGCGGCACCGGGCTGCGCCTGGAGGAACTGTCCGCCGATGCCGTGGCCGGGGTCGTCCGCGCCGCGCGCGCAGCGTAAGGGGGTCGGGCAATGCCGCAGGGCAAGCCGTCGGTGGTGCCGCAGGACGGGCTGACCACGCGCCAGCGCCGCAACCGGCCACTGGTCGTGGTGCACACCGGGGAGATGAAGGGCAAGTCCACCGCCGCGTTCGGCCTGGCGCTGCGCGGCTGGAACCAGGGCTGGGACATCGGGGTGTTCCAGTTCGTGAAGTCGGCGAAGTGGAAGGTCGGCGAGGAGAACGCGTTCCTGGCGCTGGGGCGGCTGCACGCCGAGACCGGCGAGGGCGGCCCGGTGCAGTGGCACAAGATGGGCGCCGGGTGGTCGTGGTCGCGCAAGCAGGGCGACGAGGACGACCACGCCGCCGCCGCCCGCGAGGGCTGGGCGGAGATCGCCAGGCGGCTGGCCGCGCAGACCCACGACCTGTACGTGCTCGACGAGTTCACCTACCCGCTCAAGTGGGGCTGGATCGACGTGGACGAGGTCGTGGCCACCCTGCGCGACCGGCCGGGGCACCAGCACGTGGTGATCACCGGCCGGGACGCCCCGGAGGCGCTGGTCGAGCACGCCGACCTGGTCACGCGCATGACCAAGGTCAAGCACCCGATGGACGCGGGCACCAAGGGCCAGCGGGGCATCGAGTGGTAGCCCGCCTGGTCGTGGCCGCCCCCGGGTCGGGCAGCGGCAAGACGACCATCGCGACCGGCCTGGTGGCGGCCCTGCGCAGGCGCGGGCACCGGGTGGCGCCGTTCAAGGTCGGCCCGGACTACATCGACCCCGGCTACCACACCGTCGCCGCCGGTCGCCCCGGCCGCAACCTCGACCCGGTCCTGGTCGGGGAGCACCGCGTCGCCCCGCTGTTCCGGCACGGCGCGGCGGGCGCGGACATCGCGGTCGTCGAGGGCGTCATGGGCCTGTTCGACGGCCGCATCGGCCACCACGTCGAGGCGGGCGGGTTCGGCTCGACCGCGCACGTGGCCGGGCTGGTGTCCGCGCCGGTGCTGCTGGTCGTGGACTGCCGGGGGCAGAGCACGAGCATCGCCGCGCTGCTGCACGGGTTCCGCTCCTACCGGCCGGGGGTGCGGATCGAGGGGGTGGTGCTCAACCAGGTCGGTTCCGACCGGCACGAGGAGGTGCTGCGCGAGGCGTGCTCGGACGTGGGCCTGCCGGTGCTGGGCGCGGTCCGCCGGGCGGGCGAGGTCGACGTCCCCTCCCGGCACCTGGGTCTGGTGCCCGCCGTGGAGCGCGGCGCCGAGGCGGTGCGCGCGGTGGCCGCCATGGGCGACCTGGTGGAGTCCTCGGTGGACCTCGACGCGGTGGTCCGACTGGCCCGCTCGGCCCCCGACCTCGACGGCCCGGCCTGGGACGCGGCGGCGGAGCTGGCGGAGTCCGCCGGACCGGTCGCGGCGGCGCACCCCCCGGTGATCGCGGTGGCGGGTGGACCGGCGTTCACCTTCGGCTACGCCGAGCACGTGGAGCTGCTGCGCGCGGCGGGCGCCGAGGTGGCCGTGGTCGACCCGCTGCACGACACCGCGCTGCCCCCGGGCACCGCCGCGCTGGTGCTGCCCGGCGGTTTCCCCGAGGCGCACGCGCAAGCCCTGTCCGCCAACGAACCCCTGCGCCACGCCGTGGCCGACCTGGCCGCCACCGGCGCCCCGGTGCACGCCGAGTGCGGCGGCCTGCTCTACCTGGTGTCCAAGTTGGATGGTCACCCGATGTGCGGGGTGCTGCCCGCCGAGGCGGAGATGACCGCGCGGCTGACCCTGGGCTACCGCGAGGCCGTCGCCACCGCCGACACCGCGCTGCACGCGGTCGGCACCCGCGTCCACGGCCACGAGTTCCACCGCACCCGCGTCCTGCCCGCCCACGGCGACCCGCCCACCTGGGCCTGGCGCGACGCCACCGGCGCACCGCACCGCGAGGGCCACACCCGCCTGGGCGTGCACGCGTCCTACCTGCACACCCACCCGGCCGGGAACCCCGGGTCGATCCACCGCTTCGTCACGGCAGCCGCGCGAGCTCCTTGGTCAGCAGCGCCAGCGAGTCCTCCTCGCTGAGCGCCTTCTCCGCCACCTCGTGCCACTCGCGGATGAGCGCGGCCACGTCGGCCTTCTTGGTCATGATCCGCGCGTCGACCGGGGTCTCCTGGTAGCCGAGGTTCGGCCTGCCGTCGCGGAAGCAGAGCACGGTGAAGTCGTTGGGCAGCACGGGCACCTCCGCGTCGAAGGCCAGCACGCGCAGGTGCAGCGTCGGGTACCGCCCGACCATGTCGACGAGGTGGCGCAACTGCGCTGCCGCCACCGCTGCGGGCTTGGACCGCACCAATCGGACCAGTGCCCCCTCCCCGAGCAGCACCCGGTGGTGGGGCGCGGGCGTGCGGTCGTACAACCGAGCGCGCTCGGCCCGAGCCGCGACCCGGGCGTCGAGCTTGCCCGCGCCGTCGGTGCTGAACAGGTCGCGCATGTAGTCCTCGGAGTGCAGCAGGCCGGGGAAGCGGTCGCCGGTCACCGCGAGGATTTCGTCGGCCTCCTGCTCCTCACCGCGCAACCTGCGGAAGTGGTTCGACTTCTCGTCCGCCAACCGGGAGCGCCGCTGGTGGTTGGCCTCCAGGTCCTTGGCGCGCACGAGCATCTCGTCGGTGTCCGCGCCGTGCGCGTCCAACAGTTCGATCGCCCGGTGCAGGTCCTTGACGGTGACCCTGGTCTCCCCCACCTCGATTTTGTTGATCTTGCTCTGGCTGCACGGGAGCATCGCCGCCATCTGGATCTGGGTCAGTCCAGCGGCCTCGCGGAGAGCGCGCAAATCCCGACCGAGTTGCCCCACCGTGTCGAATCCCACTTTTGTGCCCGCTCCGTATCGCTCGGATTGATGAACGAAACCGAGAGTAGTCACTCTGGGAAGGGAATGCCGTCGCGCACCCCCCGGTCGAGCGAACACGATTAGTCGACTGCATGCTGCCGCAGGTAGGCCACCAGAGCGGGAAGCGCGGAACCGGACAGCGCCAGCACCCCGGCTTGCGGCGCCTTGGAATCCCGGAACGCCACCCGCGGGGACATCCTCAGGTTCACCTCCACGCAGTCGAACTGCCGCCCGCACCGCCGCGAGCGCACCCATCCCGAACCACCCGCACCGCGCATGACTCCCCCTCAAGAGCCCGGACCACCCGAAAGCCCATCGTGACACCCGAGTAATCGACACGCAACTGTCAGTTAATGGACATTCACCGAGCGTGACAATGTTTATCATTCACCCGACACTAAAGGCGAAAGGCCTTCTGGCTGTCCACTGTGGAACATCGAGTAATCGGGATTGGCATTGCGGCGCACCGGTAACGGTGACCAAAGCGGTCGTGTGGTTAATATCAGCCCCGGAAACAGTGCGGCCCCCTGCTGTCACAGGGGGCCGCGGTGCCAGTACCCCAACCACCACACGCAGAAGGACACCAGCACCAGTGAGCGTAGGAGACAACCGGCGGATTAATCGCCGGAAACACCGGAATTCGCCCGAACGGGCGCAGGACCAGGACGAGAAGCGGCCCGCCGACCAGGTGATGGCCTGGGGCAGGCTCGTGCTCGACTCGAACGGGCCCGCCCTGCGGCTGATGGGCCTCCTGGTCGTCGTGTTCACCGGGGTCATCGCGCTGGTCGTGGCCATGGGCATCGATCGGCAACTGGTGATCGACGCGATCACGCTGATCTGGGCCCGGGGGCGCTGAGGCGGTGAACCTCCCCGCGGTGGTCCGCCACCGCGGGGAGGTGGTCGGCGAACCCGGAGCGGTCAGCGCGGGCGGTCGTGGTCCCATGGTGGTCCGGGGTCGCGGTCCCCGGGAGCCGTGCCCGAACCAGCGAGGGAGCGCCGTGGACCCGCTCGACCGGTTGCGCGAGCTGCTCGGCCCGTGCGTCGCCGTGGACGACGCCACCCGGGCGCTGTACTCGTCGGACGCCTCCAACTACCGGGTGCCGCCCGCCGCCGTGGTGCGGGTGGCCTCCGCCGGGCACGCGGCGGAGGTGCTGGGGCGCTGCCACGAGCTGGGGCTGCCGGTCACCGCGCGCGGGGCGGGGACGTCGGTGGCGGGCAACGCCATCGGTCCCGGGGTGGTGCTCGACCTCACCGCGCTGACCGCGATCACCGACGTCGACCCGGCCACGCGCACCGCGACCGCGCAGGCGGGGGTGGTGCAGGCGGCGTTGCAGGCGGCGGTGCGCCCGCACGGGCTGCTGTTCGGGCCGGACCCCTCCACCGCCGACCGCTGCACCCTCGGCGGCATGATCGGCAACAACGCCTGCGGCGCGCACGCGGTGGCCTGGGGCAACACCCGCGACAACGTCGTGTCCGCCCGGCTGCTGCGCGTCGACGGCAGCCCGGTCACCGCCGGGCGCACCGGCACCTCCGACCCCGGCCTCGACGCCCGGTTGCGCGCGGTGATCGGCGCCGACCTGGCCGTGGTGCGCACCGAGTACGGCCGCTTCCCCCGGCAGGCGTCCGGGTACCCGCTCGACGCGCTGCTGCCGGAGCGGCGCTTCGACGTGGTCGGCTCGCTGGTCGGTTCCGAGGGCACGCTGGCCGTGGTCCTCGACGCCACGGTGGCGCTGGCCGAGGCGCCCGCCGCCCGGGCGCTGGCGGTCCTGGGCTACCCGGACATGCCCACCGCCGCCGACGCGACGCCCGCGCTGGTCGCGCTGGGCCCGCTGGCGGTGGAGGGCATGGACCGGCGCCTGGTCGACGTGGTCACCGCCCGGCGCGGGCGGGCGGGCGTGCCGGACCTGCCGCGCGGCGCGGGGTGGCTGCTGGTGGAGACCGGCGGCGCGACCCCGGCCGAGGCGCGGCAGCGGGCGCTGGAGGTCCTGGCGGGAGCGGGCGCGGTGGACGGGCGGGTGCTGACCGGGGCGGGTGAGATCGCCGCGCTGTGGCGCATCCGCTCCGACGGTGTCGGCCTCGCCGGGCGCACCCCCGGCGGGGCGGACGCGTGGCCCGGCTGGGAGGACGCCGCCGTGCCGCCCGAGCGGCTGGGCGCCTACCTGCGCGACCTCGACGCCCTGCTGGCGCAGCACCACTACGACGGCCTGCTCTACGGCCACTTCGGCGACGGGTGCGTGCACGGCCGCTTCGACTTCGACCTGCGCTCCCCCGGCGGCGCGGCCCGCACCCGCGCGTTCCTGCTGGACGCCGCCGACCTGGTCGCCGCCCACGGCGGGTCGCTGTCCGGGGAGCACGGCGACGGCCGGGCGCGCGGGGAGCTGCTGTCGCGGGTGTACTCCGCCGAGGCGCTGGCCGTCGCGGCGCGGGTCAAGGCGGTGTGGGACCCCGGGGGCGGGCTCAACCCCGGCGTCCTGGTCGACCCGGCCCCGGTGGACGCGGACCTGCGGGTCGGGCCGGAGCTGCCGGTGGTGCCCGGGGGCGGTTTCGCCCTCCCGCACGACTCCGGTGACCTCACCCGGGCGGTGCACCGCTGCGTCGGCGTGGGCCGCTGCCGGGCGGACCTGACCGCGACCGGCGGCGCCATGTGCCCGTCGTTCCTGGCCACCGGTGCCGAGCAGCACTCCACCCGGGGCCGTGCCCGCCTGTTGCAGGAGATGGTGCGCGGCGACCTGGTGCGCGGCTGGGCGGACCCGGCCGTGCACGAGGCGCTGGACCTGTGCCTGTCCTGCAAGGCGTGCGCCCGCGACTGCCCGGCCGGGGTGGACATGGCCACCTACAAGGCCGAGGTCCTGCACCACCGCTACCGCCGCAGGCTGCGCCCGATCACCCACTACACCCTGGGCTGGCTCCCGCGCGCCGCCGCCGTGGCGGGCAGGCTGCCCCGCCTGGCCAACGCCGTCCTGGACAATCCGCTGGTCAAGCGCCTCGCCGGGATCGACAGCCGCCGGGGCCTGCCCCGCTTCGCCCGGCACCGGTTCCGCCGCATCGCCGCCGGTCGGCCCGAGGCGTCGGGTCGGCGCGTGCTGCTGTGGGTCGACACGTTCACCGAGGCGTTCGCCCCGGAGGTCGGCGTCGCCGCGATCCGGGTGCTGGAGTCGGCCGGGTACGCGGTGGAGCTGACCACCCGCCAGGTCTGCTGCGGCCTGACCTGGATCACCACCGGCCAGCTCGACGGTGCTCGCCGCAGGCTCCGCCACACCCTCGACGCCCTGGGGTCCGCCATCGCCGACGGCATCCCCATCGTCGGCCTGGAGCCCTCCTGCACCGCCGTCCTGCGCGGCGACGCCGTCGACCTGCTGCCCGAGGACCCCCGGGCCCACCGCGTCAAGGCCCTCACCGTCACCCTCGCCGAGCTGCTGACCGCCACCCCCGGCTGGTCGCCGCCCGATCTGTCCGATGTGGACGTGGTTGCCCAACCCCACTGCCACCACCGGGCCACCCTGGGTTGGGACACCGACGCCGCCCTGCTGCGCCGGGCGGGCGCGCGGGTGGAGGCGGTCGGCGGCTGCTGCGGGCTGGCCGGGAACTTCGGCGTCGAACGCGGCCACTACGAGGTGTCGGTGGCCGTCGCCGAAACCGCCCTGCTGCCCGCCCTGCGCGCCCGCCCCCGCCCGGTCCTCGCCGACGGCTTCTCCTGCCGCACCCAGGTCAGCGACCTGACCGGAGGCTCCTCCCGGCACCTGGCGCAACTGCTCGCCGATCACCTCCCACCCCCGGGAGGGGATCGGCGCGGCGGAACTCGCTCGGACTCACGCCCCGGGTCCGCTTGAACGCGGCGCTGAACGCGAACGCGTCGGAGTAGCCCACCGTGCGGGCGACCTCGGCGACGGTCGTCGCCTCGCGCTCGACCAGCAGGTCCGCCGCGAGCGCCATGCGTCAGCGGGTCAGGTAGGTCAGCGGTGGTTCGCCCACCAGGTCGGCGAACCGCTTCGCCAGGGTGGAGCGCGACACCCCGGCCCGGTCGGCCAGCGCGGAGACCGTCCACGGCGCCGCCGGTTCGGCGTGCAGCAGGCGCAGCGCGCCGCCGACCACGGGGTCGCGCTGGGCGGCGTACCAGGCGGGCGGCTCACCGCCGGGCCGGTCGAAGTACTCGCGCACCGAGCAGACCAGCAGCCAGTCCAGCAACCGGTCGAGGACCACCTGCTGGCCCGGGGTGTCGACGGCGACCTCGGCGGCGAGGTGGTCCAGCACGGCGTCGGACCCGCCGCCGGGGGCCACCCGCAGCACGACCGGCAGCGCGTCCAGCAGCCTGCGGCTGATCTCGCCGCGCACCGGGTAGGCGCCGACGATCAGCGTCGTCGCGCCCGCACCGGGGTCGCCGCAACTGTCGTCGTTCCAGCCGCGCCGGTGCCGGGTCCCGCCCTGCTCGGGCGTCGTGCAGTGCTCACCGCAGGCGACCGGCTCGGCCGAGGTGCCGACCTCGTCGACGAAGGTGAACGGCGCGGGGCCCCGCACGATGACCGTCTCCCCCGCGCGCAACCGCTCGGGCGGGTGGCCCTCCGGCACGATCCAGCCCGCCCCGCCGAGGACGGTGCACAGCGTCAGCGGCGCACCGTCGACGAAGTGCAGCGACCAGGGCGGCGACAGGGTCGTGCCTGCGAACAGCGAGCCCTGGGCCCGCATCCCCCGGAAGAGGTCTCCGAACGCGTCCACCCCACCGAGGTTAGACGATCACAAAGGCAATCCGGCTTCTTGCCCATGGATTCGTCCAAGGCGGTGCCGTTGAATTCCTGTCATGCGCAACGACAACACCCTCGTCCTCGGTGCCACCGGCAAGTCCGGCAGGCGGGTCGCCGCCCGGTTGCGGCTGCGCGGCACACCGGTGCGCGCCGCCTCCCGGTCCAGCTCGACCGGCTTCGACTGGGCCGACCTCGACGGCTGGGACGCGGTGCTGGCGGGCGTCACCGCCGCCTACGTGGTGGCCCCGACGGTGCCCGGGCCGGTGCACGGGTTCGTGGCGCGGGCCGAGGCCGCGGGCGTGCGGCGGCTGGTCCTGCTCTCCGGGCGCGGCGCCGACACCTGGGGCGACTCCGCGTTCGGGCTGGACATGCGCTCGGCCGAGGACGCCGTGCGCGGCTCGGCACTGGACTGGACCGTCCTGCGGCCGTCGAACTTCGACCAGAACTTCGACGAAGACCTCTTCCACGCCCCGCTGGTCGCGGGCGAGCTGGCGCTCCCGGCCGGTGCGGTCCCCGAGCCGTTCATCGACCTGGAGGACGTCGCCGACGTCGCGGCCGCGGTGCTGACCGAGCCCGACGGGCACGCCGGGAAGGTCTACGAGCTGTCCGGGCCGCGCGCACTGACCTTCGCCGAGGCCACCGAACTGATCTCCCGGGCGTCCGGGCTGCCCATCACCTACAAGCAGGTCTCCCCCGCCGAGTACACCGCGGCACTGGTCGAGCAGGGTTGGGCCGAGGCCGACGCCCACCACGTCGCCGAGATGTTCGTGCTGATGGAGAGCGGGATCATCGCCGAGACGGCGGACGGGGTCGCCACCGTGCTGGGGCGTGAACCCCGGACCTTCGAGGACTACGCCGTGCGAGCCGCGGCGGCGGGCGCCTGGCAGCGCTGACCCCCACCCCCGCTGAGAGGACCGCGATGAGCACCGCCACCAGTTCCCTGACCACCGAGGACCTCGACTTCCTCGCCCGCCCCCTGCACGGGTTCCTGTCCGTGGCCGGGGCACCGCAACCGGTGCAGCCCCGACCGGTGTGGTTCGAGACCACCGCCGAGGGGACGGTCCAGTTCTTCACGGAGCCGGGCTCGCTGAAGGTGCGGCGCCTGAGCCGCGACCCACGCGCCGCGATCGTCGTCGCGGCTCCAGTGGGTGAGCGCGAGCGCTGGGTGTCCATCGTCGGCCGCACCACGGTGGAGACCGACGGGGCGCACGACCTGTGCTCCCGCCTCGCCGCCCGCTACTGGGGCCCCGACGACCCCACCCGGGCCGCCGACCTCGCCGCGATGCTGGCAGGCGACCTGCTCCGCGTCGTCATCCGCCCGGAGACCGTGCGCCGCTACACGGCCTGACCCCGCCCACGAACCTTTCACCCCGGGGGAAGCACTGAACCCCCGTCCTCGCGCCGAGGAAGGGGGTTCAGTGGTGCGAACGGTCTAGCGGGCGCGGGTGAGCCCGCGGTGCAGCAGCGCCGCGAAGCCGATCCCGATGCCCGCCCACAGCACCGCCGAGGTGCCCAGCGAGGCGATCCGGAACTCCCACAGCGTGGCGCCGGGGAAGCCGTCGGGGACCTCCTGGAAGTCCGGCAGCAGCTTGGCCGCCACCGTCACCAGCACCAGGTAGCCCAGCCCGGCGACCAGGACCGCGGTCCACCCGTCGAGCCGCTGGGCCAGCTTGCGGCCCACGAAGACGGCGACCAGCGCGAGCACCAGCGAGATGCCGACCATGCCGAAGAACAGGCCGGTGCGCTCGCCGATGGTCTCGCCCCGGCCCACCGCGGGCGGGTTCGCCGGGTAGGTCAGGAACGGGACCAGCACGACCGCGGTGTAGCCGATGCCCAGCACGGCCACGGCGGTGCCGCGCGGGCTCGCGGTGCCCAGCCGCCCGTAGGCGAAGGCGAACGCCAGCCCGAACAGGCCGCCGAGGCCCAACCCGTAGACGACGGTGCCGATGGCGAGGCCGCCGGTGGACTGGAACGACCGGGAGACGACCTCCTCCTCCGCGCCCTCCTCGCCGTGGCTGTGGCCTGCCGCGGCGCCGTCGTCGTGCGAGTGCTCCGCGGCGCCGCCCTGCTCCTCCAGGGAGATGGCGGTGTCCACCGACGGTTCGCCGAACGCCTCGGCGAACCCGAAGGCGAGGACACCGCCGAGCAGGCCTGCGAGCAGGCCCCACACCAGCAACGAGCGGACGTCCAGCGCGGCCGAGGTGGCCGCTCGATCGGTTCCGGTCTCGCTCAGTGGCACGGGAAGCCCAGCAGGTGGCGGGCGTCGTGGACGAGCTCGTGCACGTAGGTGCCGTCGAACACGGCGAGCGCGCCCTGCTCGGCGCCGACGAAGTAGAGCGCGATCAGCGAGATGATCCCGACGAAGAGCGCGTACGGCAGGATCTGCCGCACCGGGATGCTGACGGGAACGGGGACGGGGGTGGCGACGGCATGCGTCGTCATGGGGTGCCTCCTCAGGCTGCACGCGGCCCGATGGGTCCAGGGGTGTCGATGGCTGGGGGTCTGACTGTGGAGCGGTTGCCCGGTCCATCACAGTGGCGCGGCCGTGCCGGGATCACACCGGCTTCCCCATACCATCTCGGTCAGTCCCGAAACCTATGGGAGCGCCGCTTGCAGTGTCAACGCGCCCGCGTCCGCGGTGGGCAACGTCATCCGTCCAGCTCAAGGGGTGCCGGTGGGTAATCGGCTGACCCTGGTGGGCCACGGCCCCACCGCCGCCACGCGGGTGGCCGCGTTCCCGGTCGACGAACCGCTGTCGGACCCGGGTCCGGTGTCCACCGCCGGGCTGAGCCGGGTGGCGGTGGCGCTGCGCGGACCGGAGACCCGGTGCGCGCAGACCGCCACCGCGCTGGGGCTGGCGGCCTCGGTGGACGACCGGCTGCGGGACCTGGACTTCGGCGCTTGGCGGGGGCGCACCCTCGACGAGGTGGCGGCGGCCGAGCCCGCCGCGGTGACCCGGTGGCTGACCGACCCGGCCGCGGCCCCGCACGGCGGCGAGTCGCTGGCCGACCTGGTGGCCAGGGTGGGCGGCTGGCTCGACGAGCGGCCCACCGACCCGGCGCCGGTGGTGGCGGTGACGCACCCGTCGGTGGTGCGCGCGGCGCTGGTGCACGCCCTCGGCGCCGACCCGGCCGCGTACTGGCGCATCGACGTGGTGCCGCTGTCGCGGACGGTGCTGCGCGGCGGCCCCGGCCGGTGGGCGCTGCGCTGGCTGAGCCCGGCGGGACAGCGCGACGAATGACGTTTCGCGCTTCCTTTCCCGAATTCCGAAAAATATCCACCGACAAGAGAAGTGGCGCGGCGAATGGCAACCACCCGGCATTGAGGTGACATTCCGCGCCCGATCTTGCGCGGCGGCGGGAAGTCCGCGATCCTTTTCCCACCGATCACGCCCACGACGGGCGTCTACGCGTGCCGCCTGGACCTCCGCGGGCGCTGACCGGGCCGCCACCGCCCGACGCGCACCGGGCGCGGGGGTCGGTTTCGCCGAGACGGGTGGGAGGCCGCGCTGGACACGGGTGTGGGTGACATGGGCGGGCCGGGCGCCGAGCCCGGTGCCACCGTGAACCACGACGCGGCGGACAACGACCCGGTGCCCCACGACCCGCGGCGCCGCCCGGCCGTCGACCCGCCTGCCGACCGGACGGAACCGCAGGCCCCGCACCTGGCCCGCGACGCGCTCTTCCGCGGCCTGGTCGACCGGGCCGTGGCCGCGGAGATGTCGCACGAGCGGATGCGCCACCTGCTCGGCGCGGTGCTGTCGGTGGCCAGCGACCTGTCCCTGCCCGACGTCCTGCGCCGCGTCGTGGCGGTGGGCTGCGAACTGGTCGGCGCCCGCTACGGCGCGCTCGGCGTCCTCGGGCCCGACGGCGAACTGACCGAGCTGCTGCACTCGGGCGTCCCCGATGACGTGCGCGCGGCCATCGGCGCCCTGCCCACCGGCCGGGGCGTGCTGGGCGTGGTGGGCGGGCAGACCGGCCCGCTGCGCATCGACGAGCTGCGCGACCACCCGGCCGCCGCGGGCTTCCCGCCCGGCCACCCGGAGATGGGTTCCTTCCTCGGCGTGCCGATCCGGTTGCGCGAGCAGGTCTACGGGAACCTGTACCTGGCGGACAAGGCCGACGGGCGGGCGTTCACCGACGAGGACGAGGACGTGGTGGTCGCGCTGGCCGCCGCGGCGGGCATGGCCGTGACCAACGCCCGGCACTACGAGCTGAGCCAGCGCCGGGAGCGCTGGCTGGTGGCCACCACCGAGGTCACCGCCGTGCTGCGCACCGGCGGGGGCGGCGAGGACGAGGGGTTGGCGCTGCTGGTGCGCCGGGCCAGGGAGATCGCGGCCGCGGCGGTGGCGATCGTGGCCGTGCCGGACGGGCCGGGGCACATGGTGCTGCGCGCGGTGGACGGTCGGCTGCGCGAGGAGCTGACCGGCACCAGGATGGTCACCGTCGACAGCCTCACCGGCGACGTGTTCAGCACCGGCAGGCCGCGGTCGGTCACCGAGGTCGCCGAGGCGACGCTGAGCCGGTCGGCGCAGACGTTCCGGTCGCTGCCGCCCGAGATCAGCGAACTGGGGCCCGCGGTGCTGGTGCCGCTCACCGGCGGGCGCACCCCGGCCGGGGTGCTCATCGTGGCCCGCGACCGCGGCGCCGCGCCGTTCGACGAGTCCGACCTGGGGATGGTGCTCGACTACGGCACGCACGCCGCGCTGGCGATGGGGTTCGCCGAGGCGCAGCGCGACAAGCAGCGGCTGGCGCTGTTCGAGGAGCGCGACCGGATCGCCCGCGACCTGCACGACCTGGTGATCCAGCGGCTCTTCGCCCTGGGCCTGGGCTTGCAGGGGCTGCGCCGCGACCCGGCCGCGGCGAACACCCCGGAGCAGATCACCGGGTTCATCGCCGAGATCGACCAGACCATCCGCGAACTGCGGCGCAGCATCTTCTCCCTGCAGCAGCCCGCGAACGGCCCCTACAGCCTGCGCTCGGACATCCTGCGGGTGATCTCCGACGCGACCGTGTCGCTGGGCTACGAGCCGACCGTGCGGCTGGAGGGACCACTGGACTCGGTGGTGCCCGCCGACATCGCGCTGGACCTGATCGCCACCCTGCGCGAGTCGCTGTCCAATGTGGTCCGGCACGCGGACGCGGCGGCGGTGCAGGTGACGGTGGCGGTGGACCGCCGGGCGACCCGGCTGGAACTGCTGGTGCACGACGACGGCCGCGGGGTGCCCGAGGGGCTCGCCCACCGCAGCGGGCTGGCCAACATGGCCCAGCGCGCGCGGCGCTGGTCCGGGCGGTGCGTGGTCGGACCGGCCGACGTCGGGGGGACGAGAGTGGACTGGTCGGTACCGCTGGGGTGGACGTCCACCGCGGCGGCGCGAGGGGCGGAGGAGCACGCATGACGATCTCGGTGTTCGTGCTGGACGACCACGAGGTGGTCCGGCGCGGCTTGCGGCAACTGCTGGAGGTGGAACCGGACATCGACGTGGTCGGCGAGGCCGCCACCGCCGCGCAGGCGCTGGCGCGCATCCCGGCGGTGCGACCGCGGGTGGCCATCCTGGACGTGCGGCTGCCCGACGGCGAGGGCGTCACGGTGTGCCGGGAGATCCGGTCCCTGGTGGACCCACCGCCCGCCTGCCTGATGCTGACGTCGTTCTCCGACGACGAAGCGCTCTTCGGCGCGATCATGGCGGGCGCGGCCGGGTACATGCTCAAGCAGGTCAGCGGCAACGACCTGGTCTCCGCCGTGCGCACGCTCGCGGCGGGGGGTTCGCTGCTGGACGCGGGGGTGACGGCGACCGTGCTGGACCGGTTGCGGGGTGGCCGGGTCGAGGACCCCCGGTACACGACCTTGAGCCCGCAGGAGCGGAAGATCCTGGACCTGATCGCCGAGGGGATGACGAACCGGCAGATCGCCGGGGCGTTGTACCTGGCGGAGAAGACCGTGAAGAACTACGTGTCGACTCTGCTGCACAAGTTGGGGTTCGATCGGCGGACAGAGGCGGCTGTCTACGCGACTCGGTTGCAGAACAGCAGGCGGGGGCAGGGGTGAGTTGCGCGCAAGCGTTCGCTTGAGTGCTTGACCTGGCTGGCGAGCCGTGCCGTGGCTATGGTTCAAGGGCCCGGTCGTTTGTTGGGCGTGCCCGGATGGGTGGATCTGCTTGGGCGGGGCCCCTACAGCGATCATGTGCCTGGTGTGACC
>NZ_AYXG01000022.1 GCF_000564855.1 Actinokineospora spheciospongiae
CCCCGGCCAAACACATCCACCCAGCCGGGCACCACCAACAAACAACCGGGCTCGAAAGCCGAGCACATCCACCACCCGAGCACCCCAACGAAGCGCCCTCGGTGACACAGCACCGGTCAACCCCCGAGGCGACGAGGTCGCCCGGACGGCCGAACTTCGAGGGCGAACCGGTTCGCCCGGCGCCCGAACGGAGTACCCGGTTCGGCCGGGACTGATCATCGCCACTAAATTGTGCCGACATGGCGGGTGTTGAGGAGATCCGGGCCGCGATCGCGCAGGCCACCGAGAAGGCGCAGTCCGGCATCGCCGCGATCACCCAGGCCTCGATGCAGCTCGACGAGGCCCAGAGCGCGCTGCTGAACGCGACCCGGGGCAGCACGCGGGCGGAGACGTCGCAGTCTCAGGCGTTGCTCGCGGAGGCGTTGCAGGCCCTGCGGGGCGTGCAGACGACCATCCAGTCGAGCATCGCCTCGGCGGAGGAGTACGCGGAGCGGCTGTGAGCACCCGGCCGGGACCCCGCGCGCGGTCCCGGCGGCGGCCGAACCCGTGGTGTGGGCGCGGGAGACAATCGACGACTACCGGACGAGGCTGTGGGACATGGCCAGGGGTGAGCGCAGGCGGCGGGTCGACGAGGCGCTGACGGCGTTGCGGACCGTGCTCGGGCACGCGCTGGGCGCCGCCGAGGGCGCGCGGGTGCGCGCGGAGACCCGGCACCGGCAACTGGAGTTCGAGAAGGAGATCCGCCTGCTCGGGCTGGCCGCCGCGGCCACCGACGCGGACCTGGCCCGGCGGATGGCCGAGGACGACGCGCTGCGCGCGGTGTGGGACGGCATCACCGCCCGCCGCGACGCCGGTTACGAGCAGTGGCACCGCGAGGGCCTGGCCCAGGTGCACCGGCTGGTGCTCGACGAGGCCCCGGGGGCCGCGGGCGAGCCGTGGCAGACCTGGCTGGGTCCGGCGGGCACCGACCCGGGCGCGCACGCGCCGCGGCTGTGGCGCGTCGGGTCGGCCCTGGTGGAGCACTCCGCGCCGGAGGACGCCTTCCCGCTGGCGGTGCCGCTGCTCGACGTCGGGCACCTGCGGGTCAACACCACCACCGGCAGCAGGCCCGCCGCCGACGCGCTGGTCGAGACCCTGGTGATGCGGCTGGTCAGCGCCTTCGCCCCGGGCCTGGTGCGGCTGCACCTGTGGGACGTGGGGCACCTGACCGGGCCGCTGCCGTCGCTGCACCCGCTGACCGCCGCGGGTGTGATGGTGGTGCACGACCCCACCCGGCTCGACGACCTGCTGGCGCAGCTCGCCGGGCACATCCGCCGGGTGCACGCGCAGTCGCTGCGGGTGCACCAGACGCCGCGGGCGGCCAGCGCCGCGGCGGGCAGGCGGGTGGAGCCGTGGCGGGTGGCGGTGCTGTTCGGCAACGGCGACCCGCTGCCCGACGAGCAGTACCGGGAGCTCAACCGCATCGCCCGCACCGGCCCGGAGGCCGGGGTGCACCTGGTGCTGGTGGACATGCCGATCACGGCGAACTCCCCGGTGGAGACGGTCACCTTCACCGACGCCGAGCGGGCCACGTGCAGCATGACCGGCCCCGGCGTGGTGGTCCGCGCCGACCCGGCGCCGCCGCCCGCGCAGGTCAACCACGCCGCCACCACCATCGCCGCGGACGTGCTGGTGCGCCGGGGTCGCCCGCGCGAGTTCGCCGACCTGCTCCCGGACACCCTGGGCACCGGCAGCTCGGTGGAGGAGCTGCGCACCCCGATCGGCTTCCACGAGGGCGAACCGGTCGAGGTGGTGCTCGGCGACGCCACCCCGCACGCCCTGGTCGCGGGCCCCAGCGGCTCGGGCAAGACGAACCTGCTCTACGCCGTGCTCGGCGGGCTGGCCGCGCGCTACCCGCCGTCGGAGCTGGAGCTGTACCTGCTGGACTTCAAGGAGGGCGTGTCCTTCGCGGGCCTGACCCCGGGCCGCAAGGACCCGTCCTGGCTGCCGCAGGCGCGGCTGGTCGGGGTGAACGTCAACACCGACCGCGAGTTCGGGTTGGCGCTGCTGCGGTTCCTGACCGGGGAGCTGGCCAGGCGGGCGGCGGCGGCCAAGCGCCAGGAGGTCACCAAGCTCGCCGAGCTGCGCGAGGCCGACCCGGACGGGCACTGGCCGCGGATCGTCGCGGTCATCGACGAGTTCCAGGCGCTGTTCGGCGGGCGCGACCAGATCACCCAGCAGGCCGCGGCGCTGCTGGAGGACGTGGCCCGCCGCGGTCGCTCGCAGGGCATCCACCTGGTGCTGGCCAGCCAGGACATCGCCGGGATCGAGGCGTTCTGGGGCAAGCCCGCGGTCTACGACCAGTGCACGCTGCGCATCGCCATGCCCAAGGCCAAGCGGGTGCTGGCGCAGGAGAACAACGCCGCGCTGGCGCTGCCGCGCTGGCACGCGGTGGTCAACCACGAGTCGGGGGTGGCGCACGGCAACGAGGTCGCCCACGTCCCCGACGCGTCGAGCCGGGGCACCTTCGACGAGTTGCAGCGCACCCTGTGGGCGCGGATGACCTCGCCGAAACCGCGCCTGTTCGACGGCGCGCACCAGCCGGAACTGGTGCACGCGGCCGACTTCACCGGCCCGCGCGGACCGGTGCTGGGCCAGATCATCGAGGTGGACGACAAGGCGGCGGTGTTCCGGCTGGAACCGGTGCCCGGCCGCAACCTCGCGGTGATCGGCACCGCCACCGCCGACGCCCTGTCGGTGCTGGAGAGCGCCGCGCTGTCGCTGGGCGAACTGCACTCCGCGGGCGAGTGCGAGTTCCACCTGTGGTGCCCGGTGCAGTCGCTGGAGCCCAGGGTGACCGCCGCGGCGGACCGGTTGCGCGCGAAGGGGCACGAGGTGTCGGTGCGCACCGGCGACGACGTCGCCAAGATCACCGAGGAGATCACCAAGCTCGCCGACGAGACCGCCCCGGTGCGGCAGTACGTGTTCTTCTACGCCGTCGACGCCACCGCGCACCTGCTGGAGGCCAAGGAGACACCGCTGGCCAAGAGCGGGTTCGACAAGCTGCGCGAACTGCTCAAGAACGGACCCGCCCGGCACGTGCACACCTTCGGCTGGTGGCGCGGCATGGGCCGGTTCAAGGAAACCCTCGGCTTCGCCGGCATGGACGACATCGGCGGCTGGGTGGCGCTCGACGTGCAGGGCGCGGAGCTCAACACCCTCGCCGCCGGGCAGGTCGTCGACTGGTCGCCGCGACCGCACCGGGCGGTGTTCTTCGACCGCACCACGCACAGCCGCCCCGACGTGCTGATCCCGTTCGACACCACCAGCGCCCTGGAGCTGCCATGACGGCCCCCGACCCGGCGAACCGCTACAAGGCCCTGCTCGGCCTGGCCCACCAGGCCGAGCAGGAGTTCCGCCAGCAGGAATCCGTCCGCGCGGCGAAGCTCGGCGGGGAGCTGTTCGAGGCCGGGCGCGCGGTGGAGGCCACCACCAAGCACGAGGCGGAAGTCGTCCGGGAGGTCACCGCATGGTGGTCGGACGTGACCGCGAAGCTGCTCAGGGTGAGCTGGGCGCACCCCGGCCCGCGCCCCAAACCGGACCCGGCGGGCCACCCCGAACTGCTGGGCGACTACCTCGCCGAGGTGGAACCGAAGACCGAGGCGCTGTTCGCCGCGCTGCGCCGGGCGGTCTGGCCGCGCAAGCTCTGACCCCGGCGGGCAGCGCCCTCAGGAACGGTCTGAGAGGGTGGGCGCGTGACTGATGTGGACTGGGAAGCCCGGCTCGCGGGCACGTGGGCGGAGCTGGACACCCGAGGCGAGGCCGAGTTCCGGGCCCTCATCACGGACCTGACCGAGGAACTGCCCGCCGACGACCCGCGCTCGCCGTTCGAACGGGCCGCGGCGCTGGACTCCACCGGGCACTCCGACCTGGCGGTGCCGCTCTACCGGGACGCGCTGGCGGCGGGGCTGGTCGGGGAGCGCCGCAGGCGGGCGCTGATCCAGCTCGCGAGCTCACTGCGCAACACGGGTGACCCGGCGGCGGGGGTGGCCCTGCTGGAACCCGAGCTGTCGGCGCCGTCGGATCACCTGGACGGTGCGGTGCGGGGGTTCCTGGCGTTGTGCCTGGCCGATGTGGGGCGGGAGCGGGAGGCGGTGGCGGTGGCGTTGGGGGCGTTGGCTCCGCTGCTGCCGCGCTACCAGCGTTCGCTGGCGAACTACGCGCGGGCGCTGGTGTAGTTCAGGCCCGGGGTTTGGTGGGGTGCCCGGTTGTTTGTGGCTGGTGCCCGGGTGGGTGGATGTGCTTCGCTGCGCGCTTCGGCTCAGGCCCGGTCTTTTGGTGGGTGTGCCCGGCTGGGTGGATGTGTTTGGCCGGGGCCCCTAT
>NZ_AYXG01000023.1 GCF_000564855.1 Actinokineospora spheciospongiae
CCGGTCACCGACGGCCCGTTCGCCGAGACCAAGGACCTCATCGCCGGGTGGATGGTGATCGACGTCGACAGCCACGAGCGGGCCGTTGAGCTGGCCGGGGAACTGTCGGCCGCCCCCGGCAAGGACGGGAAGCCGATCCACGAGTGGTTGGAGCTGCGCCCGTTCCTCACCGCGTCGCACACCATCACCGAGTGAGCTCGCCGGTGACGGGGGCACTGCTGCGGGGCCTGACCCCGGGCGTGCTCGGCGTCCTCGTCCGCCGCGGGGCCCCCTTCGCGGCGGCCGAGGACGCCGTGCAGGACGCGCTGGTGGAGGCGCTGCGCACCTGGCCGGACGACCCGCCGCGCGACCCGAAGGGCTGGTTGGTCACCGTGGCCTGGCGCCGGTTCCTCGACGCCACCCGGGCCGAGGCCGCCCGCCGCAGGCGCGAGGACCTCGTCGACGAGGAACCGGCGCCGGGCCCCGCGCCCGCGGTGGACGACACGCTCCAGCTCTACTTCCTGTGCGCCCACCCGTCGCTGACGCCGTCTTCGGCGGTCGCGCTCACCCTGCGCGCCGTCGGCGGGTTGACCACCCGCCAGATCGCCCAGGCCTACCTGGTGCCCGAGGCGACCATGGCCCAGCGCATCAGCCGGGCCAAGCGCACCGTCTCCGGCGTGCGCTTCGACCAGCCCGGCGACGTCGCCACCGTCCTGCGCGTCCTCTACCTGGTCTTCAACGAGGGCTACTCCGGCGACGTCGACCTGGCCGCCGAGGCCATCCGGCTCATCCGGCAGCTCGCCGCCTCGATCGACCACCCCGAGGTGGCCGGGCTGCTCGCCCTCATGCTCCTGCACCACGCCCGCCGCACCACCCGCACCGCCCCCGACGGCAGCCTGGTCCCGCTGGCCGACCAGGACCGCACCCGCTGGGACACCGCCGCGATCACCGAGGGCGTCGGTGTCCTGCAGGCGGCCCTCGCCCGCGACCGCCTGGGCGAGTTCCAGGCCCAAGCCGCCATCGCGGCCCTGCACGCCGACGCCCCCACCCCCGAGGAAACCGACTGGGTCCAGATCGTCGAGTGGTACGACGAACTGACCCGCCTCACCGACAACCCGGTCGTCCGCCTCAACCGCGCGGTGGCAGTGGGCGAGGCCGACGGCCCACGAGCGGGCCTGGCCGCCCTGTCAACCCTGGACGCCTCCCTGCCCCGCCACACCGCCGTCGCCGCCCACCTCCACGAACGCGACGGCGACCTGGACACGGCGGCCCGCCTGTACGCCGAGGCCGCCCAGAAGGCCCCCAACCTCGCCGAACGCGACCACCTGACCCGCCAGGCCGCCCGCCTCAACACCCGCCACCACTAGAACTCCCCGCAAAGCCGCCACCCAACCCCCCAAACCACCAGCCACCCGGAACCCCCACCGGCGCAGCAACACCCGCCGCCCGGAACCCCACGGGCGCAGCGACAACCGACCACCCCGAAACCCGCCGGCCCGGCGAGCGAATGTTCGGGTGGGTGGAGGTGCTTGCCCGGCCGACCACCCCGGAAACCGGCGGCCCGGCGAGCCAACTGCCCGGGTGGGTGGATGTGTTTGGCCGGGG
>NZ_AYXG01000024.1 GCF_000564855.1 Actinokineospora spheciospongiae
CCCGGCCAAACACATCCACCCACCCGGGCAGTTCGCTCGCCGGGCCGGCGGTTCGTTGGGTGGTCGGCTGGCCGAGCGCATCCACCCACCCGGGCATTCGGTCGCCAGGCCGGCGGTTCTCGGGGTGGCCAGCTAGGCAAGCGCATCCACCCACCCGGGCAGTCGCTCGCCGGACCGGCGGTTCTCGGGGTGGTCGGCCTGCGTTCAGGACATCCACCCGCCGGGCAGTTGCTCGCCGGGCAGGCGGTTCGATGGGGGGGTTGATCGGCTTGCGGACGGGGTCTGGGCCTGGGCAGAGCGACGACGGCAGCGGCGCCCTCCCGGGTCCGGGAGGGCGCCGCTGCCGTTGTCGTCGTGCGGGTCCTACGAGCGGAGCATCTCCGCGACCAGGAAGGCCAGTTCCAGCGACTGCTGGGTGTTGAGCCGGGGGTCGCAGGCGGTCTCGTAGCGGCCGGAGAGGTCGGCGTCGGAGATTTCCTGGGCGCCGCCGAGGCACTCGGTGACGTCTTCGCCGGTCAGTTCGACGTGGATGCCGCCGGGGTGGGTGCCCAGGCGGCGGTGGACCTCGAAGAAGCCCTGGACCTCGTCGACGATGCGGTCGAAGTGGCGGGTCTTGTAGCCGGTGGAGGACTCGTGGGTGTTGCCGTGCATCGGGTCGCACTGCCAGATGACCTTGTGCCCGGAGGCCTCGACCTTCTCCACGATGGCCGGGAGGACGTCGCGGACCTTGCCGTTGCCCATCCGGGAGATCAGCGTGAGGCGGCCGTGCTCGTTGCGCGGGTCGAGCCGCTCGACGTACTCGACGGCCATCTCGGGGGTGGTCGTCGGGCCGATCTTGAGGCCGATCGGGTTGGACAGCAGCTCGGCGAAGGCGATGTGCGCGCCGTCGAGCTGGCGGGTGCGCTCGCCGATCCACAGGAAGTGCGAGGACAGGTTGTACAGCCGCGGTTCGGGGCCGTTGGTGTCCAGGCGCAGCAGGGCGCGCTCGTAGTCGAGCAGCAGCGCCTCGTGGCTGGCGAAGAACTCCACCGTGTGCAGGGAGCTGTCCTCGACGCCGCAGGCCTGCATGAACCGCAGGCCGCGGTCGATCTCGGTGGCCAGGGCCTCGTAGCGCTCACCGGCGGGCGAGTTCTTGACGAAGTCGCGGTTCCAGTCGTGCACCTTGGTCAGGTCGGCCATGCCCGCGCCGGTGAGGGCGCGGAGCAGGTTCATCGCCGCGCCCGCGTTCGCGTAGGCGCGCAGCATCCGGCCCGGGTCCGGCACGCGGGCCTCGGGGGTGGCGATGAGCGAGTTGACGATGTCGCCGCGGTAGACCGGGAGGCCGAGCGCGTCGGTCTTGGCCGAGCGCGGCTTGGCGTACTGGCCCGCGATCCGGCCGACCTTGACCACCGGCAGGCTCGCGCCGTAGGTGAGCACGACGGCCATCTGCAGCAGGGTGCGGATGTTGCCGCGGATGTGCGGCTCGGTGTTGTCGACGAAGGTCTCGGCGCAGTCGCCGCCCTGCAGCAGGAAGGCCTCGCCCCTGGCGACCTCGGCCAACCGGCCCTGGAGCTTGTCGATCTCGGCGGGGACGGTGATCGGGGGGACGCTCTCGAGCAGGGTGCGCACCTTGCGCACGTGTTCGGCGTCGGGCCACTCCGGCTGCTGGGCCGCCGGGCGGGAGAGGGCGTCGTCGAGTCGGGTACGCAGCTCAGGAGGCAGCGGTGGCAGCTCGGGCAGCGTTTCCACCGGCACATCCACGGTCCAGTTCACCCTCCAAGACTAAGAGGTGCGCGTAACCGGCCCGAAACCGGGACACCTGTTCCACACTGTGAGCTGTTGCACACCGCGAGCCGGGCGTTCGACCGGGAACACCCGACAACCACATGCACATTGCATAGGGCAGGATGCGCCGATGACCGAACTGGACGCCCCGACCGCCGACCGATTGCTGGCCACCGCGGTGGCCAACCTGCGGCGCGATTACCCGGTGCACTGGATTCACCTGGTGCACTCCCCGGCCGACCTGGTGCCGCAGCGCGCCCGCCACCCCGTCTTCGCGGGGTCGTTCGACTGGCACTCCTGCGTGCACCAGACCTGGCTGACCGTCCGCCTGCTGCGCCTGTTCCCCGACTTACCCGGCGCGGCAGCCGCCCGCGCCACCCTCGACGAGCTGATCACCGCCGACGGGGTGCGCACCGAGGCCGAGTTCTTCACCTCCCCCGAGGGCGCCTCCTGGGAGCGGCCGTACGGCTGGGCCTGGCTGCTGGTGCTCGACTCCGAGCTGCGCACCTGGCCCGACGGCGCCCGGTGGGCGCGGCTGCTGCGGCCGCTGGTGTCGGTGGTGCGCGACCGGTGGTCGCGGTGGCTGGCGACGGCCCGGCGCCCGGTGCGGGTGGGCACGCACACCAACACCGCCTTCGCCCTGGGCCTGACCCTCGACGCCGCCCGCGCGGTCGGCGACACCGCGCTCGCCTCGGCCTGCACCACCGCCGCGCACCGCTTCCACCTGCTCGACAGCGACTACGGCGGCTTCGAGCCCGACGCCGCCGACTTCCTGTCCCCGTCCCTGGTCGAGGCCGACCTGATGCGCCGGGTGCTGCCCGGCCCGGAGTTCGCCACCTGGCTGGACGACTTCTTCACCGACCTCACCCAGGCCCGCTGGGACGGGCTGCGCAACCCGGTGGAGGTGGACGAACCGGCCGACCCGCACGGCTCGCACCTGGCGGGTCTGGCGCTGTCGCGGGCCTGGTGCTGGGGCGGCATCGCCTCGGCGCTGCCGCCGGGGCACCGCTACACCGAGCTGGCGCGGGCGGCGGAGAAGGCGCACCGGGACGTGGGGTGGCAGTACGTCTTCGGCCACGGCTACGCCGCCGAGCACTGGCTGGGCACCTTCGCCGCCTACCTCGACGTCGGCGCGCTCACCTGATCAGCCGGGCAGCAGCCCCCGCAGCGGGTTGCCCGGCGCCCGGCGCCGCCGCAGGACCGCGAGCACAGCGGCGACCACCGGGACCAGGGCGCAGGCACCGAGCGCGAACCACGGCCCCGCGGCGGCCGCCCCCAGCACCAGCGCACCCGTGAAGGCGGCCAGGTACGCGACCGCGCCGCGCTCCCACGCCCACACCGCCGCCACCTCGACGAGCGAGGCGGCCACCACCGCCGCGAGCAGCGCGTACCCGGCCGGGGTGGTGCGGCCGCCGAGCAGCGCCACCCCGCCCGCGGCCTGCCCGAGGGTCAGCACCGCCATGACCGCCAGCAGCACCCGGTGCGCGGCGCTGCCGCGGAACCGGCGCCGCGGCCGGTCGTCCCGCCCGGGCGGCTCGGCCACGGCGGGCCAGTCCGACTCGGTGACGGGCCGGGGCGCCGCGCGCAGCCTGCGCACCAGGTCGAGCCGCACGGCCCGGTCCAGCGCGAGGTGGACCCGCGTCGGCACCGGCCCCAGCCCGCTCGCACCGCGCCGCACGGCGGCGTCGAAGGCCGCGGCGCCCGGTGCGCGCGCCACGGCCGCGCGGACCTCCTCGCCGAACGGGAAGACCAGCAGGGCCACACCGATCCGGTTGTCGACCCGCCCGTCGGGCACGTCGTCGGCTTCCGCGCACAGCTCCACCACCCGCGCGGCGACGGCGGACCCGCCGAACGGCTCCCAGACCCAGCCGTACGGTCGCGCGGGCGCCGACCCGGTGAGCGCCGCCTCGACCTCGGGGTCGGCCAGCAGACCGGCCAGCCGCCACGCGGCCAGGAACCGGACCGGCCCCTCGGAGTCCAGCAGCGGCACCAGGGCGACCGCCGCGGCCGGGGCGCCGGTGGCGGCGAGGGCGTCGACGACCGGGGTCGGGTCGGGGCGGTCGAGCCGGGCCGCGAGGGCGGGCACGGCCACCTCGCCCATGCTCGCCAGCGCCGCCGCCGCCGGTGCGGCGTCGAGGTGGTTGGCCAGCACCGCCGCGGCCCGCGGCAGGCCGGTGGCGGCGAGGGCGCGGTGCGCGGCGGGCACCCCGGCCTGCACGGCGGAGATGAGGAACGCCAGCACCACCTGCCCGCGCGGCCGGGGGTCGGCGGCGACCAGCCCGAACGCGCGCACGGTCCCGGGGTCGTCGCCGAGCGCGGCGCGGGCGTGGTCGGTGACCCGGTCGGCCACGGCGGTGTCGAGGACCCTGACCTCGGCCAGGCACTCGAAGGCCAGCAGCGGGTCCACCTCGGACACCGCCGCCACCACCGGCCCGGTCTGGGTGGGGACGAGGCCGCACCACAGCCGCACCACCTCCCGCCAGGTGTCCGGGTCGGCGCGGTAGTGCGCCAGCAGGCCGTCCGGGTCGGTGCGGGCGGACACCGCCACCAGGTACTCCTGCACGCCGACGTGCGGGAAGGCGAACCCGCCCGGCACCCGCGGCAGCAGCCCGTCGCGGTCGGCGAGCTCGTCGAGCACCGCCGCGGGCAGCCCGAGCGCGGTCACCGCGCCGAGCGCCGCGGCGTGGTCGACGGTGCGCCGCTCGGACCGGCCCCCGGCGCGCATGACCTCCAGCGCGAGTCCGGTGAGGACGGTGCGCTTCGCCGTCGCGGCGGACCGGTCGCCCCCGTCGTCGAGCAGGGCGGTGACGGCGCGCTCGTGGCACTCCACGCGCGAGCGCGGCGGGGCGGTCTCCACGTCGCCCTTCGCCGCGTGCAGGTACGCGATCATGCCGAGCAGCAGCGGGTTCCTGGCCAGCCGCAGGGCGCCCGGCTGCTCGCGCAGCGCGGCCAGCAGCCGTCCGGCGGCGGCCGGGTCGTCCTCGGCCAGGTGGCGCCGGACGCGGCGGTCGTCCAGTTCGCCGATGTGGAGGGTCGTGTCGAACTCCGGGGCCAGCGCGCTGTCGTGGACCGCGGTGCGGCAGGTGACCACGACCCGGCAGCTCGGGTGGCGCACGGCGAACGACCGCAGCGCCAGGCAGACGCGCCCGCGCTCGGTCGAGGCGACCTCGTCGAGGCCGTCGAACAGGACGGTCAGGCCGCCGGCGGCCAGGGCGCGGCGGACGAACCCGCCCGCCCCCGGGAACCCGTCCTCGCCGAACCGGTCGACCAGGTGCTCCTCCAGCGGGCGCGCGTCCCCGGCGACCCGGTGCAGCTCCACCAGGACCGGCACCCGCTCGCGCCGCCACCGCGGGTCGAGCGCCCAGGTCAGCAGGCACTGGCGCAGCAGCGCGGACTTCCCGGTGCCGGGCCCGCCCAGGACCACCGCCCGGTCGAGGTCACCGAGCCGCACCGGGTGCGCGGCCTCGGTCGGGTCGGCGGGTTCGCGGTGCAGCGGGACGCGGATCGTGGCGGTGTCGGGGCCCGGGCGGCGGCCCAGGCCGGGCAGGCGGGCGTGGCGCTCGGCGACCCGGTCGCGGTAGGACCGCAGCGACCGGGTCCACACCGGGCGGGTGCCCGCCAGCGCCGCGCCGACCCGGCGGCCGAGCGCGCCGAGCAGGGCGGGGAGCCACCGCCTGCCGCCCTCCCACAGCACGAGGAGGGCGACGGCGGCCAGCAGGTGCGTCCAGGCGCCGAGGCGGCCCAGGGTCTCGGGGTTCATCGTGCCCCAGTCAAGCGCGCCGGGGCCCGCGCCGCTATGCCCCTGTGGCGTACTCCAGCAGAGCGCCGACCGGCAGCCCGCGGCGCAGTTGCCCGACCGCGACTACCGGGGCCAGCGCCCGCGCCCAGGCGTCGAGGCGCCCGGCGTCGAGGCTGCTCGCCGCGGCGAGGGCGGCCACCCTGGCCGGGTGGTCCGGGCCTGCCAGCACGAAGTCGACCGCGTCGAACTCGGGTTCGCCGAGGCAGGCCTTGGGGTCGAGCACGACCGGGCCGCGCGGACCGGCGTCGAGCAGGTTGTCCACGTGCAGGTCGCCGTGCAGCAGGACGGGCGCACCCTGGGTGGTGACCAGCTCGGCGCAGCGGTCCCGCGCGGTGACCAGGTGCGCGGCGGTGACCGGGCCGGTGGGGGTGAACCGGGGCAGGAACTCGCCGGTCCACCCGCCCAGGTCGCGGCGGGCGATCGCGGCCGGGTCGGCGACGGCGGCGTGCAGGTCGCGCAGCAGGGCGCCGAACGCGGCGGGCTCCGGCCAGGTGTTGGTGCCGCGGACGTGCTCCAGCAGCACCGCGCCCTCGTCCGGGTCGGCGGCCAGCACCGCGGGCACCCGGCCGCTGGGGGCGAACGCCCGCAGCACCTCGACCTGCTCGGCGGCGAAGACCAGGTCCGGCGACACCTTCAGCACCGCGGGTTCACCGGCCCGGGTGACGCGCAGGGTGACCGCGGACGCGCCGTCGGGGAAGACGTCGCCGAGGGTGAGGTCCCAGGCCGCGGCGAGCCGGGCCAGCCGCGCGGGCAGCGCGGCCGTCCAGGACAGGACTCCCTCGCCGAAGCGCTTGCGCATCCGTTCCGCGACGTCCACCGGGCCTCCCCCGTCCGTCCACCGATGCTGACCGGGGCAGTCCACCACACCGCTCCGCTCGGCGCGCGCGCTATTGGGTGTCCTGCTCGAGGCCCCGGTCATTTCGTTGTGGGTGCCCGGCCGGGGCTGCGGTTCTTGGGTGGCTGGTGGCTGCCTAGTTCAGGACGGCCAGCGAGGCGTTGAGGACCGAGGCGAACAGAATCCAGCCGAGGTAGGGGACCAGCAGCCACGCCGCGACCGGGCGCACGGCCCTGGCCCGGACGATCGTCCAGACGACGGCGGCGTCGAGCGCGAGGATGGTCGCGAACGCGGGCCAGAGCAGTTCCAGCCCGAAGAACGCGGGTGTCCAGAGCAGGTTGAGCACGAGCTGCACCGACCAGGCGAGCAGGGCGGGCTTTGCGCGGCGCAGCCAGAGCAGCCAGCCGGAGACGGCGATCATGCCGTACAGCACCGTCCACACCGGACCGAACAGCCAGTTGGGCGGGTTGAACGGCGGCTTCTCGGCGGTGGCGTACCAGCCGTCGACGTTGCCCAGGGTCGCCAGCGACCCCAGGCCCGCGACGGCGTAGCAGAGCACGAGGAACCCGAGGAGCACCAGCCAGTCGCGGCCGGTGGTGGTGCGCGGGGAACCGGAGGAGAACGTGGTCATGCCCCCAGTGCACAGCACCGGGGGCCGACCCGCACCTCGAAACTCAGCACGCTGAACAATTCGGCGGCCCGGCACCCGGGCGGCCCACCGGGCTCAGCCGAAGAACACCTCCGCCTCGGCGTAGCGCTCCACCGGGACCGTCTTCAGCTCGGCGGTGGCCTCGGCCAGCCTGACCCGGACGATGTCGGTGCCGCGCAGCGCCACCATCACCCCGAAGTCGCGGTCGGCCACCGCGTCGACCGCGTGCAGGCCGAACCGGGTGGCCAACACCCGGTCGTAGGCGGTGGGCACGCCGCCGCGCTGGGTGTGCCCGAGGACCACCGCGCGCGACTCCTCGCCGGTCCGCTCGGCGATCTCCTCGGCCAGCCAGGTGCCGATCCCGCCGAGCCGGACGTGCCCGAAGGCGTCCTTCTCCCCGGTCAGCAGCACCTCGTCGCCGCCCTCGGGCAACGCGCCCTCGGCCACCACGATGATCGGGGCGTACTCGCGCTCGAACCGGCGCCGCACCCACTCGATCACCTTGTCCACGCTGAAGTGCCGCTCCGGGACCAGGATGACGTTCGCGCCGCCCGCCAGCCCGGAGTGCAGCGCGATCCAGCCCGCGTGCCTGCCCATCACCTCCACCACCAACGCCCGGTGGTGCGACTCGGCGGTGGTGCGCAGCCGGTCGATGGCCTCGGTGGCGATGTGCACGGCGGTGTCGAAGCCGAAGGTGTAGTCGGTGGCGTTGAGGTCGTTGTCGATGGTCTTCGGCACGCCGACCACGCCGATTCCGTCGTCGGTGAGCCGCTTGGCCACCCCGAGGGTGTCCTCGCCGCCGATGGCGATGAGCGCGTCCACCCCCTGCTCGGCGAGCACGGCGCGAATCCGGTCGACCCCGCCCTCGACCTGGTAGGGGTTGGTGCGCGAGGAGCCGAGGATGGTGCCGCCCCTGGTCAGGATGTCCTCGACGTCGTCGAGGGTGATCGGGCGGGACCGGCCCTCCAGCGGACCCTGCCACCCGTCGCGGAAGCCCACCACCTCCCAGCCCAGGGTCTCCACACCCTTGCGGACCACGGCCCGGATCACCGCGTTGAGCCCGGGGCAGTCGCCACCGCCGGTGAGTACGCCGACTCGCATGGGCAGCCCATCCTTCCGCCGTCGTGGCAGTGATCGGCGTCACCGCCCCTCCCGGTCACCCTGCCAGGGACTGAATCGGTGTAGCAACCGCTGGGCCACCCGCCCGGCGGCCGCTGAGCCGAACGTGTCCGTGCTCGCAGCGTTATGGAACGGCTCGGGCAAATACATCCGCAAGTGCGTGAAATAGTTTTCGGACGCACATTGGTACATGCCGGTACTCGCGGTACTCGTTCGTACCCCACAACAACCTCGCACGGCCGTTTTATCAGCCTGACCAGATCTTTGACGAGTTTCCACCGCCCTCCTTGTGTGACACGGGGATTACTCTGTAATTTTCGAAAAAGTAAGGGTTATTCCGGGGAAAGGAGACTCTGGTGCGCCAGAGAAAATTCGGGCGACGGAAGGGCGCGCTGGCGGTGCTGGCCGCCGTCGCGGTCGGCGCGTCACTCATCGTCGCCTCGGGCAGCGCAGGCGCGGGCCAGGCCGCCCCCGCCGCCGCGCCCAAGGCGTTCACCGCGCTGGGCTCCAACGGCCAGCCGCTGGCCAAGGAGGTCAACTCGCCCACGAAGGTCCTGGGCGTGAAGACCGCGGCGGACGGCACGAAGACCACCACCGTCAAGATCGGTCCGATCAGCCTGGCACCGATGCCCGAGGACGGCGACGACCACGAGCACCCCGGCACCGCCGGTGACGTGGGCACCATGCACGGCCCGGACGACCCGATGGGCCACCACGGGGCGATGACCCGCAGCCTGGCGATCATGCTGCCGCCGTGCAACAACTGCTACATCCGGGGCATCAAGCCGGACATGAAGTTCCCGGACGGCAGCAACGCCAACTACGACTCCGACGTCATGCTGCACCACACGGTGTTCTTCGACCGCTCCCGGTCGGACGTCACCTGCCCCGGCGGCTGGCCGGGCATGGCCGGTCGGCGCATCTTCGCCTCCGGCAACGAGCGCACCGGCGGCACCCTGCCCGAGGGCTACGGCGTGAAGCTCGGCTTCCTGCCGCTGACCTACATGATGATCGAGCTGATGAGCATGTCGCACCAGCAGAAGGACGTCATCATCACGGTCGACCTCGAGACCGTCCCGGACAACACCCCGGGCATGAAGGAGGCCACCCCGGTCTGGCTGGACGCGGACAACTGCGGCCTGTCCGAGCACGCGGTCCCCGAGGGTCCCTCCACCACCACCTGGGACTGGAAGTCGACGATCAAGGGCACCTTCGTCGGCGCGGGCGGCCACCAGCACGACGGCGGTGAAAGCATCACCCTGAGCAACGCCACCACCAACCAGCAGATCTGCACCTCGACCGCGGGCTACGACAACGACCCCTCCTACCTCGGCCACATCGACACGATGAGCAAGTGCCTGGGGGAGAACCTGGGTCGGGTCGAAAAGGGCGAGACGCTGCACCTCGACAGCATCTACCACACCCACATGGCCGACGACCACGCCATGTCGATCATGGTCGCGTTCGTCGACGAGAAGGCCTGATCCCCGGTCCGCGAACACTGAGCACCACGCACCGAGCACCACCTGACCGTCCCTGACGGTCACCGTCCCACGGCCCGGCGGCCCGCCACACCCGCCGCCGGGCCGTCCTTTCGGCTCATCAGGGCCCTTCGGCTCAACTCTCCACGAGAAAGGGTCCGGCGATGACCCGTGCGCGCTCCACGCGGACCGCGGTCCTCCTGCTCTCCCGCAGAGTGCACTACCTCGCGGGTCTGGCCATCGCCCCCTTCCTGTTCCTCCTGGCGCTCACCGGCCTCTGCTACGCCTGCGCCCCCCAGCTCAGCGACACCCTGTACGCGAACCAACTGTTCGTCCACGACGCCTCCCGCGAACCCGTCCCGGTGAGCACCCAGGTGCGCGCGGCGCTGGCCGCGCACCCGCAGGACTCGGTCCGGCAGGTGACCGTCTTCGAGGACCCCGAGCGCACCACGCAGGTGGTCCTGGCCGACCCCGGCATCCCGGAGCCCCGGGCGCTGGCGGTGCACGTGGACCCGTACACGGCGGTCGTCACCGGCGACTACCCCACCGTCGACGGCCGCGCCCCGGTCCAGGCGTGGCTGGGGCAGTTGCACACCAACCTGCACCTGGGCGAACCCGGCAGGCTGTACGCCGAGTTCGCCGTGAGCTGGCTGCCCGCGGTGATGCTGTTCGGCGTCCTGCTGTGGGCGCTGGGCCCCAAGAAGCGCAGGCAGCGGTTGAAGGCCACCAACCCCAAGATCCGCATCCGCGCCTGGCACGGGCTGCTGGGCGTGGTGGTCGTGGTCGGCCTGCTGGTCATCAACTTCTCCGGCCTGACCCGGACCATGACCGCGGGCGAGCGCGTCCAGACCGCCCTGGGCACCAAGCCGGGAGCGGTGGTCCACCAGGACGTCGTCCCCGGCTCCCCGGGCCCCGTGGACCTCGACACCATCGTGCGCGTCGCCCACGACTCCGGTCTCACCGGCGACCTGACCCTCACCCCGCCGCGCGCCTACGACGAACCGTTCAAAGTGGCCGAATCCTCGCCAGGGCTCCCCATGCGCAAGGGCGTCGTCCTCATCGACCAGTACCGGGGCGTGGCGGTGGGGGTCCAGCACTTCGCGGACTACTCACTCGCCGGTCAGCTTCGGCTCCTGGCGGTGGCCGCCCACCACGGTCTGCTGTTCGGGGTGGCCAACCAGCTGCTGCTGATCTTCCTGGCGCTGGCGATCCTGGCCGTGCTGGCCATGGGCTACCGGATGTGGCGCCAGCGCAAGCCCGCCCCCGCGCCACCGCGGGCGCTGGCGAAGCTGCCCAGGCACGTCCTGGTGCCGCTGGTGCTGGTGTGCGCCCTGCTGGGGTGGCTGCTGCCGGTCTTCGGCGTCACCCTGGTCGCGTTCCTCCTGTGGGACGCGCTGCGGGAAGCGGGGCGCAAGAGCCGCACCCACAAGCCCAAGCGCAGGAGAGCGGCCCACGCGCTGCCGAAGGGGCAGCGGAGCAGCCCCTCCCTGCCCGTGGTCACCGGAACCCGCCGCCGTACCCCGGCAACGCCGCACCCGGAACGCCAGGACAAGAAGCAGGACCGCCGGGTGAGCACACCCGCGTGAGAGGACGCCGGGGGCTTCGGCACGGGAAGAGCGCTCCCGGGAACGCCCGGCGGGAGATCACGCCAGCTTCTTGCGCCAGACCTCGTCGATCACGCGCCACCGCGCCAGGTTGTGCCGGGCGTCGGCCAGCGCGTCGTGCGCGTCGGCCGGGGCGGTGGGCAGCGGGGGCTTGCCCACGTCCTCCCACCGCTGCCGGAGGTCGCGGGTGAACCGCGGCAGCACCCTGGGCAGCGCGGGCATCGCGCCCCACAGTTGCCCCAGCGCCACGTGGTCGTAGGCGGCGAACCAGGCCCACAGCTCGACCTTGTCCCGCGCGTGCGGCGGGGTGAGGAACTCCAGCAGCGTCCGCCGGATCTCCTCCCGGCCCCGCCACGCCTTGTCCGCGGGCGAGGGCAGCTTGTCCAGCACGTTCGCCCGCACCCACGGCCCGGCCTTGGCCGGGTCGAACTCGGTGGACACCGCGTAGTACTCGCGGCCGTCCTCGTCCACGACACCGATCGACACCAGGTCGATGGTCAGCCCGTCCTCGATGAACTCGGTGTCGTAGAAGAAACGCATCCGCCCAGCCTAGTCAGCCCGCCTCGGTCTCCGGCACGCGGTCGACCGTCCGCGCGGACCCCTGCTCGGGGATCTCCACCGCCGCGGGGCGCTCCTTGGCCTTGGCGGCGTAGACGTCCACGTACTCCTGCCCGGACAGCTCCATCAGGGCGTACATGACCTCGTCGGTGATCGAGCGCTCGACGAACCGGTCGCCCTCCAGGCCCTCGTAGCGGGAGAAGTCCAGCGGCTTGCCGACCTTGATCCGGATGGGGGTGGGCTTCCACATCTTCGACCCGATCGGGTTGGCCTTGTCGGTGCCGATCATGATGACCGGGATCACCGGCACGCCCGCCTGCAACGCGATCCGGGCGATGCCGGTCTTGCCCTTGTACAGGCGCCCGTCCGGCGACCGGGTGCCCTCGGGGTAGATCCCCATCAGGTGCCCCTCGCGCAGCAGCCGCACCCCCGTGTCCAGGGCGGCCTGCGCGGCGGAACCGCCGGAGCGGTCGATGGGGATCTGGCCCATGCCGGTGAAGAACCAGCGCTTGAACCGGCCCTTGAGCCCGCCCTCGGTGAAGTACTCCATCTTCGCCGGGAACGTCACCCGCCGGTCCACCATCAGCGGCAGGAAGAACGAATCGGACACGGCGAGGTGGTTGCTGGCCAGCAACGCCCCACCCCGGGCGGGGATGTTCTCCGCCCCCTCGATCCTGGGCCGGAAGAACAGGTGCAGCACCGGTCCCAGAAAGACGTGCTTCATCCACCAGTACAGCACCAGTTCTCCCGTTCTCCGTCAATCCCCGACCGATCGATCCCCCATCACGAGCGTACGAACGCGCCCTGACGCGCACAACGACACGTGCACCACGTAACGCCGAACACCGCCGACGAGATGCCCAGGTCATCGGAGCACACGACAGCGGGGTACCCGACGTGGCCGTGAGCACACCCGCCCGTGTTCGTGCGACGATGGCCACAGCCCATGCTCGCCAGGCTGATCTTAGGAGGCGGGGTGCCCGCGATCGCAGGTGCGGAGAGCTTCACCCACGATGGTTCCACGGACGTCGGCGTGCTGCTCAGCCACGGCTTCACCGGATCACCGTTCAGCATGCGCCCCTGGGCCGACCACCTGGTCGCCGAGGGGTACAGCGTGCGGTTGCCGCTGCTGCCCGGCCACGGCACCGACTGGCGCGAGATGAACCGCACCGGGTGGCCGCAGTGGTACGGGGAGCTGGAGTCCGCGCTGGCGGACCTGCGCGCGCGGTGCGACACCGTGTTCGTGTTCGGCCTGTCCATGGGCGGCGCGCTGGCCCTGCGGCTGGCCCAGGAGCACCCCGACGTCGCAGGCCTGGCCCTGGTGAACCCGTCGGTGATGACGCTGCGCAAGGAGGTGAGGTTCGTCCCGCTGCTGTCGCGGGTCGTGCGGTCCGTGGCGCCCATCAGCGACGACATCGCCAAGCCGGGCGTGAGTGAGCACGCCTACGGGCGGACCCCATTGCGCGCGCTCGCCAGCCTCGCCAAGCTATGGGGGACGGTGCGCCGGGACCTGCCGAAGGTCACCCAACCGGTGCTGGTGCTGCACTCGGCGGTCGACCACGTGGTCGAGCCGGAGAACTCGGCCATCGTGCTCGCCGAGGTCTCCAGCACCGACGTCACCGAGGTCGTGCTGGACAACAGCCACCACGTGGCCACGCTGGACCACGACGCGCCGGTCATCTTCGCCCGGAGCGTCGAGTTCATCCGGCGGGTGCGTGCCGAGCGGGCGGGGGATCGGGTGTGAAGGGACGGCCCGGCGACGGTCCCGAGGACGTGGACGCCGCCTTCGCGGAGATCGTCGCCGACCTGCGGCGCGAGGGCGTGGGCCTGTCCCTGCCCTCCGAGGCCGAGGTCAAGCGCGACCGGTCCGACGCGGGCGACGAACCCGCCGCCGCCCCGCCGCCCGCACCGTCGTCACCACCGGTGGCCTCGACGTGGCGCAACCACGAGACGGACATCGACTGGGCGGACGACAACGCCGACGAGCACTACGAACCCCCCGAACCACCGCCGCTGCCCCGGCCGCACGGGCTGACCATCGCGGCGTTCGTGGCGATCGCGGCCGGGGTGGCGCTGCTGGTGCTGGCGGCCACCGTGCTGTCGACGGCGTGGACGCCGGTGGGGTTGGCGTGCGTGGCGCTGGGCGTGGGGACGCTGCTGATGCGGGCGCGGAAGACGCCCCGGGACGACGAGGACAGCGGCGCGCAGGTCTGAGGGGCTGTTGCCCGTTCGTGGCCGGGTTCGGGCATCGGCCCGCTGCGGGGTGCTCGGGCTCGGGCGGGCCGCGGTTCGTGGCGTGGTGGCGGTGCCCCAGGCCCAGTGCGGCCGTGGGCGCCGGACCTGCTGGGGAGGCTGCCGCTTTCAGGTGGGCCCGGCGTTCCTCGCTCTTCGGCCCCACCGCACCCAAACCCCACCGCACCCAAACCCCACCGCACCCAAACCCCACCGCACCCAAACCCCACCGCACCCAAACCCCACCGCACCCAAACCCCACCGCACCCAAACCCCACCGCACCCAGGGGGCCGTGCCCAGGTCCATTCTACCGGCGGAGGGTGTCCGGCGGAGAGATGTGGATCTTGCCTGTGGACAACCCGGCGGGCTGTGGATGGCTCAGGGGTTCACGAATGGGTGGCAGCCAGGGTCGCCGCGCCGATCAGGCCCGCGTCGTCGGCGTGGTGGGCGGTGCGCAGGCGCAGTGGGGGGCGGTGGCCCGTTCCGGTGATCAGGTGGTGGTAGCGGTCCCGCGCCTCGTCCAGGAAGAGGGGGGCCGATTCGGAGAGGCCGCCGCCCAGGACGACCAGTTCCGGGTCGTAGACGTCGGCGATCAGGGAGAGGCCGGTGGCCAGCCAGCCAGCCAGGTCGGACATGGCGGCGGTGGCGACCGGGTCGCCCTCGCGGGCGGCGGCGGCGACCGCGCGGCCGGTGATGGCGCCGGGGTCGCGGGCGGCTTCCCGCGACAGGATGGGCGAGTGGGTGCCCGCCCTGGCCAGCAGGTCCGTCGCGGTGGCGGCGAGGGCGGTCCCGCTGCAGTAGCGCTCCCAGCAGCCCGACTTGCCGCACTCGCAGGGGCGGCCGCCGGGGACCAGGCACAGGTGGCCCAGTTCGGGGGCCACGCCGTGGGCGCCCCGGTACAGCTCGCCGTCCACCAGCAGGGCCGCGCCGATGCCGGTGCCGAGGGCCAGCAGGAGGCCGACCCCGACGCCGCGCAGGGCGCCGAAGCGGTGCTCGGCCAGGCCCGCCGCGTTGGCGTCGTGTTCGAGGACGACCGGCAGGCCCAGGCGGGCGGCGATGCGGTCGGCGACGGGGGCCGAGCGCCAGGCCAGGTGAGGGGCGAACAGCACGGTGCGGCGGTCGTTGGCGATGAAACCCGCCACCGCCAGGCCCACGGCACCCACCCGGTGCCTGCCCAGCAGTTCCGACACGACCGCGCAGATGGCGTCCTCCAGCGCCGCCTCACCGGGTGGGGTGGTGCCGCGGGCGGTGTCCAGGACCGTCCCGTGCTCGTCGACCACCCCGGCGCGGACGCTGGTGCCGCCGACGTCGACGCCGATGGTCCTCACCTCGGGGCGGGGGCCTTCCGGCGGACCGGGATGTGCTGGACCCTGGTCGAGGTCGGGCGCGGTGGCGGGTCCGGGCGGAAGCCGGGCATGTGCGGGGCGCCGGGTTCCCAGCGGTCGGCGAGGACCGCCCGGAGCAGGGCGACCACGTCGGCCAGGCGGTCCAGGGTGGCGGCGGCCAGGGCGTTCGGTTCGCCGCGGACCAGGGCCAGGAAGGCGCAGACCGGGCACGACGCGCACGCCCCGGTCGGCGGCTCGTGCTCGTCGTGGGTGCTGGTGGACACCCGGTCGAGCCACGGGCCCGCGCGGTCGGCGACGGCGGCGAGCAGCAGGGTGACCTCGTCGGCCAGTCTGCTGCCGGGGTCCTGGGCGGTGGTCACGGGTGTTCCTCCCCGGACTCGGTGGTCTGGGCGAACCTCAGGACCAGGCCGGTGGCACCCGCCTCGGCGTCGACGACCGAGCGGCGGCGCAGCAGCGGCGGGAGGGCGACGAGCCTGCGGGTGCCGTCCACGGTGACGGCGAGGTCGTCGCCGACCCGGGCCAGGTCGAGGGCGGCGTGGTCGGTGAGCGGCAGGGCGATCGTCAGCACCAGGTCGTCGCCGTCCGCGGTGATGTCGAGCAGCGGGGTGCCGGGTGGGGCACCGATCGCGAGCGGGTCACCTTCCCCGTAGAGGTCGTCGGCCAGGGCCAGGAGGGCGGCGGGGCCGACGGGTTCGGCCGCGCGGTGCTCGACCCGGTGCACGGTCAGGGTGCAGGACGCCTCCAGTTCGGCGAGCACGCCGTCCTGCTCGCCGCGGCGCACCCGCAGCCAGGACGCCGCCGGGCCGCGCCAGCGGCTGGCCCGGGGCACCAGGCGGTTGGCGACCAGGGCGTCGACGTGCACGCCGCGCAGGGCCAGGGCGCCGAGGGTGCGCCTGGTCTCGGCCACGACCAGGCGCTCCGGGGTCAGCACCAGGCGCACGGACGTCGTCGTCGGGTCGGTCAGCAGGGCGCGCAGGCCGGACAGGTGCCGGGCCAGGGCGCGGATGGAGTCGGTGGCCGCGCGGGCCTCGCCGCCGAGCAGGCCGCCCGCGAGCAGGCCCTTGGCGCCGCCGAAGGCGCGGTCGAGGTACCCGGCGACCGCCTCGGGCAGCGACAGCAGGCGCAGCGTCTCGGCGGTGGGGCCGCAGTCGACGACCACGACCTCCCACGGGCCCGCCCGGGCGAGGCGGGCGACCTCGGTCAGGGCGAGCAGTTCGTCGACCCCGGGCAGGACCGTCAGCTCCTCGGCGTCGAGGGCGTCGAGGCCGGTGCGGTCGAGCAGGGTGCGCAGGGCGACGCGCAGTTCGGGCCAGGAGCGGTCGGCGAGCACCCTGGCGTCGACGTGCGCGGCGAACAGCGCCGCGTCCACTTCGGAGGGTTCCGGGCCCAGCGGGGTGGCGTAGGCGTCCGCCAGCGAGTGCGCCGGGTCGGTGGACACGACCAGGGTCTTGGTGCCGCGGGCGGCGAGCCTGGCCGCGGTGGCGGCGGCGAGGGTCGTCTTGCCGACGCCGCCCTTGCCGGTGAACAGGAGTATCCGCACTGGCCGCCGCTCAGCCCCGCTCGACGCGGCGCTTGAGCTCCTTGAGCGCGGTGTCCATGATCATTTTTTCCGCCTTGCGCCGGAACAGGCCGATCATCGGCACCGCGAGCTGCACCGACAGGGTGTAGACCACCTCGGTGGACCCGCCGTGCGGGCGGAGCACGTAGCTGCCCTTCTGCGCGCGCTGCATCTGCCCCTCGACCAGCGACCAGCTCACGCTCAGGCCGTCGTCGGCCCACTCGTAGCCCAGGGTGTACTCGTCCTTGAACGGGCCCGCGTCGAGGGTGAACGCCACCTCCGCGCCCCGGCCCCGGGCGTCGGTGGACCGGACCTCGGCGCTCTTGACCGCGTTGGCCCACCGCGGGTAAGCCGCGAAGTCCGCGATCACCGCCATGATCGCCTCCGCGGGCGCGTCGACGGTGATGGACTGGGTGGACTCATCGGCCATGCTGGGAGGCTACCCGGTCAGCCCGGCCCCGGCCGGGGGCTGTCCACAACACTCACCAGCGCAACACGTACGGGCGACCGGTCCGCTGGAAGTGGCCCACGTTCACACATTCCGTGCGCCCGAACCGCAGCCGCGGCGCCAGCGGCTGGTGCACGTGCCCGAACAGCGCCAGCCGCGGCCGCTGCTCGCGGATCAGCCCCACCAGCGCCGCCGACCCCAGCTCCGCGCGCCGGGCCACCACGTCGTAGGTCAGCTCGGGCAGGTCCGGCGGCACGTGCGTGCACAGCACGTCGACCTCGTCGAGCTTGGCCACCGAGGCGCCGAAGTCCTCCTGGCTGCGCAGGTACGCCCGGAACGCGCTGCCGCGGCGGGGCTCGACGCCCTCGGGCAGCACGGTCCCGCCGACGAAGCCGAACCGCAGCCCGCCCAGCTCGGCCACCTCGCCGTCGAGCATCCGCAGGCCGTCGCGGGCGAACTCCGGCCACAGGTCCGGGGTGTCGACGTTGCCGGGGGTGGCGTAGGTGGGCGCGGTCATCGCCGCGAACAGCTCCGCGTACTGCTCGCGGATCGCCTCGTCGACGCGGGAACCCGGGTCGGCCAGCCCCGCCCACAGCTCCCTGGCGTAGGCGGAGGCGGCGAGGTGCGAGCGCTCGCGGCGCAGGTCCGCGTAGACGCCGACCTTCTCCGCGCCGAAGACGCGGCCCATGATCCCGCCGCCGTGGTCGTGGTAGTCGACGAAGTCGATCAGGTCACCGAGCACGACCAGCGCGTCGGCGCCGTCGCAGGCGCGGGCCAGCGCCTCGGCGTTGCCGTGCACGTCGGACACCACATGAACACGCACAGGCCAACCCTACGCGGGGACCGGGGCGGTCCCCGGCGCGCGACCGTCCTCCAGGGCGGCCTTGAGCCCGAGGGCGACCGACTTGGCGGCCAACTGGCGGGCGTGCCGCTCCTTCTGCTCGGCGCGGGGGGTGGCGGGCTCGGGCAGGTCGGCGCGCAGGAAGTAGTGCACGACGGTGCCGTCGAGGACCGGCTCCAGCCAGACCTCCATGGTGCCGGTCAGCGCCCCGCGCACGGTCCAGCGCAGGCCCTCGGCGCCGCGGTCGGCGTAGGCGGCCAGCACCAGGTCGGGCCAGAACCGGCGCCAGGCGGCCGGGTCGGCGAAGGCGGCGGCCACGGTCCGCGGCGGCGCCACGATGAAGGTCTCGTCCACGACGTCGACTTGGGGCACCCGGCCAGCTTCGCACGGCCCCGGGTGTGCCCCCACCCGGGGCGGGTCTAGGTTTGGGTGCGCAGTTTCCCAGGCCAGGGCTCAGGGGAGGTCCGCGTGCGGGAGTCGGGTGTTCCCGCGACCGAGGTGGTCGCCGAGCAGGAGAGCCTCACCGACATGGTGTGGGCCAACGCCGAGCGCTTCGCCGACGTGATCGGGTTCCGGCGCCGCGTCGACGGTTCCTGGGTCGACGTCACCACCAGGGACTTCGCCGCGCAGGTGCTCGCGCTGGCCAAGGGCCTGGTCGGGGCCGGGCTGGCCCCCGGCGACCGGGTCGCGCTGCTGTCGCGGGTGCGCTACGAGTGGACGCTGGTCGACCTGGCGGTGTGGGCGGCGGGCTGCGTGGCCGTGCCGGTGCCGGAGACCTCCTCGGCCGAGCAGGTGGCCTGGCTGCTGCGCGACAGCGGCGCCAGGGCCGTGGTGGTCGAGGACGACGCGCACCGGCGGGTCGTGGAGGGCGTCGTCGACCGGCTCCCCGAGCTGACCCGGGTGTGGCGGGTCGACCCCGACCCGGACGAGGTGCCCGCGGAGTCGGCGCCCGCGCTGGACGAGCTGGTCGCGCTCGGGGCCGGGGTGCCGGACGCGGAGGTGCACCGGCGCAGGCTCGCGGTGGGCTCGGCGGACCTGGCGACCGTGGCCTACACGGCGGGCACCACCGGTCGCCCCAAGGGTGTGGAGCTGACCCACCGGGCGCTGCTGACGCAGGTGCGCGCCCTGGTCGGCGCCTTCCCCGCGCTGCTGCGCCCGGGCAACTCGATGCTCCAGTCGCTGTCGCAGGCCGCGGTGCCCGCCCGGGTGGTGACGCTGGCCTGCGTCTACACCCGGACCACGCTCGGGCACCTGCCCGACAGCGGCGACCACGCCTCGGACCTGGCCACCTTCCGGCCGACGTTCGTCGCGGCCACGCCCAGGGTGTTCGAGCGGGTGCGCGCCACGGCCAGGCGGCGGGCGGCGGCGCACGACCGGGCGGGCCTGTTCGACCTGGCCGAGGGCGTCGCCGTGCGGTACTCGGTGGCGCTGTCCACGGGCGGGGCGTCCACGGCGCTGCGGGTGCGGCGGCTGCTGGCGGCGCGGGTGCTGGGCCGGGAGCTGCACGCGGAGCTGGGCGGGCGGTGCGTGGCGGCGCTGTGCCACGGCGGCGCGCTGGACGCCCGGCTGGCCCACTTCTTCCGCGGCGCGGGCATCCCGGTGCACTCCGGCTACGGGCTGACCGAGTCGGCGGGCCTGGTGTGCGTGAACACGGAGTCCCGGTTCCGCGCGGGCACGGTGGGCACGCCGCTGCCCGGGGTCGACGTCCGCATCGGGGACCCGGTGGACGGGGTGGGCGAGGTGCTGCTGCGCGGCGACGCCCTGTTCCGCGGCTACTGGCGCGACGCGGCCGCCACCGCGGAGGCTCTGGTCGACGGCTGGTTGCACACCGGTGACCTGGGCTCGTTGGACGCGGACGGCTACCTGCGGATCAGCGGCAGGCGCCGGGACACGATCACCACCGCAGACGGCCGCGCGCTGGCCCCGAGCGCCCTGGAGGACCGGGTGCGGCGCGACCCGCTGGTCTCGCACTGCGTGGTGCTCGGCGACCGGCTGCCGCACGTGGTCGCGTTGATCACCGTCGCCGAGGCCGGGCTGGCCGACTGGGCGGCGCGCGCGGGCCGGGCGGAGGTCGACGTGGCGACCGACCCGGACCTGCGGGCGGCGCTGCGGCGCACCGTGGAGGCGGCCAACCGGACCGTGTCCCGGGCGGCGTCCATCACCGCGTTCGCCGTGCTGGCCGGGGACTTCACCGAGGCGGCGGGCGAGCTGACCCCGACGGGCACCCCGCGCCGGGACGTGATCGCCAAGACCCGCGCCGACGACCTGGCGGCGCTGCACCGGCACTGAGGCCGCGGGCCCCCGTCCATCCGTGCAGTGCGTGTGACCGGGCGTGCAACGCCCCTGGTCGCCACCCCGGCGCGGGCGCGATGGTGTGCCCGGGCCCGGAGGGGCCGGAGCGGAGGCGGGGATGGACGAGCGCGAACTGGCCGAGCTGATCAGCCGGGAGCTGGACAAGGGTGACAAGAAGCCCCGGGACGAGGGCCGCGACGGCAAGCCCGGCGGCTCCCGCCCGACCGGGGGCTTCGAGGTCGACGCGGTCGCGCTCGACAAGTACGCCCGCGACACCGCCGCCCTGGCCGGGGAGCTGCGCAAGGCCGCCCGCGCGGAGGTGGGCTCCATCCGGGGCATCGCCGACGACAGCTTCGGCCGGATCGGCAGGGACTCCGGGTTCGCCACCGCGCTCACCGGCTTCGCCGCCGCGCTGCGCGCCCAGGTCGACGGCGTGGCCGACAACGCGGCGGAACTGGGCCGGGCGACCGGCAGGACCGCGGACGCCTACCAGCACGAGGACGACGGGATCGCGGCCGACTTCACCAGGCTGCTGGGCTGACCCCACCACCAGGCGCCAGGAGAACACGATGGACACCACCAGGATCGCCCGGCAGTTCGCCGAGCAGATGGTCGAGCACCGCAACCGGCTCGCGGGCAAGGCCGAGGACGCCCAGCGCGCCCACGCCGCCCTCGACGCCACGCACAAGCTGCTGGTCGAGCACCACGGCGGGCACAAGACCGCCGCCGGGACCGCGTCCGCGCAGTGGTCGGGCAAGACCGCCGACGGCTTCGACAAGCGCGCCCACCGGGTCACCAGGTCCCTCGGCGCCACCGGCTCCGCCGCCGCGGCGGGCGCCACGATCGTCGCCTCCACCGCACAGGCCCTCGACGGCGGGCACGGCGCGGTGGTGCGGCTGCTCGACGAGTACACGACCAGGGCCGCGCGCACCCTCGACGCCGGGCTCGCGGTCACCGGCGCCGGGCAGCGCGCGGCGATCATCAAGGCCGTCGGCGAGGTCGCCGACCTGGTCCGCGCCTACACCGGCGAGTCGGCCAAGCAACTCGCCGCCGTGAAGACGCAGATGACCGACGCGGCCAAGAAGCTCAAGGCCCTGGAGAAGTCCGTCGAGCACGACGGCTACGCGGACCCGAAGGCCAAGCACAGGACCACCCCCGCCGCGACCGGGAAGCCCGCGGCGGACAGGAAGCCCGACCGCGGCTCCACCAAGGCCGGCGGCAAGGGCCAGGAGATCACCGGCATCGCCAGGTCGCAGTTGGGCTACCGCGAGGGCGCGGGCAACGCGAACAAGTACGGCCCCAGCGCGGCCTGGTGCTCCTCCTTCGCCACCTGGGCCTGGCGCAAGGCCGGGGTCGACATCCCCCTGCTGCCCTTCACCGGCGACGTCTACAGGTGGGGTCAGCAACACGGCACCGCCTACGGCAAGGACTCGCTGGACCAGGCGCGGCCGGGCGACGTGCTGCTGTTCGGCACCGGCCCGCAGAGCCCGTCGACCAGCACCCACATCGGCATCGTGGAGAAGGTCGAGGGCAACACCGTCACCACGATCGAGGGCAACTCCGGCGACCAGGTCGCCCGCCGCACCCACACCCTGTCCTCGTCCACCTTCTACGGCGGGGTGCACCCGAGGTGACCACCACCGGTTCCGCGCACACGCGCGACGTCGAGGTCACGGTCTTCCCCGGCGGCGCGCTGGCCGCATTGAGGATCGACGCCCCCGCCCTGCGCCAGGGCGGCCCCGCCCTCGCCGAAACCCTCCTCGGCCTCGTCCGCCGCGCCACCGCCGAGGCCGACCAACGGGCCCGGCACGCGTTCGCCTTGGACCCCACCGCCGCGAACGCCCTCGGCCTCACCGGCGACACCGACCTGACCGAGACCGCCGAGGCCACCACCCCCGACTCGTGGAGGCTGCGGTGAACGACCTGTCGACCGACGACCTGCTCGCCCTGGCCGAAGACCTCGACGCCCGCACCCGCGACCTCCCGGCCCGCCTCGCCGCCGTCACCGGTCGGGCCACCGGCAGGCACGGCATCGAGGTGACGGTGACCATGTCCGGCATGCTCACCGCCCTGGACCTCGGCGAAGCCTGCCGCCACCTGACCGCACCCGAACTGACCCGCGAGCTGGAATCCCTGATACACCAGGCGACCGACACCGCCCTGGCAGCAGGCGTGGACATCGTCTCCCCCATCGCAGGCCCGGAGCTGACCACGGAACTCCAGCGGCTGACCGCACCACCCCACCGAGAACCGTCCACAGCAGACGATCCCCAAGAGAACGTTGTGGACAGTCGAGCGGCGGAACCGGAGGAAGACTTCTCCGCACAGACCTTCGCCCTGCGCGACTAGCCTGCCTCAAGTCACACACCCCGAGAACAACCGTCCCGGCCACCTCGAACCCCACCGGCGCAGCAACACCCAGCCAGCCAACCCCGAAACCGGCGGCCGGCTACGTGAATGCCCGGGTGGGTGGATGTGCTTGGCCGGGGGTGGCGATCATGTGACAGCCTCTCTGGGCGGTGGGGCATCCCTTCAGCCCCACCTGACACGCTGGAGCACATGATCGCCGTAGGGGCCCCGGCCAAGCACATCCACCCAGCCGGGCACACCCACCAAACTCACGGGCTTGAAGACACGGCGCAGAACCCGGGCTTGAAAACAGTGCTCAGGCGCCGAATCGGTAGGTCGTCTCGCCGTCCAGCAGGCGGGTGAGGCGGCGGGTCCTGGTGTCCCAGCTCCACTCCTTCTCCATCCACGCCCGACCCGCCGCGCCCATGGCGGCGGCGCGGTCCGGGTCGGCGAGCAGTGCGGCGACCCGGTCGGCGAGCCGCTCGACCGCGCGGCCGTCGACGACGTGGCCGGTCTCGCCCTCCAGGACCGCCTCGGGGGCGCCGCCGGAGTCGCCCGCGACGACGGGGAGCCCGGTGGCGGCGGCCTCCAGGAACACGATGCCCAGCGCCTCCACGTCCAGGCCGCGGCCGTGGGTGCGGCAGGGCATCGCGAACACGTCGCCCGCGGTGTAGTGCGCGGGCAGCTCCGCCCAGGACACCGACCCGGTGAACACGACGTGCCCGGACACGCCCACCTGCTCGGCCAGCGCCGCCAGCCGGGCGCGGTACGGGCCGCCGCCGACCAGCAGCAGCACCGCGTCGGGCACCCGGCGGCGGATGGCGGGCAGGGCGCGGATCAGCGAGTCCTGGCCCTTGCGCGGCATCAGCCGGGACACGCACACCACGGTGGGCCGGTCGCCGAGGCCGTGCCGGGCGCGGATCTCGGCGCGGGCGGCGGGATCGGGGCGGTACAGGTCGGTGTCGACCCCGGAGGGCAGCAGCTCCAGGGCCGCGGCGCGGCCGAACGCGGCGGCGAACCGGTCGCGGGTGTAGCGGCTGACGTAGGTGACCACGTCGGTGGTGGACCCGATGCGGCGCAGCGCCTGCCGCGCGGCGGGCAGCATCGACCAGCCCACCTCGTGGCCGTGGGTGCTGGCCACCACCCGGCGCGCCCCGGCCGCGCGCAGCGCCGGGGCGAGCAGCGCCAGCGGGGCGGCGGCGCCGAACCACACCGTGTCGCAGCCCTCCGCGCGCAGCACCTGCCGGGCCCGGCGGGCGACGGCGGGGGTGGGCAGCACCAGGCCGCCGGGGTGGCGGACCACGGTGAACGGCTGGGCGGCGTCGAACTCCTCGTGCCCGCGCCACGCCGGGGCGTAGACCACCAGTTCGCGGCCGGGCAGCCGGGAGGCGAACGAGTGGAGGTAGGTCTGGATGCCGCCCGGCCTGGGCGGGAAGTCATTGGTCACCAGCAGGGTCCTGCGCACCGACCCAATCTAGGGGTTCAGCGCAACGCCTCGCGCAGGTAGTCCTGCCAGGCGCGCAGCAGCCCGCCCCGGTCCAGCCCGATCGCCCCGCGCAGCAGTTCGTCGGTCTCACCCGCCGACACCGGGCCCGCGCCCGCGAGGCTGCGGTAGAGCTGCACCAGCTCGCGCTCGCCGAAGCGATCGGCGACGAACCGGGCGATCGACCAGGACCGCTGGTAGGCCAGGTCCAGGTCCCGCTCGCGGAAGTCGCGGTCCTGCGGCAGCGCGCGCGGCGGCCCGCCCGCGCGCACCGAGCGGGCCAGGTCGGGGGCGCCCTGGGCGAGGCCGAGGCCGCTCTCCCGGTAGCCGACGTAGTCCGCGAAGCCCTCCAGCAGCCACATCGGCGACCCGTCGACGGTGTCCACCCGGGCCGCGACGTGGGTGATCTCGTGCCGCAGCACCACCCGCAGCGAGGCGATCGACAGCGCCCGCGACCCGGTGGGGCTCAGCACGACCCGCTGCCCGGTGGCGGTGCGGCGCGCGGTGTCGACCCGGTCGGCGACGGCCACCGCCACCACCGATTCCACCGGGAAGTCCGGGCCGACCAGGGCGCGCATCTCCGCGGGGCTGTCCGGCAGCAGCAGCGCCACCCGGCGCGGCCACCGGTCGCCCCAGACCCGGCCGACCGCCTCGACCGCCGGGTCCAGCTCGCGGACGAGCCGGTCGACCATCGCCTGGTTGCCGGGGTGGGCCAGGACCAGCCCGTTGGCCGCCGGGGCGACCACGACCGGGCCGAAGTCCCACGGGCCGCGCCAGGTGCGCCTGCCCAGCTCGCCGAGCGCGGTGTCCGAGCGCAGGAACCACTGCTCGCCGCGGCGGACGAACAGGTAGCCCAGGGACCGGTCGGTCGGGGTGGGGTCGATGCCGCGCAGCGCGTAGTGCAGTTCCACGGCGGGCGCCCACTGCTCGGTCGCGGCGGGGTCGGCGGCGGGCGCGGTCAGGCTGCCCAGGTCCAGCGAGTCCTCGGCGCGCACCGTGTACGACCAGGCGTCCAGCGGCACGGTGGCCAGGTTGGTGAAGTACTCCTGCTGCGCGGCCAGGAACGCGGGTTCGGCGGCGGGGTCGAGGGTGGCGGTGAAGGCGGCCTGGTCGCGGCGCAGCAGCGCGTCGGCCCGCCTGCCCAGCAGTTCGGCGACGGCGTCGGCGCGGCGGGCGTCGGCGGCGCCCGCGGCGGGCTGCACGGCCCCCATGGGCCTGCCCTGGCCCGCCTGTCCGCGCTGGTCGGCGGGGTGTTCGGGCAGTGCGACGACGGCGACGCCGAACAGGGCGGTCGCGGCCACCGCCGCGGCCAGCCAGCCCCGCACCCGCTCCCTGCGCACGGGGCCGATCGTAGGGGAGAACGGAACCGGGACCGGAGCCAACAGGCTCCGGTCCCGGTCGGTGCTCATCCGGCCGGGTGAAACAGCCGGGGGTCGATCAGCGGTGGGGTCACCCCACGATGCGCTTGGCACCGAGGTAGTCGCGGCCGCCACCGTCGATGCTGTCGGTCTTCACCGGCACCCCGGAGGTGGACGCGTGCACGATCTTGCCGCCGCCGATGTACATCGCGACGTGGTGGATCGAGCCGACGCTGCCGCCGTAGAACAGCAGGTCACCGGGCTGCAGCTCGCTGCGCGAGACCGACTTGCCGTAGCCGTACTGCGCGCGGCTGGAGTGCGGCAGGCTCACGCCCGCCGCCCGGTAGGCGTAGAGGACCAGGCCGGAGCAGTCGAAGCTGCCCGGGCCCTCGGCACCCCACACGTACGGCTTGCCGCGCTGCGCGAGCGCCACGTCCATGGCCTTGCCCGCCGAGCCGGAGGGCGCCAGGTACACGCCGTCGTCGACCGGGCCGACCAGGTCGGACTTGTCCTTGGCCGAGAGCCTGCTGCGGGCCTGGTCCAGCGTGGTGAGCTGGGCCTTGAGGTCCTGCTGGGTCTTGGTGATGTCCGCGGTGAGCTTCTCCGCGGCGGCCTTGGCCTCCGCGGCGCGGCGCTGGCCGTCCTCGGCGAGCTTGCGCGCGTCGGTGGCGGTGGCGACGGCCCTGGTGTACTTGTCCAGGGCGTCCTGGTTGTCGCTGGCCAGCACGTTGAGCGCGGAGGCCCGCTCCAGGAAGTCGTCGGCCGAGGAGCCGGTGAGCAGCGCGGAGATCTTGTTGAACCGGGCGCCCTGGAAGGAGGCGCTGGCCAGCGCGTCGACCTGGCCGCGGAACTGCTCCTCGAGCGCCTTGGCCTGCTTCTCCGTCTCCGCGGCCATGGCCACGTCGGCGTTGGCCTTGTCGAAGTCGGCGTTGCGGGCCTGCAGGTCCGTCTGGGCCTTGAGCAGGTCCTCGTTAACCTGCTCCGCGCGCTTGGCGACGTCGTTGTACTGCTGCAGCGCCTCCGAGGCCGTGGTCGGCGGGGCGGGGGGCTGCGCGGGTTGGGCCAGAGCGGGGGTCGGGGAGAAGGTCACGACGGCTACGACCGCCGCGACGCTCATGGCGCCACGCACTGCACGTTTGAGTCGATGCGACGACACGGTCGCGCGTACTCCTTCGTCCGTTTTACCGCCGACGGGCCGCCGGTGCCGGGCCTGGAGATCGCACCCAGTCCTGTCGGGGGCGAGCGGGATTGCCGCTCACTTCCGAATCACTCGACGACCCCACCGTGGGGGAATCCGGTCCGGCCCACGAGCGGGTCGGATCGGCGGCGATCTCGCGTGCCACCCTCGGGGTGGGTGGCTTGCCGCCACGAGATCTCGGACAGGTTACGAAAAGTAGGACCGGCCGTCCACCAGCTCGCCGGAAAAACAGGTGTGGGTGGCCCGAAAACACCAACGGAGCAGTGAGGACTGCACGCTGTGACGACGCCTACACCTGCACCACCCGTAAGCGTGGACCGTTCGGCGACAGAACCGACCACTCGGCGCGTGCGCGTTTCCCGCGCGGCGTCCGGGCCCCGGTCCGAGGTGTACGCGACCGGTTCAGGCCGATTTCTCGATCGGGATCAGGCGCAGCCTCGGCACCAGGCCCGCCTCCGCCAGGGCGTCGATCGCGAGCTGTTCCGCGGCGTCCAACTCCAGCCCGGGCGGCGGCCCCAGCAGCACGCTGACCACACATTCCTTGCACGCGTCGCCGCGGACCTCGCAGCTGTCGCAGTCGATGAGCATCATCGCCCCTTCCGGTGCTTTTGATCTCCTGTCGACGACAGTAGGGAAGGGGTACGACACTTTTCGCTCACCCGTTCGAAAAACTCTTCCGACCTGCGGGCGAACAGGGGGTGACGGCGGCTTTCAGGCCCCGGTGAATTCCCAGTGCCAGGGTTCCTCACGGCCCCGGCCCGGTTGCGCCCACTGCGGGTTCGACCACCCGAACAGCGGTGCGTTGGCCACCATCCACGCGTACTGCGCCGACCCGAAGGACTGGATGCCGCCGCACAGGTCGACCGCCAGCCCCCAACCGTGGTTGCTGGTGCCCGGGACCGCCGCCAGGGCGGGTTTCACCTGGTAGAGGCGCACCTGGGCGGCGAAGGAGCGGTAGGAGTCGGTGATGCACACCGGGCCGCCGAACCTCGCCGCGTAGGCCGAGGACAGCGCCTGGTAGGCCTGCGCGGCGTCGCAGCGCAGCAGGTGCGACGCGGACCCGATCAGGCACAGCGCGGCGGGCGGGATCAGTCCGTTGGGGTAGCCGCCCCAGGCGCCCGCAGCCTCGCCCGCGCCCCGCGCCGGGACCTGCACGCCACCGCAGCGCCAGGTCAGGCCGCCGTCGATGGCCTGCGGCACCGGCTGCGCGGGCCGCTGGAGCAGGGTCGGCCTGCCGACGCCGAGCACGGTGTCGCCGCCGGGCAGGTCTTCCACCACCACCCCGGCGAGCCGGGCGTCGGCGGTGAGCACGGTCCGGTTGTCGAGCACGATCCCCACGCCCTGCACCCCGAGCCGGGCGGGTCCGAGGAACACCACGTCGCCGGGCTGGGCGTCGGCGGGGGCGACCGGCGCGAGCACGCCCATCTGCTCCCCCGCCGACCCGGGCAGGGTGATCCCGCCCGCGGCGAACGCCGAGCGCACCAGCCCGTCGCAGGAGTACGCCGTGGGCCCCTCCCCGCCCTTGCCGGGCACGTACGGCTTGCCCAGTGCGGCCACCGCGGCGTCCACCGCGCCGACGGCCTCGGCGGGCAGCACGAGCAGCCGCTCCCCCGACGGCAGCACCGCCTGGGCGACCCCGGCCTGCGGCGCGCCGGTCGACCCGACCAACGGGGTCAGGCCCGCGGGCAGCCGCGCCGGGTCGCGCAGGGCCGCGGCCCCGGGGAGCGTGATCCCGGCGGCGGCGAGCCGGTCGGTGTAGGCCTTCCAGTTGGCCGCGGTCTTGTCGTTGCGCTCCTTCTGCGCCTTCTGCTGGGCGACCACGGCGGCGTTGGTGTCGTCGACCTGCCCGCGCAGCTCCGAGGACACCGCGGCGGCCCGGTTCGACGCGTCGTCGCTGCTGCGGTCCAGGTCGGCCTTGCGGTCGGCCGCCGAGCGCTCGGCGCCCACGGCGGACTCCTCCGCGCGCCGCGCCGCCTGCTGCCTGCGGACCGAGGCCGCCAACCGGGAGTCCTGGTCGGCCCGGACGCGGCCGATCAGGTCGTTGCCGCGCAGGTAGTCCTCCGGGGTGGCGGCGGTGAGCAGCAGTTGCACCGCGCTGGGCTGCGCCAGCGCGGCGTAGAGCGCCCTGGAGTACTCGTCGACCTCGCCCTGCTGGGCGGCGACGACCCGGTCGGCCTCGGCGCGCTCGGCGCGGGCCGCGGTCACCCGCTCGGTGGCGGCGGCCAGGTCCCGCTCGGCGCCGTGCAGCCGGTCGGACAGGTCGGCCAGCTCGCGCTGCACGTCGGTGGCGGTGCGCTGCAACTCCGCGACCCGGGGGTCGGCGAACGCCTCGCCGGGCCTGGGGTCGGGCACCGGCGCGCCGGGGCCGACCCCGGCCTCCACCTGCGGCGGGTCCGACGGCACCGGCGGCTGCTCGGCCGCGACCGGGCGCACCAGCACCGCCGCCGCCAACAGCACCCCGAGCCCGACCGCTCCGGGACCCCGGCCGAACACCCTGCTGCGCACTCCCCCGACCCTCCCTGTCCAGCCGCCCGGCTCCCGCGCGCCCGGCGGCGCTGTCAGACCCGGCCGAGCCGCATCAGCAGCACGGCCGAGGGCACCGTGTAGGCGCCCCGGTCGCGCACCGCGTCCGCGACGGCCTTGTCCGAGGTGGCCACGACCAGCGGTCTGCCCCGCGGCTCGTCGGCCACCAGCGACCGGATGACGTCGTCGGCGAGGACCCCCGGGTCGCTGAACATGACCCGGACCCCGCGCGGCTTCGCCACCGGGACGACGACGACCCCCGCCCCGTCGAAAACGAGCGTGACCTCCGCTGAGGTGCGCGCGGCGAGCGCCGAGAGCTGCCGGATGAGCCGTTCGCGCTGGTCGGCGAGGGAGAGGTCGGAGTAGCCGGTCTTGGTGACGTTGTAGCCGTCGACGATCAGGTGGACCGCGCGCAGCGCCAGCAGCCGCTCCAGGTGCACCGGGTCGTCGACCCGGCGGGCCCCGCCCGAGGCGGTGGTCGCCCCCGCCACCAGGTCGGCGGGCCGGGGGCCGCGGCCGTCGCCGAGCATCAGCTCGCGGCGCAGCCCGGCGACCGCGTCGTCGACGGTGTCGACCAGCAGCGCCAGCCGCACCTCGTCGGCCTGGCGGGCCTCGCGGGCGGCCTGGCGGGCCAGCGCGGCGCCCGCCTCGGCGCGGGCGGCGCGGGCGCGCTCGGACTCGGCGCGCTCCTGCTCGCGCTGCACCCGCTCGGTGAGCGCGGCGACCTCCGCGGCCACGTCCGCCCCCGCCCGCTCGGCGCTGACCTGGGCGGCGGCGGCGGCGTCCTTGGCTTCGCGCAGCCGCACACCCTGCTCGCGCAAGCGCTTGCGCAACCGTTCCAGCTCGGCCTCGCCCTCGGCGCGGGCCCGGTCGGCGGCGCCCTCGGACTCGGCGACCCTGGCCCTGGCCGCGGCCAGTTCGGCCTCCAACCTGCCCACCCTGGCCAGGGCGGCGTCCCGCTCCGCGCGCAGCGCGCTGTCGTCGGCCCGCTTGGCCACCAGTTCCAGGTGCGCAGGCGCGGCTGGCTCCCCGAGGAGCAGCGCGGCGGTCGCCACCGCCACCGGGTCGTCCGGCGGGGGTTCGACCGCCTCGACCCGGTGCTCGCGGGCCCACTGCACCACCGCGGTCCGGAAGCCCACGTGGGCGCGCAGCGCGGCGACGATCGTGGGGCCGCCCAACCGGGCCCGCTTGGCCGGGGCGAACCGGGCCACCTGCCGCAGCGACGCCGGGACGTCCACCGGCGGCAGGGCGCCCACCGCGTCCGCGCCCAGCTCGGCCAGGCGCAGCCGGACCGGGTCGGGCAGGGCCTCCGGCCACACCGGCGGCTCGGCCACCGCGCACTCCGCGCCGGACCCGATCTCCGCGCCCGGCACCGGCTCCACGAGTTCCACAGTGGAACCCCCCTCGGCGGCTCCGGGCGCGACGGGGTCCGGGACGTCCGGTGTGGACGATCCCGGTCCGACCGGTCCGACCGGCTCCGACGAAGGTTGCACTCCCTAAGATTAGTCGCGGGCCCCCTGGGCGACGCGCCGAAGCCCCTCCGGGAGGCCCGCGGGGCACCGGGCAGGCGCGGGGCCCACCCCGCCCCGGCGCGGTGGCGGCCGATCCGCGACCGCCGCGACGCCTCGGCACCCGCCCCGCCGGGGCGGACCGCGCGGGCGGGCGCGGGAACTGTCGGGGGGCTGTTCTAGCGTCAGCGGCGATGAGCAAGTCAGCCGACCCCCGCCCCCAGCTCGCCTTCGACGAGCTGGGCACCCCGCTGCGCGACACGACGTTCGTGGTGTTCGACCTGGAGACCACCGGCGGCAGCCACGAGCAGGACGCGATCACCGAGTTCGGCGCGGTCAAGGTGCGCGGCGGTGAGGTGCTCGGCGAGTTCGCCACCCTGGTCGACCCCGGCCGGGGCATCCCGCCGGAGATCGTGACGCTGACCGGCATCACCGACTTCATGGTCAGCTCCGCCCCGGGCATCGAGGTGGTGCTGCCCGCGTTCCTGGAGTTCGCCGCCGGGGCGGTGCTGGTCGCGCACAACTCGGGCTTCGACGTGGGTTTCCTCAAGGCCGCCTGCCGCGAACTCGGCTACGCCTGGCCCAAGCCCGCCGTGGTCTGCACGGTCCGCCTCGGGCGACGGGTGCTGAGCCGGGAGGAGGCGCCGAGCTGCAAGCTCTCCGCCCTGGCCGCGTTCTTCCGGGCCGAGACCACCCCGGTCCACCGCGCGCTCGACGACGCGAAGGCCACGGTCGACGTGCTGCACGGGCTGCTGGAGCGGGTCGGCTCGCTGGGCGTGCAGTCGCTGGAGGAACTGCTCGACTACATCCCCGAGGTCACCGCCGAGCAGCGCCGCAAGCGCACGCTCGCCGAGGACCTGCCGCACGAGCCCGGGGTCTACCTGTTCCGCGGCCCGTCCGAGGAGGTCCTCTACGTCGGCACGGCCTCGGACCTGCGCAGGCGCGTCCGGCAGTACTTCACCGCCTCGGAGACCCGCAGCAGGCTGCGCGAGATGGTCGCCCTGGCCATCCGGGTCGACTCGGTGACCTGCTCGCACCCGATGGAGGCGGAGGTGCGCGAGCTGCGGCTGATCTCCGCGCACAAGCCCGCCTACAACCGCCGCTCCAAGAACCCGCGCGACTCCTGGTGGGTCGTGCTCACCGACGAGCCGTTCCCCCGGCTGTCGCTGGTCCGCACCGCCCGCGACGGCGCCCTGGGGCCGTTCCGCGGCCGGGCGCGGGCCGAGGAGGCGATGCTGGCGCTGCAGCAGGCCACGGGGGTGCGCCCGTGCACGGTCCGCATCCCGGCGAAGTCGCCGAACGCCAGCCCGTGCGCCCTGGCCGAGCTGGAGCGGTGCGCGGCGCCGTGCGCGGGCAACCAGACCGCCGAGGAGTACGCCCCCGCGCTCCGGGCCGTCGACTCGCTGGTGGCGGGCCACGACACCCACCCGCTGCACCGCCTGGCCCTGCGGCTGTCGGAGCTGGCCGAGGCCCGCCGGTTCGAGCAGGCCCGCGCCGACCGCGACCGGATGCGCACCCTGGTCCGCGGCCTGGACCGGGGCCAGCGGATGGCCGCGCTGGCCGGGATCGCCGAGCTGGTCGCCGCCCGCCCGGACTCCCTGGGCGGCTGGGAGTTCGCGGTGGTCCGGCACGGCAGGCTCGCCTCGGCCGGGGTGGCCCGGCGCGGGGTGCGGCCGATGCCGGTGGTGGAGGCGCTGGTGGTCTCGGCGGAGACGGTGCTGCCCGGCGCGGGCCCGCTGCGCGGCGCGATGGCCGAGGAGGTGGCGATCGTGCTGCGCTGGCTGGACAAACCGGGCACCAGGATGGTCCGGTGCAGCAGCCCGTGGTCCGAACCCGCGCACTCGGCCGCCACCTGGCGCGGCTGGCTGGACCGCGCCGACGCCGCCCGCGACAGCGAGTTCGACCGCGACTGACCGGCCGCCCGCCCGCGAGTCCCGGGCGACACACCGCCCGGCTGCACGGACGGCCACAGAGTCTGCACGCGCGGTCACACCCGCGCCTTCCGGCCACCACCGGTCTCCGGTAATTCTCAACCGACCTGATCTGTTTCAAGTCGGAAGGAAACATCGATGGCACTCCCGTCCCGCCGCACCCTGCGGACCGCCGCGGTCGCCTTGGCCGCAGCCACCGCGCTCGGCGGCCTCGCGGCCACCACCGCCCAGGCCGACACCGTGGGCGCGCTCAGCGGCAGCGGCACGATCAGCGACCCGTGGAACCCCACGCACGCCGCGCACATCACGTGCAACTCGGCGACCCTCTTCGCGAACTACTCCCCGAGCGCGGGCCACCGCGACCCCATCGCGACGCTGTCGCAGGGCAACTACATCGGCGTCCGCTACATCACCTCGAACAACTACTCCGCCGACGTCTTCTGGCACGGCACCAGCCAGTGGGGCTTCCTGCTGCGCAGTTGCTTCTCCCTCAACTGACCCCACCCACCCCACGTCGAGGAGTTCCCGTGTCCTTCCGCCGCACCACCACCGCACTCGTCGCGGGCGCGCTGAGCGTCGCCGCCGCGATCACCACCGCCCCCACCGCCTCCGCGGGCACGGTCCACGAGATCTGCGCCGACTCCCTCTACGTCCGCACCCAGCCCGCCGGGGTCATCATCGGCACCCTGTTCCGCGGCGAGCACTTCGAGCTGTCCCGCTACTCCGAGAAGGGCTGGGCCGAGGGCTACGCCATGGGCCACGTCAACCAGCGCGGCTGGGTCCAGGGCGGCTGGTTCTGCTAAATCGGTAACACACCGTCACCTTCCCCGATAGACCTGAGGGATCATTCGGGTCTATCGGGGAGAGGACGCTGGTGAAGTCGCTACACCGAGTTCTCATCTTGGCACCCCCAACCGCCACGATCGGGTCACCCGGGCCGCCCGCCCACACCTGCCCCATCAAGCCCCCACCGCCCGCCGCGTCCGCCGCCCGGTGCCGCCGCCACCACGCCAGGGCCCTCGCCACCCGCGACCCCCACCTCGCCCGGCGCCTCGGCATCGGCCGCCCCGACCTGGGCCTCGACTACGACGACGGCGGCCTGGTCGAACTCGGCGGAGCCCCCGCCGCCACCATCGCCCGCATCTGCGGCCTCACCCGCACCGAGGCCGACCGCATCGTCACCACCCGCGCCACCTCCCGAGACCTGGACGAACTCCTGGTCGCCGCCGACGTGCCGGTCAGCCAGTGGGGCATGGTCCGCGACCGAGCCCTCCTCCACCCCCAGAACCCACCCCCACCCGACGACCGTCCACTGTGAACCCCCGGTGACCACCACCCGGCCCCGACACGACACCCACCGCGAGGCGGGTGGAGATCCCAACACCACCTAGTCCATAAGGGACACTCGGAACCCCTGGGTCTCGAACGGGGAAACGCAACCGACGAACGGCCTGCGCGGCACCGGACAAGCCCCGGGCCACACCGGACACGATCAGGTAACGCGGTAACACCCTCGCCTTCCCCGTCGATCTACCCGGCGCGGGCGAGCCAGGGTCCACACAGGGCTCCCGCCGGACGGAAAGGGCGCATGGGATGGACATCGCGGAGCGCGCGCAGGCACTGGCGCAGCGGATCAAGCAGCACAAGGCGGGCATCGAGACCGAGGAGGCGACCAAGAACGCCTTCGTGATGCCGTTCATCAGCACGGTGCTCGGCTACGACGTGTTCGACCCGGCCGAGGTCATCCCCGAGTTCACCGCCGACGTCGGGACGAAGAAGGGCGAGAAGATCGACTACGCCATCGCCCACGGCGGCCAGGTGCAAATCCTCATCGAGGCGAAGAAGGTCAACGACCCGCTGCGCATCGAGCACGCCTCCCAGCTCTACCGGTACTTCGCCGCCACCAACGCCCGCATCGCGATCCTGACCAACGGCGAGGTCTACCACGTCTACACCGACCTGGACGCGCCGAACCGCATGGACGCGAAACCGTTCCTCGTGCTCGACTTCGCCGACATCGACGCCACCCTGCTGCCGGAGCTGGCGAAGCTCACCAAGGAGACCTTCGACCTCGACTCGGTGCTCAGCGCCGCGGGCGAGCTCAAGTACATCGGGCAGATCAAGCGCATCCTGGCCACCCAGTTCAAGGAGCCGGAGGACGAGTGGGTGCGCTTCCTGACCACCCGCGTCTACGAGGGCGCGTTCACCCAGCGGGTGCGCGAGCAGTTCCTGCCGCTGGTGGAGAAGGCCACCCGGCAGTTCCTCAACGAGCAGGTCAACGACCGGCTCAAGAACGCGCTGGGAAGCCCGGACATCATCCTCCCCGTTCCCACGACCCCGGTCGCGCCGGTGGTCGAGGACGGGCAGGCGAACGAGGTGGGCGGGGACGTCGTCACCACCGAGGAGGAACTGGAGGGCTTCCGGGTGGTGCGGGCCATCGTGTGCAGCGAGGTGCCGAGCGACCGGGTGGTCGCGCGGGACACCAAGACCTACTTCGGGGTGCTGTTCGACGACAACAACCGCAAGCCCATCGCCCGCTTGTGGTTCAACCGCAGTCAGAAGTACCTGGGCGTCTTCGACGAGAACAAGAACGAGACCCGCGTGCCCATCACCACGGTGGAGGACATCTACGGGCACGCCGCGCACCTGCGCGCCACCGCTGCCCGCTACGCCGGTGTGCGCGAGCCAATCGCACCGGTGGCGTAGGCGGGTCGCGGCGCCTCAGGGCAGCCGGTCGAGCACCCACCGGACCAGCGGTTCGGTCAGCAGGCCGTGCGGCAGGTTCTCCTCCGCGCACCGGAACTCGTGGAACGGCCCGGGGAGCCCGTCGACCGGGGTTTGGGGGTTGTCCAGGGAGAGGGCGGCCGCGCTGGTCGTGGGGACGAAGCAGCCGGAGCGGTGTTCCCGGGGGATCGTCGCGCCCAGGGCGTCCGCGACCTGGCCGAAGAACTCGGCCGTTCCGCCCGGTGCGCCGTCCAGGGCCGGGACGTCGGTCGTGGTCGGGTGGCGGACTTCCAGCAGGGCGCTCATCGTCCCGATCGCCGCGTCGGTTCCCCGGTCGGGTTGGAAGCGGGCGGTCGCGGCGGCCAGGGCGCCGAGGTTCCAGTCGAAGGCGGTGGCGCCCGCGGGCAGGGGTGGGCCCACCCCGGTGCCGGTGCCGCAGGACAGCCCGACCATGCGCACCCGCCGGGGGAAGTCCCCGATGCGGCGCAGGTCGTCGAGGAACTGCTTGCGCAGCGGGGATTGCACCGGCCCCGAGTACTTCGCGTCCCGGACCCAGGCCCCGAGCAGTTGTTGCGCGGCCGGGGCGCGGAGGAGTTCCGCCCTGTCCCCCGCGCCGGGGAACCGGCCGAAGAAGTGGGCCAGTTGCTGGAGGATCAGGGGAATCCAGGCGCCGTCGTGCGGGGTGTCGCAGGACAGGTAGACGTCGGTTTCGTGGTCGTGGCCGTCGGTTTCGAGGAGGGCGAGGGCGTAGCGGGCGATCAGGCCGCCGGAGCCGATGCCGCCGACGGTGAGCGGGGCGGTCCCGGTGCGCTCGGCGGCGGCCCGGCGCACGCACTCGGCGAGGGCGCCCGCGTTGGCCTGCAGGTAGGTCTGCCGCTCGGCGAAGCCCACCAGGACCACGTCGTACCCGGAGGCCAGCAGGTCGTCGACGAGCGCGTCGCCGGTCAGGCGGGTCACCGGGTCCGCGCTGGGGCCGTGGCCGTGCGCGTCGGCCAGGATGACGGGTTTGCGCGGGGTCCGGTTGCCCCGGCCGAGGTGCACCAGGGCGCGCCCGCGGGCGTGGACGCCGTTGTAGCCGCGCCCGTCGACCAGTTCCCACACCGCGTCCGGGGTGCGCGGGCGCGGGCGGGCCGCTCCGACGTCGAACCAGGCACCGGGTGCGACCGCCCGGCCGACCACCGCGATGTCGCCCGCGCCGGGCTCGGCCGGGGCGACGAGTTCCACGTCGACCCGGGCACCCGTCATCGCCACCCTGTTCCCCCCACCGGTTCCGGGCGTCGACATTAGCGACGCGGGCAGCCGGGCGCATGGAGGTCTTCGGGTGACAGCGGAACACCAATGGTCGTACCACTCGCAGCGCAGCGTCACCACGGCGAGCGGATCACCCCGCTCGGGCAGTCGACCCCACCACGTGCCGACACCCCTTGCCGCAACCCCTTCCGATGGCGGGCAAGTCCCACCGGCTCAGCACAACACCTGGAGTTTCAGCGACTCGTCGCCACCACATGTTGTGTTTGCGTCATCTTGTCCCGAAGCGCCGCGCACCCGTGTCATCAATTCCTCATACATCCCGCGCCAAGGTGGACGTGGAGCGGCACCCGGCCGCACCGGGACGGGAGGGACACGATGTCACCGGCACCGATGTCGCAGACCGACGCTACCGCCGCACGGGCGGTGGGCGGGCGCTCGGCGTGGATTCGGCCGGAACCGGCCACGCGGCCCGACCTGGCGCGGGCCGCCACCGCCCCGCTCGGAGGGGCCGCCCCGATGACCGCCGTCTTCCCCGAGGCGCCGGTGGACCCGGCGCCCCGGTTGACCGCCGTGAGCACCGGGGTGGACGGGCTCCTCGCCTGCGCCGCCCACGAGGTGCTGGTGCTCAGCGACCAGGCCACCGCGGCGGGCCCGTTCGGGCCGGTGCGCCGGATCGACCACTGGAACCTGCGGCGCGGCGTGCGCTACCGGGTCGTGGCCCCGGACAGCGCGCGCACCGCGCCGGGCCTGGACCCCCGGCTGGGCGCGCTGGTCGCGGCGGGCGCCGACACCCGCACGGTGGCCGAGGTGCCCGCGGTGGCGCTGGTCGTCGACGGGTCGGTGGTGGTCGTGCCCGCCGAGGGCGGCGCGGGTGCGGCCGTGGTCCGGCTGCCGGGTGTGGTCACGGCGCTGACCGCGTTGTTCGAGCGGGTGTGGGCCGGGGCGGCGCCGCTGCCGGGTCCGCCGCTGTCCGGCCCGGCGAAGCCGGGTGCGCGGGAGCGCGAACTGCTGACCATGCTGACCGACGGGTGCACCGACGAGGTGGCCGCGGTCCGGCTGGGCGTGTCGGTGCGGACGGTGCGCCGGATGGTCTCGGACCTCATGCGGCGGCTGGGCGCGCGCAGCCGGTTCCAGGCGGGCGCCAAGGCCGCCGAGCGGGGCTGGCTGCCCGGGGACTGATCCCCCGGTGCCGGGTTCAGCAGTGGACGGCGGCCAGGTCGTCGAAAACGGCGCGGTTGAGCCGGAAAGCCAGGTCCGCCTCGGCGATCAGGGCGTCGCGCTCCCCCGGCCGCCACGGCGTCTCGTCGAGCAGGGCGCGGTAGCGGTCGCGGAACGGCTTGGGCTTGCCGATGCCGTCGAAGAGGCAGTGGCGGACGCCGTCGACCTCCAGGCCGTAGGTGTCGCGCAGCCTGTGCCGGATGATCTGCCCGCCGAAGAGGTCACCGAGGTAGCGGGTGTAGTGGTGCGCCACGAAAGCGGCTCGGTCGGTGGGGCAGACCGCGCGCAACCGCTCCACATAGGACGATGTGGCGTCCAGCGGGCGCAGGTGCCCGCGCCAGCCCGGGCCGAGCAGCCAGGCCAGGTCGGCCTCCAGCGCCGGGCTGCGCCGCAGCGGGTCCAGCACGAACCGGCCGACCACCGGGTCGCCGCGCCAGACCTCGCCCGCCTCCTCCAGCGCGGAGTGGAACAGGTGGCTCTGCGCGAGCAGTGCCGCGTACGCCTCGCGCCCCAGGTCGCCGCCGAGCAGCGCCTCGACGAACGGCGACCGCTCGGCCCGCTCGTGCGCGTCCCGGGTCGCCGCCCGCAGCCGCGCCGCGAAGCCGCCGCCCACCACCGTCACCGGACGAGTGCCTCGACCAGCCGGACCGCCGCCGCACCGGCCCGCGCGACGTCGCCGTCGAGCCGGTTCCGGTAGGCCGCCTGGGAGTAGAGGCCGTCGACGAGCAGCCACACCCGCTCGGCCAGTTCGCCGGACGGGTCCACCTCCCCCGCCGCGGCATCGATCGCGGCCCGGCTCGCCCCCAGGTAGTCCCGGGCGACCCGGGTGGGTGCGGCGTCGGCGTCGTCGGGGAACTCGGCGAGGTAGTTGCGGAAGGCGCAGCCGCGGAACCCCGGCTCGGCCACCTTCGCGGCGACCTCGGCCACCAGCGCCACCAGCGTGTCCGCGGGGGTGCGCGCGTCCACCAGGGCCAGCCGGGCGGCGCTGTCGCGCACGTCGCGGGCCACGGCCAGGTAGGCGGCGACCAGGTCCGCCTTCTCCGGGAAGTGCTGGTACAGCAGGTTCTTCCCGGTGCCCGCCTCCTGGATGATCCGGTTCATCCCGACCGCGCGCACACCGTGCTCGTAGAAGAGCCTGGCGGCGGCACCGAGGATGCGGTCCCGGGTGTCCGGCGCGGGGGTGCGAGCCATGCCCCCACCCTAGCGGACCGCCCGGTCCGCTTGCCCCGGCCACCGTCGACCGGCTGTCCTAAGCGGACTTGCGCACCAGGTTCGTGTACCCGGCGAGCGCCAAGGTGGCCAGCCCCCACAGCGCAGCCTGGATGACCCAGATCGCCACTGTGAACGCCTGCCCCCACCGGGTCCCGGTGTCCAGGTCGCACCGGCTGCGCAGCCCGGTCGGCCCCAGCGGCAGCCCCCGGTCGAGCCCCAACCCGACCAGCTCCACCGACGAGCACGCCACCCCCACCGCGGGCGAGGGCGACCCGGGCTGCACGGTCCGCTCGGCGGCGTGGTGCCCCGGCCGGGTGTCGACCTGTCCGGCGGCGTAGCCGAGCAGCCCGGCCGCGGTCACCGCCAGCAGCAGCGCCGCCGCCGTGCGCCGGGTCCGGTACCCGTACCCGGCGAGGGCGCCCCAGAGCCGGTGGGAGAACCGGGTCACCGGACCGCCCACGGCCGCGGGCGAGCGCCGCAGCAGGTCGCCCTGCTGGGCGATGAGGATGCGCCGGGCGTTGCCGTCGTGCCCCGCCGCCCGCTCCACCGCCGCCAGCCGCTGGTACGGCGAAGCGTGGTAGGCCGTGGTGTGGCAGCGGATCAGGTGCAGCCACTGCCGCCAGTCGAGGTAGCCGATCGAGCTGAAGCCGAAGTCGTCCAGCTCGACCCGGGCCGGGTGGTCGCAGTGGTCCTCGCGCGAACCGTCCGGGCAGACCACCTCCGCGGGCAGGAAGACCGTCCCGTCCACCGTGCTCTCGTGCAGGTCGAGCACCGGTCCCGTCGGGTTCTCCAGGCGGGCGCCCGCGAACACCACCTGCCCGCCGAACCGCGACCCCACGAACCGCGCCGCCCCGCGCTCCCCCACGCCGCGGATGCGGGCCCGCCGCAGGAAGAAGCCGCCGTCCAGCCGCATCCGGGTGGCGTACAGCGCGGTGCCGGAGGTGCTGGTGAACTCCGCGTCGTCGGCGTCGAACTGCCCCCCGACGTGCGCGTCGAGCAGCCGCACCTCCCCCTCGGCGCGGACGCGGCGCAGGAACAGCCCACCCTCGACCCTGGCGCCGTCGGCGACCAGCCCGGCGATCCGGCTGCCGTCGAGGGTCAGGTACGGCAGCACCGCGCGGGTGGCGCGGATGGGTTCCTCGACCACGCAGTCCGCCAGGTGCAGGCCGACGACCGCCCGGACCTGGTCGAGGTCGAGCACCCCGACGACCCGCGCGCCGCGCACCCGCACCCCGCGCGGGTCGAGTTCGCCGTGCCTGCCGAGCAGCAGCTCCCGGATCAGGCCCGCGCGCACCACCACCGGGTCGTCGGCCGAACCCTCGAACCACTCACCGTCGGACATGGCCTGCACGAGGTCGTTCTCACCGTGGGTCACACCGACAATTGTCGATCACGCGGCGTACCGGGCATAGCGCGCCACGGACTCGCGCCCGTCGGGGGTGAACGGCCACGCCGGGTCCGCCAACCGCGCCAGCAGCTCCGCCCACGGCACCCACCAGCCCGCGGCCACCTCCGACGCCTGGTGCCGGATCTCCCCGCCGGGGTGGTCCGCCTCGTAGACGCACGCCAGGTAGTTCGCGGAGTCGTCGGCGTACCAGTACCGGAAGCACGGGCGGACAACGGTTCGCACGCCCAGTTCCTCCGCCAGCTCCCGCGCGGCGGCCACGTCGGGCGCCTCCCCCGCGGTCACCACCCCACCGGCCCACACGTCGTGCATCCCCGGGTACACGTCCTTCGTCAGCGTCCGCCGGTGCACGTACACCCGCCCCGCCCGGTCCCGCAGCAGCACCTGCGTCGCCGCGTGCGGCAGGTTCTCCGCCCGGACGCGGCTGCGCGGCGCCGTCCCGACCACCCGCCCGCCCAGGTCCCCCCGCGCGTACAGGTCGACCAGCTCATCCACCGACGACCTCCAGCGCCCGCCGCGCCAGCGCCAGCAGCGCCCGACCCGCCGGGCTGCCCGGCCCGGTCGCCCGCCACGCGAACGCCAGCCGCCCGCCCAGCGCGGGCGAGGTGATCGCCAGCGGGTGCAGGTCCGGCCGCGACCGGGCCAGCGAGTCCGGCAGGATCGCCACGCCCAGCCCCCGCGCGGCCAGTTGCGCCAGCAGCACCGGGTCGCCCGCCTCGAAGGCCACCGCGGGGGTGAACCCCGCCGCCGCGCACGCCGCGTCGAGGTGCGAGCGGATGCCCGTGCCCGGCGGGAGGCTGATCAGCGGCAGCCCGCCCAACTCGGCCAGCCGCACCGACGACCGCGCCGCCAGCGGGTGCCCGTGGCCCACCGCGGCGGCGATCGCCTCGTCGGCGACGACGAGGGTGTCCAGGTCGGCGGGCGGGTTCGGGCCGAGCGAGACGATCGCCGCGTCCAGGGTGCCCGCCCGCAGCCGCTCGACCAGCACGTCCGAGGAACCCTCCACCAGGGTCATCTCCACGCCGGGGTGCGCGTCGTGGAAGGCGGCGAGCAGCGACGGCAGGTCCACCGCGTGCGAGGTCACCGCGCCCACCGCCACGTGCCCGCGCACCAGCCCGACCAGCTCGTCGACCGCCAGCCGCGCGTCCTCGACCGCGCCCAGGGCGGCCCGCGCGTGCGGCAGCACCGCCTCCCCCGCCTCGGTCAGCCGCACCACGCGGGCCGACCGGTCCAGCAGCGGTTGGCCGAACTCCCGCTCCAGCTTGCGGATCTGCGCGCTGATCCCCGGCTGCGCCACGCGCACGCGCTCGGCGGCCCGGGTGAAACCACCCGCCTCCACCACCGCGACGAAGTACTCAAGCTGCCGAAGCTCCATAAGCACTGATTATAGAACCCAGAATAATCATCTCTTGGACTTCTGGGCAGATTCGCCGCAGGGTGGAGGCATGACACAGAACAACGCCGAGACCCGCGTCATCGCCACCGAGCCGGAGCAGGTGGCCCGCCTCTTCGTCGAGCGGTTCAACGCCGGTGACGCCGAGGGCCTGGCCGAGCTTTACGAGCCCGACGCGGTGATGGCCTACCCGCCCGGCGCCCGCACCGAGGGCCGCGCCGCGATCCGGGCCGTCTGCGCCGAGATGATGGCCCACATCCCGGAGCTGACCCTGCTCGACGGCCTGCCCGCGGTCCGCAACGGCGACCTCGCGCTCACCTCCACCCGCTCCGCCGACGACACCCCCGGCCGCGTCCAGCTCGTCCGCCGCCAGCCCGACGGCCGCTGGCTGCGCGTCCTCGACCGCCCCGAGGCGCCGCACGACATCTGACCGCCGGGACGCGCCCCGACACGGAACCACCGCCGCGGACGATGCGTCGGACGGGGGGGAGACCGGACGAGGCAGGAGCAGTCGTGGCAGAACCGACCTTCGGGTTCGACGGGGCGCGGACCGAGCAGGAGCTGGAGCGCTGGGCGGCGGGCGTGACCGCCAAGGCCGAGCGCTACCAGGAGATGCAGCGCCAGGTCACCGGCGTCACCGGGACGGCGGTCTCGCGCGACGGCGTGGTCACCGTCGTGGTCGACTCCGGGGGCGCGGTGACCGACATCCGCTTCACCGACGGCATCCGCAACCACACCGGCGACGCGCTGTCGCGCCTGGTGTCGGAGACCATGCGCACCGCCCAGTCCCGCATCACCGACCAGGTCGCGGAGATCATGCGCACCACCGTCGGCGACGACCCGGCGACGGTGGAGGCGGTGGTCTCCAACTACCGCCAGCGCTTCCCCGAACCTGAGCCGGACCAGCGCGACCCGCGACGGCGGTCTCGCGAGGATCTAAACGACGACGACGACTTCGGCGACAACCCGTTCCGGCGCTGAGAGGACCCTCGACATGCCAGACGGCTACGACGTCCTGCCGGACGAACTGCGCAACCACGCGGGCAAGCTCGCCGCCCTCGGCGAACGGCTCGGCACCGCGGTGGACGCGGCGAACCAGGTCACCCTGGGCACCCAGGCCTACGGGGTGATCTGCCAGTTCTTCGTGCCCGTCGTGCAGGCGGTCAGCCAACCCGGGGTCGACGCGCTCGCCGAGGCCGCGGGGTCGATGGACAGCACCGCGAACGGCGTCCGCGCCAACGCGGCCTCCTACGACACCACCGAGCAGGCCAACACGCAGCCGTTCACCGGGGGCCGGTGATGACGAACCCGCTGATCGCCGAGCGCCAGGACTCCACCACCGCCTACAGCGGCATCGGCCTCGCCGAATCCGCGATGGACATCTACCACGGCGTGGAGGGCGGCTCCTGGGTCGAGGGCGGCCTCGGGGTCGTCGGCACCGGCCTGGAGATGCTGTCGCTGGCGCTGGACCCGGTCGGCACGCTGCTGCAGTACGCGGTGTCCTGGCTGATGGAGCACGTCAAACCGCTCTCGGACGCGTTGGACTGGCTGGCCGGTGACGGCGACCAGATCGCGGCGTACGCGGCCACCTGGAAGAACGTCGGCACCGAGACCGCCGCCATCGCCGCCGACTTCGCCACCGAGGTGGTCAACGGCACCGCGGGCTGGGAGGGCCCGGCCGCCGACGCCTACCGGGCGTTCGCCAAGGACAAGCAGGACAAGATCGCCGCAGCGGGCACCGGCGCAGGCACCATCGGCACCGTCGTCGAGGTCGTCGGGATGCTGGTCGGCGCGGTCCGCGAGATCGTGCGCGACCTGGTCGCCGAGTGCGTGGCCACGCTGATCGCCCGCATCCCGCAGTGGATGGCCGAGATCGGCGGCACGCTGGGCGTCGCCACCCCGCACGTGGTGGCCTCGGCGGTGGCGCTGATCAGCAAGTGGGTCAACCGGATCAAGGACTTCATCACCAAGCTGACCCGCTCCCTGGACAAGCTGCGCCCCCTCATGGGCAGGCTCGGCGAACTCTGGGACTCCCTGCGCGACGCCCTGCGCAAGACCCCCGGCACCCCCGACACCACCCCGAACACCCCCGACGCGGTCCGCACCCCCACCTCGGTCTCCGACGTCCTCGACGGCGCCCCCGACGCCACCCGCTCCACCCCCGCCACCCCGGACGCCCCGTCGACCACCACCGACGCCCCGGGTTCGAGCGCCCCCACGACCACGACCCCCTCCGGCGCGAGCACCCCGTCGAGCACCACGGACCCCACCGGCGGCACCCCCAGGACCCCCTCCCCGACCCCGTCGGGCACCACCACCCCGTCCCACGTCGACACCCCCACCGGCAGCGCCCCACCGACCTCGCACACCCCCTCGGGCAGCACGGTCCCCTCCGGCGTCACCACCCCGTCAGCCGCCACCCCGACCGCGCCTCCCAGCGCTCCGGGCACCCACGCCCCCGGCGGCACCACCCCGTCGAGCGCCCCCACCACCCAGACCGGTGGCGGCTCCGGCGGCAACAGCGGTGGCGGCCAACCCCCGCCCGGCGCGCCCACCGACCCACCGCCCCCACCCAGGCCCATCCCGCCGAACCGCACCGGCTCGCAGAGCCTCGGCCACCTCCAGGGCGACCTCACCCGCAACTCCGACGGCCTGATCACCCACGTCAACGGCAAGCCCCTCGACGAGCACCTGCGCGACCTGGCGACCCAGCGCACCGACGAGATCCGCCGGATGCGCGACAACGGCGAGATCTCCGCCAAGGAGGCGGGCCCGGTCAACTCCGTCGCCGTCGACACCCGCACCGGCGAGGTCTTCGAGGGCGTCAACGGCCGCCCGCGCGACGTCATCCCCGAGGCGGACCTGCACCCGGTGCTGCGCGAACGGCTGGAGGAGATGCGCCAGAACGGCCCCTACCAGCAGTACGACCGCGACACCGGTCAGCCGCTGATGCGCGACGGCCAACCGGTGATGACCGAGTTTCCGCACGGTGACAACCCGCTGCGGCACGCCGAGGTCAAGGCGGTCAACGACATGCTGTGGAAGCGCGGCGAGGACGTCGACGCGAGCGTCATGTCGGAGTTCCGGGTGGACAACCGCTTCCCGTTCGGCAAGGAGGGCCCGGGCACCGCCCCGTGCTGCGCCAACTGCAATAGGATGCTGGCAGGCACACCCAGCAACGCGGGCCGCCTCACCTTCGACCGCGGCCACCCCAACAGCGAGTTCCTCCCGGAGTGACCACCATGCGAGTCGAGTACGACGACGTCGAGACCGAGGACGACCTCCGGGTCACCCACCAGGGCAAGCCCTTCACCGGCGAGGTCGTCGAACGCGCCCCCGGCGGCCAGGTCGTCGCCCTCACCACGTACTTCGAGGGCATGGAGGACGGCCCGGCCGCGGAGTGGTACCCCACCGGCGAGCGCAAGGCGGAGGGCGCGGTCAGCTACGGGACCGCGATCGGCGTCCACCAGACCTGGCACCGCAACGGCACCCTGGCCACCCACGACGAGTTCGACCCCAAGGGCAAACTCCTCGTCCGCCGCCGCTGGGACGAGAACGGGGCCGTGCTCGAGGACAGGACCCACCACGGATAACCGGCTCACCCCCGAGGAAGCGGTGGCCCAGCAGCTCGCGCTGGCCCCCCGCGTGATCGGCCACGCCCCACCCGGCTTCGCCCCCACCACCGCCGCGGGCCTCGACGTCGCCTACGAGGGCAACACCGGCCGCCTCGCCGCCGCCGCGGTCTGCGTCGACATCGCCACCGGCGAGGTGGTCGACCAGGCCGTCATCCTCGACCAGACGGATTTCCCCTACATCCCAGGCCTTTTCGCCTACCGGGAACTGCCCTCGCTCCTCAAGGCCCTGGCAGCGCTCACCACCACACCGGACCTCCTCGTCTGCGACGGGCAGGGCCGGGCCCACCCCCGCCGCTTCGGCCTCGCCTCCCACGCGGGCCTGGAAACCGGCATCCCCTCCATCGGCGTGGGCAAGAACGCCCTGGGCGAGTTCACCACCCCCGCCCCCGAACGCGGCTCCTGGACCCCCCTCACCGACGACGGCGAGGTCATCGGCCGCACCCTGCGTACGCAGGACGGCGTGAAGCCCCTCTTCGTCTCCGTCGGCCACAGGATCGACCTGGACACGGCGACGAACCTGGTGCTCACCCTGTGCCGGAAGTACCGTCAGCCGGAAACCACCAGGGCCGCCGACCACCTGTGCCGCGAAGCCCTCAAGGGCGGCTGAGGCTCACAGGTCGCTGCTCGTGGCGAACGGGTCGAAGGACTCGTCCTCCTCCACGGCGGTGGCGATGGCTTCCCGGTTCTCCTCGGCCATCCGCTCCAGGTGCCCCCGCAGCAGAGCCGCGTTGGGCGAGTCACCCGCGAAGACCGCCTGCCAACTGTCCCTCCCGGACTCGATGCGGCGGGCCAACTCGCGCATGTCCTCCCCCAGGTCACCGCGGGCGGCCGCCTCCTGGAGCGCCCGGAGGGCCTCGGGCGAAGGCTCGTTGCGGCGTTGGAACCGGTAGAGGTCCTGCTGGGCGCGGTCGATCACGCTGTCCAACTCGGCCTTGGCGGCGCGGATGCGGTCCTCGGGGGTGGTCACCGGCCCGCCCCGGCCGGGACGGGCGCGCCCGCGGGGGCGGGCGGCAGGGACTCGGCGGTGAAGGTGGCGGCGCAGAGCTTGATCGAGTCGATGACGAGGGTGAGGAAGTTCCAGAACACGGTGATCACCTTGCGGGCGTTGTTCACCATCGTGATGGCCTCCTTGACCGACTCGATCAGCTTCCACTGCCCGTAGAGGGGGATGGAGGCGTTGCTCAGGCCCGCGGACACCACGGAGATCACGGTCTTGATGATGTCGACGACGCACTGGGCCATCTTCACGGCCTGGTCGACCATGTCGGTGAGGTGGTCCGACATCACCCGCATCTTGGCGGCCTGGTCGGCCAGCGCGGTGCCCCACTTGCCCATCTGCCCCGCGGACGCCGAGGCCGCCGCCCCGGTCCAGGTGGCGGCGATCGCCGCCGCCCCGGAGCGCAGGTTCGCCTCGACGGCCTCCACGCACGCCGCGACGCAGTCCCAGGCGGCGGCCTGCATCGAGGCCTTCCGCACGTCACCGGCGATCCACTTGGTGACGTACTCGCGCGGGTCCGGCCCGCCGACCCAGACGATCAGGTCGCACACCTTGTCCAGAATCCACCCGAAGGACACCTCGGGCAGGGTGGCACCCGAAGCGCTGGGCGCGGTCAGCTTCCCCTGCGCCGAACCGACGTCGTCGAACCCGTTCGCCACGCCGTCGTCGGAGGAGTGCAGGACCCCCGTGCCACCGAGCTCGACGAACCGGTCCCGCCCCTGCGCGTCGGCGTCGCGGTAGGCCTCGGCGCAGGAGGTGAGCGCACCCTGCTCCAGGCCGAGACCGCTGCCGTCCTCACCGAGGATGTCGTGCACCTTCGTCAGCAGGCCCGCGTAGTCGCCGGTGATCAGCTCCAGGATGGCACCGAAGTCGGCGTCGGCGATGTTGCCCGTCGCGTACGCCTGAGCGGCCCCGCAGTCGGCCGACGCCCGCCCGGTCTGGGCGGCCCACCCGCCCAGGTCGGCCAGTTCCACGGTCACATCGGTCACGCCGGTTCCCCCGTCATCGTGTTTTCCAGAAGAGCACCAGGTAAGCCGCCTGCGCCACGACCACCCCGAGGATGACCGCCCACTGCGCCCCGAACGACCACTTCCGCCGCACCGCCACACCCACCAGCACCACCCCCACAACCCCGGCCACCACCCCCGCAACCGCCCACCCCACCACACCGGACGTACCCCCCACAACGGCAACGACCAGCGAGAACAACACGGCGCCGATCACCAGCCAGTCACGCAGGACCCCCTCGACCAGCGCAACCGCGAACCGCGGCACCGCCCGCCACCACGCCCGCCGCCGCTCCTCCCCCACGGAGTCGTCCACCTCACCGGCCGCCCGGTACGCAGCCTCGAAGAACGGCCCGTCCTCCCGCTCAACCACCCCGACTCCTCTCCCCACCGACACCTCCGACGCCCACCGCCACCACCGGGTTCCCCACCACCGGTATTTTCCTCCCGCAACCGGAGGAGGCCCCCATGCGCATCATCGTCGACGACCTGAGCGGCCCGGAAATCGCCCACCTGCTCACCGAACACCTCGACGACATGCGCGCGATCACCCCACTGGAGAGCAAGCACGCCCTGGACCTAGACGGTCTCCGCACCCCCGACATCACCTTCTGGTCAGTCCTCGACGCCAACACCCCGGTCGCCTGCGGCGCAATCAAACGCCTGGACGACACCCACGCCGAACTCAAGTCGATGCGCACCGCGGCAACCCACCGCGGCCGCGGCATCGCCGCCCGACTGCTCAACCACATCCTCACCGAATCCCGACGAATGGGCTTCACCCGCCTGAGCCTGGAAACCGGCTCAGCCGACTTCTTCACCCCGGCAAGAACCCTCTATGAACGCGCAGGCTTCACCTACTGCGAACCCTTCGCCGACTACCGCCCTGACCCGCACAGCGTCTTCCTGACCAAAACCCTCTGACGACGCGTTCGCGCCCCGGTCAGGACTCGATGTCGATCAGCGCCGGATAACCGCCTGCCCGCAACCGAACCGGCGCGGCATAAGTGCCGTCGCGCAGCAGGTTCGGAGTTGTGAACGTCGCCCGCTGGACGGCACCGTCTTCAGGAAGACCAACACGTGACCGCGCTGGGTGAACTCGTCCTCCATGGGAACGGGAACACCGACCTGCTTCTAGCTGACCGGCTCCGGGGAGACGTAGACGGTGTCCCAGTCGCCGCCTGCGAGATCACTCAGCAGCACCTCCCCACCGTTCTGCCGCAACTCGCACAGGCGGCGGAGAGCTGTTCGTCCTCAGTCAACCGATGACCTCCATTCGAGCACCCCGTCAGCAGGACGGCGAAAGCGACGAGCAGGGCAACGAGCCTTCTAGTTGTCACAGGTGCCGTAGCTGTCGCGCCGCCACCGGGGTTGCAGCCCCCTGATGTGTCATTCTCGTATTCGTCCTGCGCCCCGGGTTCATTCCCACCGGTCGCCGGATCATCCTGGGCACGCCCGGTCTCACCGATGGCCACCTCGTTGCTCGGCACCAACCTGCCGTCCGAGCCGACAACGACCATCTCACCGTCATGGACCGCCTTGTCGATGTACCCCTTTAGCTTCTCGGGCCCCGCGTCCGGGTGCTCCGCCGCAATCCTCCGTCCGACTTCCTTGTTGTGCAGGTCCATCGCCTCCGCGGTGACGCTGTTGGTGTCCACGCGTTCGTGGGCGGTGGTGTACTGCGCCGCCCACTACGGCCCGAACCGATTCGCCAACATCGCGTTCCAGTAGACGTGACGAAGGGCACCAGAGCGCCCGTCGGTGAGCCCCGCACCCCCAAACACGTTCTCGGCGTCGTGGATGGCGGTCTTGTAGATATCGTAGGCGTCCTTGGCTCCCGCCAGCCCGATGTCATTGAGCATCACGGCCTCTCCCGCGGTCATGTTCTGGGGTTTGACCCCCATCTGCTCCAGCGCCCACCCCAGAACCCCGTCCGGATACCTGACCATCCCACCAGGGTCGACGGTGACGTTGTACTTCCTCAACAACTTGTCGTGAAGGCCGCCCTGCCGCTCCCCGTCGAGGCGGCGTCGGCGAGCGAGGTGGCACCCCGTCGGTCACACCGTCCGCAGCCACCTTGTCCAGCACATCGGACAGGAACCCCTCAATCTCATCGGCCAACCGCAGGACCACCCGGACCCGCTCGCGAAGATCGGCCACCACCGCTTCCTCGTCGGTGCCTCCGGCACCGACCCCGCAGCCCGCACAACCTGGCCATCGTCGTTGACGACCAACCCGTGGGCGCCGGCGACCCCATCGACCTCCCGCACCAACTTCTCGATCACCACCACCGAATCCGCCGCATCCCCACAGCCCGCCGAGCCGCCGCGATCTCGGCGACGATGCGCTCCAACCGATCGCGCTCCGCATGCGTGGCCCGCGCGGCTTCCCCTGCCACGCGTCGGGCGCCCCCGCGGCTGCCCGTTCGTCACCGGTCCCGACGAACAACGCCCATCGCTGTTGAGCGCCCCAACAGCTGCGTCCAGCGGAGCTGCCCGCCACTGCCGAACATCCCCGAAACCGACCATCACCCCACCGCGGAACGCGGCGGTGGCCTCGGCCTCGTACGACTCGGCTGATGCCGTGAGCTTTCGCGCATACCCCGGCGTCTCCACCACCTACGCGGCCAGCCGCGTCCGCCAGGGGTCCCCCGCGCCGACCGCACCCCGTGCGGTCCGAGAACCCGGCAGCGCCGCGCCCACACCCCGGATCGCCGTGTCGGGACTGACTCCACCCGCGACATCGGCCGCATCCGCTGCGGCCCCGGCAGCACGCCGGATCTCCCCAGTGATGACGTCATAACCGTTCGGCCCCCTTCTCAGCGTCGGGACCATTCAAAAGCACGACATCCTCAACCTGAGGTCGGATCAGCGCGTACCACCCGAACAGGCTGATCCGCTCAGCCAAGACAGCACGACATCGGGAGCGGCGGAGCCGCCCCGCCCGAATCGCCCCTCCACCTGAACCGTCACCGATGTCGTCGCTCCGCAGCCCCGTCCGCGAGCAGGCGCGAAGACCGTGTCGACACGCCGACTCCAGCGCGGTTGAAGCCCAACCCGGGCAGACATCAATAATTTCCCGTTCTTTCCTCGCAGGAATTTGACCTCCACCGCAGCTGATCGAATCGCCTCCGAGCAGCCACTCCGCAGTCGATGGAAGATTCCAAGGTTTTCCATGCGATCAGAAATCAGGAAATAGAAAAATTCGACTTGAAATAACGCCGACCAGCGTTCAGGGTATGACCGCGAGCACCGCCCCACCGAATGGACAAGTGAGGTCGCACCCATGCCTGCAATCTCGAAATCCCCGTTGGCGATCGTCGAACGCGCATTCGCCGAGTTGGCCGCGGCCAACCGAACGCCCGTGATCGACTGCTGGGAGGTGGGGATCGACATCGCCGACCGGAACCTGACGGCCGGTGAGGTGGTGGCCATGCTGCGCGACCGGGCAACAGGGCAATCGGCCCACTCCCAGTTGTGGACCGAGACCATTCGGCGTGCCAAGGCGGACGCCCAGCCATGGCTGCTGTTCGCGGTCGCGGGAAGCCTGCCGAAGCTCAAGTGGGCCACCCAGCGCGCGTTGACTCTCCACGGCGGCGAGCGCGAGGACGTCGAGAGCACCGTGCTGGTCGGCTTTATCGAAGCAGTGATGTGCTGCGATAACACCATGCCGAGGCTGGTGCGCCACCTGGCCGAGGTTGCCTTCCAGCGAGCCCGGTACGGCGGCAGGCCGGAAACCGGCGGCTGGGAAGGTTCACCCGCGGACTCGGGGTCCAAGGTCCGACTCCTGCCCTTCACAAGCCCGGCGGGGCATCCGGATCTGCTGCTGGCGAGATTGGTGCGAGATGGCGCGGTGACCCAACTGGAGGCCGACATTATCGCCGCCACCAGGTTCGACGGAATGCACCCCAGGCTGGTGGCCGATCTCCTCGGTATCTCCCTCGCAGAGTGCCACCAGCAGCGCAAGTGCGGCGAGCGGGCGATCGTCGACGTCCTTCGCTCAGCCGCCTGAGCACCCACCACAGCCAGACCCGCGGAATACCCCCACCGGGAGTGATCCGCATCCACACATCCGAAAGAAGGAGAACCGTCCGATGAAGACAGAGATCCGCGAACAGCACCTGGCTGTTCCCCTGCGCCTGCGGGATCAGGGCTCCCGACTGCTGACTCGCCCGCCCGGACCGCTCGACCTGGGCGTGCTGCGCTTGGCAGGCTGCCAGGCGCAGCGGGTCGCACTGTCGGACGACGCTTCCACGGGCCACGACCACCACCTGGTCCGGTTCAACCTCGAACTGGACGTGAACAGCTCGGCCCCGCCATTCGACTGGTACGAGGTGACCCTGTCATTCCCGGAGACCAGCACCGTGGTGGACGCTGCCCCACACACCGCACCCCACCCCGTAGGCGCCCACTCATACGTGGTCAACCACTACGCGAACCTGGTGCCATGTGGAGACCACCCCGGCGACGCGTACCTGCCCGTACGGGACGCGGCCGTGAGCACCTTGGGGGTGGGCACCTCGGTAGTGCGCTGGCAATATCGGCGGGTAACCGGCTTCACCTCGGGTAGCCAGGTGGCCTGGGTCGTCCTGGCAGCACCCGCCGGGACAACGACCCTGCCGGTCAAACTGTCGGTGCGGTTCGACCATGCCGGAGAAGATGTGGATCTGCTCCCGGTCGACCTGCCCATGCACCTCGCGGTCGCCCTCGCTGGATCGGGAGCAGCGTCGGCGCAGACGCCGCTTTTCCCGACCGCAGGCACCCGCCGAACCGCTGAGCCGCAGCCACCCCGCATCTTCATCTGCTATGCCCACGACACCCCCCATCACATCCAGCAGTGTCGAGCCCTCGCCCGGTTCCTGCAGCGGCAGGGCTTCGACGTGCACATCGACCACCTCTACGACAGCACGCGCCAGGACTGGTACGTGTGGGCCCACGAACAGATCACCACTGCCGACTTCACGCTAATCATCGCGTCACCGGCCTGCTGCGTCGTGGGGGATGGGCAAATGCCCGCCAAGCTGCACCGCGGTCTGCAGTCGGAAATGGGCATACTGCGCGAACTGCTGCACACTGATCGAGCACAGTGGACAAAGCGATTGCTCCCGGTGGTCCTCCCGGGCGGGACTCCGGATGAAATCCCCCTGTTCCTGCAGCCCAGGACGGTGGACCACTACCCGGTCCACGCCTTCACCAAGGCCGGTGCGGCTGACCTGCTCGCGGCCCTGCGGCACGATCCGCGCGTCCAGGGTGTCGCGGCGTGACGGGGAACCCCGGTGTCCACGGCCTGTTCATCGGTGCCGGCGAGGTTTGCGTGCCCGGTGCGCCACCGGCGCGCCACGCCGCGGCCGACGCCATCGCTTTGCACGCACTGTTCGCGGACACCATCGGTGACCAGGCGGCTCTGCTGTGCGACCGGGATGCCACCTCGGAAGCGGTCACCGAGCACCTGGCACGGTTGACCAGGATCAGTGGCCCCGATGACACAGTCGTGTTCACCTTCTCCGGGCACGGCACGCGAGATCGGCGGTTGGTCACGCATGACACCGGCGAGGCGTACGCCGGGCTGCCGATCGACGACGTGGTGGAAGCGCTCAGAGCAGTACCCGCCCGCGTGCTGCTGGTCGCGCTCGACTGCTGCTTCTCCGGCATGCCATCCGCGCGGGACCTCAGCGTGCCTGCCCCCTCAAGACGCGGAACCCAGCCGGACAAGAGCGGTCGCGGGTGGGTCGTGTTGACGGCTGCTACCGCGGAGCAGGAAGCGCGGGCACCGGTCGAGCACGGCCACGGTCTGCTCACCTACCACCTGCTTGCCGGCCTCAGCGGGGCACCAGAGGTGCTGGATGGTGACCGGATCGGCCTGACGCGCCTGGTGGACTACGTCCGACGGCAGGTGGGCGGAACGCGGTCGGCAACCGACGCCCGCAGGCAGGACACCACCGCGCGGACCGGCATCGAGGGCAACCCCACCTTACCGGTTCTGAGACCCGGCGCCCGATACCGCGCCGCACACGGAGCGCATCAACCGATCGCGGCGACCGCAGCGCCGTCGAGCCTGGTGCGCCACGGCGTTCCCGAACCGGTGGCAGCGATGTGGGCCAGAGAGGTCGGACACCTCAACAGGCTGCAACTACGAGCGATCAACGAAGCACAGGTGTTGGCGGGCGGAAGTGCGGCAGTGTCGGCACCAACAGCCTCGGGCAAGACCGCCATCGGGAGAATCGTCGCGGACCGAGTGGTCGCCGACGGCGGGCGGGCCGTGTTCCTGCTTCCCACGCGCGCACTGGTGGCGGAGTTGTACGAGCACCTCACCCGCACCCGGACGCCACTGGGCACCCGGATCATCCGGGTGACCGGTGAGCACACCGACCAACTCGCCGACCTGGTGACCGGCGAACACGACATCGCGGTGCTCACCTACGAGATGTTCACCGGCCTGCTGCTCAAGCACCCGCGACTGCTCACTGCGACCCGACTTCTGGTGGTGGATGAGATCCACAACATCGCCTCCGCAACCCGCGGACCGGGGCTCGAGTTGGCGCTGATGCTGGTCCGGCTGCACCAGATCGACCACGGCGGACCGCAGGTCATCGGGCTGTCGGCGGCACCGGGCGGCTTCGGCGACCTGGAAACCTGGCTGCGCGCGACACCGGTGGTGTCGGATCTTCGGCCCGTTCCGCTGCTGGAGGGCGTGTTGACGCCGGACGGGGAGTTCCGCCACCTTGGTCCGGATCGCATCGAGACCGTCGACCACCTGCCCGGGGCGGCGGGACAGGACACCCGCATGGTCGCACTGCTTCGACATCTGATTGCGGACGCAGGCCAGATCCTGGTCTTCTGCTCGACCAAGCGGGCGACGCGGTCGTGCGCGGCAACGGTCGGAGCCGCGCTCGACCTGCCGCCCGCCAACCGGACTCTCGCCGACCTCCCCGACGACGACCTGGGATACGTGGGCGAGCAGCTTCGCGCCCGCCTGCGTCAAGGCGTTGCGTTCCACACAGCCGAACTGTCCCAGGATGAACGCCGCGCGGTGGAGATCGGGTTTCGGGACCACCGCGATGTCCGGGTGCTGGTCACCACGACGACCCTGGCCCAGGGGGTCAACCTGCCTGCGGGCACCGTCGTGGTCGATGGACTGGAACACCCGGACGGGACGCCGTACTCGGTCATCGAGTACAAGAACATCGCGGGCCGAGCGGGCCGCACAGGTCTCGCCGAGCGCGGCCGGTCCGTGATTCTCGCGCGCAGTGCGGCGGACGCGCGGATGAAGTGGGCCACCTACGTACGAGGCACCGGACCGCCGCTGCGCTCCGCGCTCCGCTTGCCGGGGGCCGACATCCGGCGGTGGGTGCTGCACGCCTGCGCAGGCAGGCTGGTCAGCGGGCACAGGCCCACGGGCGCGGACGTGACCGGCTTCCTCCGGTGGAGCTTTGCGGCGCACCAATGCCGGATGACCGACGAACCGGACCCGTTCCCACCAGAAGTGGTGGAGCAGGCGCTCACCGACTTGACGGCCTACGACATGGTGCGTCCGGTCGCATCGGGCCACACCCTGACACCACTGGGTGAAGTCGCGGTCGAACACCACCTCGATCCCGAATCTGTGGCCATGATCGCAGATGTGCTGGCGGAGATGGGCAACGACGACATCAACGGGGCGACCCTCATCGGTGTGGCTCAGTTGACGGCAGAACTGGACCAGGTGCGGTTCGTCGCGGACGCGACTGAGGACGTCGCGTTGTCCCAGGCCCTGAAGCGGCAGCGGCTCGCGCCCGTCGTGCTGGACCGGTTTGGAAGCGGTAGAGCACGCGCGGGGCGAGCCAAACGGGTGGTGGCCTGCCTGGCCTGGTCGCGTGGAGCCCCACTCAGTACCGTCGAACAGGCGCTCGGGGGATCAGTCCGGCACGATCCCGTTCCGGTGCGCCGCGCTGCGGACCGCACAGCCGACGTACTGCCTGCTGTGGTCGGCGTCGCCCGACTGCTGCACCCGGTACCGAAGTTGGCGGCGCTCGGCGCACTCCTGCCCCGGCAACTGCGACTGGGCGTGGTGGACGGTTTGGTCGCTGTGGCGAGCCGTACCTCTGCCGAGGTGGGACGCGGCACGTTCTGCGCGCTCACTGCGGCGGGTGTGAACTCGCCTGCGGCGATCGTGGCCGCATCGGATGCTCTGCTCCTGAGTTGCACGGGCGGCGATCAGGGGCAACTCGGGGAACTGCGGGCCGCAGCGGTTCGAGAAAAGCAGGAACAGCCCGACCTCGCGGCGCTGCTGGCAGAGCCATCGAACGACCATCCCTGATCGGAGGAAGCACGCGGTGACGGCATTCGGCGACGAACTGAGAGCACTTCGACGAAACCGGGAAATCCAACAGAAGGACGCTGCCCGAGCGCTGGCCATGAGTCCGAGTCAGCTGTCCAAGCTGGAGACCGGGAAGAAACTCCCCAGCGAAGCGGCGGTGCGGCGTGCCGAGGCCTACTACGAGACGAAAAGCGGCCATTTGCGCAATCTGCTCGGCCCCGTGGGCCTGCCCGGGCACGGTCTGGTCCCGCAGGGCCTGCTCTCCGGTCCTCAGCACTTCGTGGGGCGGGACGAGATCCGCACACGGTTGGTCAACCGACTCCGGAGCGGCAGACCCGGTGTGATCTCGGTCGGTGGCCTTGGTGGGATCGGGAAGTCCGCGCTCGTCAACACGGTGTGGACCGACGTGGCGAAGGACTACCCGCATGGGGCCGTGGTACTCGACCTGCACGGACACGCGGAGAACAATTCCGAGTGGACGACGGGTGGCGCGCTGGCCAGCCTGCTCGCCCTCTTGGTCGGCGCAGAGCGCCTGCCCATCGACCGGGATGGTCAGGTCAACCTCCTGCGCACACTGCTGTCGGATCGACGAATGTTCTTGGTGATCGACAATGTGCGTCACGTGGACCAAGTCCGCGATCTGCTGCCCGGTGACTCGGGCAGTGCCGTCGTGGTTATCAGCCGCACCCGACTGACCGCGCTGACCGACGCCGAACACATCGACCTCAAACCCCTGGAGCCCGGGGCCGCCCAGGAACTGTTCGGCCGGATCACCCGGGTGAACCAGGAAGACGAGCGGTACGTGAACGAGATCCTGGAGCACTGCGGTGGGCTGCCGCTGGTCATCCAGGCGGTCGCGGCTTCGCACCACACCGGAAGTTGGGACCTGGCCGAACTCCTCGACCTGCTCCGCAAGGCTCAACTGGCCGCCCTGGACGATGACCGCTGGATCAGCGCCCTGACCGTCTCGTTGGACCTGTTGAAGCCCGATGAGCGGGAGTTCCTCACCCTGCTCAGTCTGCACCCCAGCAGCCGGATGGACCGAAACACGGTGGTGGCCCTGTCCGGAGCCGCCCCGAACGACGCGAACCGACTCACCACCAGGCTCTTCAACTCCTACCTGGTCGACCGCTATCCGGGCGGAGCGGTGGAACTGCACGACGTGGTCCGCGCGCACCTGGTCGAGCAATGGAAGCCGCAACTGGACGCGACCGTCCGCGACAAAGCCATCGCCCGACTGCTCGACCACGTCGCGGGGACCGTGGCCCGGGCGGACGCCCTGCTGGAGCCGGACCGTTGCCGTCCGGAAGTTCCGGAGTCAACGATCGACTTCACCGACGCGGCAGGGGCGCTGCGCTGGCTACGGGACTCCTGGTCGACCGTCACCGCCTTGGCCGAATTGGCTGCGGACTCGGGGCACCCGCAGCGCTGTGTGGACCTCGCGCGGTTGATGCGCGGCTTCTTCGGCCGCGACAAGATGATCGAACAGTGGATCGCGCTGCACCGGCGCGCCCTGGCGGCGGCCCAGGGAGCGGCCGACGACCGCGCCACCGCCTCCACGTTGACCAACCTGGGCATGGCGCTGCTGGAAGGGGGAAGACCAGAGGAAGCAGCTGAATGTCACGCGCGAGCAGCAGAGTTGTTCACCGCACTGGACGACCGCCTGGGCGCGACCGATGCGCGCTCAAGCCTCGCGTGGGTACGCATCTACCAGGGTGAATCCGAGGCGGCGCTGGCAGGCTTGGCCGAGGCGGCGGCCAGTTACCTGGCGAATGGCCGCACCCGGAACCTGATGATCAGTCTACGTGGGATGTCCTTGGCGGCAGCCGCGCTCAACCGCACCGCTGAGGCCCTTGACCACGCCACCAGAGCGGTGGAGTTGAGCACCACGCCGCGCGACGAGGTCCTCGCGGTCAACGGCCTGGCCTGGGTTCACTTCCGTGCCGCCCACCACGCGGAGTCGGAACGCCTGTACCGATGGGCCGCCGCCTTGGCCGCTCGGGAAGAAGAACATGCCGAACGCGCCCGCGCCCTCAATGGCTTGGGCAACGTGGCCGCTGCCCAGGGCAAACACGCCGAGGCTCAGCACTGGTGGTCCGAAGCGGACAATGGACCGGTAGCGCTCAACATTCGAGTGGTCGGTGAACTATCCTACCGCAGAACCGCTGCCTGACGACTGGGGAAACAAACGGGTGATGCCCTGTGTACACCGCACCCGCTCCACAAGGCGGAGAACACATGCCTGTTCGCGACTGCACCAGAGGAACCGCGCCGCACACGGCCCGCTTGGCAAATACAGGCCAAGATGCAGGCGGACTACCGCAAGAAACCAAGGAGGAATCCAGGAGAGCAGACAGCATTCGGCTCGGATTGATTTGAGCGCGGCGGAACTGCTCGAAGCGGAAAGCAGTGCCTGTCGGGTCAAGCCATAGCGCCTCCAGTGCCTGTGGAACTCCGGAAGAATAACACCATACACGATAGGATTGAATTATGCCCGTATTCGACCCCGGTGTCGAGCATCCTGTTCAACTTGCGCTATGGGGTCGACCTGATTTGAGAGTCGAAGGTGATGCGCCGCCCGGGATGTCTTTCGATGTTGCAAAAATTTCCATTGCCGATTCGACCGAATACAACCGGCCCCGCATATCCAACAGACTCACCATCAACGGCAAGCCTCAGCCTTCAACAAGATACCCTGTATTCAAAAAATTTAGGAATAATACCGTTGTCGACGACTTGCCTGGTTTCGAAAATCTGCCAACTCGCGTAAAAAATTGTCCTTACTGCCACACAAGCATGGGTGCGACAGAAATTCACAACCATGGGCCCGAAGACGGAGATCGGACTGCGGGCCAACTTTTGGAATACTGTCCCAATTGTACTTTCTGGCAGGCCCATGGACTTCGAATGCAAGGGTATGAAGCAAGGTGCTCCCTATTCTATAATTTTGATGTCGCAGTATTGTCTTCCAAGGTTAAAGAGTTCGAAACAGATTTCCCCGAAGGGAGTCTATCTGAAATATCGCAGTGGTTGCGAAGGCATCCCGAGAAGTACCAGACCATGCCTCCGCGATATCTTGAAGTTCTGGTGACAAAACTTTTCCGCAACATCGGTACCTACGTAGAGGCACGCCACGTTGGACGGCCGGGCGACGGCGGCGTCGACGTATTGCTGGTTGACGCCGAAGGGTGTTCGTGGCTTGTCCAAGTCAAACGCCGCGAGGATGTCGACTCCGCAGAACCCGTGTCCACCATCCGCAATGTATTGGGATCAATGGTCTTGGAAGGCTTCAAACACTCCATCATCGTGTCGACAGCCGACCGCTTCACTCTTCAAGCGCAACAAGCCACAGGCCGCGCAGAAGGAAAGGGATACGAAATACAATTGGTAGACAGAGGCGTTCTGGATCGCATCATCGGACGTTCACTTCCTGTCGCACCATGGCATCGCATCCAAGAGGAGATACGGAAGGGTGACGCCAAATGGGTCGCCGAAGAATGGTGCTTCTGTGGCTGCACCTGGACAAGGAAGGTCGAGCCGTACAATGATATCTAGCAGGACAATTTAATCGACAATCCGCATCCAGGAAGGTTTCGAACTACAAGGCTGTCTACGCCCCCGGGACCGAGTCCGGTCATCAGCGCTGGTTTGCCCCCACATCGCCTTCGGCCAGACTCCGCTCAATTGCTTGGATGAACGAACTGACGCCACGGCCTTGCGGCAAGATCTGCTTCGACTTCGGCCTTCGGCTGTCGATGACGACCGTGGCTGCGTGTGCGGCGTGCCTCACGTCGACGATCAGGTGGTCCGCACGGTCGACCAAGGCAATCAACGCCTCGGTCGAGACCGTGTCCGCGTTGCCCACGACCTCGGCAGGTCTGCACAACTTCAGCAGGCGGTTCTCCAGAAGTCGAGCGGCGTGGGGAAGCAGTGAGTACAATCCGATCACCGTGCCATTGAGCCTGCCCCAGACTACGTCAGCGCTCATAACCGGGGCAGCGATCTTTCTCGCTGGGAGGCCGACTTCTTCAGCCAGAGCTTCGATCTCGACGCTCTGGCGATGGGAGAGCCTCTGGCCGCTGAGATTGCGGAGTTTTCCGATGAGGCCGTGGATGGCGTTCAACCGCATGCCGGGCTGCGGGGTTGGCTCTTCCAGCATCATGTCCATGATGGCGATGGCCCAGTCTGCCGCCGTCGGCGCACTGATCGTGTCCCACAATTTCAATGCGTGTTCGAGTGACTTTTCGTACTGCTCGGCGGACGGGCCGCTGCTGAGGATGACCCCAAAGAGTTCGAGGTAAGCATTGCGCACCGGAAGGCTCAGATTGCCCTGTTCAGCAAGGATCTGCAGGACGACGTCTCGGAACTCGGCGATGTTCGCGATCGGTGTGGCCGCCTCTTGGCACAGGAGGTCCAAAGACGCTGTGACCTGGTCCGAGTTGGAACCTGCCCAGGCGTCCAGCAAGGCGTAGGCGACTGCGCTCGCCTGGCCAGGAGATAGGCTTTTCAGCTCAGACCAGCCGCTGTGGGCCGATCGCAGGGTGTACTCGGCTTCAGGCCAACGTCTGGGCTGAGCAACCCTGGTGCACCAATCCAACCAACTGGCGCAGGTCTCGTCCGCAAGTCGTTTGAGATCATCTAGATCCTTCTTGAGCCTGCGGCCGAGTACGAGACCTCCGGTGTCAGCGAGGCCGCGAACGGCCTCGAACACCGCGAGCGCACGACTTGTGTCTTCGCAGTCGAGGACCGCCTGGACGGCCAGATCCGCCGTGGAAGCGTCCACGTGCTCCAGGAAGGCGGCGATCACAGCGTGGTACTGACCCTGTTCGAACAGTGTGGACATGTCCGTGACAGGCTGGGTGAAGTCGTCGAGCAGTGGGGCCATGAGTTGCGTGAGCCGTTCACGCTCCACATCGTCTTCTGCCGCGGAGAGCAACCGATCAGCCCGTCGGGCATCGTCCTGGAGAACCGCGGCGACTGCCGCGACGCAGCGACCTGCCCAACTTACGGGGACATCGACCGCACCGACGACGCTGCCGTAGCGAGCAACGAGATTCGACTCGTCGAAGGCTTCTGGCGTGATCGGCCCCACCGAGAAGGTGGTGGCGAGATCGGAGCGCCAGATCATCTCCAGCAGTACTTCGTTGATGGCTCGAGGACGCCGAGTCCGGAGCAGTTCGCCCAGGTAGGGGAGAGCTTGCAACTCGGCCCACCGTCCAAGGTTGCCCAGCATCTGGATCACGAGGAACCGGATGTTCTCGGCGCTCATGGTGCCGGTCAACTCGAGGGCCTCAAGTGCCCGCTCGGCGGCCTTCGCGTCGTTTTGGCGCAGCCCGAGGCGGAAGTCTCTGAGAAGGTGGATGTATGACGGGTTCAGCGACCTGGTGCTGACATCCCTTCCTTTGACAGTGGCCACGATGTCCTCGATGACACGGATGAATTGATCCTGATCGCCGCGGACCCGCTTGATCGTCGATAGATACTGCAAACCTGCGGTGGAGAGATCTAGATCGGTTTGCTGAACTCCCGGGGCGAGCGATGCGGAGTCGATCTCCGCCGCAGCGCCGAAGAACGCCTTGAGCACTTCCTTGCCCCGCCTGTGGCCTTCTCGGCTGCGTGAGAGCAGGTAGAACCCATCTGGCACGCGGTGCAATGGCACGATCAACCAACCAGTTTGGTCGAATTCGTCTTGCTGCAACTGCTCGTCGAGCAAAATTTGCACCTGTCGTCGATACACGCGGAATCGGTCGAGGTCTCCCCCGCACTTGACGATGGTGTCACCGAAGTCCATTGATCGACCCTCCGAATCTGTCGTACGCGTCCATCCTGGCCCGCGACACGTACTCCTCGTCGATCCTCAGTTCGACCTGTTCTTCCCTGACGTTGATGCCGTTGTAGGTGATGTTCATGCTGCCCGACACCGCGAACCCATCGCCGGTCAGAGCCTTGGAATGCAGCCGTCCGCTCACGTCGACGACGATGGAGACCCTGTCGGTGACTCCGAGGTCGCGAGCCAGAGACCGAACTCGGTGGAGGAAGGTGGAGTTGTGGCTGTCGGATGTCGTGCCGATGACGACCGTCGAGCCTGCGGCAGCCAGGGTCACCAGGATCTCGGCCAGGCGGATGTGGCGGCGACCGAAGCGGTTCAGGTCGGGAAAGGTCCCGGCGGTGTTGTTGAGGATGTCGACGTCGGTGATCCAAGGGGACACCAACCACAGGCACGTGCTGGGCATCGCGATCTCCGCGGCGAACAGCGAACTGAGCAGGTCGTGCGCTTCGCCTGCGCTCTGCGCCTTCGATTTTCGGATTACGCGGTTCACGGCGCCTCCCGGAGGAGGAGTCGTGCTTCAGCCATACCCGTGGCGCGGCGGACGCCGACCACGATGGGGTGACACAGCAATGCCCCAACCTCTACCGGCTGGGTCTGCAGGTCCAACAGGACTGTTCTCAGGTTGGCGGTGTGCTGCAGTGGCGTTCGCAGCACGACTTCCCCGTGCTCGACCAGGGCCTCGTGCACTCGGATGCGACATGCATCGTCCCAGGAGTCGACATCCACTGTCTTGGGCCCGAGGTGGATGTGCGCGCGGATCGCGGGCATGAACACCTGCAGTCCGTCTCCAGCGCTGCTGGAACTCCGCGCGTGCCCCCACGGCCAGAGCACATTGGCAACCGCCCGCGCCCGCTTCTCCGGAGTCCCGGCGTCGCCGAGGTGCAGTATCGCGTCGAGTTCACCACATCCGGCAAGCAGGCCGCCCAGCGTTCGCGGGTCGACCTGGAGTCCGGTGCGCGCGGTCACGCCGTCGCGCAAGGCCAGCCAATGCGCCACCTCGTCGATGAGACCCCCGTGAGCGCCAGGCCCGGCTATCCGGGTGCTGACCGCTGATCTGGCGGGGCCGCCGAGGATGATGCCGTGGAGTCGAGCAGCGTCGTCCACAGAGCGAACGGCCGCAGCGACGGTGTCATGTCCTGCATGCCACGCGTCGCGGAGGCCCTCCAACGCCTCACGCACCTCAGGGGCTGTGCTGCGGATGAGCGCAGTCAGTTCGTCATCGAGCGTCTCCACAGCCGATGGGGCCAGGCTGTCTTCGACCGCCCGGGCGAATCCGTCGGGATCGTCGTTCAGGGCGCGCGTGAACGCCTCGATCTGGCCGGTCCCGCCAGGGGATTGCTCCGAGAACCAGAAGCGCAGGTCGTCGTCGGGGCTCAGATCAACCGCGATGTCCTCGGCGTCGACTCCCGGGCACAGCGCCGACAGCGCTGACAGGACGATCGCCGCGGCAGAATAGGTATAGGTGCGCTGCCACCACGTGGTCCACGCGTCGGAGCGGCTCTCCGCGCGAACGTCGTCGACTGCGGCGTGGAGTGTCGACACGACGTCGGTGTCGGAGAACCACTCCCTCCACTGGGTTTTGCCCTGGGCGTGCTCGTGCTGTTCGTCGAGCACACCCAGGACGGCGGCGGCCTCCGTGAGCGCGTGCGGCGTCAACATCTCCGCCGGTACGTCCTCCGCGCGGTCGGCTGAAGCAGCCACGGCGAGCAGCAGGACTTGGAAGAGACGGTCGCGGTCGAAGTAGGACATGTCTTCGGGCAGGTCCGCTTCGAATGTGATCAAGTGGCGCAAGCGCGCTGTGCGTTCGGTCGGCGTCGGCGGACCGATGGCATCGGGTCGGCGAACGACGAATTCCATGGCGTCGCACTGGACCTCGACACCGATGGCGGCGGGGACCCAGTCACGTCCTCCACCGGTGCCGTATTCCAGGCGGACGTTGCGACGCGCGCGGTCCCACAACGTGCCGCGTGCGGCCTGGGCGAATCTGATGATTCTTGCTCCGCCTCCGTGGAGGTGCAGATGCGTGTCCGCACGGGCGACGACACCGAGCACGGCTCGGGGCAATCCGACCAGACTGCCCTCGCCCAGGGGCAGGGCGTGGAACTGCCATTCCGGCCGCATCGAGGAAGCGTCCCGGATGTCGTCGGGGACATCAGCCAGCTGGACGCTCCGCGGGTAGTAGACGACGACGCTCCGGCCTCCGACGTAGATCGTCTCCAGGAATTCGGCACGATAGGTCGATGTGACGTCGACACGGGCATCTTCACCTGGAGAAGCGGCGGGCAACGGTACCCAGTGGCGCTTGTTGGTGGCATAGATGCCGAAGTGCCTGCTGACGTTGCCGGGGCTGAACTCCCGGAGCGCGCGCAGCGCGGGCAGGTGCTCGGTGACGAACCGTTGTCTCTGCACCGGCACGCGCAGTTCGACGTCGGGTACCAGGAGGTCGTTGAACAGGTTGCCCGGAACGAATTCCCGCATCGGGGTTCTCGTGCGGAGGCCGAGGTCATCGGCGAGCGGCTCCTCGCCGCTCCACTGTTGTTGCAGACGACGGCGGATCACCGGTACGACGGCGAGCAGGAGAGGCCGGGGTGCTTCCCAGAAAAGGGTGTCGACCAAGGAATCCGCGATTTCGCCAGAGCCGAGGCCGAGGGCGTCGCGGATGTGCCTGCGCAGCCGTGTGCGTTCTGGGCCGGGGCGCAGGAGTTGTGCCAACTTCTCCGACAAGGTCTGCTGACGCCTGGACGTCGCGTCCTGGCTGGGCTGGTTGTCGGGGAACAGTGACTGCGCCGGTCCGGCGAGGTCCGTCCAGACGGAGTCCCGGCCGGTGTAGCCCATTTCGGCGGCCAACCAGTCCATCAGGGCGTACACGGCCTGGATGCGCAGGACGTAGATGTTGCCGACCGGCAGGCTCCGGGGTGGCAACTCGGGGTCGAAGAGCGCGTCGTAGCCATCCCACGCCTGTCGGTCGCGACCCCAGTCGCTGAGGACCACGACCGTCCACGGCCTCGTTTTGGTGTCGCGGCCCGCACGACCCTTGCGCTGCAGGAACTGGGCGGCATCGCGCGGCGCCTTGTGCTGTACGACTGCCCCGACGCGGTCGTCGTCGAAGCCCACTTCGAGGGTGGCGGTGGCGACCACCACCTGCGCGTCAGAGGTCACGCCGCGGTCTTGCGAACTGGTGCGGCCCACTACGAGCGAGAGGTCGTCTTCGACTCCATGGCCTAATTTGTCCGCGAGCCACCACCACTGGCCGTCCGGATCGCGGTCGTGGGCGGATTCTCGGTCGTCGTTGTCGACGCGGCCCTGCTTCTCCGAGCGGAGATGAGCCAGGGTCACCGGCTTCCTGCGCTTGAGGTACTTCGGCGTCTCGTGCCCTTCCGCGTCCATCAGGTCCCAGTAGAGCCGGTTCGTGCTGTCGAGTTTGTCGGTGAAGACGAACACCCGGCTGGCGAATACGTTGTCGGAGGAAGGGACGACCGCGAAGGGGTCGTCGTCGACGCGGTCGAGGCTGCGCGCGAGGACCATGCAAGTTTGGATCGTGGCCGACAGCGGGCCTGTTTCGGAGAAGGGGTTGTGGCGGAGCGCCACGAGGTACTCGGCCCCCGACTCCTCAAGTTCGTCGTAGCGGGGTTGCACGACGGTGACCGCGTTGCCGGGGAGGTCCACAAGCCTGCCGAAGAACTCATCGGCCTTGCTCAGGGTTGCCGAGAGGCCTACCCACACCGGGGTGCGGCCGAGGTTGTACCGCAGCCTCCGCAGGAGGATGGCGTTCTGCGCGCCGGTCGTGCCCTCATAGATGTGCACCTCGTCGAGCAGGACCGCGCGAACCGATCCCTGGTAACCGAGACCGAATGCGGGAAGGTTTCCCGGGGTCGAGAGTTGCCTGTTGAGCGACTCGGTCGTGGTGAGCATGAGGTCCGCCGGGGAATTGCGTGCGCTCTCTCGGGTCAGTCGCAGCAAGGAGCCGTCGATCTCGCCCCCGCAGCCGACGTCGGAGCATCGGAGGCGCTCTCGCGGCGGTTTGGCGGTGAGGTCGGCAACGGGCCATTCCATCTCGTTGCCGCAGTCGGGGCACCGTGCGAAGGGGCAGACGTACCCGGACTTGGACGCGGTTCGGGTCCAACCGTCGACCCAATTCTTGCGCACGTACTCGGCGGAGGTGGGCGTCTGCCCGTACCACGTGGCGATGCTGAGTTTGCGTCCGCCCGCCGCCGTGCGGTTCACGGCGGCGAGATAGCCCAGCAGTGTCTTCAACTGGTCTTTGAGAAGTTCGTTCCGCGGGTAGAGCGCGAGGACGAGCGGACCGCTCGGCCCACGTCGCCCCGCAGTGGCCTGATCTGACATCCACGCCAGCAGCGGCAGGTAGAAGGCCAGGGTCTTGCCGCTGCCGGTGCCGGAGGTGACCATCACGCCGGAGGGATCAGCGCTGCTGAGTGCTGTCAGCACTTCGGACGCGCTGCGCCGCTGGAAACCCGACAGCAGGGGCGGCATGAGCGTTTGGGCTGCCGCCATGCCCGCTGCGCGAAGCATGGGTGACATGTCGTGCAGGACCGCAGCGGCCTCGACGTCCCGTTTGGGCCTGCGTCGAGGACGGTGCAGGAAGCGGAAGTCGAGGACGAGCGACCGTCCGGTTGTCACCGGTCTGCCGCGGAACGACTGGCGCAGCGTCGCCATGAGGCGGATCGTCTCGGCGCTGCGCGATCGGTAGCCACCGCTCGGCGTGACCACCACGAGGTTCTTCGCCAGGAGGAAATCCAGGACGGTTCGGTCGGCTCCTTCGGCGGTCAGGAGTTCCTGCATCTCCTGCTCGCTCCATTGCGCCCCGACCGCGCCCCACGCGAGGAGTTCCGTCTCGCGTAGTTCGATCTTCGTCAGCACCCGCAGCGGAAGGTGTTCATCCACGTTGCGCTCCCCGCTTCTGGGCCACCACGCGGAACTGCGCGGAGATGCCGTTCGCCTTCAACCAGTCGATGACTTCGGTGGTCAGCATGTCCAGATCGGCGCTGACGCGCGTCGTGGCGAGAAGAAAGTTGAGCACAGACTGCGGCACCCGGGTCCGCAGTTGTTCCTGCATGGCGGGAATCTGCTCCAGGACGGCGGCCGAACGCTCATCGGGCAGCGCTCTGCGCGAACGCTGCAACTCCGATGCCGCGCTGTCGATCTTGCCTGCGACGTCAGCCAGGCTCGGGACTGCGGCAAGCACCTGCACCAGGTTCAACACCTCGTTCAATTGCCCGAGTCGATCATTGACCAACGCCGTCCAGAACCGCTGCAGGTCCTTTTCCAGGCTCTGCAGGTGTGCGTCCAGGTCTCGGAGCGTCGAATTCCGAGACCTGTGCATCGGATTTCTCGCCAGTGAGTCCAGACCTGTGACGATCTTCGACGGCACGGCAACCGTCTGCCATCCCCTGGCTCGCATGGCCTCTGCTGCTGTTTTCGCCGCCTGGGCTCGGACGTGGAAGCTCTCCAGGTCCGCGTCCAGCACTGTCAACGTCGCAAACCGGTCCTGGGAATCTTTCTCCTGCCCAGCCCGATCCACTGCGACCTGAGCCTCGAGCAACCACTGAAGTGTCGTATCAGGCATCGGAATCCACTGCCCCGCTCGCCGATTCCAGGGATTTCCGGATCGCGTCTGCCTTGACTTGGATCCGCTTTTCGATCTCGTCCAGTTCCGCGAACTCCGGTGTATTGCGTCTGCACTCCTCGCGCGTCGCCTCGATGGCTCGGCGCACGGTGGCGAAGGCCGCGTCTCCCTCCACTGCCCCCGACGCCCAGTCTTGCGCGAGGATTGCTGTGTCGCCTTGCGGCCGGGAGGGGTTTCGTTCGCGGTCTCGCAGCACTGTGGTCGGCAGTTCGATCAAGGTCTTGAGGGCGTTCTCGAAGTTCTGGTAGCCGTCTGCGGGTCGGAAGAGGTTGGCTTCTTTGGCACGGCGCCCGATTGCTTCGGCGGCCTTGGCGACCACGGAGGACTTGTCGCCGCTGAGCCCCTCCTTCAACCGGTCTTTGGCAGACCACGCGTCTTCCAACAGGGCAGGAGCGGATGAGACCACGGCTGTGCGCAACTTCTTCGCGGCTGCGGCGATTATCGGGATGTCCGTGTTGTAGCGCTTTGCCGCGTCATCGAGGTAGGCGACGGGCGCGGCTACGGCGGCTGGGAGATCGCCGAGCGCGGTTGCTGCATCGACCAACCCGGCACCGCCCTCCCCCTGGCGAACGGTCGCGAACTCGGCGAGCAACTCGGTCGCGAGGGGGTTGCTGAGAATACCTGCGGTCGGATCGAGGACGGGCCGCCAAGCCGGGGCCGTGGGAAAATCCGCCAGCGGCTCCAGCGAGTCCTCAAGTGTGTTGAGCGCCTTGGGTGAGACCCCGGCGCACATCAGTGCGATCGTGCGCACGGCGACAGCGGTCTTGGCGATCTGGGCAGGGTCGAACCAGTCCAGGAAACCGTCCACGACCGCGTCGGCCCATTCGTCAAGCTTCTGCTCCAATGTCAGTGCCAGGTCGAGGGGATCGCTGCTTTCCGGCCACGGCCACTTCCCGCTGTCCGGGTCCCAGTGGAAGTGGTCGTAGTACCACCTCGCTGCCATGAGCAGTTCGACGTCGGCATCGTTGCGTTCAAGCCGGAACTGGATGCTGCCGGCGCCGGCCGTGCGGCCCTGTGCATCTGCACCGAAGTCGAACGACGCCTTCTTGAAGTAGCCGGACAGCATGTCCATCGCGACCGAACTCGTGCGCGGGTGCACCAGATGCTCATCGAGGTTGATGCGGGACTGGACCAAGGTGAAGAGGAGTTCGCGGTAATGCCTCGTCTCCTTGTCGGCCATCGGTTCGCCGGTGCGCCACTGAAAGAGGGGCTGCAAAGGATTCTTCTCATCAGGAGGTTCGATGTTCTTCGCGCCCCGCTTGGTGGGGCTGCTCTGGCTGGCGGGGTCGCGCCTGCGTCGGGGTTCGACCGCCGACTCGGTCGTGGGAGCCAGGGCGGCGTTGCGGTGCTCGGTTGCGGCGGGGAGGGCGAAGGCCTCGTGGACGATCGGGGCGAGCGGTTGCTCGTCCCCCCACAGAACCAGGGCGCGGTAGAGACGGTCCGCCTCGTCACCGGTTTGATCACGGACCAGCGCGGCGCGCTGCCGGTGCACAGTGTGCTCGAACTGCTCGAAGGTCCTCGCGGGCGGGTACGTGAGCCTGCCGATGTGCGTGTGCGCCACCACCAGTGCGTCGGAGACGCAGAAGTCCAGGTCAGCACGCGGGCTGCGGTGTTGGATCGTGGGACGTTGCAACGCGCGCCGCAAGGCGACCTCGTTGTACGGATATAAGCCGACTTCGCCGAGGCCGGGCACCTCCACCGTTCCGAAGCCCTCGTGGCACCGCTGCCGGATCGGGCAGGGGTCACCGCCAGGACCACGGCTGTCGCAAGCGTTGGCCACCCAGTCGCGCTGCTTGTCCTCCTGGGCAGCCCGCCACTTTTCCCGGACCTCGTCCCGGCCGAGCCGGACGAGGTTGAGGTACCTGCCGAGGAAGGCCGGACGATCGGCGAGGGAGTCGTCACTGACCACGAAACGGTGTGCGATGCGGGTCCGCACGGTGTCGACGATCTTCTCGAACGGCCCGTCGGTGACGGCGAACACCACACGCAGTGGGGCCATGCCTTCCCCTGGCTGTGTGGCGAACTGGTCGTACAACTCTCCGTCGATGAGGCCGAACTGGGCGAGGTCCTCGAAGAGCATGACCAGTTCCTTGCCCTGCTGCTTCAGTGCCTGCCGGGCTTGTCGGAACAGCGCGTCGAGGGTGTCTCCATCCTGGGTGCGCAGGCCCAGTACCTTTCCCATCGCCGCTTTGGCAGCCTCATCGAGAATGGCGATCACCATGTCGAGGTCGGCGGTGACAGTCGACCAGAAATCCGCCAGGATCTCGTCCTTGCGCAAGGCTCTCAGCATCCCAGCCTTCTTGAGCGGCAGGTCGCTCCGGGTGAACTCGGCCTCGCCGTCGCGCCGTGACGTCGACTCGAAAATAGAGTCGATCACCCGGTCGATGGTGCCGCCTGCGGCAAGCATCGCGGTGTTGACTGGCTCCAGACTGAGCAAATCCGCCAAACCACCGCGTCGTTTACCGGTCTCATCCCGACTGCCAAGGAAACTGTTGCGGTCTTGACGCGCTTTGGCTTCCGCTTCAGTCTCACCTTCTCGGGGCTGCTGGTATTCGAGGTTCCATGTCAGAACCGAGCGCATTCCCTCGAGCAGTCGGTCTTTCAGTTCGTCTTTGCCAACCCCTCCGACTGCGGCGTCGATCCGCTCCATGAACTGGCCGCCGTCGACGGGCAGACCCTCGACTATCCTGCGGAGCAGTTCGCGGATCGTTTGGATCGCGCGCGGCACGTACAGGACGTGGTAGCGGTTCTCGTCGAGGTCGAGGTTGGCGTGGACCCATCGCACGACGTGGCTCTTGCCTGCGCCAGAACCGCCGGTGACCGCGATCAGGGTGTTGCGCTCTTGGTCCCCGACGCTCTCGCGCAGCGCGTTGAGCACGTCCCGTTCTCCAGCGCCTTCACCGGCGACCGCACGGCCATGGGGGTGTTCGAGGCTCATGGGCGTGTGGGCGGCGAGGAAGAGCGCGTCGGCGTCAGCGGGGAGTGCGCCGATGTCCGAGTACACGGTCTGCCGGACCGCTTCGGATTCCCAGCAGCGGTACCCCTTCATGCTGGTCATGCGGTGCTCGCCTCCAAGACGCGAATTTCGCCGATGCGGGTGATGGTATTCGCAACCCTGAGGACCATCGTGTTCGAAGCGTCGGCCGCGGGGACGAGTTGCACTTTTCCGCGTCTCTCCAGCTTCAACAGCGCAAACGCCAGGGAGCCGCTGATCACGTCCGGCTCGGTCGGTGGGACGGGAAGGACCCGCAGCAGGCGCGGATGGCCCAACACCGGAAGCGTCGCCAAGAGGTGGCTGATCCAAGTGTCGGCCCGGGCTCGCACAGGCATGGAACTGAGGATCGGTTCGATCGCACGCGTGCAGTCTGCGGAGATGTAGGAGTTCTTCGAATTCCGCTCGGTCAGGGTGGCCACACCGAGGTGTACCGCCCACCGGCGGAAGGCCAGCCACTGCGCGGCGTTGAAAATCGCATTGGATCTGATTCCCGCCGACTTGACCACGGTCTCGGTCTCCCCGTCCCAGGCGGTGTTGAGCGGGACCAGGGGGTCTCGCTGACAGAACCAGATGATTCCCAGGGCCAGGTCGGAAAGGTCGTTGGCTTCGACATCAGCAAGAGCCCGGGCGTTGAGCGCTCCGAAAACACGTGCGTAGAAGGCGCGGTCGTCTTCACGGGCGTTCGACGTCCGACTCTTGCCCGCGGCGGTGGTACGCAGTCGCCACGACTGCTCCCCGCCTGCCTTGTCCTGCTCGAAGAGGCCCAGGTGTTCGCCTATGCGCAGCGCGGGGCCGAGCAGACTGGCCCGAGGCGCGACCTCTTTGATCATCGGCCTGGGCTGCAGTGCTCTCTGCAACTGTTCGGAGGTCTGCCCGGAGGAGCCCGCTGCTGCCAGATACCTGGAGATCACGAGCAGCGAGGGCGCTGCCCCCCGTGCATAAGTCGTCAAGTAGTCCACGGTCAGCCTTCCAGTACTTCCAGTGCGATTCGAGCATCGAGCGCGCGCAGGTCCCGGACCAACCGGTGTTCTCCGAGCAGGGCGGTCGTCGGGGCCAGCAGCACGTCCGTCTGGTTCCTCCGCACGGTGGGGTCGGCAGAACGGGACCAGGGGTTCAACCAAGACTGGGGCAAACGTCTCTGCGCCGGGTACACGACGAAGGAGGACAGCGGTGTCAACTGTCGTGGACTGATCGGCTCGTGGTCCACGAAGGCATTGGTGGGCAGGTCGTCGAACCCGTTGAGGCCGGCGAAGTGCATGACGCCGCGGTGCGCGAGCGCCCGGACCAGCCCAGGCACCACTTGGTCGTGCTCATCAGAGGCGAGGAGGACCAGTCCGTCCTGCACACCGGAAACCGCGAGCAGGTCGTCGAGTGCGGGTCTGACGTTCTGTGGGATGGTCCAAGTCTGCGGCGGGTGCGGAGGCGGATCACCTGCGGGGCGGTTGTGCACCGCTCTGCAGGAGGGGCATCGACCGCAGGGCAGGGTGGGGTCGGTGTGGTCGGCGGCAGTCCGGAAGAGCGCCAGAGTCTCGCTGGTGGCCCGGTACGCCCTGGCGATCACCTCGCACGTCGCGGCCTTCGCGGACAGCACGTCCTCCAGGGCTGACAACGCACTCCTGGACCGGCCCCACTCGGTCGCCTGCCACGGCGCCCACGAGTCGGACCAGAACTCGTCGGGTTTGTCCAGGTCGAACCGCTGCACGTCGATCTGGACCCATTCGTGGACGCCCTCTTCGACCTGCTCGTTGACCTGCGCGGCGTCTTCGGCACTCACGTAGCGTCGTCGGACCGCGTGGAGTTCGACCAAGCCCTGGATGAGTTGAGCGTTCCACCGCCGATTGTAGGACCCCGGCGCTGTATACCCGGGACTGCTTTCGATGTCCAGATAGGATCGACCGCTTACCTCGACCCGGCCGCCCCACAGGTCGAGCCATCGCTTTCGCGCGGTGTCGGCGGTCAGGACCTTGGTGGTCAGTTGCGCCGCTTCGCTGTGATCTGCCGGAGCGGTGAGCAGAAACGCGCTGCAAGCATGCCCGTCACGACCACCGCGGCCCAACTCCTGGTACCAGCGGTCAACAGTTTCCGGCAGGCACGCGTGGATGACCGTGCGAACATGCGCGTAGTCGATGCCGAGGCCGAAAGCCGACGTCGCGACGACGATGTCGATCTCGGGCGGTTGCCCGGGCGTGTTTCGAAGCGTGCGCAGGACTCGGGCCCGGTTGTCGTTGCTCGTGTCGCCGGTGACCACGGCCGTCCGCCCGTACCCGAGGTCGCAGAGTTTCTTCGCCCAAGTCTCCGCTGTGTCCGGCCGGGTCACGTAGAGAATCGCGGGACGGGGCAGGTGCGCCAGCGCATCCGTGACCTTGGACATGCGCTCGTGAGCTGTTGGGGATGGGGAGATCCACAGTTCCGGCTCCGGCCGCAGGGCATTGGCCGCGATGAGGTTGCACGCTCCTGGCCCGCTGAACAGCGTGTAGAGGTCTTGCAACTCATGAGGCCCGAGGGTTGCGCTCAGCAGCAGTGTGATCAGCGGTTCATAGCCTCCCGACTCAGCGGATCGCAGCAATTCGACTCGGAAATCTTCGAGCGTGCGGAACTCCGGGCGGAAACTCCGACCCCATTGGGTGACCAGGTGCGCCTCGTCGATGACGAGGCTTCCCAGCCTGCCGACGCTGGCAGCCTCTTGGAGCGTGTCGCGCAGCGCTCGGCTGATGGACTCCGGTGAGGTGACGAGAATGGGCTGGCGGCCTCGCTGGATGGCGGTGCGAAATTGCTGGCGCCGGTGGGCGGGAGTATGCGAGGTCCAGGCGAAGTGCATGTCCTCTTTGCGCGTACCGGGTCGCAGGCGCTCGTAGTGGTCTCTGAACCTCCGTTCGAAGTCGTTGGCCAAGGCGATGGTCGGTACGACGATCAGACAAAGAGCATTCGAAGTCCGCTCGGCCAGGCAGAGCGCGACCTCCGTCTTCCCCGAGCCGGTGGGGAGCATGGCGATGAGAGTGCTGCCTGCGGCGCAGGACATGACCGCTCGGCATGCTGTCTGCTGACCTGGTGTCCTGTACTGCGGATGACCTGTGATCCGCGTGAAGAACGGGTCAGCAGGCAGATCAACGCTCTGGAAGCGCAACTGGCCAGGTGTTCCGGCGAGCGCGGCGCCGTCCGGTGCCACCTCGCCCGCGTCCAGCCACAGCGGCACCCAGGGGCTCGCGTACCACAGGTCGCGTCTGACCTCGTGCAGGCCGACGCTGCTCGCCGCACCCCGCACGCGGGCTGACAACTCCGGGGCGAGCACGACACGGGCGACGCCCACGCTGCGCAGGTCCCATCTGCGCAGCAGGTGGCGGACCAGCACGGCGAGGTCCAGATCGCTTCCGCTGTCCGACTGGCACACATGGGCAACTCGCGCGTAGAGGTCGTCGGCGAAGACGGCCCGTGCAGAACGTGTGGGCTCCGACAGGAGCTCCCGGAGCTCCGCCTCTTCCGACTCGACGGACTTGGCGTGTGTCATCGGGCAGGCCATAGCACGACCGCACCGCAGGCGATGGTGGACACCATGGGTTCTCGGACTCCCCGGATCAGCGCTTCTCCGATCGACTGCTCCGACTGCATGTCCTGCTCCGCCGCGAGCCGCTCTGCTCGAGTCGGAAGGCGTTGGGATCTGGCTCGCAGGATCGCAAGCCTGCTGTCCATCTCGCGTTCTGCACGTCCCGCGGCGGTCAGCGGCGCCTCTGCAAGCACGGCCATGGTCCGGAGTTCGCGACGGGCGTCATCGAACCCTGTTCGGCAGAGCGTCGTCCAGTCCGGCAGAGCATCAAGGACGTCGCGCCAGGCCTTCCCGCGGAGGACGACGTCCGCTGTCTCGTCGAAGGGCTGTTCCAGTTCGGTGGCGACCAGGAACGGGTCGGCGACCCCGTCGGGCCCGGTCCAGATCCTGACGATGGCAGGCGGCAGGACGGCGTCTCCGCGTCGGCGCAACCGTCGTCGAGTCGCCAGGTCATGCCCTTCGAGGTGGCTCTCGTCGAACTCGATCTGGAAGTCGGCGGCGAGCCAGAGACCGGGGTGGTCCACATGGACGGTCCTGCGGATCAGGGCGCGTGTTCGGCCGCGCTCATCGGATCGCAGGTTCTGGTCCAACCAGTCGACCAGAGGATCTCCGAGCCGGAGCAGAGGAACGCCGCGACGTGCGACTGCTGTCGCCCGGTCGTAGATTCTCGGGCGTTCGAGCAGCGGAGCGACCTGCCGCGCCCCGTCCTCGGACAGCCCGGCGATGCGCTGGACCTTCTCCTGCCCGAGCGACCGCTTGGGGCGATCGAACTTGACCAGGGAGTTCTTGGGATTCTCGACCGGCCGCAGCCAGATACCTCCGCGTACCGAGGTCAGACGGGTGAAGGCCTCCCGGAGCGGACGAGCGTCGGACTCCACAGCGCGGAACTCGGCGACGCTGGCGTCGTCGAAGTCCGAGGCGACCGCGACAGCCTCCATCTCTTCGAGGAGATCGACTTCCTCCCGCTCCTCCTCCAATTCCTCCCGGAGTCGCGCGAGGTCGGGTGCGAACGCCCTTGCGCCCTCGGCGAGGAGCGCGCCCGTCACCGAATCGAAGAGTTCGTTGAGCTTGCGCTGTAGGGTGGCAACCGAGGAACCGAAGATGTCCAGCCCGGTGGTGAGCAGGTTCAGGTGCTGTGAAACCCACTCGCTGGAGGGCTCGCTGATGCAGAGCACCTCGGCCGGGTCGTCGCGTTGGGCGAACCTGTCGAGCCTGCCGATCCGTTGCTCCAGCCGGTTGAAGTCGAGCGGGAGGTCCAGGTTGACGAGGACGTCGGCGCCCTGCAGGTTCCTTCCCTCCTCAATGGAGTGGTCGCCGATGAGGATTGCCCCGGATTGGGACTCGAGGAAGTCGAGGGTGTTCTCATCCCGAGCCTGCTGATCCTGATGGTTCAAATGCTCATGGACTGCAGGCCCCCAGCGTTTGACCGCCTCATCCCGGAACTCTCGCGCGACCGCGGTCGAGGTCGCGACCACCAGGACCTTCTGGTCGCGATCCAGTCGCTGCTCGATCACCTCAGCCGCGCCCGCGAAGCGGCGATCGGTGTCGATCAATGCCAGTCTCGCCACGATGTTCTCGAACAGGAAGCGGTCCTGGTCCACCACCCACCCAGACTGACCTCGGGGCCTGCGGAGGCGATCTTCGAGGTGGCGGCCCAACGCCAGTGGCCCGCCGAGGGCGTGCATGACTATTCGGGCGTAGGCCCAATCTTCTCCCACGCGGCCATCGTCAGCGAGGAGTTCACGATAGCGGTCCAGGAAAGCGTCGACGACCGGTCGCGCGGAATCCTCGATTGTCACGAAAGCCGCTCTGCGCCCAGCAACCGGATAGGCGCTTGTCGCTCCCCACGATCTCCTGTGCCGGATCATGCGCCTGCTGATCCGGTAGGTCTCGCGAACATATTCCGCAAGATCGCGCCAAGAAGCCCGCTCGTCCTCGTTCCCGTCGGCGGCTTTGAGACACTCGGTCGCCAACCGTTGGAAATTTGGGTCTTGCCCATGCAGAAACCGCAGTCCGTCGAGAGCCAGGGTGCGCTGTCGAACGCTGGCGCGGCGCGAGGTCAAGACGCTGACATTGGTGGCAGAGGATTCCCGGGCTTGGACCCTGGCTTCAAAACTCGCCAATTCGGCCAGAGGGAAGGCCATCGGGTCCACCAGGTTGAGCAGCGAGAGGAATGTCTTGAAGTCGCGACGCATGGGAGTTGCGGACAGCAGCAGCAAGCCGCGCGTGTTGATGAGGTCGGCGCGCCGTGCGGGAGCGGCGTCCAAGTGGGACAGGAGGGCATGTGCCTCGTCGATGACCACCAGGCTGCGAGACCGCAGGTCTGATCGGGTCCGGAGTTGCTCGTGGGAGATGATGGCCACTCGGCGCTGCTCGATGGCGTCCCCGAGGAGAAGACGATCCCGCAACTCCTCGTCCCACTGCCCCACGAGGGCGGACGGGACGCAGACCAGACCGGTCGCCCGGTCGTCGTCAAGCAGGAGTTGCCGGAGGATGAGGCCAGCCTCCACAGTTTTCCCCAAGCCGACCTCATCGGCCAAGAGGAACCGCAGGACCGGATCCGCCAGAACCCTCGCCACGGTGTCCAACTGATGCGCGTACAGGTCCACGGGAGCCGACAGCGCCGCCGTGAATCCCCTTGAGGAACCCCGTTGTCGCACCAACTCACTGATGAACGGAGCGCGCGCGTCGTAATATTCCGGCGAGTCGCACAGGCCGTGCGCCAGCGCAACCTCCGGATCTGATAGGGGCTTGTTCCAACGGACCATGAGTTTCTCGGCCCGGATTTTGACATCGTCATGCATGCCCGCGATGCGGACTCGGTACTCGCCGAAACCAGCGAACCCCCCGACCTCCGCAGCATGCCACCCGTAGTGGACGCTCTGAAGCCAAACCCTGGTGCCCGGAGAGAACTCGATCAAGGCCAAGTCTTCAATCGGCACCACACGCCGCTCGTCGACCACCCCGGGGATGTCGTGGTACGCGACGACCGCTCCTTGCGAGGTCTTCTCGAGACACCGGGCAAACCCGAGGTCTTCAGCGCCTTTGACCTGCACCCATTGGCCGACGTATCGCTCTGGCGACGAGTGTCTGCTGAGCACCCGCCCTCTCGACTGCGTCATCGGCCCGACCCCCTTGCATACGTCGACGCACTCATCCCCCAGAGACGCGTTCACCCCACAGGAGGGTGAGTGTACCTCGTTTGAGGTTATGCATCCCATCGGGTACGAAAGTCTCGCCACAGCTTCCGCCAATCAATCGCCCACCATGGCCACTTCGTTACAATTTTCCATCTGCGCCTCGATGGGCGAGATCACCGAGTCGACCCCACGGTCGACACACCATTGCCGAAAACAATCCACAAGATTGCAGTCAATTTTGCAAGCTACTTACCGGTTAAATTTGATCGCGCCGGTTGGGATCGGTCCCGTTTCTGTCACACGAATTAGATCTTCACTCCGACATGCCGGGCAGAGCAGTACTGGAGGTCGAACCTCCACCAGAAGCGAGCATACTTCGCGATGCTGCAGCATGAGAACCAGAAAAGCAGGGATCGCGTGGAGTCCGACCTTAAGTCCCGACCAAGGAACCGCAGACGTAGCCCCAAACGATCCGACCGACGAAGAAACCAGCAGGTCAACGGCCGCGTGGGCGGTCGCGACACCTTATGGAGAGCGTCGCCCATGTAAGCCTGCGGGAGTTGCCGCAAGCACATTGTGGGTGGCGAGTCGGCCTTAGTACTCGCGGCAGATCTCGGGTCGCTCCGGACCGGACCGTGGTTTACGCCATGATCGACTCACTCGGCGACGTCGGCGCCACGCTCGCGGATGCCAAGCCCGTCGGACTGGCCAGGCTGTACCGGAACCTTGACCTGAACATGGTCTACCAACCAGAAAAGCAGGCCATCGATGTGACGGCCTGCCCCGGTGTAGATAGTGCGTGTGTCCGAGGGGCGAGTCTCTCGCTAACCACAACTTTCGTCATCACATGATCCTACAGGCCATGATGGTACTCCGTGTTGTCTCCGGTTGGCCGGAGATTCGTGGGGCTGGAGGCGCCAGTCGGTCATTCGCTTCGGTCGGGTGTGGTGCTCTCTAACCACGCAAGAACTGCTCGTGACTGTTCGACTTGGGTGGAGAAAGCCTGGGGCAGAGTTCGCGCGAGATCTCGTCGTATCGCCAGTGCTTCCTCGATCGCAGCCAACCCTTCCCCTCTACGGCCCAGTCCACCCAGATCGACTGACAGGTTGTTG
>NZ_AYXG01000025.1 GCF_000564855.1 Actinokineospora spheciospongiae
TCACATGATCGCCACCCCCGGCCAAACACATCCACCCACCCGGGCAGTTGGCTCACCGGGCCGCCGGTTTTCGGGGTGGTCGGCTGGGCAAGCGCATCCACCCACCCGGGCATTCGCTCGCCGGGTCGCCGGGTCGCCGGGTCGCCGGTTTTCGGGGGTGGTCGGCTGGCCAAGCGCATCCACCCACCCGGGCCGGGGCGTAGCCGGGCCGCCGGTTTCGGGGTGGCCGGCTGACCAAGCACCTCCACCCACATGGGCATTTGCTCGCTGGGCTGGCGATTTCGGGGGCGGCCGGTGGGGCGCTGCGCTGGTGGGGTTCGGGTGGCTGGTGGTCGGGCCTGCTGTTGGTGGGATGGCCGGCCTGCTCGGGACGGGCCTGGGGGCTCGCCCGCACCAGCCCGCCGAGGGGTGCACGCCTCGGCCGGTGTCGGGAGGTGGGCGGGGTGCGGTGGCGGTGTCTGCCGGGGTCAGCGGGTGGCGAAGGTCCTGCGGTAGTCGTGGGGGGCCACGCCGATCTGCTTCTGGAAGTGGTGGCGCATCAGGGCGGTGGAGGTGAAGCCGCAGCGGTGGGCCACCTCGTCGAGGGTGAGGGCGGTGGTTTCCAGGAGCCTCCTGGCGTGCAGGACCCGTTGGGTGGTCAGCCACCGGTGCGGGGTGGTGCCGGTCTCGGCGACGAAGCGGCGGGCGAAGGTGCGCTCGGACATCGTGGCCCGCCTGGCCAGCGCGGACACCGGGTGCTCCTCGGTCAGGTGCTCCAGCATCCAGGTGAGGATGGGCTCCAGGCTCTCCGCCCGGCAGTCGGGCACCGGCAGGTCGACGTACTGGCGCTGGCCGCCGTCGCGCTGCGGGGGGACGACCATGCGGCGGGCGATGGTCGTCGCCGCGGCGGAGCCGAGTTCGCGGCGGACCAGGTGCAGGCAGGCGTCGATGCCCGAGGCGGTGCCCGCGCCGGTGACGATGTCGCCGTCGTCGACGAACAGGACGTCCGGGTCGAGGACGGCCTCGGGGTGGCGGGCGGCGAACTCGGCGGCGTGGCGCCAGTGGGTGGTGCAGCGGCGGCCGTCGAGCAGGCCCGCCGCGCCCAGGATGAACGCGCCGTTGCACACCGACAGGAGGGTGGCGCCGCGGGCGTGGGCGGCGCGGACGGCCGCCAGGACCGGTTCCGGGTACTCGTCGCGGATCGTGCAGGCGGGGACGGCCACCAGGTCGGCGCCCTCCAGCGCGTCCAGGCCGTGGTCGGGCAGGACGCGGACGCCCACGTTGGTGCGCAGGGGCTTCCCGGGGTCCTCGCCGACCACGCGGAATTCCACCGGGGGCACGCCCTCGTCGGTGCGGTCGGTGCCGAAGACCTCGCACAGGACGCCGAACTCGAACGGGGCGAAGTCGTCGATCAGGATGGCCGCGACGGTCGTGAGCATGGGCGCAGCGTAGTTGGCAGGATTTTGCGTTACAAGGTCAGTGCTGCCACTGGTGGCAGGAATTGATGCGGCGCAGCATTGCTGCCATGACCACCGCACTCGTCCTCGCCGCCCTGTTCGCCCTGGTCACCTGGGGCCTCAACCACAACCACACCCGCAACCACACCCCCGGCCTCGCGGGCAGCCGCGACGTTGAGGACCGCGACGCCGTGCGCGTGGCCGCCGAGCTGCGCGCCCGGGAGCCGGAGCCTGCCCGGCCGGAGAGGGTCAGCGCCAGGAGGGCAGCCACAGTTCGGCTTGCCACCGGCTCTCGGTGATCGGGTCGCCGTTGAGGATCGGCCACAGCCACACGAAGTTGGCCACCACCAGGCCCACGTACAGGGCCACCACCAGCAGCCCGGTGCCGCGCCGCTCCGCCCCGGCGCGCGCGGCACCGAGGACCTGCCCCAGGCACAGCGTGATGCCCAGGACCAGGAACGCCGCCATCGGCGTGGCGTAGAAGAAGTACATCTGCCGGTCGAGGGTGGCGAACCAGGGCAGCAGCCCGGTCAGGTAGCCCACGACCACCGCCGCGTACCGCCAGTCCAGCCTGGCGAACATCCGCCACAGGCCCCAGGCCAGCACCGGCAGCGACAGCCACCACAGCGCGGGCGTGCCGATCAGCATCGTCGCCGACACGCAGCGGGCCTCGCCGCAGCCGGTGGTGCCGCCCTCGTAGTAGTAGAGCATCGGCCGCAGGCTCATCGGCCACGTCCACGGCTTCGACTCCCACGGGTGCTGCTGGCCGGGCTTGGTCACCAGCGAGGCGTGGAAGTCCAGCACGTGGGTGGAGTACTGGAACAGCGAGCCGAGCGCGCCCCTGGCCACCGAGAGCGGGTCCGTGCCGGTGGTCGCCACCAGGGTGCGGTCGATGGCGGTCTCCGAGCCGAACCAGGCCCACCAGGTCGACAGGTACGCCACCACGCCGAGCACCACGAACGCCCACAACCCGGGCAGCACGTCGCGCACGATCGCCCCGCGCCACGGGTGCCGGACCCCGGCCGCGCGCCGCGCCGCCACGTCGAACATCACCGTGAGCAGGCCGAAAGCGGCGATGTAGTACATGCCCGACCACTTGACCCCGCAGGCCAGTCCGAGCAGCACGCCCGCGCCGAGGCGCCACCAGCGCACACCCAGCCGCGGCCCGTACTTCGACTCGGTGACCCAGCCCTCGGCGGTGGCGACCGCCAGCCGGGAGCGCACCTGGTCGCGGTCGACGAGCACGCAGGCGAAGGACGCCAGGATCAGGAAGGCCAGGAAGATGTCGAGCATCCCCATGCGCGATTGCAGGTGGGACACGCCGTCGGCGATGAGCAGCAGGCCCGCGACCGCGCCGAGCAGGGTGGAGCGGGTG
>NZ_AYXG01000026.1 GCF_000564855.1 Actinokineospora spheciospongiae
GACGACCACGACGACTGAGCCGACGACGACCACCACCGAGCCCACCACCACGACGACCGAGCCGACCACCACGACCACCAAGCCGAACGACGGCACGAAGGTCGACTACAAGGTGTCCGGCTCGTCGAAGCTGGTCGGCCTCGGCGGCAGCGTTCCGCTGAAGGGCTCGTTCTCCGCGGTCGCCGACCTCTCGGCGGGCAAGTACACCGGTGACCTGAACCTCAAGGCCACCAGCGGTCAGTTCCGGATCTTCGGCTTCCTGCCGGTCTCGGCGAACATCGGCTTCGACCAGGTGGGGCAGCCCACGGGCACCGTGTCGAACAAGGCGGTCACCTTCAACGGCAAGCTGACCATCAAGCTCACCAAGGTCGCGCTGTTCGGCATCCCGATCTACCAGGGTGACAGCTGCAAGACCAAGAAGCCCTCGGACATCCAGCTCAAGTCCGTCGGCAACTTCGACGTGCTCAAGGGCGGCAAGCTCAAGGGCAAGTACTCCCTGTCGGAGACGGTGAAGTGCGGGCCGCTGAGCCCGATCATCGGCGCCTTCGTCGCCAGCGACGGCAACACCGTCGACATCGACCTGGCGGCCAAGAAGTAACCGGCCCCAGCAAGCCGAGCGGCCCTCCCCGGGATTCCCGGGGAGGGCCGCTTCGCGTTGCGGGGCGTGAACCGGCGGGGCGTCGGGTACCCGGGGGCAGTGAGGTCCTTCTCCTGCCCCGTGTGCGGCAACGTGTTGTTCTTCGAGAACTCGACGTGCGTGGTGTGCTCGACCGAGGTCGGCTACCGGCGGGCGGAGCGGACCCTGGTCGTCGCCGACGCGCGGTGCGGCAACGCCGGGTTGGCGGGCTGCAACTGGATTCCCGACGTCGACGGCGCCCTGTGCGACTGCTGCGCCCTGACCCGCACCCGCCCGGCCGACGGGGACGCGGCGGGACTGTCCACCTTCGCCACGGCCGAATCGGCCAAGCGCCGCCTGGTCTTCCAGCTCGACGACCTGGGCCTGCCCGTCGACGGCCTGTCCTTCGAACTGCTGTCGAGCGCCCAGGAGCCGGTGGTCACCGGGCACGCCTCCGGTGTCATCACCATCGACCTGGCCGAGGGCGACGACGCCCACCGGGAGGCACTGCGCGCCCGGCTCGCCGAGCCCTACCGCACCGTGCTCGGCCACTTCCGCCACGAGGTCGGCCACTGGTACTGGGAGGTCCTGGTATCCGGCACGCCCGCCGAGGGACCGTTCCGCGACCTCTTCGGCGACGAGCGGGCCGACTACCAGCAGGCCCTGCGCGAGCACTACGCGGGCACCCCGGCCCCCGACTGGCAGGAGACCCACGTCAGCACCTACGCCACCGCCCACCCGTGGGAGGACTGGGCGGAGACCTTCGCGCACCTGCTGCACATCCGCGACACGGTGCAGACGGCGGCGGCCTTCGGCGTCCTGGTCGCGGGCTCCCCCATCCCCCCGCACCCGGACGCCCCGGTCGACGCCATCCCCACCGAGGACGCCTGCTTCGAGGAGCTGGTCGACACCTGGGTGCCGCTGTCGCGGGCGGTGAACCAGCTCAACCGCAGCATGGGCAAGGACGACGTCTACCCGTTCGTCCTGTCCCCCACCGTGCTGGGCAAGCTCCGCTTCGTGGACCGGCTCCGCGCGGGCGCCTGACGGCGGTCGGGTTCAGGCGAGCAGGGACAGCAGGGCCGCGGCGGCGTCGCGGTGGGGTGGGCCCGCGGGCCACCAGGTGCCGTCCACGACGCGGTAGGGGTGCCAGCGGCCGTCGCGGGCGTAGCGCAGTTGGTGCGGCCCCGCGGTCCAGCGGTTGCACCACACCGTGGCCGCGGGGTCCTCGTCCCAGGTGGCGGCGAGGGCGTCGCGGGCGGGCGCGAGGTCGGCCGGGTCCGGGGTCCACGCGGTGTCGAGGACGTCGAGCCCGGACGGGCCCGCGGCCCGCCAGGCGGCGGTGGCGCGGGCGATGCCGGGGGTGGCGGCCAGCCGGTCGGCGGCCCCGGGGTGGGTGGCGGCCCAGCGGACGGTGTCCGGCCAGGTGTCCAACGTGGACAGATCGGGGTCGTCGGACCCGTCGGGGGCGAGCGCGGCTCCGAGGAGCTGCCGGGCGCGGGCGGCGGCGTCGGCGGCCAGCAGGGCCAGGGCGGCGGGATCGATGCCGGGGGCGGGCGGGATGGACAGGGTGCCCGGGGCGGTCTCCGGCAGCGGCGGCGGTTCCGGCAGCCGCACCGGGGGCCGGGCGAACGCCTCCGCGGCGGGGGTGCCGGTGCCGGTCTCGGCGGGGTCGGGGGTGGCGCGCAGGGCGTCGAGCAGGGTGGGCTGGTCGCGGCCGCGGATCAGCAGCAGCACGAAGGGATCGGCGTCGAGCAGCCACGAGGTCTGGTAGGCCAGGGCGGCGGCGTGGCGGCAGGGCAGCTCGAAGCCCGGGCAGGGGCAGTCCGGGTCCAAGTCGCCGATCCCGGGCAGCAGCCGGACTCCGGCGTCGGCCGCCGCGTCCACCAGGGACGTGGGCATGTCGCCGTCGAGCAGGGCGGCGATGTGGCCCGCCTCGGCGCCGATCTGCTCCAGGAAGCGCGCCCACTCGCCGTCCGACAGCGGTTCCAGGCGGACGACCGTGTGGTAGGCCGTGTCGTCCTCGTAGTCCTGGACCACCGCGGACAGGCGACCCGAGGCCACGGTGATCGCGCCGACGTAGCCCGCCCGCGCGTAGCGGCGGCCCTGCCGGAGCTGCCCCTCGTCGAGCGCGGTGTCCTCCAGCGCCTTCACCCACGCCCGACCCCACCAGGACCGGGCGAACCGGCCCGCGCGGCGGGTGGCGGCCGGGAAGGCGGGGAAGCCGCGGGCGGCGTCGCTCACCGGCCGCCCCGCAGCTCGACCAGGTCGGCCAGTTCGGCGTCGGTCAGCTCGGTGAGGGCGGCCTCGCCCGCGGTCAGGATGGCGTCGGCGAGGTCGCGCTTGGCGCGCAGCATCCCGGCGATGCGGTCCTCCACCGTGCCCTCGGCGATCAGCCGGTGCACCTGCACCGGGCGGGTCTGGCCGATGCGGTACGCGCGGTCGGTGGCCTGGTCCTCCACGGCCGGGTTCCACCAGCGGTCGTAGTGCACGACGTGGTCCGCGCGGGTCAGGTTCAGACCGGTGCCCGCCGCCTTGAGCGAGAGCAGGAACACCGGGAACTCCCCCGCGTCGAACCCGCGCACCAGGTCCTCGCGGCGCGGCACGGGGGTGCCGCCGTGCAGGAAGCCGGTGCGCACGCCGCGGTCGCGCAGGTGCCGTTCGAGCAGCCTGCCCAGTTGCACGTACTGGGTGAACACCAGCACCGCGCCGCCCTCGGCGAGGATCGTGTCCAGCAGCTCGTCGAGCAGCTCCAGCTTCCCGGAGCGGCCCGCCAACCGGGCCTCGGGCTCCCCCAGGTACTGCGCGGGGTGGTTGCAGATCTGCTTGAGCCCGGTCAGCAGCCGCATGATCAGGCCGCGGCGGGCCATGCCGTCGGCGGCCTGGATGCGGGCCATCGTCTCGGTGACCACCGCCCGGTACAGCGCGGCCTGCTCGTGGGTGAGCGGCACCGGCTGGTCGGTCTCGGTCTTCGGCGGCAGCTCGGGGGCGATGCCGGGGTCGGACTTGCGGCGGCGCAGCAGGAACGGGCGGATCAGCCGGGCCAGCCGGTCGGCGGTGGCGGTGTCGCGGTCGGCCTCGATCGGCTTGGCCCACCGGCCGCGGAACGCCGGGAGCGACCCGAGCAGGCCCGGGGTGGTCCAGTCCAGCACCGCCCACAGCTCCGAGAGGTTGTTCTCCACCGGCGTGCCGGTCAGCGCGACGCGCGCCCCGGCCGGGATCGCCCGCAGCGCCTTGGCCGTGCTCGACGCCGGGTTCTTCACGTGCTGGGCCTCGTCGGCGACCAGCAGTCCCCAGCGGTGCTCGGCGAGCGCGCCCGCGTCGAGGCGCATGGTGCCGTAGGTGGTGAGCACGAACCCGGTGTCGGCGCCGTCGAGCGAGCGGGCCGGGCCGTGGAAGCGGCGGACCGGGGTGCCCGGGGCGAACCGGGTGATCTCCCGCTCCCAGTTGCCCAGCAGCGACGCCGGGCACACCACCAGCGTCGGCCCGGCGGTGCGCTCGGACTCGGCGCGGTGCAGGTGCAGCGCGATCAGGGTGACCGTCTTGCCCAGGCCCATGTCGTCGGCCAGGCAGCCGCCGAGGCCCAGGCCGGTCATCCGGGCCAGCCAGCGCAGGCCGCGGAGCTGGTAGTCGCGCAGGGTCGCGGCCAGCGCGGCGGGCGCCGCGACGACCTCGGTGCCCGCGTCCGGGTCGGCGATGCGGGCGCGCAGCTCCGCCAGCCAGGTGTCGGCGACGACCTCGACGCGTTCGCCGTCGACCTCGACCGAACCGGTCAGCGCGACGCCGAGGGCCTCCAGGGCGGTGACCGGCTTCAACTCCCGGTCGCGCGCCCTGCGGGCCAGGTCCGGGTCGACCAGGACCCACTCGTCGCGCAGCCGCACCACCGGCCGCCGCGACTCGGCCAGCCGGTCCAGCTCGGCGGCGGTCAGCGGCTGCTCGCCCAGCGCCAACTGCCAGTCGAAGGCGAACAGCCCGTCCCCGCCGAACACCGACGCGGCGTCGGAGGTGGGCCGCTCGGACCGCCCGACCACGGCGCGCGCGGTCAGCGACCGGACCAGTTCGCGCGGCCAGTGCACCTCCACCCCCGCCGCGGCCAGCCGGGGCGCCACGCCGAACAGGTCGGCGACCTCGCCGTCGTCGAGCACCAGCCGGTCGGGCACGCCCTGCCCGAGCAGCCGGTCGAGCACCGGCCAGGTGCGGGCGGCCCGGCGCAGCGCCCTGGTCAGCTCGATCCGGGAATCCGCGCCGAGCCGGTGGCCGGGGTCGGACCACAGCCGCTCCGCGTCGACCACCACGGCCGGGTCGGCCAGCGAGTGCGCCTGCACGACGGCCTCGAACGCCGCGCCGGCGTAGTCCGCGCCGGGCACCTCCAGCCGCAGCGAGACGCGCACCCCGGAGTCCAGGCCCGCGGACATCCCGGCCGACCACGGGCGCAGGTGCGGCACCCGGTTGGGCGCGCGGGAGGCGAACAGCGGCCCGCCCGCGGCCTGCGGGGCGGCGGCGGTGCGCGGCATCCCGTCGGCGACGGCGTCGACGAAGCCGCGCACCAGGGTCAGCGGGTCGGCCAGGGTGTCGCCCTCACCGGCCAGCGGCACCGAGCGCGCGGTGGCGGGCATGGCGTCGGCGAGTTCGCGCAGCCGCGCGGCGTCGGCGGCGTCGAGCGGCCCGGCCCGCCAGGCGTCGAACCCACCGGGCGAGACCCCGGGCACGATCCGGCCGCGGGCCACCAGTTGCAGTGCCACCAGCGCCACCGCGCCCCAGAACGCGGCGGCCGGGTCGGCGCCGGGTGCGCGCCGGGCCCTGGTGAGGGCCGCGACTGCGTCGGCCACCGGCAGCCGCAGGACCGGGACGGTCACCTCAACCGCGCCGGGGCCGTCCGGCCGCAGGATGGTCAGTTCCCCGGTCGGGTCCTGCGGCAGGTCGCCGTGGAAGGCGACGGTGCCCGCGCGGTGCGGGTCGGCCGGTTCGAACACCGCGGCGCAGCGGGAGAGGCCGGTCACGGTGGCGGGTGCGAGCGTGCCCATGCTCCCCTTCGGACGGCGGCGGGTCCGGTCACCTTACCCGCCGCCACCCGGGCCGGGGTGCTCAGCGGCTGAACTCGACCGCGTCGTCCACCGGCCCGTAGCGCAGGGTGCGCACGTCCGCCGGGTAGTTCTGCCGCAACCGCCACGGGGCCACCTCGGCCTGCTGCGGGAGCGTGGCCGCGGCCCGCTGCACGTAACCGGCTTGCAGGTCCAGGAACGGCACCCGGCCGACGGAGGCGGCCGGGGTCTTCGGGGTGACGATCCGCACGCCCTTGGCGTCCATGTGCTTGAGCAGCCTGCACACGTACTCCGACACCAGGTCGATCTTGAGCGTCCAGGAGGCGTTGGTGTAGCCCACGGCCAGCGCCGCGTTGGGCACGCCGCCGAGCATCATGCCCTTGTAGGCCACGGTGTCGGCCGGGTCGACCTTCTCCCCGTCCACCGAGACGGTCATGCCGCCGAGCATGAGCACGTCCAGGCCGGTGGCGGTCACCACGACGTCGGCCTCCAGCTCGGCACCGGACTCCAGCCGCAGGCCGGTCTCGGTGAACGTCTCGATCCGGTCGGTGACCACCGAGGCGTTCCCCTTGCGCAGCGCGCGGAACAGGTCGCCGTCGGGGACGAAGCACACGCGCTGGTCCCACGGGTCGTAGCGGGGCTTGAAGTGGGTGTCGAGGTCGTAGCCCGCGGGCAGCCTGCGGGCGGCGTCCTTGCGCAGGAGGTTCTTCACGAACGCGGGCCTGCGCTTGCTGAGCTGGTAGAACGCCGTGGCCATCAGCACGTTCTTCCACCGGATGACCGGGTAGGCCACCTTGGCGGGCAACCACTTGCGGGCGAAGTCGGCGATCGGGTCGCGCGAGCCGAGGGTGAGCACGTAGCTGGGCGAGCGCTGGAGCATGGTGACGTGCTCGGCGGCCCCGGCCATCGACGGCACCAGGGTGACCGCGGTGGCGCCGGAGCCGATCACCACGACCTTCTTGCCGGTCCAGTCGAGGTCTTCCGGCCACAACTGCGGGTGCACCAGGGTGCCGCGGTAGTCGTCGACGCCGGGGAACTCGGGGGTGTAGCCGTGCTCGTAGCGGTAGTAGCCGGTGCAGGCGAACAGGAAGCCCGCGGTGAACACGGCGACCTCACCGGTGTCGGAGCGCTCGGCGGTGACCGTCCAGCGCGCGTCCGGGGTCGACCACTCGGCGCTGACGACCCGGTGGTGGAAGCGGACGTGCCGGTCGACCCCGCTCTCGGCGGCGGCCTCGCGGATGTAGTCGCGGATCGAGTCGCCGTCGGCGATGGACTTGGGCGCGGTCCACGGCTTGTGCGCGTACCCGAGGGTGAACATGTCCGAGTCCGAGCGCACGCCCGGGTAGCGGAACAGGTCCCAGGTGCCGCCGATGGCACCCCGGCCCTCCAGGATCACGAAGGACTTGCCCGGCAGCCGCTCGCGCAGGTGGCTGGCGGCGCCGATGCCGGAGAGCCCGGCTCCGACGATCAGGACGTCTACGTGTTCGGCGGCCATGCCGATCCCCTTCCGCAACGGTGACTGCGACTAACTTACCACCGTTAAGTTACCGGGAGTAGGTTCAGTTTGAGCGCCACCGCTCCGCGTAGCGCGCCTCCCGCTCCGGGTCCCGCGCCTCCTTGCGCTCCTCCCGCATCCGGGCAGCGGTCCCCGGCGCGAACCCGTACCGCGCCACCAGCCCCTCCACGCTCTCGATCGAGTAGGACAGCGCGTAGTACATGCCGACGATCAACCCCAGCGATCCGCAGGCCAGGGCCAACCCCACCGGGGCGTCGAGGGCGAGCAGCAGGACCAGGGTGATGGCGGCGGTCGCGGGGAGCACGGCCCGCAGCAGCACCCGCAGGGTGAACCGGACGAGCCAACTGCGGTCGGTGGCGGTGCGCAGCACGTAGTCGGCGTACCGCCGGGGCAACCTGCCCCCGACGGCGTACCAGAGGCGCAGAGCGGGACTGGGCTTCATCACGACTCCTGTTTCGCGGCGGCGATGACGCGGGTGAGCGAGGCGTGCAGGTCCTCCAACTCGGGGATGGACATGCCGAGCGTGGCCACGACCTGCGGCGGGATGAGCAGCGCCCGCTCCCGCAGCGCCCGCCCCTCCTCGGTGAGGGTGACGGCGAGCGAGCGCTCGTCATCACGGTGACGCTCACGGCGCAGGTAACCCGTCGCCTCCAAGCGCTTGAGCAGCGGCGTCAGGGTGCCCGGGTCCAGGGCGAGCAGACCGGCCAACTCCTTGCCGCTGAGCGGGGACCGCTGCCACAGCGCGAGCATGACCAGGTACTGCGGGTGGGTCAGCCCCATCGGCTCCAACAGCGGCCGGTAGATCGCCACCACGCTGCGCGCGGCGATCGACAGCGCGAAGCAGACCTGGCGCTCCAGGGCCAGCGGGTCCTTCTCGTCCACGACACCTCCTTTGGTACACCAAACGTTAGAGCACCAACTGTTGGTGTGGCAAACAATGAGACGCGGATCAAGTAGTTGCCCTCGACAGGCAGAATGCCGGAGTTGGTCCAGCGCTTGGACCACTGCTCGGGGTGCGGTGGGGACCGGCACTGCGTGAGGGCTCACCGAGTCGTCGGTGGTGTTGGCGCCGGGGTCTCAGCGCACGGCGTCAGCGACCGAGGCGGTACAGCTTGGCGTCGAAGGAGCAGGGGCCGAGCAGTCCCCCGGCGCTGTCGTGTTTCCACCGGACCCAGTCGTCCTTGGGGTAGATCTCAGCCGTGCCGGTGAAGAGGGGTCTCGCCGCGAAGCGCATCGTCACCGAATCCCTGGCGCTGCCCTGCGTGCCGCCCAGGCGGACCGGGGGGCGGAGGGGCAAGGCGTAGCCCAGTTCGAGGGAGAGGACGGTGTCCTCCGGCTCGAACACCACGCGCAGGCTCCACGTGATCCCGACCATCGGCACGCTGACGGTGACGGGCGGGAACACCTCGACCACGTCGTGTGCCGGGCTGCCGTCGTCGGGTTTGGCGAGGATGCCGTCACCGCCCCTTGGGGGCTCGACGCGGCGGTACGCGTCCAGCCAGTCGACCAGTGGCGCCCCGGTCGTGCTGTCCTGTCGAGACATCGTCTCGGCCTTCCTGTCGCCGACGGTCGCGGTCGCGAGCCAGCCGGTTCCCGCTCCGGTGCCCGGCCTGGACGAGGCCTACCCACCGCCACCCGGCCAAAACGCAGAGGGTGTCAAAGTGGTCACAAGCAGTGATGATCCACCGCCGAGTTCGAGCGGACAGGACAGTCGTGGTTGCTCCCGGACCCCCGGTCGCGGGTGCCTGCCCGAACACCGCCGACTGCCGCCCGGGCAGGCAGTCCGAACGCCCCCACGATCCGCGCGGGACTGGTTTGATCACCCGATGGACTGGGCCCAGACGCCGGACGCAGACAACACCCCCTTCTACGCCTCAGGCACGTTCTGGGCCATCGCCGCCGTCGCCGTCGCCATCGCCGCCATCGGCGTGGGCGCGTGGGCCGCCTGGCGGTCGGCCAACCCGAAACGGCAGCTCAACATCTGGATCGGCTCCGACACGCCCCTGATGACCACCCGCGCCGAGGGCATCACGGTCGGCTTCGAGGGCACCCCGCTGGCCGACCCCCACATCGTCCGGGTGCAGATCGCCGCCCGCGGCCGCAAGGACATCGTCCCCGCCGACTTCGCCGGACCCCTCCGCATCGACCTCGCCACCCCCGTCCTGCGCCTCATCGCCACCCACTCGACCACCAAGCGCGACAACCTGCCCGCCCCCGCCCTGACAGTCGACGACACCGCCCTGGTCCTGGACCCCACCATCCTGCCCGGCGACCAACGCACCACCCTCGACGTGCTCCTCGACTCCACGCCCGAACTCGCCGTCACCGCCCCCCTCGCCAACGTCACCGTGAAGAAGACCGACCCCAACCCGTCTCCGAGCCCGCGTCAGAAACCGCTGATGGACGGCTTCCTCCTCGGTATGGGGTTCATGGCGGGCACGAGCATCCTTGCCCCCGTCGCTGCCGACATCGTCACCGCCAGCGGATTCAGCGACACCATCAGCGTTGTCGTCGGCCTGACAGGCGTACTCCTCACCAGCGCCTGCGGCGCAGGCCTCATCATCGCGCTTTCCCGCATTTCCAAAGCCGACCAGTGACGACGACCTGCCCGGCCGGGGTGGTCAGCCCGCGACCGCCAGGGTGACGCCCAGGCCGACGAGGGCGCCGCCGGTGACGCGGTCGAGGGCCTTGCGCGGGCCGCTGCGGCGCATGAACCTCGACAGCCGGGAGGTGAGCAGCACGAACGCGGTCCACCACACCAGGCCGAGCGCGATGTCGAGCCCGCCCAGCAGCAACACCTGGGGACCCGCCGGTGCGTCGGCCGACAGGAACTGGGGCAGCACGCTGACGAAGAACAGGGCCGCCTTGGGGTTGAGGACGTTGGAGGTGAAGGACTGGCGGAAGACCCGGCCCATCGATGCGGACGCGGCGCCGTCGTCCTCGGTGGGGGCGGCTTCCGGGCGGCGCCAGGAGCGCCACAGCGCGGTGGCACCCAGGTAGACCAGGTAGGCCGCGCCGACGACCTTCAAGGCGGTGAAGGCGACCGGGCTGTGGGTGATCAGCGTGGAGACGCCGAGGGCGGCGGCGGCCATGTGCACGCACAGGCCCGTCTGCACGCCCAGCACGGCGACGAAGCCGGTGCGGCGGTCGCGGGCGGAGTGCCGCAGGACGACTGCCCAGTCGGGGCCGGGGATGACGTAGGCGGTCATGACGACTCCGGCGAACAGCACCAGCAACCCCACCGACATCCCGCACGCCCTTCCTCCGTGCCGCCGGTTCCCCCATTCGGGACCGGGCTGGCCCGATCGGACTACCCAGTCGGCGGCTGTCCATACCCGGTGTCGTCGTCCCCGCCCGGTCCCCTACCGTCGCCGCTGCCGGATGACGAGGGGGAGAGCATGGGGACGGACGAGCGGGCCGTGACGATCAGGATGCCCGTGGTGTGGCTGTGGCTGCTGCGGGTGGGCGGGGCCGTACTGGGGTGCGCCGCGGGGTTCGGGGTCGCGCCGTTGGTGCGTTGGCTGACCGGGCTCGTCGGGGGTGCGCCGGGGCCGCTGCGGGTGGCCGCGCAGTTGCCCACGGTGGTGGCGGTGCCGGTGCTGACCGTCGTCGGTGCCGGGGTGGGGGTGTGGTTGGCGGTGGTGGCACGTCGGGAGAGTCCGGTTGTGACGGTGGGTGGTGACCGCGTTCTGGTGGTGGAGAACGGTTCCGCGCTGCACGTGGCCCGCGATCGGGTGGCGGCGGTGTTCACCGACGGGCGGGACCTGGTGGTGCTCGGTCATGACTTCGGCGAGTCGGTTCGGGTTCGGGTGACGGATCTGCCCACCGACGGGTTGGCGGCGGCGTTCGAGCGGTTCGGTTACCCGTGGCGGGGCACGGCCGACCCGCACGAGGCCGAGTTCACCGGCTGGGTCGACGGGACACCGGACCTCGACGGCACCGCGCACTCCTTGCTGCGCGAGCGCCGCAACGCCCTGCGCGACAAGCGGGTGGGCGCGGCGGCGGACGCCCTCGACCGGCTGCGCGCCCACGGCGTCGCGGTGCGCGATCGCGGTGGCGTGCAGCAGTACCGCCGTCGGGAAAGCGCTAACGGGCGGGCGGGTGGGGACGAGTACTCCTCGTAGCCCGTTCCCGGAAGGACCCATCGATGTCGTTGCTGGACACCGCGCGTGCCCTCGCCCCCACCCTCGCCGCCCGGGCCGAGGAGATCGAGAACGGTCGGGAACTGCCGGTCGACCTGGTCAAGGAGTTGAAGACCGCGGGTTTCTTCCGCATGTTCACCCCGCGCTCGCACGGTGGCCTGGAGACGGACCTGCGCACCGGTCTCGACGTGCTGGAGGCGCTGGCGCGGGCGGACGCGGCGACCGGGTGGACGGTGATGATCGGCGCGGAGACCCCGCAGCTCCTGTCGCTGCTGGACCGCGAGCGGTTCGACGAGCTGTACGCGGGGTCGCCGGACGTGGTGGTGGCGGGTGGGTTCAACGCGCAGGGCACGGCTGAGCCGGTGGCCGGTGGCTACCGGGTGTCCGGGCGGTGGGCGTTCGCCAGCGGGTCCGGGCACGCCGATCACCTGTTCGGCAACTGCGTGCTGACCGACGGCGGCGCGCCCCGGGTGGTCGACGGGGTGCCGGTGCTGCGGGCGGTGCTGCTGCCCGGCGCCGAGGTGCTCGACACCTGGCGGGTGTTGGGCCTGCGCGGCACCGGCAGCAACGACATCGCCGTGGCCGACGCCGTGGCGCCGGAGCGGGACACCTTCGACGTGTTCACCGGGGTGCCGTGCGTGCCGGGGCCGCTGCACACCGCGCCGCTGGTGCACTTCGTGCTGCACATGGCCGCGGTGGCGGTGGGCACCGCCCAGGGCGCGGTCGACGACGTGGTCGCGCTGGCCACCGGCGGCAAGCACCGCCTCTACGCCAAGGCGTCGCTGCTGGACTCCCCCGTCTTCCAGGTGCACCTCGGCCGGGCCGAGGCGGGCGTGCGGGCCGCACGGGCGCTGCTGCGCGAGGTGGCCGGGGAGTTCTGGGCGCGGGCCGCCGCCGACCCGGCTTCGGTCGGGCCCGCCAGCCCGGAGGCGTCGGCGACGCTGGCCTGGATCACCGAGACCTGCGTCGCCGCGGTGGACACCTGCTACCGCCTCGGCGGCGGCGGCGCGGCGCGGGACTCCTCGTCGTTGCAGCGCCGGTTCCGCGACGTGCACACCATGGCCCAGCACGCCGGGTCGGCGGAGGGCTGGTTGGGCACCGGTGGGACCGCGCTGCTCGGCGCCGCCGCGGGCTTGGCCTATTGAGCGCTCGCGGCGTGCGAGGTCCGGCAGCCGGGTGTGCGTCCCGGACCGTCAGTGGTCGGTGAGTTCCACGCGGTGCCGGATCTCGTCGTCGCGGAAGATGCGGAACTCGTGGGTGTCGGCGGTGAGGACCTTGAGGAAGCCCGGGCTGACGTCGAAGACGTGGAAGTCGTCGATGCCGGTGGTCGTCTCGATGCGTTCCAATGGAACCCAGGGCGTGCTCACCACCGCCGCGCAGACGAGTGCACCCACCACCGCCAGCGACCTGGAACTCCGGAGCACCCACCGCACCGGACCGCCGAAGCGCGGGTGGTCGCGGGTGCGTTCGACCAACGTCAACACCACACCCAGCACCACGATCGCGATGAGCAGTCCCCAGCTCCGGTAGCTGCGCACGTGCGCCACGACCATCGCGACCAACACCACCACCAGCAGCCCCGGACCGGCCCACGCCCGGTGGTCCCGAGCCCGGCGGGCGCCCGCGTAGGCCAGGATCGTGAACGGGATCAACGCCACCAGCAGGACGCTGCTGATCACCCGGTTCGCCATGAAGGTGCCGAGGAAGATCGCGGGCGCGTCCTCGAAGTCCAGGGTGTGCAGCAGGGCGAACGCGGTGTGCCAGTCGTAGCCCGAGACCGCCAGCAGGCGCAGCAGCACGAACAGGGCGGCGGCCCCGGTGAGCGCGGACGCCACCCCGGCGCCGGGGTGGCGTTCTCCGCGCACGTCTTCTTCCGCGTCCATCTGCCCTCCAGAACGACCCGGCGACCGTGCCGGGCCCCTAGGAAAGCAGACGGGGTGGGGCTCAGCTCGCGCGGACCTCGTCCACGCAGCCGGGCTGGCCGGTGACGTGCAGTTCGCGCCTGCCGTGGGCGAACTCCGGGCACAGGCAGGCGCCCATGGGCTCGTCGGAGGAGAAGTCGAAGTTGGTGCTCGACGGGTGCTGCAGCGTGGCGGTGGTGTCCATGGTGGGTATCCCTTCCGAGTGAACTCCCTGGTCCTGGTGAACGCTGTGGAGAGAACATGCCCCGATCGGGGTGGACTCAATCACCCGAAAACACCTGAATTTGACGAGTTGTCAGTTGTGAAGCGAACCACGCCCGGTGAGTCGACGTGCCCTGGGTGGTAACCCACCCGTTCCGACCGGACGACACACGGAGGGAGGCGCCGATGTCGGAGGCGTGGATGGGGGTGCTGTCCGCGGGAGTGGTCGCGGTGGCGGTGTTCGGGGTGTTCCTGGTGCTGGAGTACCTGCTGCGGCGGGGGTTCCGGCGACTGGGCAGGCGGTCGGCGCTGTTGGCCGGGCTGGTCGAGCACACGTCGAGGCCGCTGCGCTGCTTCGGGGCGGTGCTCATCCTCCGGCTGACCGTGTTCGTGGCGCTGCCGCCGACCGGGTGGACCGGGCCGGTGACGCACGCGATGACGCTGGCGCTGATCGGCAGCGGTGCCTGGCTGCTCGCCGGGGTGCTGCTGTCGGCCGAGCAGACCGCGCTGTCGCGGCTGCGCGTGGACGAGCGCGACAACCGGCACGCCCGCCGGGTGCAGACGCAGATCACGTTGGTGCGCAGGGTGACCGTGGCCGGGGTGGCCGTGCTGGCGCTGGCCGCGATGCTGATGACCTTCCCCGGGGCGCGCGCGGCGGGCACCAGCCTGCTGGCCTCGGCCGGTGTCATCGGCGCCATCGCCGCGCTGGCCGCGCAGTCGTTGCTGGGCAACGTGTTCGCCGGGTTGCAGATCGCGTTCAGCGACGCCATCCGGCTCGACGACGTGGTGATCGTCGAGGGCGAGTGGGGCCGGATCGAGGACATCACGCTCACCTACCTGGTCGTGCACATCTGGGACGACCGCAGGCTGGTCATCCCCACCTCGCACTTCATGTCGAACCCGTTCGAGAACTGGACCCGGCGCGAGGCCGCGCTGCTCGGCACGGTCGAGATCGACGTCGACTGGGCGATGCCGGTGGAGGAGATGCGGACCGAGCTGCGGTCCGTCCTGGACGCGACGGACCTGTGGGACGGCCGGGTCTGCGTTCTGCAGGTCACCGACGCGGTGAACACCCTGGTCCGGGTGCGCGCCCTGGTGAGCGCGGTCGACGCGCCGACCCTGTTCGACCTGCGCTGCCTGGTGCGCGAGCGGCTGGTCGCCTGGGCCAGGACCCGGCACCCGTACGCGCTGCCGCGCCTGCGCTCCGAGCGGGTGCCCACCGGCCCGCGCCCGGCCCCGGCGGCGGCCACCGAGCCCACCGAGGACGCCCGCCTGTTCGGCGACAGCCCCGACGGCCGCGAGCGCGAACACGCCTTCACCGGCCCGGACCGCTCCTGAGGTGCGGTCAGGCCCCGGGGGTCTCGGGGGCGAAGGAGCCGCCGAAGTAGACCTGGGCCTCGGTCAGCCTGCCGTCCCGGACGCTGATCAGCTCCGTGTTGCGGAACCGGCCACCGGTGCGCAGTTCGTACTCGTAGCAGACGAAGACGCTGCCCCGGCCGGTCGGCACGGCGTGCACGATCTCCTGCGACAGCAGCCGGTCGGCGGTGGGGAAGCAGCGCTCGAAGAACAGCGCCCGGTCGATGTGGTCGTCGACCGGGCTGGTGAACACGAAGTCGTCGTCGACCAGGGCCTCGGCGGCGGCGCGGTCGCCCGCCAGGTAGAGCCGGAAGAAGTTGCGCACCACCTCGACTTCGGACATGCCCCCACCCTAGGGCACCGACCCGGCGTTACCGCACTGTTATCCACGGGGATTGCGGGCGGTGTCGGGGACCGGTGGTCGGCTCCGACCTCATGCCGACAGAACCACCGGCCGGAGGACGCGATGAAGACCGAGACCCTGCTGTTCGACCTGCTGCCCGACGCCGGGCACTGGCGGGCGGTGGTGGCGGAGGTCGAGGCGGCGTTCGCCGCGGGTGGGGTGGGGCAGGCGATGGGTGTCCTCGCCGCCGCTTTCGCCACCGTCCTGACCGAACTCTTCCAGGAGCAGCCCCGATGAGCACAGTCACCAGCCGCCTCTCCCTGTCCCTCGACGGTTTCATGGCGGGGGTGGACCAGGGCCCGGACCAGCCGCTCGGCCGGGGCGGCGAGCGCCTGCACACCTGGGCCTTCGGCGACGTCGACCCGGTCGACGCGGCGGTCCTGGCCGAGGTGGACGCGGGCATCGGCGCGTACGTCATGGGGCGCAACATGTTCGACGGCAACCGCGGCCCGTGGGACCTGTCCTGGCGGGGCTGGTGGGGCGCGGAGCCGCCGTACCACTGCCCGGTGTTCGTGCTCACCCACCACGCCCGCGACCCGCTGCCGATGGCGGGCGGCACGACCTTCCACTTCGTCACCGAGGGACCGGACCGCGCGCTCGCGCTGGCCCGCGAAGCCGCCGGGGACGCCCGCGTGGACATCGCGGGCGGCGCCTCGACCATCCGCCACTACCTCGCCGCCGGGGAGATCGACGAGCTGACCCTGCACCTGGCGCCGGTCACCCTGGGCGCGGGCGAGTCCCTGTTCGCCGGTCTCGACGTGCGGCTGGAGCCGCTGCGCGCCGTCCACTCCCCCGCCGTCACCCACCTGACCTACCGGGTGCGCTGACCGGCCGGGCTCACAGTCGTCGCACAGCCGGGCCACACCGACCGTCCAAGCTCGGCGCCCAGAGTCGGGGCCATGACAGCGACGACTCCCCCGGCGGCCCGGAACGGGGCCCGGCCCATCGACATCCACTCCGGCCCCGTGGTGCTGGAGGTGGTCGTCCCGGTGCACGACGTGGACGTCGACCTGTCCACCGACCTGGCGGCGGTGGGCGCGCTGACCGCCCCCGCCACCCGCGCGGCCTGACCACCCCCGGAGCCCCGATGACCACCTTGCTGTCCCGCCCCGCCGAGTCCGGTCACCGCGCGGACGACACCACCGCGCCGACTCCGCGCCTGCGCCGGTTCGCGCGCGGACCTGAGACCGACCCGCGCTTCGCCCGGCCCGCGCTGCTGGGCCTGCTGGCCGCGACGGCGCTGCTGTACCTGTGGAACCTGACCGCGTCCGGCTACGGCAATGAGTTCTACGCCGCGGCGGTGCAGGCGGGCACGCAGAGCTGGAAGGCCTGGCTGTTCGGCTCGCTCGACTCCGGCAACGCCATCACGGTGGACAAACCACCCGGCGCGCTGTGGGTGGCGACCGCGTTCGCCCGGGTGTTCGGGTTCTCCGGCTTCTCGGTGCTGGTGCCGCAGGCGCTGATGGGCGTGGCCTCGGTCGGCCTGCTGCACGCGGCGGTCAAGCGAACCAGCGGCCCGGCCGCCGGGCTGATCGCCGGGGCGGTGCTGGCGCTGACCCCGGTGGCGGTGCTGATGTTCCGCTTCAACAACCCGGACGCGCTGCTGGTGCTGCTGCTGGTGGCGGCCGCCTACTGCGTGGTGCGCGCGCTGGAGGAGGCCGGCCCGAAGTGGTTGGTGCTGGTCGGGACCGCGATCGGGTTCGCGTTCCTGACCAAGATGTTGCAGGCGTTCCTGGTGCTGCCCGCCTTCGCGCTGGTCTACCTGGTCGCCGCGCCGACCGGCCTGGGCAGGCGGGTCGCGCACCTGGCCAGGGCGCTGGCCGCGGTCGTGGTCTCTGCGGGCTGGTACGTCGCGCTGGTGGAGCTGTGGCCCGCGGACAGCCGCCCGTACATCGGCGGTTCCACCGACAACAGCCTGCTGGAGTTGGCGCTGGGCTACAACGGCCTGGGCCGCGTCCTCGGCGGCGAGGGCAACGGCGGCGGGGGCGGCGGGGCGAACACCGGCTTCGGCGGGGAGACCGGCCTGTTGCGGATGTTCAACACCGCTTTCGGCAGCGAGATCTCCTGGCTGCTGCCCGCCGCCCTGATCGCCCTGGTCGGCGGTCTGTGGCTGACCCGCCGGGCGCCGCGCACCGACCGCACCCGCGCCGCGCTGCTGCTGTGGGGCGGGTGGTTGGTGGTCACCGCGCTGGTGTTCAGCCACATGGGCGGCACCACGCACCCGTACTACGCGGTGGCGCTGGCCCCGGCGATCGCCGCGCTGGTCGGCGTCGCGGGCCGGGAGCTGTGGCGGGGCCGGGCGTCGTTCGCGCCGCGGGCCTGGCTGGCGGGGATGATCGCGGCCACCGCGACCTGGGACCACGTCCTGCTGGCCCGCGAGGCGGACTACCTGCCCTGGTTGAAGTTCGTCATCGCCGCGGTCGGCCTGGCCCTCACCACCGCCCTGCTCGTCGGCGTCGAGAACACCAGGCGGACGGCCACGATCCTGCTCACCGCCGCGGTGCTGGTGCTGGGCCTGGGCGGCGCGGCCTACGCGGTCACCACCTCGGCGCAGGCGCACAGCGGCTCGATCCCCACCTCCGGCCCCACCTCGGGCGCGATGGGCGGCCCCGGCGGGACCTCCACCGGGTCGACGGGCGTGGCCGACCTGCTCGCCACCAGCACGGCGAAGTGGGCGGCGGCGGTGTCGGGTTCGCAGACCGCGGCAGGCCTGGAGCTCCAGTCCGGCAAGGCGGTCATCGCGATCGGCGGCTGGAGCGGCACCGACGACGCGCCGACGTTCGAGCAGTTCACGGCCGCGGTCGCGGCTGGCGAGATCGACTACTACGTCGTCGGCGGCCAGGGCGGCGGCCGGGGTGGCTCAGACTCCTCCGCTGGGGAAATCGCCACCTGGGTGGCGGCCAACCACACCGCCACCACCGTGGGCGACTCCACCGTCTACGACCTGACCCCCTGATCCGGGCGGGAGCGGGCGGCCCAGCGGCGGCCAGGTCCGCTCCAGACCGACGCGGAGGCGGTGGTGAACGCCGACAACGGCTGCGAACTGGTCAGCCGAGGCGGACTCCGGCGGACACCTCCCTCGAATTGTCCACTGTGGCCTGCTGGTGCGCATGGCGACGGCACCCGGCCGTCGGGTCCGCGGACCGGTCGCCACTCCATCGGGTGGACCAGCGCGCGGGAGGCCTCCCGGGGTGATAGCTGTTGTCCGGCCGGGACGGACGGGATGGGGTCGATGGTGGTGCGGGTGTGCGGGATCGGCGACGAGGGCGCCGACTCCCTGGTCGGGCAGGTGCGGTTGCACGAGCGGTTGGGACTGCGCGGGATCGAGCTGCGGGCGGTGGACGGCAGGCGCGTGCACGAGCTCGACGCCGCGGGGCTGGACCGGGTCGTCGCGGCGGTCGGCGGCGCCGGGCTGGTGGTGCCGGTGCTGGACACCCCGCTGGGCGACTGGTCCACCACGATCGGGCGCGACCTCGCCGACGACGAGCGGGTGCTGCGGGCCTCGGCCGGGGCGGCCGCGCGGCTGGGCTGCACGCGGCTGCGGATCATGTCGTACCCGAACGACGGCAGGCCGGAACCGGACTGGCGCCGGGCGGTGGTCGAGCGGGTTCGCGCGCTCGCCCGGATCGCCGAGGACCTCGGGGTCACCCTGCTGCACGAGAACTGCGTCGGCTGGGCGGGCGCCGGTGCCGAGCGCACCCTCGCCCTGCTGGACGAGGTGGGCAGCCCGGCGCTGCGGTTGCTGTTCGACACCGGCAACGGCCTGGCCCACGGCTACCCGGCGCTGCCGTTCCTGCGGGAGGTCATCCCGTACGTCGACCACGTGCACGTCAAGGACGGGCGCCGGGTCGGCGGGACCGCAGTGTTCGGCACCCCCGGTTCCGGCGAGGTGCGGCTCGGCGAGTGCGTGGGGCTGCTCCTCGACGCCGGGTACCGCGGCTGGTTCAGCCTGGAGCCGCACGTCGCGCTCATCCCGCACCTGGACGTGGCCGACGACCCCGAGCGGCGGGCCCGCGCGTACGCCGACTGCGTGCACGCGTTCCGCACGCTCGTCGGCGCCGTGCCCGCGGTCACCGGGTGACCCGCTTGCGCGCCGCCGACGTGGACTGGCTGCTGGCCCTCCTCGCGGTGCCGACCGTGTCGCCGCTGGAGGGGGGCGACCCGGCCGGGTTCGCCAGGGCGCAGAGCCTGTTCGCGGGCGGCGCCGCCGAACGCGGGCTGGCGCTGCGCCGCTGGGACCACCCGCCCGCCGAGGAGCTGGACCGCCCGGACGTGCCCACCCCGCTGCGCGAGGCGGCGGCACCGGACCCGGCGGGGTTCCTGGCGGCGCAGCCGTGCGTGGTCGTCGGCACGGGCAAGCTCAAGCCGCCGCGGCAGCGGATGGTGCTCAACTTCCACCTGGACACCGTCGGCCCGCACATCGCGCCGGTGCTGGACAGGCGGGTGCTGCGCGGGCGCGGGGCGGTCGACGACAAGGGGCCGGGGGTGGCCGCGGTGGTCGGGGTGTCCCGGGCGTTCGCCGAGGACCCGGGCCTGACCGCCGACATCGAGGTGCTGGTGGCCAGCGTGCCCGGGGAGGAGGGCGGCGCGATGGGCGTGTGCGGGACGCGGTGGCTGGTGGAGACCGGGTGCGTGGGCAGGCTGATGGTGTTCGCCGAGCCGACCGGCTGCCGGGTGCTCGACGCGTGCAGCGCCACCATGACCCCCGTGCTGGGGGTGCGCGGCCTCGACAGCACCGACGACCGGCCTGCCGACGGGCACAACGCCACCGTCGCCCTGGGGTTCCTCGCGGTCCGGCTGACCGAGCGGCTGGGCCGGGTGGCCGACCGGCTCGGTGCCCGGGTCTGCGTCTCCGGCGTCCACACCGGACAGTCGCACAACCGGGTCTACGGCACCGGTGAGCTGCGGCTCAACATCGCCTACCACGACCGCGCGGTGGCCTCGGCGCTCGCGCTGGAGGTGGAGCGGGCGGTGGCCGAGGCGGGCGCGGAAGCCGCCGAGCGGTTCGGCGACAACCCGGTCACCCGGCGGCTGGTGGCCGACTGGGACCGCGTGGTCCGGCTCGACTGGCTCAAGCGCGGGCTGCCGCCGCTGGCCAACCGGGACGCGGCGATGGAGGCCGTGCTCGCCGAGGCGGGCCTGCACCGCCACGACGGGGTGGCCGACGGCAGCGCCTTCACCTGCGACGCCATCTGGGCGCCGGGCCGCGACCGGTACGTGGTCGCCTGCGGCCCCGGCCTGCTCGACCGCGACGGCGCGCACACCCCGGACGAGCACGTCCGGCTCGACGACCTCGACGAGTACGCCGACCGGGTGCGCGCCCTGGTGCACGCGTTCGGCGCGCACGTCCGCGCGGGCGAGGAGAAGACCGCGTGAAGGTCGGCGTGATCGGTCTGGGCACCATCTCCCGCTACTTCCTCAACGCCATCGCCGCCGACGACGCGGTCACCCTGGCCGCGGTGTGCGACCTGGACCCCGCGCGGCTGGCCGGGTTCACCGGCAGCGGGGTGGCGACCTTCACCGACGCGCGCGACCTGCTCGACGCGGGCGTGGTCACCGCCGTGGTCATCACCCTGCCCAACGACCTGCACGCCGAGGTGGCGCACGCGGCGCTGAGCAGGGGCATCGCGGTGTGCTGCGAGAAGCCGCTGACCGTCGACCCGGCCGACGCCCGCGCGCTGGCCCGGACCGCGGCGGAACACGCGGCGGTGCTGTTCACCGCCTTCCACCGCCGCTACAACCGCAACCTGCTCGACCTGGCCGCCGCGCTGCCACCGCGGGCGGAGATCGCCCGGGTGACGGCGCGCTACCACGAGAACATCGGCGAGCACACCGGCGGCGAGGGCTGGTACCTCGACCCGGCCCGCTGCGGCGGCGGCTGCCTGATCGACAACGGGCCGAACGCGCTGGACGCGGTCCGGCTGCTCGTCGGCGACCTCACCCTGCTCGACGCCACCATCGGCGACGTGCGCGGCGGCGCGGAGCACTGCGCCGAGCTGGACCTGCGCGCCGGGGAGGTGCCGGTGCGGGTCGAGCTGGACTGGGCGCTGCCGACCGGCGAGGTCAAGGACGTGCGGGTGGACCTGCGCGACGGCACCAGCCGCACCGCCGACCTGCTGGCCGGGCACCCGGGGTTCAAGGCGTCGCTGGCGCACGAGTACCGCGGCATCCTGGCCGCGTTCCGGGGGGCGGTGGAGGCCGGGCCGGGGGCGCCGGACCCGGGGCCCGCGCTGGTGGAGGTGGTCGCCGAGGCGTACCGGGTGGCGCGGGCGAAGGAGACCCGGCCGCGGATGCGGGCCAAGGCCGACGCCGAGGCGCGGATGGTGGCGCTGATGTTCCACAGCCGCGACGACCGCGGCATGGTGCTGGCGCCGTGGGAGTCGCGGTGCGTGCCCGCCGGGCAGGTGCACGAGCTGGTGACCACCGCCGACCGGCCGGGGCGCCCGGGTGACCGGGTGGACCGGGTCGGCTTCCTCGGGTTCGCCGAGTTCACCGCCGCGACGGTGTTGCAGCGCGGCGACGAGGTGTGGACCGCGACCGGGCGGCGGATCGGCACGGTGGCGGGTTTCGACGAGTGCCACTTCCCGAACCACTACAACGTCCTGGTCGCCGCCGACACCGTGCTGACCGCCGCTGACCTGGATCTTCGGGTCGGGGACGCGGTCCGCTTCGGCCCGGGGTCCGGCTGACCCCGGGACCCAGGTGCGGGCAAAACGGGTCGCGCGCCACGCCGAGCCCGCGCTGAGCCTGTTTGGTTGTCACCTGTTCGTGTAACTCTTGTGCGGTGATGTGCGCACCTTGGCGGCTGCCATGAAGAGCGAGGACCGGCTGGTCGCCGGTCGGTACCGGCTGTCGAAGCAGCTCGGCGCGGGCGGCATGGGTGTGGTGTGGCAGGCCTACGACGAGCGGTTGCACCGCACGGTCGCGGTCAAGCAACTGCTGGTGCCCGCGTCGCTGAGCGCGCCGGAGGTCGAGGAGGTCAACCGGCGGGCCATGCGCGAGGGCCGGATCGCGGCCAAGTTGCAGCACCCGTCGTCGATCACCGTCTTCGACGTGGTCGAGGACGGTGGCGCCCCGTACCTGGTGCTGGAGTACGTGCCCTCGACGAACCTGTCGGTGGTGCTGCGCGAGCAGAAGACGCTGCCGCTGGACGAGGTGGCGAACATCGGTGCCCAGGTGGCCGCCGCGCTGGCCGCCGCGCACGAGGTGGGCGTGGTGCACCGGGACGTGAAGCCGGGCAACCTGCTGCTCGGCCACGACGACACCGTGAAGATCACCGACTTCGGCATCTCCCGGCTGGTGGAGGACGTCACCGGCACGACCACCACCAACATCGCGGGCACCCCCGCCTACCTGTCGCCGGAGGTGGCGCAGGGCAAGGCCGCCACCTTCGCCTCCGACGTGTTCTCCCTCGGCGCGACGCTCTACACCGCGATCGAGGGCGTTTCGCCGTTCGGGGCCAATGACAACACGATGGCGACCCTGCACCGGGCCGCGTCCGGGCAGATCGATCCGCCCCGCAGGTCCGGCCCGATGACGGACCTGCTGCTGGGGATGCTGGCCACCGACCCGGCGGCCCGGCCGACGATGGCGGAGGTCCGCCGGGTGCTGGCCGAGCGCGACTGGGCCTCGGCCGAGGTGCCGACCCAGGTGGCGGCGCCGCTGCGGACGGAGAAGTTCGGCGCGGCGGCGGAGGCTCCCGCACCGAGCACCCCGCGCACCCCGCCCCCGGCCACGGCCGCGCTGCCCGTGGTGCCGGTGGTGCCGGTGGAGCCACCACCCGCCCGGCGCACCGACCCCGAGCACGGCGCGGGCTCCGAGCCCGAGGATGCCGACCGCAAGCGCAAGGCGGCGCTGCTGGTCGGCGCGACAGCCCTGGTCGTCGTGCTGGCGGTGGCGATCGTCCTGGTGACGCTCAACCGCGACTCCGAGGACGAGCCGGTCGCCGCCCCGAACACCACGGTCTCCACGGTCACCGGTCCCCCCGCCACCAGCGCGGCACCCCCGGCGGGCAACGAGCCCCCCGCCGTGCCACCCGCACCCAACTCCACCCCGGAGACGACCACGCCCCCGACGACGACAACAACACCGCCACCCACGACCACTCCCCCGCCACCGCCTGCGGGTGCCGAGGACACGCCGGAGGCCCGGGTCGCCGCGATCACCGGCTACTACGCGGGCCTGCCCGGCGGGACGGACCAGAACTGGGGCAGGCTCACCGCTGGCTACCAGCAGAAGACGGCGGGCGGCCTGTCCGGGTACAAGCGCTTCTGGAGCGGGTTCCGCGCCGTCTCCGTGGGCAACGTCGTGGCCAGCGGCCCCAACCAGGTCGACGCGACGATCACCTACACCCGCACGACCGGGGCCACCAGCACCGAGCGCACCCGGTTCACCATGGTCGCCGAGGACGGGATCTGGAAGATCGGCGGTTCATCGGTCATCGGCAACGCCTGACCGCCCCCGGACCGCACGGCCCGGGGCCCACCCTCAAAGCAGGCCACCCACCCCACGAACCGCCGGCCCGACGAGCAGTGCCGGGGTGGGTGGACGCGCTCGCCACCAGGCCACCCCGAAACCCGCCAGCCCGGCGAGTGAATGCCCGGGTGGGTGGAGGTGCTTGCCCAGCCGACCGCCCCGAGAACCGCCGGCCCGGCGAGCCAACTGCCCGGGTGGGTGGATGTGCTCGGCCAGCCGACCACCCAACGAACCGCCGGCCCGGCTACGCCCCTGCCCGGGTGGGTGGATGTGTTTGGCCGGGG
>NZ_AYXG01000027.1 GCF_000564855.1 Actinokineospora spheciospongiae
TCCACCCACCCGGGCAGTTCGCTCGCCGGGCCGGCGGTTCTCGGGGTGGTCGGCTGGCCAGGCACATCCGCCCACCCGGGCATTCGCTCGCCGGGCTGGCGGTTGTTGGGTGGTCGGGTGGCAAGCGCGTCCACCCACCCGGGCGTGTGTTCGCCGGGCCTGCGGTTGCGGGGGTGGTCGACCGACAGGCGCATGCACCCACCCGGGCAGGGGCGTGGCCGGGCTGCCGGTTTCGGGGTGGTTGGTTGGCCAATCGCGTCCGCCCACCCGGGCATGTCCGTGGCCGAGCAGGCGGTTCGTGGGGTGGCCGGGTGGCAAGCGCATCCACCCGCCCAGACGTGTGCTCGCCGGGCTGGCGGTTGCAGGGGTGGCTGGTGGCCAGGCCGGCCATGCTTGGGGTGGTCGGCTGCTGTGCCGCCGAAGTTCGGCGTGACCCCCGGCCACAGCGGACCCGCTGGCACGGCGGCAACCAACTGTCCCACCAACCACCGGCCCGGTCACCAGCCGCATCGAGTCCTGTCAGTGCAGCCGCCGACCGCTTCGGAAGCCAGTTGTCTGGCGGGCGGCGGGGTCTGGGCGGTTGGTTGCCGGTGCGTGGGTGAGGTGCGGGCGGGCCGCCCATTCTTGGGGTGGTCGGCCGCTGTGCCGCCGAGATTCGGCGTGACCCCCGGCCACAGCGAACCCGCTGGTGCGGCGGTAACCAGCCACCCCACCAACACCGCCCCGGTCACCAGCCGCACCGAACCTCCCCGGTGCAGTCGCCGACCACTTCGGAAGCCAGTTGTCCGGCGGCTGGCGGCGGCGGGTTCTGGGCGGTTGGCTGCCGGTGCGGGGTGGCCGAGCGGCTTTGCGGGCAGGCCCCGGGCCGTGCGGAGTGGTTCGCTGTGCTGTCCGTCATGGGTGGTTTGCTGGTGGAGTGGGCCGTCTCTGGCTCAGAATCGCGGGGTGTCCACTCCGTTCCCGCTCCGCGTGCCCCGCGTCCGCCCGTTGGCCCTCTCCGGCCTTCCCGCCGCGATGGGGCTCGGGTTGCTCTCCGCGCTGTTCTTCTCGGTGTCCTTCGTGGCCAACCGGGGCCTGTCCGTCAGTGGTGGGGCGTGGGAGTGGACGGCGGCGCTGCGCTACCTGATCACCCTGCCCGTCTTCGCCGCTCTGGTGGGGTTGCGTGGTGGGCTGCGTCCGGTCGGCGCTGCGCTGCGGGCGGCGCCGGGGCGGTGGCTGGTGTGGGGGACCGTCGGGTTCGGGCTGTTCTACGCGCCGTTGTGCTTCGCCGCCGACAGTGCGCCCGGGTGGGTGGTCGCGGCGGTGTGGCAGGTGACGATCGTCTGCGGCATGGTGTTGGCCCCCGTCCTCTATCGCGATCCGGCCCGCAGGCGGATTCCCCCGGTGGCGCTGGTCCTGTCGCTGGTGGTGTTGGGTGGGGTGGCGTTGACCGTCCTGGAGGCGCCCGGGGGGCTCGGCTGGTCCGTGGTCGTGGGGGTTGTCGCGGTGCTGGTGGGGGCGGTCGCCTATCCGGTGGGCAACCGCAAGTCGATGGACCTCGGTGGTGGGTTGGACACGTTCCAGCGGGTGTTGGCGCTGACGGTCGGCAGCCTGCCCGGGTGGGTTGTCCTCGCCGTGGTGGGTGGGGTGCGGACCGGGTTGCCGTCGGGGACGCAGGTGGCCGGGACGGCTTTGGTCGCGCTGTCGTCCGGGGTGGTGGCGACGGCGTTGTTCTTCGCCGCGACCCGGCGGGTGCGGGACGACCCGGTGCACCTGGCGGCGGTGGAGGCGACGCAGGCGGGGGAGGTCGTGTTCGTCGCGGTGGCGGAGCCGCTGGTGCTGGGTGGGGCGGCGCCGGGTGCGGTGGCGTGGTTGGGGATTCTGGTGATCGCGCTCGGGGTCGTCGGGTACGCGGTGGTCGGTCGCGGCTGACTGTCCCCAGTGGACCGCAAAGGGGCCTGTGGACAACTTTTCGCCCCCGAAACCGTTCCGCCGTAATCTTCGTCCGCGGTGAACGGACGAGGGTTGGGGGAAGCGTGCGGATGCGGATCGCGGTGGTGCAGGTATTGGCGCTGGCCGTCTGGTTCTCGGTGTCGGCGGTGGTGCCGGGCCTGCGGCAGGAGTGGGGGATCGGGGCGGCCGAGGCGGTGTGGCTGACCGGGGCCGTGCAGGTGGGGTTCGTCGTGGGCGCGGTCGGGTCCGCCGCGCTCACCCTCGCCGACCGGGTCCGGCCGCACCTGCTGCTCGCCGCCTGCGCTCTCGCCGCCGCCGCGTGCACGGCGGTGCTCGCCGTGGCCGTCGACGGGATGGCCGGTGCGGTGCCGCTGCGGTTCCTGACCGGGGTGTGCCTGGCGGGGGTGTACCCGGTGGGCATGAAGCTGATGGCGTCCTGGTCGGAGTCGGCCACCCGGGGGCGGTCGCTCGGCATCCTGGTGGGGGCGTTGACGGTGGGGTCGGCGCTGCCGCACCTCCTCGGCGGGGTCGGGCACCTGCCGTGGCGGGGCGTGCTCGCCGTCGCGGCCGGGCTGGGGGTGGTGGGGGCGGTGGTGGCGGTCGTGTCCGTGCGGCCGGGGCCGCACGCCGCGGTGGGTGCGCCGCCGCGCAACCCCCGGTACGCCGTGGCGATGTTCGGGGAACGGGGGCCGCGGCTGGTGAACCTCGGCTACTTCGGGCACATGTGGGAGTTGTACGCGCTGTGGACCTGGTTACCCGCCTTCCTGGTCGCCGCCGGGACCGGGGGCGCGGCTGCGGAGGTCCTGGTCTTCTTCGCCTTGGGGGTCGCCGGTGTTGTCGGGTGCCTGCTCGGCGGGTGGGCTTCGGACCGGTGCGGGCGCTCGTCCGCGGCCGTGGGGGCGTTGGCGGTGAGCGGGGCGTGCTGCCTGTTGTCACCGATCGCCTTCGCCGCGGGGCCCGCCGCGCTCGCGGTCCTGTGCGTGGTGTGGGGCGCGGCGGTCATCGCCGACTCGGGGGTGTTCTCCACCGTCCTCAGCGAGACCGCCGACCAGCGGTACGTGGGCACCGCGCTGACCGCGCAGACCGCGCTCGGCTTCACCCTCACCACCGTCAGCATCGCGCTCGTGCCGGTGTTCGCCGAGGCCGCGGGCTGGCGGTACGCGTTCCTGCTGCTCGCCCCCGGCCCGCTGGTCGGCGCGGTGGCGATGCGGGTGCTGCGGGCAGGTCAACCACCGTCTGGAGTGGACGGTCGCTTCGTCCGGACGGCTTCGGATTGACCGCTCCCCGCATTTTCCTACTTTCGCAGGTAGCGCTCCGGAGTCCGGGTCAGGACGGAAAAATCGGACCACCGCAGAAGCTGTGAATTAAGTTCGAGTTTGCTGACAACAGTGGTGTGACACATTGTGGCAAACGGAGCAATTGCCCATGGGGGGCCTCTGAGCTGCGCAAACGTTGACTGTTTCCGCCTTCAACCATTTCCGGGACCGGCGTCCACCTGCGGAAATGGTGGATCGTGACCCCGCTCACTCGATACTCTCAGTGTCGTCGTAACGGTGAATTCGCCGTTTCGTGTTGTGAACAGGTACCCCTCCTGTGTTACGCCGCGACCGACCGTGTCCTATGGTCAGAGCCGCTGTGCCACCGCAGGCAGGAACAGATCGCAGGAATCCGCAATCACGACGGGAGCCCTCGTGTGACCCAGGCCAGCCAGTTGCCGCCCCGCGCCCTCCGGGCACAGGTGTCCGACCCGGCCATCCCCCGGCCACGGCGCTCCGCTGTGGACCTCGAGGTGGTCATCCCGGCCTACAACGAGGCGCGCAGACTGGGGGTGTCGCTCACCGCCACCGCCGACTACCTGGCCGGGGTGCCGTGGTCGACGCGGATCGTCGTGGTGGACAACGGCAGCAGCGACGCAACCTCCCGGGTGGCCCGCACCGCGGCCTCCGCCGCCGTGCCGGTGGAGGTCATCGGCTGCTCCACGGCGGGCAAGGGCGCGGCGGTCCGGCGCGGCATGATGACCAGCTCCGCCCGGTTCGTCGGGTTCGTCGACGCCGACCTGGCCACCCCCATCGACGCCCTCGGCCCGGCCGCCGAGCTGCTGGAGCAGGGCGCCACCGCGGTGATCGGCTCCCGCTACGCCACCGGCGCGGCCATCGTGCGCAGGCAGCCGGTCACCCGGCGCGTCGGCGGCGCCGCGTTCCGGGCACTGACCAGGCGGGTCGTGCCCGGGGTGTCGGACACCCAGTGCGGCTTCAAGTTCTTCGAGCGCCGCGCGGTGCAGCGCGCCCTGTCCGGCTGCGCGGTCACCGGCTTCGCCTTCGACGTCGAGCTGCTGCGCGGCGTGCAGGCCCAGGGCGGCACCGTCGTCGAGCTGCCGGTGAACTGGACCGACGACGCCCGCTCCACCTTCCGCCCGCTGCGCGACGGGCTGCCCGCGTTCCGCGCGGCCCTCGGTCTCCTCGGGACGAACGGATGAGCGGCGTGTCGGGTTCGGACGGACCGGTGAGCGGTCTGCACGCGCTGCGGGGTCGCTCGGTCCTGCTGGTCAACTGGCGTGACATCAGGCACCCGCAGGCGGGCGGCGCCGAGCTGTACGCCCACCAGATCGCCCGCCGCTGGGCCGCCGCGGGGGTGAAGGTCACCTGGCTGACCTCGCGCCCCGAGGGCGCCGCCGCCCGCGAGGTGATCGACGGCGTGCAGGTCCTGCGCCGGGGCGGGCAGTTCTCGCTGTACCCGGCGGCGGCCTCGGCGCTGCTGCGGGTCGGCTCGCTGTTCGACGCCGTGGTGGACTGCCAGAACGGCATCCCGTTCTTCGCCCCAGCGTTCGTGCCGAAGTCCACGGCCGTCGTCCAGGTCGTGCACCACGTGCACCAGGACCAGTTCGGCGCGCACTTCAGCAAGCCGGTGGCCGCCGTGGGCCGGTTCCTGGAGGGCCCGGTCAGCAGGCGCGTCTACCGCGACCGGGCGATGGTCGCGGTCTCCCCGTCGACCCGCCGCGACATGCGCACCCGGCTGGGCGCGCGGGGCCCGGTGTTCATCGTGCCCAACGGCAACGAGCCGTCGGTGCTGCGCGCCGGTCCGCGCGACCCCGACCCGACGATCGTGCTGGTGAGCAGGCTGGTCGCGCACAAGCGGGTCGACCTGCTGCTGCGCGCGCTGCCCGAGGTGCTCACCGCCGTGCCGAACCTGCGGGTGGAGGTCATCGGCGACGGCCCGCTGCGCAGGCCGCTGGAGCTGCTGGCGGGCGAACTGGGCCTGCGCGGCTCGCTGCGCTTCCGCGGCAGGCTCTCCGACGCCGAGCGCGACGAGCTGATGCAGCGCGCCTGGCTCACCACCTCCACCTCCCAGGGCGAGGGCTGGGGCTGCACGGTGCTGGAGGCGGCCAGGTTCGGCGTGCCGTGCCTGGCCATCGCCGCCGCGGGCATCGACGACTCGGTGCTCGACGGCCGCACCGGCTGGGTCGTGCCGGACGCCGCCGCGCTCGGCCAGGGCGTGGTGGACGCGCTCACCGCCCTGGCCGACGACGACACCGCCGCCGCGGTGTCCGACCGCTGCCGGGCGTGGGCGTCCGCGTTCACCTGGGACCGCAGCGCCGAACTGCTGGCCGGGGTGGTCGGCGCCGAGATCACCCGCCGCGGCACCGCGCGCCGCAGCCGCCGCCACGCCCGCTCCGACATGGCGACCGCCGTGCGCTTCCGGGTGCCCCGCGACGTCCCGGCCCCCCGGGGCAGGCTGACCGACCAGGTCCGGGTGGACGGTGAGCACGGCACGGCGCTGCTGCACGGCTGCGACGAACTCGACGCCGAGTCGGTGCTGGCCCGGTGGAACGTCGAGCCGGTCAGCGTCGAACTGGCCACCGAGGAACACCTGCTGACCGGGGTGAACCCCCTGCCCGCGACCTCGTCCACCGCCGTGGAGCGCCGGTGAGCGGTGCGCCGCTGGCCCGCGCGGGCCTGCAGGTGGCGGGCGCGACGATGGTGGTCAGCCTGGTCAGCTACGGCTACGGCATCGTCCTGGCCCACCTGCTCGACGGCGCCCAGTACGCCGTGTTCGCCGCGGGCCAGACCATGCTGCTGCTGGCCGGGACCGCCTCGGCGGCGATCCCGTGGGCGCTGGCCAAGGCGGTGCGCGTGCACCCGCCCGGCTCCCCGGGGCGCCGCTCGGCCATGGCCCACAGCGTCGCGCTGAGCCTGGTCGGCGCCCTGCTCGTCGCGCTGGTGCTGGGCGGGATCAGCGCGGTGTACGCGCCGGTGCCCGCGGTGCTGGCCACGGCCGCCGCGGTGGCCGCGGTGGTGCTGCCGGGGACCGCGATCGGTTGGTTGCAGGGGGAACTGCGGTTCGCCCGGCTCGCCGTGCTGCGGGTGGCGGAGGTCGTCGTCCGGGTGGCGCTGGGCGCGGTGGCGGTCGTCGCCGGGTTCGGCGCGGCCGGGGCGCTGGGCGCGTTCGTGGTCGGTTCGGCGGTGCTGCTCGTCGGCGGCCTGACCGCGCGGGCGGTCGGCGACGGCGTGCCGCAGACCGCCGGATCGCAGCTCGGTGACCTCGGTCCGACTGGGACGGCCAAACCCGCCTGGCGCGACCTGCGCTGGCGGCCGGGGCTGCTGGGCGACCGGTCGCGGTGGCGGGAGACGGCCGGGCTGACCAGGGCGCAGGCGCTGCTCGGTGTGTTCACCGCGACCGACATCGTGCTCGCCCCCGTGCTCGCCGGGGCCGACACCGACACCGCGGGCTTCCAGTTGGCCAGCACCCTGGGCCGGGCCCCGCTGTACGTGGCCACCGCCCTGGCCGTCGTGCTGTACCCGAGGCTGGCGGGCCCGGACCGGCGCGACGCGCTGCGCTCGGCGCTGTCGGCCTACGGGTGGCTCGGCCTGCCCGCCGCCGCTGTGCTGGTCACCGCCCCCGCCGACGTCCTCGGCCTGGTCGTGCCCGCCCACCTGTCCGGTGTCGGGGGGCTCGTGGTGGCCACCGCCGTCGCCGGTCTCGGCTACGGCGTGGTGACCCTGGTGGCCACCGTGCACCAGGCACGCGGCGCGTTCGGGCAGGTCACCGGGATGCTGGCGGTCGCGGTCGGACTGCTGGTCGCCGGGCTGGCGGCGGGCTGGTTCCTCGGCGGGGTGCCGGGGCTGGCCGTCGGCACCGCGCTCGGGTCGGTGGCCGCGGCCGTGGTGGCGGTGCGCACCGAGCCGCTGCCGGTGCCGCTCGGGGCCGTGCTGGCCACGCTGGTCGCGCTGCCGCCGTTGTGGCTCGCGCGGACCTGGACCCCGGCCTGGGCCGTGCTGGCGGTGGCGCTCGGGCTGTTCGCGCTGTGGCGGCTGCGGTCGGGTCGGCCGCAGCCTGCGCCCGGTGAGCGGCTGCGGGTGCTGCACCTGGGTTTCGAGGACCCGGCGCTGCCCGGGTCCGGCGGCGGGGCGGTGCGCACGCACGAGATGAACCGCAGGCTCGCCCGCAACCACGACATCACCGTGCTGACCACCCGCTGGCCCGGCTGCGTCGACCGGGTCGAGGACGGCGTGCGCTACCTGCACGTCGGCGTCGGGTCGGGGCGCACCTACCTGGGGCGGATCGCGGGCTACGCGGTGGCGCTGCCGTTCGTCTCCCGCAGGCACCGGGCCGACCTGGTGGTCGAGGACTTCTTCGCACCCATCTCCACCATGGCGGCTCCACTGTGGACCAACCGGCCCACGCTGGGCATGGTGCAGTGGCTCAACGCCAGGGAGAAGGCGCGGCAGTACAGGTTGCCGTTCCACCTCGTCGAACGCGCCGGGGTGCGCACGCACCGGCGGATGGTCGCGGTGTCCGACGGCATCGCGCGGGAACTGCGCCGGATCAACCGCACCGCCCGGGTCGACGTGGTCGGCAACGGCGTGGACGCGCGGGCGTTCGACGTGCGCGAACCGCGCGGGTGCGACGTGGTGTTCGTCGGCAGGCTGGAGATCGCCCAGAAGGGCCTGGACCTGCTGCTCACCGCGTTCGCCGCGCGCGCGGGCGACCTGCCGGGGGACCTGGTGCTCGCGGGCACCGGGCCGGACGAGGAGCGGTTGCGCGCGCTGGCGGCGCGGGCTGGGATCGCCGACCGGGTGCGGTTCGCCGGGTGGGTGGCCGGGGTGGACAAGTACCGCCTGTTCGCCGGGGCCGCCGTGGTCGCGGTGCCGTCGCGGTTCGAGACGTTCGGGATGGTGGCGGTCGAGGCCGCCGCGGCGGGCAGCCCGGTGGTGGCCTTCGACATCGACTGCCTGCGCGAGGTCGTACCCGAGGCGGTCGGCGTGCGGGTCCCGTGCTTCGACACCGACGCCCTGGGCGCGGCACTGGTGTCGCTGGCCCTGGACCCGGAGCGGGCCGACCGGCTCGGCGCGGCGGGGCGGGAGTTCGCCCGGGCGTACTCGTGGGACTGGTTGGCCGAACGGCAGGAGGAGAGCTACCTGTCGGCGATTCGGGAGTGGAGCGCGGATGCCGCACACGGTGGTCGCTGAACGCGAGCGCGACGCGCTGCTGGGGCAGGGCTTCCTGGCGGTGCCCTCGCTGTTCACCGCGGCCGAGGTGGCGGAGGTCGCCGCGGAACTGGACCGGCTGTTCGAGTCGTTCCCGGCGCTGCCCGCCACCAGCGTGCTGGACCTGGGGGCGACGGACGGCGACTTCGGCGCCGACGTGCCGGAGATCCTGTACCCGTCGGTGCTCTCGCCCGCGCTGCGCCGCTCGGCGGTGTTCCGGCGCAGCCGCGCCCTGGCCAGGCAGGTCCTCGGGCCGGGCACCTGGTTCCGGTTCGACCACAGCATCCGCAAACCGCCCGGGTGCGGGTTCGAGACGGTGTGGCACCAGGACCGGGTGCACAAGCGGTCCGGCCTCGCCGAGCGGCGGCTCAACGTGTGGGTGCCGATGGGCGGCGTCGGGGCCCGCGACGGCTGCATGCGGTACGTGCCGCGCAGCCACCTCGGCGGTGTGCTGGCGCACGAGGAGGTGCCGGGGCGGCGGGGAGCGCTGCGGACGGTGGGCGTGGACGAGTCGGCCGCGGTCGACTGCCCGCTGCCGGTGGGCGGGGCGGCGATGCACCTGTTCGAGACGGTGCACTCCGCGCACCCGAACCTGGGGGAGGGGACGCGCACGGCGTGGATTCTCCAGTTCACCCGCCCTCGGGCGGTGGTGCCCGCCGCGAGCCTGGCCCACCAGGGCATCCACCGGTGGCGGACGCGGTCCTGGCGTTCCCGGTGAGTCTGTGCGGTTCTGTCTTGTCCGGAGTGGAGAGGGGGCTCGGGTGACCGGGTTGAGCGGGTTGTCCGGTCGTCGGGTGCTGGTCGTGGGGAACTTCGGCAACGGCAACACCGGTGACGAGGCGCTGCTGGCGCGGGCGTTGCAGGAACTGCCCGCGACCGCGGAGGTGGGCGTGCTCTCGCGCAACCCCCGCATGGTCGAGTGGACCCACGCCGTGCCCGCGCGGCCGATGACCCCGCTGTCCTTCGCCGCCGCGCTGCGCTGGTGCCAGGCGGTGCTGGTCGTCGGCGGCGGCATGTTCGGCGCCGGGCTGCCGCCGCTGGTCCGGCTGCTGCCCTCGGTCGTCGCCGCGGCCGAGGCGGCCGGGCGCGACACCTTCTACCTGGCGATCGGGGTCTACCCGGGCACGCCCCCGCTGGCCATGCGCGGCCTGCGCGCCGCGGCCCGGGCGGGCCGGATCACCGTGCGCGACGAACTGTCGGTGCGCACGCTCGGGGTCGAGGTGCCGAACGTGGGCGACCTGGCGCTGCGACTGGAACCCGAATCGCCCGAGGCGGCGGACCGGGCACTGGTGGCCGCCGGGGTGGACCGCGACCGGCCGCTGCTGCTGCTGTCGTTGAAGGCGCTGCCGTCCGACGAGCGGATGGGGGTGGCTGTGGACAGTTGTTTGCGCGCCGCCCGGCGGTGGCGCGACCATGGTGGGGAAGTCGCGGCGGTGGCGCTGTCGACCCACGCGGACTACGGCCTCGGCCTGGCCCGGCGGGACTCGGTGCTGGCCGGGGAACTCGCCGAGCGGCTCGGCGCCGACGTCCCGGTGGTCGGCCCGCAGTTGCCGCCGGGACTGGCGAAGGCGGTGGTGGGGCGGGCCTCGGCGGTGCTGGGGCTGCGGCTGCACGCGCTGGTGTTCGCGGTCGGCTCGGGGGTGCCGTGCGCGGGGTTCGCCTGGGAGGAGAAGACCCGCGCGTTCCTGGCCGAGTCGGCCGGGGCGACCGCGGTGTCCGGAGTGGACGACGTGGAGGACTGGGTGGAGCGGACCGTGGCGGAGGTGGTCGTGTGAGCACGGCTCGGGTGATGCCCGTGGGCGCCGGGCGAGCGGTGCCTGCGGGCGCCGGGTGGGTGCTGCCTGCGCTGGGACGGGGTGGTCCTGCCTGTGCGGATCGGCCTGCGGTGGCGGGGGATGCCGGCTCTGGTGTGGGAGTGGGTTCGTGACCGCGGTGGCTGTTCCCCCGGCGGGGGAACCGGTGGTGGTGTCGCACCGGCGGGCGCCCGGGGCCGGGTGGCTGGTGGGTGCCGGGGCGGCGGTGGTCGTGTTGGCGCTGGCCCTGCGGGTGTGGGGGCTGGTGACCGCCAACGAGTTGTTCATCGACGAGGTGACCTACTCGCGGCTGGCGCTGTCGGTCAGCCGGGGTGAGTGGCCGAACCTGGCCGGGCAGCCGTTCCACCTGCACCCGCCGCTGACCTTCCTCATCAACGGCGCGGTGATCGACGTCTTCGGGCTCTCCGCCGACCCGACCTCGTTGGTGTTCCAGTTGCGGTGGGTCAACGCCGTGCTGGGGGCGGTGGGCGTGGGGCTGGCCTACGCGCTGCTGCTGCGGGTCACCCGGCCGTGGATCGCCGTGGTGGGTGCGGTCGTCCTCGCCGCCGACCCGTTCGTGCTGCGCAACGACAGCCGGGTGATGCTGGAGACGCCCGCGTTCGTGTTCGTGCTCGCCGGGCTGCTCTGCGTCCTGTCGCGCAGGCGGTGGGTGGCGGTGCTGGGCGGGGTGCTGCTGGGCCTCGCCGTGGTGGCCAAGGACGTCGCGGTCGTGCCCGCCCTGCTGCCCCTGGTGCTGGCGGTCGTGTGGCGCAAGACGATGCCGGTGCGGCAGGGACTGGCTGTGGTCGCGGCCGGGCTCGTGCCCTACGCCGCCTACCTCGTGGCGCTGGGGGTCACCGGGCGGTTGCCGGGCTGGTGGGCGGCGAAGGTCGGCGGGGTGCGGCGGATGGCCGGGCTGGACCAGATCACCGGGTTCAACTCCGCGCAGGCACCGAGCCTGCTGGACGCGCTGATCTCGCAGTTGACCCGGTTCGGCACGTCCTACGTGCTGCTGGGCCTGGCGGTCCCGGCCGGGCTGTGGGCGCTGCGGTCCACGCGGGCCGACCGGCGGCTGGTCGGGCTGGTCGCCTCGGTGATGGGGCTGCTCGGCCTCTTCGCGCTGGCCTTCGGCACGCTCGAGGAGCAGATGGGCTACTTCGTCGTGGTGCCGGGCGTGCTCGCCGTGGGCATCGCCTTCACCGAACCGCCCCGGTGGACCCTGCGCGCCCGACCGGTGTTCACCGTCGCGGCGGCGCTGGTGGTGCTGGCGGGGTTGGCGTCGGCCATCCACGCCCGCAGCGTCCGCGACAACGCCTACCAGCAGGCCCGGGCTTACCTCGACACCCAGGTGCCGCCGGGGTCGCGGGTCGGGTTGACGTCCCCGACGGCGCAGTTCGCTCTGCACTCCGGCGAGGGCAACGACCTGCACGTGGGCACCTGGGTGTCGTTGGGCGCCCTGCGGCAACACCGGGCCGACTACGTGCTCACGCAGAGCCGCCCACTGAGCCAGGGCTACGGCTACGCCTCACCGGACCTGCTGCCCTGGCTGGCGAAGCACGCCCAGCCGGTGTTCACCTTCTCCGGCCCGACCGGCGGCGACACCGTCGTCTGGAAGTTGTCGCAGGCGGAGTTGGACGCGGCGGTGAGCCGGGGGCAGCTCATCCCCGAGGTGGTGACGCCGTAGTGCCGAACCCACCCGGCCGCGCCTGACGGGGCACCTCGGGTTCCTCCCCGCGTGCCGCCGGTCTTCCCGGCGCGGGGCGTTTCCGGGACGTCCTCGGCTCGTTGAGTCGGATGTGGCTCCGCGCCCGGGGGATGAGCCGTCCTCGCGGGCGGTGGGAGTCCTGGTCACGCCCGCGCCGCCCGGAGGGCCGCGGGCGGGGCACCGGACCGGGCGGGGGTTCCGGCAGGCGTCGGGGGCCTGCCGGAACCCCCGCCCCACCCGATCAGCGTCCCGGCTTGCCGCACCGCCGGGACGTTCCTTCGATCGGTGTGTGTGGCCCGTCCCGGACAGGTGATGCCGGGGTTCCCGGGTTGTCACGTCGGATGCCGAACACGCAGTCTGCGATGACTACCGTGAGGAGAGCAGCCATGTCGGACCCGGCGAGATTCCCATCCGCAGACGACCAGCCGTTCGTTCCCAAGGGACCACCCCTCACCCTGCCCGGCGAGGCGGCGGCGGTCAGCCCGGACACGTGGTACCGCTGCAAGGCGGACTTCCTGAGCAACAACGGGAAGACAATGATCCCCGGGTACCTCGGCCCGCGCAGTGACTGGCCCTCGAACGTGGCGTTCGCGGACTACATCGTCATGTACGAGGACATCGATTCCGCCTGCCAGTTCCAATTGCAAGAGGTGGACGAGCAGGGGTGGGCGCGCTGGTTGATCAAGAAGGACGGCTACCACCTCGACTTGAAGAGCACCGGCTGGTTCTACCGGGCGTCGTACTACACCACGCGCTTCGCCGTTGTGGACGGGATGCTGCTCAACGACTACTGGGGCGGACCCGCGTGCGCCGACTTCCGCGGCGGTGTGGTCCCCGACGGCTACTACGTCGGCCAAGACCTGGGTGAGGCGTTCAGGTTGAAGAACTGCCTGCTCGAGCCCGTCTGACCGGACGACCGGCACGAGCGGGTGCCGCGCCCGGGACGTTCACCCCCGCCGGACCGGCCACGGAATCCACCCCTCCTCGTCGCGCTGCGGGCGGCCACCGGCACCGTGCCCGGCTGAACGGGCCGGGCTGGGCGAACAACGCGCGGCGGGTGGGTGACCGGGAGTTGAACTCGGGAGCCCACCCGCACCCGCGTGCCTAGACTCCGGACTCCCGGGCCCCGCACCGGGCTCACGCTGGAGTGCGAGGTTCGATGGTGCGCGACGAAGTGACCCGCTACCGGCTCGTGCGGTTGCTCGGCCGCGGTGGCATGGGCGAGGTGCACGTCGCCGAGGACACCATGCTGCACAACCGGCAGGTGGCGTTGAAGCTGCTCTCGGCGGGGGCGCTGACCGACCCGGACCTGGAGCGGCGGTTCCGGCAGGAGTGCGAACTGGCCGCGCAGATCGACCACCCGAACGTGCTGCCGGTCTACAACTACTCCGTGGGCGAGAAGCCCTACATCGCCATGCGCTACGTCGACGGCACCGACCTCTCCACCGAGATCAAGGCCCACCCGGGCGGCCTCGACCCGGAGCGGGCGGTGCACGTGGTCTCCCAGGTCGCCGCGGCGCTCGACGCCGCGCACCGCAAGCACCTGCGGCACCGGGACGTGAAGCCGTCGAACATCCTGCTGGAGCAGGTCTCCGCGGCGGGCGGCGAGCACGCCTGGCTGTTCGACTGGGGGATCGCGCAGCCGATCGAGGCGCAACCGCTGACCGGGCTCAACCAGATCGTCGGCACCCCGCACTACATCGCCCCGGAGCGCCTGGACGGCACCAGGTCCGACCACCGCGCCGACGTCTACGCCCTCGCCGTGGTGCTCTACGAGTGCCTCAGCGGGCGGCGGCCGTTCGCCGGGGACGACATGTCCGTGCTGGTCGCGCACATGCAGACCCCGCCCCCACCGCTCCCGGAGTCGATCGGCGACGGGCTGCGCGCGGTGGTGGCCAAGGGCCTGGCCAAGAAGCCGGACGAGCGCTACCAGAGCGCGGGCGACCTCGCCGCCGCCGCGCGGGAAGCCCTCCGCGACGAGCAGCTCAGCCGCCTGCGGGCATCGCTGGCGGGGGAATTGGCGGCCGGTAAGCCCAAGCGCGGCCGGTCGGCCACCCCGCAGAAGCGATTACCGGCGTGGCCGCGCGGGCGGGGAACCGGAGCACCGAAGCGGTCGGCGCCCGCCGAACCAGACGGGCGGACGCCCGCCGGGCCGGAAGGGCGGCAGCCAGGGGAACCGGGGAGGGGGACGCCCGCCGGGCCACAGGGGCGGATGCCCGCTGGTTCGGAGGGCTGGCCGCCTGCCGGACCGGAAGGGCGGACGCCTGCCGGTCCGGAGAGGTGGGAACCTGCTGGGCCGGAGGGCCGGGGGCCTGCTGGTTCAGAGGGCTGGGTGCCTGCCGGGTCGGAGGGGCGGGGGCCTGCGGGGCCGGAGGCATGGGCGCCTGGTGAGTCGGAGGGACGTGGGCCTGCCGGTTCGGAGGGTTGGGTGCCTGCCGGGTCGGAGGGTCGGAAGCCTCCGGGACCGGAGGCGTGGGTGCCTGATGGGCCGGAGGGGCGTGGTCCTGCTGGTTCGGCGGCGTGGGCGCCTGCTGGATCAGAGGGTCGGGGGCCTGCGGGGTCGGAGAGGTGGGTGCCTGGTGGCTCGGCGGGGCGGGAGCCTGCCGGGTCGGAGGGGGCGCCTGCGAGGGCGGGGTGGCGGAGGTTCATCGGGTCGGAGACGTGGTTGTTCGGTGGGGAGGGGGAGCGGGCGCCTGCCGGGACCGGGGCGGTGGAGCCGGGGGCGCGGGGGCCGGGGGAGTCCGCGACCGGTCGGGCCGGGGGGCGCTTGGCGGGGGTGCGCGTGCCCGAGGTGGTGGCCGGGGGCGCGGTCGGTGGGATCGTCGGCGGTGCGCTGGTGTTCAGCGGGGTCGCCGGGGTGTGGATTCTGTTCGCCTTGGCGGTGGCGGGCGCGCTGTTGGCGTTCGGGGTGCGCGGGCCCGCCGCGCCGCCGGGGCCCGCGCGGCCGGATGACCACACCCGCGACGCGGGAGGGCTCCCGCCACCGCGGCCCTAACGTCGTGCACGACCGGCCCGCACCGACCGGCACGACCGGCCCGCACCGACCAAGGAGCCCCCGTCGATGGGCATGTACTTCCTCGAACCGCTGACGCCGAGCCTGCTGCGGCACGAGCCGCTGCTCGGCGGTGCCCCGGCGCCGGTGGGCGCGCTGTTCGTCCTCGGCGAGGAGGGCGGGTACGCCGCGGCGCCGCGCGCGCACAGCACGCTGGTGCTCGGCCGCAACAGCCCCGACGTGCACGTGACCGTCGGGGCCGGGGACTGGTACGTCAGCCGGGAGCACGCCACGCTGCGCTGCGCCCCGGACGGGCGGTGGACGCTGCGCAACGGCGGCAGGCTGCCGATCCGCATCTCCGACGCGCCCGCGCTGCTGCACGAGCACGAGACCACCGTGCCGCACGGCTACGCCCCGCTCTACATCCAGGGCAGCCGCCTGCACGTGGTGGAGCTGCTGGTCAGCTCGGGGCGGCGCGGTGCGGACCGGGTGCGCCCGGAGACCGGCACCCGCGACCTGGCCTGGCCGCTGTCGCCGCGGGAGCGGCTGGTGCTGGTGGCCCTGTTCCAGTTGTACCTGCTGCGCGCCGACGACGCGCACCCGCTGTCCTGGAACGAGACCAGCCGCAGGCTCAACGAGGTCCCCCGCCAACGGGGGTGGACCGACCGGCGGGCCGAGCACGCCGTGGACGGGGTGCGCAAGCGGTTGGCCGCGGCCGGGGTTGCGGGGGTCACCGCCGACTCGGCGCCCCCGGACGCCATCAAGCGCAACCTGCTGCGGGTCCTGCTCGACACCGCCACCCTCGTGCCGCCCGACCTGCGGCTGCTGGACACAGGAACAGGAGATTGACGTTGTGGTGCAACACGGACGGGCTCCGGTGACCGCGCCGGGGAGGCGCGGGGGCACGGCGCGGCTGGTGGCGCTGGTGCTGGGCGTGGCGATCATCGCCGTCGTCGCGGTCTACGTGGCCAAGGGCGGTGGGAGTGGCGCTGCGGGTGGGTCCTGTGTGGACGAACCGGTGGCCGAGGTGCACGGGGTGATCGGGTCGGAGAAGGAGGAGTTCTTCCGCGACCCCAGGGTCGTCGAGCGGTTGCGGTGCCTGGCGCTGCGGGTCGTGGTGGACTCCAGGGGGTCGTTGGACATGGTGGACCCGCTGCGGCGGGAGGGGCACGGCTACGACTTCGCCTTCCCCGGCAGCCGCACCACCGCCCGGGAGATCCTGGACGACCAGGCGATCCGGCACGAGCTGCCCGCGCTGGACCCGTACGAGGTCTTCTCCTCGCCGATGGTCATCGCCACGCTGTCGGAGACGGTCACCACGCTCAGGGCCAACGGCGTCGTGCGGTCGGTGGCCGACCAGGACGTGGTCGACCTCGGGCGGGTGCTCGAACTCGTCAGCGCGGGTACGACGTGGAGCGCGCTGAACGCGGACGGCCCCGCCACCGACCAGACCCCGGTGCTGCTGTACTCCACCGACCCGGACGCCTCGAACTCCGGGTTCCTGCTGCTGGCCGCCGCCGCGTGGACCCGCAACCAGAACCGGGCCGAGATCGGGGCGGAGAACATGGCGGCGGTGGCGGCCCAGGTGTGCCCGCTGTTCGCCGCGCAGGGCGGCAGCAAGCCGATCAAGAGCCAGGACCTGTTCGACCAGTACGCCGGGCAGAACCCGCGCACCTCGATGGCGTTCGTCTACGAGTCGCAGTACCTGTCGGCGAAGGTGCTCCCCGAGGGCCACGACGTGCTCTACCCGAACCCGGGGATCGCCTCGGTGCACACGCTGATCGCGCTCGACGCGAAGGGGCAGCGGGTCGGGCAGGTGCTGCGCGACGACGACGAGCTGGCGCGGTTGGTGGCCGAGCACGGGTTCCGGCCGCAGGGGCGGACCGTGCAGCCCAAGGGGTTGGCCGACCCGCCGGTGACCGCGGCGGAGTCGCCGTCGTTCGACGAGATGCGGTCGCTGGTCGACCGGTTGGTGGCCATGCGGGCGTCCGGGAAGAGGTGTGGGGGATGAGGGTTCTCGGTGCGGTGCTGCTCGCGGCGCTCTGCCTGACCGCGTGCACGCAGGAGACGCCCGCGGTCGGACCCGGGGAGCCGGGGACGCTGCGGGTGCTGGCGGGCAGTGAGCTGGCGGACATGGAGCCGGTGCTGGACAAGGCCGCCGAGGCGACCGGCGTGCGGGTGGAGCTGACCTTCGTCGGCAGCCTGGACGGGGCGAAGCAGGTCGCCGACGGCACCGCGGACGGCAAGTACGACGCGGTGTGGTTCTCCTCCGCCAACTACCTGCGGACCTTCCCCGGTGCCGGGTCGCACCTGGGCACGTCCGTGCAGACCATGGCCTCGCCGGTGGTGCTGGGGCTGACGAAGTCGACCGCGGACCGGCTCGGCTGGGCGGGCAGGCCGGTTCGCTGGCCGGACGTGGTGGCGGCGGCGCGGGCGGAGCAGTTCACCTTCGCCATGACCGACCCGAACGCCTCCAACACCGGTTTCTCCGCGCTGCTGGCGATGACCGCGGCCCTGGAGGGCAGCGGCCGGGTGCTCGACGTGGAGGCGATCAGGAAGGTGGCCGAGCAGGTGGCGGCGCTGTTCTCCGTGCACCGGCTGACCGCGCCGTCGTCGGACTGGCTGACCGACGCCTACGTCGAGCGCAACGCGGGCAGGCAGCCGGGCGGGCCGATCGACGGGCTGGTCAGCTACGAGTCGTCGCTGCTCGCGCTCAACCGGTCCGGGCGGCTGCCGGAGCCGCTGACCCTGGTCTACCCGACCGACGGCGTGGTGGTCGGCGACTACCCGCTGACCGCGCTCGCGGGCGCCTCCGCCGGGGCGCGCGACCTGCACCGGCGGCTGACCGAGTACCTGCGGACCCCGGACGTGCAGCGGTCGATCGGGGAGACCACGTCGCGGCGCCCCGCGGTGCCCGGGGTGGACCGCCCGCAGGGGGTGCCGGGGTCGCTCAACGAGATCCCGTTCCCGGATAGCTGGGCGGCGATCGAGGCGCTGTTGCAGGCCTACAACGACGACCTGCGGCGGCCGTCGCGGGTGGTCTACGTGCTCGACGTGTCCGGGTCCATGGCGCGGGACGGTCGGATCGACGGGTTGAGGGCCGCGTTGAAGGAGCTGACCGGCGCCGGGTCCGAACTGGCGGGGAAGGTGTGCGGGTTCCGCAAGCGGGAGGAGATCGTGCTGCTGCCGTTCAACAGCCGCCCGCTGCCTCGGCACGACTTCACCGTCGACGCGGCGGACCCCGGCCCGTCGCTGGCCGCCATCCGGTCCGATGTGGACGGTCTGCGGGCGGGCGGCGGCACGGCGGTCTACGACTCGCTGATCACCGCGCACGGGCTCGCCGCCGGTGCGGGCGACCGCTTCACCAGCGTGGTCCTGATGACCGACGGCGAGAACACCGACGGCGTCGGGCTCCCCGCCTACCTGGACTTCCTCACGACCGCGCCCCCGGTCCCGGTGTTCCCGATCCTGTTCGGGGAGGCCAACGAGTCGGAGATGCGCACGGTGGCCGACCGCACCGGCGGCGAGTACGTCGACGCCCGCACCGAGAGCCTGGCCGCCGCGTTCTGCGAGATCCGCGGCTATCAGTGACGCAGGCCGAGGTGGAACCGCAGGACGCGGACCCGCTCCTGGCCCAGGGTGGGCGCGGCCCCGGCGAGCAGGTCGGCCCAGGGCGCGTCGCCGGGGCGCAGGTAGGCCGTCGCGGACCCGCTGCGCAGCCACTCGGCGACGTCGCGCTCCGCCGCGCCGTGCAGCGGGTCGGCGGGGTCGGCGAGCAGCAGCAGGTCGGTGTGCAGGCGGCAGGCGGGTGAGGCCGCGCGCAGGAGCGCGTAGGCGGCGGTGCGCTGGTGCGGGGGGTTCCCCGGCGCCAGCGCCCCCCGCAGGAACGGCTCGGGCGGCGGGGTGGCGCGCAGTGCCCGCACCGCTCGGCGGCTGACCCGGGGGGACGGGTCGGTGAGCAGTGTCGCCAACAGGTCCGGGGTCCCGGCGCCGAGGGCGTGCACGGCGTCGACCGCGGCGGCGCGCATCCGGGGCAGGGGCGCGGCCAGGAGTGGGGTCACGGCGTCGGCGTCCGCGCGGGAACCGGTCTCGCCCAGGCCCGCCACCGACTCCGGGGTGGGCGGGTCGACCCGCCGGTAGTGGGCGGCGGGGGCCTCGCCCGCGCGGCGCAGGGCGGCCTGGGCGGTGGCGCGCACGACGGCGGTCCGGTCGGTCAGCGCCGCCGCGGCGGGCCGCAGGTCACCGGCGAGGGCCAGGGTGTGCACGGCGTCCGCGCGCAGCGCCGAGGTGCGGGCGGTGAGCAGCGGGTGGACCGCGCCGGGGTCGTCCGCCGCCCTGGCCGCGCGCAGTGCCGCCGCCCCGCAGATCAGGCGGACCTCGCGGTCCCGGTCGGTGCGGGCGAGGTGCAGCAGCTCCGGCAGGGGCAGTGCGGCGGCGGTGGTGGCGAAGACCATCCGCCGCGCCTTCTGGTCCTCCACGGCCCTGGCGGCGGCCAGCACCTGGGGTGCGGCGGTGGTCAGCGCCGCCGTCACCGCCTCGGCGAGCCAGCCGCCGTGCGCCCGGTCGCGCATCGCCCTGGCGAACCCGACCAGCGCGGGCAGGGCGTCCGGCAGCGCCGCCGCGCAGCGCTCGCGGGCCAGGTCGCGCACCTGCGGGACCCAGTCGCCGCTGCGCAGCGCCGCGATCCTGGGGTCGGTGCTGATCTGCAGGGCGGCCTCGCGGAGGTGCCCGTCGCGGTGGCAGGCGGCCAGCAGGACGTCCTGCGGGGTAGCGGTGCCGTCGGCGAGGCGGCGGCGCAGCGCCGCGCTCCAGGCGGCGGGGAACCGGATCGCCCGGACGTCGGTGTCGAACTCCAGCCACGCGGACGCACCCAGGCCGGGCAGGGCTTCCACCCTGCCCCGCAACTCGTCATCGATGTCCGACCGGCGACCCCACACGCGGGCAGCGTACGAGGCGGACAGCACAATTCCGTGGTGCTTTTCCGGTCTTCGGTATGCGTCCAAGATCGCGGATGAGCCCCGACTCGGGAAAACGGTGTTTGCGAACAATAGCGTTCGCAAACTAGGCTTGGTGGATGCGCGTCCTCATCACCGGTGCCGCCCGCGGCATCGGCGCCGCCCTCGCCACCCGCCTGTCCGACTCCGGTGCCCGGGTCGCCCTCGTGGGCCTCGAACCGGAGCTGCTGGAGCGGGTGGCGGCGTCCTGCGCCGCCCCGTGGCGCCCCTGCGACGTGGCCGACCGGGAACAGGTCGACCGCGCGGTCGAGGAATTGGTCGGCGAGCTGGGCGGCCTCGACGTGGTGGTGGCCAACGCCGGGATCGCCAAGCAGTTGCCGCTGATCGGCGGCGACCCCGCCGCCATGGAGCGGACCTTGCAGGTCAACGTGCTGGGCGCCTACTACACGCTGCGCGCCGCGGGCCCGCACATCGCCCACCCCGACGGCTACGCCGTGCTCATCTCCTCCCTGGCCGCGGCCGTCCACCTGCCGCTCCTGGGCGCCTACAGCGCCTCGAAGGCCGCGGTGGAGGCCCTCGGCAACACCCTCCGGGCCGAACTGCGCCCGAGCGGGGCCCGGGTCGGGGTCGCCTACTTCGCCGAGCTCGACACCGACATGACCAGCCGGGGTTTCGGCACCGAGGCCGCGCGGGCGGTCACCGGTGGCCCGATCAACAGGCCCGCCCCGCTGAGCAGGGGGATCGACGCGCTGGCGGAGGGCATCGCCGGGCGCAGCCGCACCATCGTCGCCCCGGGGTGGGCGCGGGCCGTGCTGCCGATCCGGGGGTTGGCGCAGCGGGTCATGGACCGGCGGCTGCGCGGCCGGGTGGCCGAGGCGCTGCGCATCGCCAGGGGTGAGGACGCGGCGTTCACCACGCCTCAGCCGATGCCGTAGGACCCCCGGTGGTAGAGCAGCGGTGACCGGGACGGGTCGGCGGCGAGGTCGTGCACGTGACCGAGCGCGATCGTGTGGTCGCCGCCGTCGTACTCGTTCCACAGCGTGCAGTCGAGCCAGGCGCACACGCCGTCGAGGACGGGGGCGCCGTTGGCGCTGGGCCGCCAGGCGATGCCCGCGAACTTGTCGGTGCCGCTGCGGGCGAACGCCGCCGACACCGGTTCCTGGTCCTCGGCGAGCACGTTGATCCCGAACCGGCCGATCGCCCTGATCACCGGCCAGGTGCTGGAGGTGCGGGCGGGGGAGAAGCTGACCAGCGGCGGGTCCAGCGACAGCGAGGCGAACGACTGGCAGGTGAAGCCCACCGGGCCCGCGGGTCCGGCGGCGGTGATCACCACGATGCCGGTGGCGAAGTGGCCGAGCACCTCCCGCATCCGCGTCGACGCCACCGGGCTCGGAGTCTGCACCGCGTCCCCCCTCATCGCCGTTGACCGTCCACAGCGAACACTCGGACGGGATGTGCCGCTGTCCAGGATGCCCGTCCCGGCGGCGGTTGTCCACGCTCCCGGATGATGGGCGACAGTGGCCCAGTCAAGGGCGACCGCAGGGTGAGAAGGCCCCCGGACCTGCTCTTACGGCGGTTAGCGTGCGGGAAAACGCCCCTTTCCCCGCTCCTGGAGGCCTGCCGTGACCGGCCACGCGAGACCCCGAACCACCCGGACCGCGGCCCTGCTGGGCGCGGCGCTGCTGCTCTCGGCCTGCGGCGCCCAGGGGACCGCCGCGACCGGCGCCGACGCCGGGCCGCCGCGCCCCGGCGGCACCCTGCGGCTGGGGATCTCCTCCAACCCCGACTGCCTCGACCCGCAGCAGGTCGGCACCAACGCCGCGCTCAACGTCGGCCGCCAACTGGTCGACTCGCTGACCGACCAGAACCCCGAGACCGGCGAGATCACCCCCTGGCTGGCCGAGAGGTGGGAGGTCTCACCCGACTCGACCGCGTTCACCTTCCACCTGCGCTCCGGCGCCACCTTCGCCGACGGCACCCCGGTCGACGCCGCCGCGGTCAAGACCAGCTTCGACGGCATCAAGGCGCTCGGCCCGAAGTCCCTGCTCGGCGCCGGGTACCTGGCCGCCTACCGGGGCTCGACCGCGCTCGACCCGGCCACGGTGAAGATCGAGTTCTCCGTCCCGAGCGCGCAGTTCCTCCAGGCCAGCTCCACCATGTCGCTCGGGGTGCTCGCGCCCGCCGCCTACGCCGGGACCGCCGAGCAGCGCTGCCAGGGCACCGGGCTGATCGGTTCCGGTCCGTTCGTCTTCGAGAGCTTCCAGCCCAACCGGGAGGTCGTGCTGGCCAAGCGCCCCGGCTACGCCTGGGGCTCCCCGCTGTGGGGGCACACCGGCGAGGCGTACCTGGACAGGATCTCCTACCGGGTGGTCCCCGAGCCCGGGGTGCGCACCGGCAGCCTGGCCTCCGGCCAGCTCGACGCGATCACCGACGTGCAGCCGGTCGACGAGCCGCAGTTCACGGGCAATGGGTTCACCGAGCCGGTGCGGCCGAACCCGGGCATCGTGTTCAACCTCACCGCCAACACCACCCGCGGCGTGCTCACCGACGCGAAGGTGCGCCAGGCCGTGTCCAAGGGCATCAACCGCCCCGAGGTGACCTCGACCGTCCTGTCGTCCAACTACAGGGCCGCCACCAGCGTCCTCGGCTCCACCACCCCGCTGCACGCGGACCTGACGAAGGAACTGGCCTTCGACCAGCAGGGCGCCCAGGCGCTGCTCGACTCCGCCGGGTGGCAGCCCGGCCCGGACGGCATCCGGGTCAAGGACGGGCAGCGGTTGACCGCGAGCGTGGTGTTCTCGGCGGTGTTCAACCAGAACCAGAGCGCCCTGGAGCTGATCCAGCAGCAACTGCGCAAGATCGGTTTCGACCTGCGCATCGAGCTGCACACCACCGCTGAGACGACGACCATCCAGCAGTCCGGGAATTATGACTTCCTCTGGTTCAACACCACCCGCGCCGACCCGGACATCCTGCGCCAGCTCTACTCCACCAAGTCGGCCAACCGCAGCAAGCTCACTCCCGGCCCGCTGGACGAGGCGCTGGACCAGCAGGCCGCCACGGTCGACCCGGCCACCCGCGGCCCCGCCGCCGAGCGGGCCCAGCGGCTGATCGTGGAGCAGGCCTACGTCATCCCGGTGTTCGAGCTGACCCAGGTCCTGGGGGTGGGGCCGACCGCGCACGGCATCGAGTTCGAGGCGTCCTCGCGGCTGCGCCTCTTCGACGCCTGGGTGTCGGGGTCGTGAGCCGCACGAGCGTGCCGCGCCGCCTGGCGCAGGCCGTCGTAGTGCTGTGGGCGGCGTTCACCCTGTCATTCGTCGTGCTCTACCTGCTCCCCGGCGACGCCGTGCTGACCAAGCTCGGCTCCGCCGAGGGCGGGGTGACCGCCTCCGACGCCGAGGTCGCCGCCGCCAGGGCCGCCCACGGCCTGGACGACCCGCTGCCGGTGCAGTACGGCAAGCGCCTGCTGGCGGCGCTGCGCGGCGACTTCGGCACCTCGGTCAGCACCGGCGACGACGCCACCCACCTGGTGTTGTCCGCGCTGCCGCCCACCCTGGCGGTGACCGGCCTGGCGCTGGTGCTGGCGGTCCTGTTCGGTGGCGGCGTGGCCGTGCTGGGCACCTACACCCGGCAGCGCTGGCTGGGGCAGCTCCTGCTGTCACTGCCGCCGCTGGGCATCTCGCTGCCGTCGTTCTGGGTGGGGCTGGTGCTCATCCAGGTGTTCTCGTTCCAGCTCCGCCTGGTGCCCGCGCTCGGTTCCACCGGGTTCGCCTCGCTCGTCCTCCCGGCGGTCACGCTGGCGCTGCCGACCGGCGCGATCATCGGGCAGGTGCTGGCCAAGAGCCTGCGCACCCAGCTCGCCGAACCCTACGTGGAGGTCGTGCTGGCCAAGGGCGCGAGTCGCGGTCGGGTCCACTTCGGACACGCGCTGCGCGGCGCCGCGCTGCCCGCGCTGACGCTGGTCGGGGTGGTGGCGGGCAACCTGCTCGCCGGGTCGGTGGTCACCGAGACCGTGTTCGCCCGCGACGGCGTCGGCCGGGTGACCGCGGCGGCGGTGACCGCGCAGGACATCCCGGTCGTGCAGGCGGTGATCGTGCTGGCCGCGTTCTTCTTCGTGGCGGTCAACCTGGCCGTCGACCTGCTCTACCCGCTGCTCGACCCCCGCCTGGCCGCACCGGCCGCCCGCACCGGGAAGGTGACCGCCGATGCCTGACCTGTCCGTCCGGGACACCGGACTGCACCTGCTGCGCAGACCGGGGCTGGTGCTCTCCGGGGTGGTGATCGCGCTGGTGCTGCTGGCCGCGGTGGCGCCCGCGCTGTTCACCGGCCAGGACCCGATCGCGGGGGTGCCCGCCGAGCGGTTGCGGGGCCCGTCGCCGTCGCACCTGTTCGGCACCGACGAGACCGGCCGCGACGTGTTCGCCAGGGTCGTGCACGGGGCGGCGCTGTCGCTGCGGGCCACGGTGATCGCCGTGCTGGTGGCGCTGGTGTCGGGGGCGGCGCTCGGGCTGCTCGCCGGGTTCCGCGGCGGCTGGCTCGACTCGGTGGTCATGCGCGTCATCGACGTGGTGCAGGCGGTCCCGGCGATCCTGCTCTCGCTCGCGCTGGTGACCGCGCTGGGCTTCGGCACGACCAACGTGGCCATCGCCGTCGGGGTGTCGAACCTCGCCGCGTTCGCCCGGCTGATGCGCGCGGAGGTGCTGCGCGTGCGGTCCGGGGCGTTCGTCGAGGCCGCGCGGGCCAGCGGGGTCCGCTGGAGCGGGGTGCTGGGCAGGCACGTGCTGCCCAACGCCCTCGGACCGGTCCTGGTGCTGGCCACGCTCACCTTCGGCACCGCCGTGCTGGAGGTGTCCGCGCTGAGCTTCCTCGGCTTCGGCGCCACCCCGCCCACCCCGGAGTGGGGCGCGCTGGTCGCGGGCGGGCGCGGCTTCCTGGCCACCGCCTGGTGGATGACGACCTTCCCCGGCCTCACCGTCGCCGCGGTGGTGCTGGCCACCAACCGGCTCGGCCGGGCCCTCGACGGCGAACGGAGTGGACGATGACCGGGGTGAGCGCGGGGTTGCTGCGCATCGACGGCCTGGACGTGACCTACCGGACCCGCACCGGACCGGTGCGGGCGGTGCGCGGGGTGGACCTGACCGTCCACCCAGGACAGATCGTGGCCGTGGTCGGCGAGTCCGGGTCGGGCAAGTCCACCACCGCGCACGCCGCGATCGGGCTGCTGCCCGCGGGCGGCCGGGTCGAGGCGGGCAGCATCACCTTCGACGGCCGCGACCTCACCGGGCTGTCGGAGAAGGGCTGGCGGTCGGTGCGCGGCACCGGCATCGCCCTGGTCCCGCAGGACCCCACCGTCTCCCTCGACCCGGTGCGCCGCGTCGGCGAGCAGGTGGCCGAGGTGCTGCGCATCCACCGCCTCGCCCCCCGCGCCCGGCTCGCCGCCGAGGCCGTGGAGCTGCTGCGCCGCGCCGGGGTGGACCGGCCGGGGCAGCGCGCCCGGCAGTACCCGCACCAGCTCTCCGGCGGCCTGCGCCAGCGGGTGCTCATCGCCATCGCCCTGGCCGGGGAACCGCGGCTGATCATCGCCGACGAACCCACCAGCGCCCTCGACGTCACCGTGCAGCGCGCCATCCTCGACCACCTCCAGGAGCTGGCCGCCGAGTCCGGCACCGCGGTGCTGCTCATCACCCACGACCTGGGCGTGGCCGCCGACCGCGCCGCGCACGTCGCGGTGATGTCCGGGGGCACCGTGGTCGAGCAGGGACCCACCCGCGAGGTCCTGGGCGCCCCCGCCCACGCCTACACCCGCGACCTGCTCGCCGCCGCCCCCGCCCTGGCCGGGGAACCGCTGCGCCCGCGCCGCCCGGCGGGGACCGACGTGCTGCTCGCGGTGACCGGCCTGCGCCGCTCCTTCGACGGCACCGCCGCCGTGGACGACGTGTCCTTCACCCTGACCAGGGGCCGCACGCTGGCGCTGGTCGGCGAGTCCGGCTCCGGCAAGACCACCACCGCCCGGATGGCCGTCGGCCTGGAAACCCCGGACGCGGGCACGGTCACCTTCGACGGGGAGGACATCACCGCGGCGCGCGGGGAGCGGCTGCGCGCGCTGCGCCGCCGGTTCCAGCTCGTCCACCAGAACCCGTACGCCTCGCTGAACCCGAGGATGACGCTCGGCGACATCGTCGCCGAGCCGCTGCGCGCGTTCGGCGTCGGCGACCGGGCGAGCAGGCGCGAACGGGCCGCCGAGCTGCTGGAACAGGTGGCGCTGCCCGTGTCGGCGCTGCGCCGCAGGCCGGTCGAGCTGTCCGGCGGGCAGCGGCAGCGGGTGGCGATCGCCCGCGCGCTCGCGCTCAACCCGGACCTGGTGGTGCTCGACGAACCGGTGTCCGCGCTGGACGTGTCAGTGCAGGCGCAGATCCTGCGGCTGCTCGTTCGCCTGCAACAGGAGCACGGGTTGACCTACCTGTTCATCACCCACGACCTGGCCGTGGTCCGGCAGGTCGCCGACGAGGTCGGGGTGATGCGGCGCGGTCGGCTGGTCGAGTCCGGCCCCACCGACGCGGTGCTCACCGACCCGAGCGCCGAGCACACCCGCGAACTGCTCGCCGCCATCCCCGGCACGCGGGTCACCGCGAGCTGAGGTTATTCCCGATCCGCGCAACCGTCCCACCCCCTGGCTGCCGGGGCGCCCGCCGCCCGCACCGGCGCACAATCGGCCAGGACGGACCGGAAGGAGATCCCGCATGACGACCCCTGACCCCGGACCCCACCTCGCCGTCGCGCTCGACGGCGCGGGCTGGCACCCGGCCGCTTGGCGCGAGCCGCTGGCCCGGCCGGACGAGCTGTTCTCCGCCCGCTACTGGACCGACCTGGTCCGCGAGGCGCAGTCGGCCGCCCTGGACTTCGTCACCTTCGAGGACACCCTCGCGTTGCAGCGCGGCGGGTCCCCGGAGGCCACCGACCGGGTGCGCGGGCGGCTCGACGCCGTGCTCATCGCCGCCAGGGTCGCCCCGCTCACCATGGGCATCGGGCTGGTGCCCACGGTGGTCACCACGCACACCGAGCCGTTCCACATCTCCAAGGCCATCGCCACCCTGGACTACGTCAGCACCGGCCGCGCCGGGGTCCGGGTCCGGGTGGGGCGCCCGCACGAGTACCCGCACTTCGGCCGCCGCGACCCCGAGGAGGACCGCGACTCGCTGTTCACCGAGGCCGCCGACTACGTCGAGGTCGTGCGCAGGCTGTGGGACAGCTGGGAGGACGACGCGGAGATCCGCGACGCGGCCACCGGCCGGTTCGTCGACCGGGACAGGCTGCACTACATCGACTTCGAGGGCGCCGCGTTCTCGGTCAAGGGACCGTCCATCACGCCCCGGCCGCCGCAGGGCCAACCGCTGGTCACCGCCCTGGCGCACGCGGAGATCCCTTTCCGGTTCGCGGCGGGGTCGACCGACCTCGCCTACGTCACCCCGACTGACCGGAGTGACGCCGAGCGGATCGTGGCCCGCCTGAACGGCCTGCCGCACGTGTTCGCCGACCTGGTCGTGTTCCTCGACGACAAGCCCGGCGCCGCCGCCGACCGGCTCGCCCGCCTCGACGAGACCGCGGGCAGGGCCTACGCCTCCGACGCGCACGTGTTCACCGGCACCCCCGCCGAACTGGCCGACCTGCTGCTGGACTGGCACGCCGCGGGCCTCACCGGCTTCCGCCTGCGCCCCGGCGCGATCCCCGACGACCTGACCGCCATCACCCGCGGCCTGGTGCCCGAACTGCGCGCCCGCGGCGCGTTCCGCTCCGGCTACGAGGCCGACACCCTGCGCGGGCTGCTCGGCCTGCCGCGCCCCGCCAACCGCTACGCGACCGCCTGAGGAGGACCGGTGACCGTCACGCCGGAAGGCAAGCCCCGCAAGCAGATCCACCTCGCCGCGCACTTCCCCGGTGTCAACAACACCACCGTGTGGAGCGACCCGGCGGCGGGCAGTCACATCGACTTCCGCTCCTTCGTCCACCTGGCGCAGACCGCCGAACGGGCCAAGTTCGACCTGTTCTTCCTCGCCGAGGGCCTGCGCCTGCGCGAGCAGGGCGGCGAGATCTACGACCTGGACGTGGTCGGCCGCCCGGACACCTTCACCGTGCTGGCCGCCCTCGCCGCGGTGACCGACCGGCTGGGCCTGGCGGGCACGATCAACTCCACCTTCAACGAGCCCTACGAGGTGGCCCGCCAGTTCGCCTCCCTCGACCACCTGTCGGACGGCCGGGCCGCGTGGAACGTGGTCACCTCGTGGGACGCCTTCACCGGCGAGAACTTCCGCCGCGGCGGGTTCCTCCCGCAGGAGCAGCGCTACTCCCGCGCCGAGACGTTCCTGCGCACCACCTGGGAACTGTTCGATTCGTGGAAGGGCGACGAGGTGGTGGCCGACAAGGACACCGGCACCTTCCTCAGCGACCCGGCGGCGGGCACCTTCGCCCACCGCAGCGAGCACTTCGACATCTCCGGCCGGTTCACCGTCCCGCGCAGCCCCCAGGGCCGCCCGGTCATCCTCCAGGCGGGCGACTCCGACGAGGGCCGCGAATTCGCCGCCGCCACCGCCGACGCCATCTTCAGCAGGCACGGCACCCTGGAGGCGGGCCAGGCGTTCTACGCCGACGTCAAGGGCAGGCTGGCCAAGTACGGCAGGCAGGACCACCAGCTCAAGGTCCTCCCCGCCGCCACCTTCGTCCTCGGCGACACCGACGCCGACGCCGCGGAGAAGGCCGACGTCGTGCGCAAGCAGCAGGTCAGCCCCGCCACAGCCATCAAGTTCCTGGAACAGCTCTGGAACACCGACCTCAGCACCCACGACCCGGACGGCCCACTGCCCGCCTTCGACCCGGTCGTGGGGGAGAACACGGTCGCCAAGGGCCGGGCCAGCGTGCGGATGCACCGGGACCCGGTGGCCACCGCCCACGAGTGGCGGGCCCTGGCCGAGGCCAAGGGCCTCACCAGCCGTGAACTGATCATCGAGGTCACCGGCCGCCAGAACTTCATCGGCTCCGCCGAGACGATCGCCACCCGCATCGACGACCTGGTCCAGGCAGACGCCAGCGACGGCTTCATCCTGGTCCCGCACGTGACCCCCGGCGGCCTCGACGAGTTCGCCGACACCGTCGTCCCACTCCTGCAGGAACGGGGGGTCTTCCGGGCCGAGTACACGGGCACCACGCTGCGCGAACACCTCGGCCTCGACCAGCCGTGAGCGGCTGCTGAACCCGAGGTGCGGTGGCCGGGGTTCCGCGTTGCCACGAGGGCTTCCGGTCGCCGGTGCCGGTCGAGAGCGGGCAGGCGGAACGCCGCCCGCTTGGGGCCGCCCGCTCGGGCGGGTGGTTGCGGGTGCGCGTGGCGGGTGCTGTGTCCGGCGCTGACCGGCAGGTGCCCGCCCCGCCGCCACCGCCCCGCGCCGCCCACACCGCTGTCTTGCGCTGCCCCGCCCGCCCTGCTGCCCCGCGTTGCCGCCACCCCGCCGCGCTGCCCCCATCGGGTGATGGTCGGTGGCCGGGCCGCGCGGTGGTGCCGGGGGTGGGGGTGTCTCGTAGGCTACTGGTGGGTAGCGAGGGTGAGGGAGTGGCGGCATGGTCGAATCGGGTCGGGCTCGGCAAGAGGCGATCTACCGGGCCGGTGTGTCCGGCACCCGACCCCGCGTCCCCACCGACGCCGCCGCGCTGCGAGCGGCCGCTCGGCGCCGCTGCTCGCGCAAGGCGTGGGCCTACGTCGAGGGCGGGGCGGGGGAGGGGGCGACCATGGCCGCGAACCGGGCGGCCCTGGACCGGTACGAGATCGTTCCCCGCATGCTGCGCGACGTCGCCGAGCGGGACACGTCCACCACCCTGCTCGGCACCCACCTCGCCGCTCCGCTGCTGCTGGCCCCCGTCGGGGCGGCGGGTCTGGTGGCCAGGGACGCGGACGTGCTGATCGGGCGGGGCGCGGCCGAGGCGGGGGTGCCGTACATCTTCTCCTGCCAGGGCAGCAGCCCGATGGAGCGCACCGCCGCAGCCATGGGCGACGCCCCGCGCTGGTTCCAGCTCTACTGGAGCCGCGACGAGGAACTGGTCGACAGCTTCCTGGCGCGGGCGACGGCGATCGGGGCGGGCGCGGTGGTGGTCACCCTCGACACCACCATGCTCGGCTGGCGACCGCAGGACCTCAACCTGGGCAGCCTCCCGTTCTCCCAGGGCATCGGCATCGCCCAGTACACCTCGGACCCCCGCTTCCGCGAGCTGGTCCGCGCCCGCACCGGCGGTCCGGCCCGCGACGTGAAGATCACCCCCGCCGCCGTGCGCACCCTGCTGTCCATCTCCCGCGAACACCCCGGCCGCTTCCTGGACAACCTCCGCTCGCCCATCCCCCGCGCGGCGGTGGAGACCTTCCTCGACGTCTACTCCAACCCCGCGCTCAACTGGGACCACATCGCGGGTCTGCGCGAGCGCACCAAGCTGCCCATCGTCCTCAAAGGAATCCTGCACCCGGACGACGCCCGCACCGCCGTCGACCTCGGTGTGGACGCCGTCATGGTGTCCAACCACGGTGGTCGCCAGGTCGACGGCGCCACCGCGTCCCTGGACGCCCTGGTCGCCGTTCGGAAGGCGATCGGGGCGGAGTACCCGGTGTTGCTCGACAGCGGTGTCCGCACGGGGGCGGACGTGTTCAAGGCGTTGGCGCTGGGGGCGAACGCGGTGACCTTGGGGCGGCCGCACATCTACGGTCTCGCCGTGGGTGGCAGCGGGGGAGTGGCTGATGTGGTGCGCAACGTGCTGGCGGAGTTCGACCTGACCATGGGGTTGTCCGGGGTGGCTTCGCTGGACGAGATCACCCCGGACACTGTGGTCTGCCGCTGAGCCGTGTCCTGCGCGAAGCTCGGGCGGGCGGGGGGCGGTGGACCACGCGTCGCGGCGAGTCGGTGCGACAACCACTTGCGCGCGACCGCCGCCTGCTGCCACCATTGCCGCATGTCGAGTCGAAAGGGCGCGTGCGCCCTGATCTCTTGAGTCGCCGGGCGCGGCGCAGGTCGCGCGCCGGGGGATACCGGGTCTCAGAACTGGTGTCCCAAGTCGAGGAAGTCCGCCGGGAGTGGCTGGAGTACGCCTTCGCCACCGAACCCGCGGACCGGTCCACCGCCGAGGCGGTCATCTCCGAGTTCTACGCCATCATCGGCAGACCGCCGCCCGCGTTCGAGTGGGTGGGGTCCCCCGCCGCGGTCCGCGCGGACATCGGTTCGGCGGCGGGTGATCGGGTCGCGGTCGAGTTCGCCACCCGGACCGCGCGGGTTCGCGACAGGCTCGAACGGGACCTGCGGCCGTGGGGCCTGCCGGGGGAACCCGGTGAGCGCACCGCCTGCCCGGCCACCGCGCGATCCTTTGTGGACAACATGGTGCACGGCGAGCTGCGCCGGGTCGTCCGCGAGGGTGTGGTGGCGGTGGTGGCCGCCGAGGCGGGCCGGTCGGCGGTGCGCTGGTACGGGCAGCACGACGCGGACTGGGTCGGCTGGCACGACGCCTGCGCGCGGCTGCTGGGCACCCGCCGGTCCCCGCGCGACGAGCACTTCCTCACCCTGTGGACCACCCTCGCCCGCTCCTGCGGGTGGTGGTGGCCGCGCGAGGGCGTCTGCGTCGTGGCCGAGCGGCCCGAATCCGTGCACACCGAGGACTGGCGCCCGCACAGCGCGGACGGCCCGGCCCTGCGCTACCCCGACGGGTGGTCGGTGCACGCCTGGCGGGGAACCAGGGTGCCCGCCTGGGTGATCGAGGACCCCACCGCCGAGCGGATCAGCGCCGAGGCCAACATCGAGGTCCGCCGCTGCGCCATCGAGAACATCGGCTGGGAGGCCTACCTCGACGACGCGGGTACGACCGCCGTCGGCCGCGCGCCCGACCCCGGCAACCCCGGTTGCGAACTGCTCCTCTACGACCTGCCCCGCTGGGACCGCCCGTCCCGCCTCCTGCTGGCGGTCAACGGCTCGGTCGAGCGCGACGGCACCCGCCGCCGCTACGGCCTGCGCGTCCCGCCCTGGCTGGACGACCCGGTCGAGGCCGCCGCCTGGTCCTACGGCCTCACCGGCCCCCAGTACGCCCAACTCCTACGACGAACCTAGAGGTGATCAACGTGGAACTCGCACAGCTTCTCGACCGCACCGGCCTGACCGTCCTCGACCACCTGGAACTCCAGGTCGCCATCCCCGTCATCGACGGCCTGCAAGCCCAGGGCGACCTCATCATCATCCCCCGCGCCCTGGTCCCCGTCGTCACCGAGGACTCCTGGGCCCGGTGGTCCCCCGTCCCCCGCGCGGGCGTGGAACTCGTCCGCGGCGCCAACGGTGCCAACCCGCACACCCTCACCGCCGACCCGGGCACCTGCGAGTGGACCATCCATGTCCACGAACCCCTGCGCCTGGCCATCGCGCTCATCCGCAACACCGCACCGGTCCACCTCGTCCACCCCGAACACGGCGGCACCGGCATCGCCCCCGGCGAGTGGGTCGTCCGCCGCCAACAGGAACGCGGCACCGCCCGCTTCCGCTCGACCTCGACCCTCGTCTGCGACTAGGGGTCGCACCGGGTGGGCGGGCTGGTGTGCCCGTGCCCGGGTTGCGGGTTCACCACCACGATCCGGTCGCCCGTGGTCCGCGCGGAAAGCGGAAACCCCGGTGCCCCGCCGGGGGAGGGCGGGGCACCGGGGTGTTTCCCCGTCGGCTGACCGCCCGGGCGCGACCACCGGTCCCCCCGGAACCCGTCGCGGGGTCCGGGTCCGGGTGGTGGCGCCCGGCGGGGGGAGTGGGTCAGCCGACGACCGGGAGCAGGTCGCGGTCGGCGAAGACCGACTTGGCGACCAGCATGGCGTTGAACACGCGCGGGTTACCGGCGAAGGCCAGCAGGTGGATGATCGTCTCGACGATCTCCGCGGGCGTGAGGCCCACGGTGAGCGCGGCGTTGATGTGGAACCGCAACTGCCGCTCGGTGTCGCCCAGGGTGACCAGGGCGGCGATGGTGGCGAGCTGCCGCTGCCGCAGGTCCAGGCCGGGGCGGGTGTAGAGGTCGCCGAAGGCGAACTCGCCCACGAACCGGGCCAGGTCCGGGGCCACCTCGGCCAGCGGGGCGACGATGTTGTCGATGTCGCCGCCCATCTCGGCCAGGCGGGCGGCGCCGCGCTCGAAGCGTTCGGTGCTCACGGTGGTGCTCCTTCGGCCGGGGGTGGTGGGGCGGGTGCCGCCCCACCACCGGGATCAGGCGGGGACCTTCGCCGAGTGGGTCTCGATGAAGGTGACCATCCGGGCCCAGGCGTCGTCGCACGCCTCCTGCCACTGCTCGTAGGTGGCGTCGAAGAAGGAGTGCGGCGCACCCTCGTAGACGTGCAGGTCGTAGTCCTTGCCCGCGGCGTCGAGCTTGCCCGCGAACGCCTGGAACTCGTCCTGCGAGGTCGCCACGTCCTCCCCGGCGAGCAGCAGCAGCAGCGGCGCGGAGATGTCGTCGACGACGTCCTCCACCAGCCGCGGCAGCCCGTAGAAGCCGATCGACCCGGTGACCCCGAGGTCGGTCGCCGACATCCGCCACGACTGCCCGCCACCGAAGCAGAACCCCACGGTGAACACCGGACCGGTGTTGAACTCCGTCAGGTACTCGGCGGCGGCGGCCACGTCCGCGGCCACCTCCTCCGACTTGACCTGCGGCAGCAGCGGCTTCCACTCGAAGTTCTCGTCGCGCAGCCCCGGCCCGGCGGTCCGCCCGTAGTAGTCGATCGCCGCGACGGTGTACCCGGCCTGGGCGAACCGGTTCGCCAGCGCCTGGTAGTAGGGGTGCGTGCCGCGGATGTCCGGCAGGATCACGATGTTGACCCCGTTGGGCGCGGCGGGGATCGCGCGGAACGCCGAGAACGCCGTGCCGTCCGCCGAGGTCAGCTCCAGCAGACCTTCTTCGGCGACCTCACCGGGGTTGTCGAGGGCGGGGGGCCTGCTGTCGGTGCTGTGGCACATGCGGTCGAGCCTTTCGTGCGGGGTTCGGCGCCGACCCGGCGCCCGGGGTGAACTCTGGTGCCCAAGCGGTCCCCCATCCAGACCCCTGCCGTTACTGGTACTGGCAGACCCACGCTGCGGCTGCGGAGGTGCGGCACACTGGGCGCGTGGACGATCGCAACGAGCTGGGCCGGTTCCTCAAGTCCCGACGCGCCCGCCTCGACCCCGCCCGCGCGGGCATCGAGGTCATCAGCCGCCGCCGGGTCGCCGGTCTGCGCCGCGAGGAGGTCGCCGCCCTGGCGGGCATCAGCGTCGAGTACTACGTCCGCCTGGAACAGGGCCGCGCCCAACGCCCCTCCGAGGGCGTCCTGGACTCCCTCGCCAGGGCCCTCGAACTCGACGACGTCGAACGCCGCTACCTGGAGGGCCTGGCCAACCCCAGGACGTCCACCCCCAGGGCGCCCAGGGCCGAACGCGCCCGCACCGAACTGGCGCAGCTGCTGGGCATGATGGACCGCATCCCCGCCCTGGTCATCAACCACCGCATGGACGTCCTCGCCTGGAACCACCTCTCCCGCCAACTCTTCTTCGACTTCCCGGCCACCACCCCCAAGGACCGCAACCTCGCCCGCTTCGGCTTCCTCTCCCCGGAAAGCCAGAACCGCTTCGTCGACTGGCACGACGTCCAGCGCGCCACAGCGGGTGCGCTGCGCCTCGCCGCCAGCCGCCACCCCAACGACGAGGCGTTGGCCACCCTGCTGGGGGAGCTGACGATGAAGAGCGAGGTCTTCCGCACCCTGTGGGCGGGCCGCGACGTCAAGCAGCGCACCCACGGCACCAAGCGCTTCCGCCACCCGGTGGTGGGCGAACTGGCCTTGCGGTTCGAGAACTTCGAACTCCCGGGGGAGGCGGACCAGCGGCTGGTCACCTTCTCCCCGGAACCGGCGAGCCCGGCGGCGGCTGCGCTGGAGCTGCTGATGATGTGGACGGCCCCGCCCGCGGAGCGCACCCAGCCGCACCAGGAACCGGTCACCGATTGACCCTCAGCCCGCTTGGCGGCCGAGGAGTTGGTGCCGGAGGCGCCAGGCGCGGTCGAGGATGCAGGCGCCGGGTGAGGCCATCGGTTCGTCGGTGAGGAGCCGGTGCACGCAGGGTTCGTCGAAGGGCAGGCCGTCGGTGACGGCGGTGGTGTCCGACGCGGTGACGAGGTGTCCTTCGGCGTTGACGGCGACGAAGTCGCCGAAGAGGGTGTCGAACACGTCGTCGTCGATGACCACGGCGGTGAGGATGGTGGCGGTCAGGGTGAGGGTGTCCAGTCCGATCCCCAGGCAGAAGGGGCGGACTTTCCCTGCGGTGCGAGCGGTTTGCAGGCCCCGGTACAGCGGCCAGGACTCGTAGTCGAGCGGCACCCCTTGTGAACCGTCGCGCTCGGGTTCGCCGAGCAACTCCTCGGAGTACTCCCGGACGATGTTGCGCCAGAGGTCGAAGTCGTTCTCGCGGTCCCAGGTCGCGATGGTCGACGGTTGGAACTCCCCTGCCGGGATGAGTCCGTAGATCCCGGCTGCGGTGGCCACCTTCGCCGGGTCGCGCCAGTGCAGGAAGAAGGTCGCTTGGCCGGTGTCGGTGTTTCGCCGGAGGGTGAGGGTTTCGATCGCCGGCATGACGGCACGTCGGCGCAGGTCGAATGGATCGCCCACGAGTCCCCGCAGTGGGAGGTCTTCCCAACCGGGTTCGGACTTGCGGTTGGCGGCTCCTGCGAGTTCGTGGGCGATGGCCTCCGACAGGTCTAGTTTGTCGAAGTAGGTGCCCAACCCGAACCGCAGCCGAGGCTTGGTGCTGGCCAGGTCGGCATCCACGAGGCGGTAGCTGGGGCGGTTCTCGAACAGCGCGGGTGGGTCGAGATAGCGAATGGCGGATGTGTACCGGTCGTAACGCTTGCCCGACACCCTCAGAGGGAGGACACCACATGCCTCCGCCTCGGTGCCCGTGACCAAGATCGGAGTTGCGGTGTTCTCCCATTCGAGGGTGATGCCCTCCAGAGGCAAGGGGTGAGCGGGTGTCCAAGCGTCAGGGGCGAGGAAGGGCGCACCTGTGGCAAGAAGCCCAGGCGAGTACAGCGACGCCGCCACTCGTGCGAGATCGCCTCTGCCGCTGTTGAGAGCTCGCCGTAGCTTGCGCCATTCTTGCTGGCTGTGCTGCACAGGGTCGATTCCGCCGACCAGCGGAGCAGCCGACGGAAGCGGTATCGGCCGCAGGATCTCATCGGAAATCCCCAGTTGTCTTGGCGGCAGATCGAGTTGAGTGGCGATGTGCAGGAGGGTGTCGATGTCGCGGATCGTCCGCTGCCCGTTCTCGACCTTGGAGATGTAGGACTGGTCGACGTGGAGGATCTGGGCAAGATCGGCCTGGCTCAGGCTGTGCTTCGCCCGGTAGGTTTTGAGGGTCTCACCGACCACACTGGTGTCGACCTCCACACCCTCTGGGTTCATCGGGGACAACCACGTCTCCTCGCCCAAGTCACTTCTCCGCTCGCTAGTAAACGATCCTGACCTGCGGTTATCCCTAGTTGGCATATCAGGTCAGACGTTAGGTCAATCAGACCTTGGACGTCCGACCGTCCGGGGACAAGTGTAGTGGTGTGACTCCAGCAGCACCCGTTTCGCCGAGACTGGTCTCGCCCCTCGATCAACGGCCATATCTATGTGGCCTGTGGAGCTTGAGGTTCTACCTGATGCTGTTTCCAATCGTTTCGGCATGGCCTGGGGGTGGGTGGTGACGTGGCAATTCGTAACGCCGTCCGATCGAGTCGGGCGGATGGCGTGCACCAGGGTCTTCGAGGGTGGTCACACGTTCCGGTTGGCGGCGGGTGACAGTGCGATCGCAGTGTTGCGTGGTGTGTGCGTGGAGGAGAAGCGGGTGTTCATCGTCCGGGATCGTCGGTTTCCCGGGCCGGTGATCGAGGGGCCTCAGCCGATCGTCGCCACGATTGCCAAGCCGTTGGCCTTGCAGTGGTTCGACCACCACGGTTTGGCTGTGATCGCCCGGGCATGGATCAGCGCGGCAGCATCCACCCGAGGTGCGCGATGATGGCGGATGTCGATGTTCGGCATCGGGTTCTGGGCATGACGTTGGCGCGGTGTCGTCGTGATCGCGGGTTGACGACCCGGCAGGCGGCGTCCTGGTTGGGGATGTCTGCGGCGTCGTTGAACCGTTCGGAGAACGCCCGGCGGCGGTTTGAGCCGGTGGAGGTGGGGGCGGCGTTGGCCGCCTACCGGGCCACGGGAGCCGTGCGGGCGCAGGTGTCGGCGCTCGCGGACGGGCCGCAGGCCGGCGGGTGGTGGGAGACGACGAACATGCCACCCTCGCACGAGCTGGCGGTCAGGTTGGTGGAGCGGGATGCCCGTTCAGTGGTCGAGTTCTCCACCACCGAGATTCCCCTGGTGGCCCAGGTGTCTTCCTACACGCGGGCCTTGTGGTGGAACCGCCCCGTCGACACCCACGCGGCGCTGACCCGGGCCGCGTGCAGGCGCGAGGTCCTGTTGGAGCCCACCCAGCCGCAGCGGACCCTGATCCTCGATGAGGCGGTGTTGCGTCGCCCGGTGGGCGGTCCGACGGCGATGGCACAGCAACTGCGTCACCTGCTGGCTTTGGTGCACGGCAGACCGATCACGGTGCGGGTGATCCCGTTCAAGGAAGGCGGGTACCGCAGCCCCGGCAACTGCGCGGTGTACCGGATCACCGACAAGCCCACTGTGGTGCACCTGTGGTCCGGCACAGCCTCCGGGCTGCTCGACGACCCATCCCACACCGAGGACATCGAAAAGTCGGTGGACGACCTCCTCTCGATCGCCGCCACCCCCGCCGAGAGCGCCGGGCTTCTGGCCCGGTTCGCCGCCGATCACGAACGCACCGCAGGCCTGTACCCATGACGAACACACCCAGGACGTGCACCAGGCCCGGGCACCGCACGACGACGGTGGACCTGCGCAGCACACTGGTGGCCGACGGCTGGACCCTGCACGTCGAGCCACCCGACAGTTCGGGGGTCATCGGCGCGTACCGCGTCGGTGCGGGTTGCCGCGACTTCATCGTGACGGGCGAGAAGGGCAACGGTGTGGTCTTCGGTGGCCGCTGGTTCGCCGCCTCGAACCTCACCTGGATTCGGCAGGTCGACGGCTGCCGGGAGATGACCCGACTGCTGGACGCCTTCCCGGATGAACCGGCCGCCCCGTGGATTCCTGTGGATGCCGATGAACTCCTGGCCATGACGCAGCAGCGACAAGCGGAGCTGACACGAACCCCACCCCCACCCGATCGCGGATGACAGCAGGTCAGGCGATGTGCTTCTGCCCAGGTCGAGATGCGACACCAGGTCCGGTGCGGTGCCCCATCACCCGGGTGACCCACCTGTTCGACCGTGGCGGGATCACCTCATGCCCCGGGGTGGTCCCGCCACGTTCCCACCACCAGCACGAGCCGAGGAACAACATCGATGCCCACACCCACCACCACTGCCCCCGCAACCGCCGAGGAACCCGGGGCCCGTGCGAAGACCCTGCGCGGGCTGCTGTTGGCCCGCGAACTCGACGCCGCCCGACAGGCACGGGGCTTCACCACCCGGAATCTCGCCGCAGGGATGTCGATGAGTCCGGCGATGCTCAACCGGGTCATGACCGGTCGCCGGGTTCCCACCGCCCTGGAGATCGGCGGCCTGTGCAGCCTGCTCGACATCCACCCCGCCCGCCGACGCCACCTCTACCGGTTGACCGCCGACGCCGACCTCACCGACTGGCTCCTCATGACCGACGCCGAGGAGAACCCGGTCGACCAGGTCGAGCACATCGCGGAAACCATCACCTGCTTCGCCTCCCACCTCATCCCCCGCCCGCTGCGCACCAACGCCTACAACGACGCAATCACCCACACCACCGCCGCGCACTCCACGCCCACCGCCGCGTCCGCGCGGGCGATGGAGATCAGCATGTTCCTTCTGCATCCCCGATCCCTGCAACACCCCGGTGTACCCGTGGCTGTGATGCGCGAACAGCTTCACCACCTGCGCGACACCCACCTGCACAGGATTCGATTGCTGCCCGCAGCGGTTCCGCCCGAGCCCGGGTTCCGGGTCCTGGGCATCGACCACTTCCCGCCGGTGGTCCACATCGAACACCACAACACCACCGTCCTCCTGGAACACCCCGCCGCGACCGCCACCCACACCACCTTCCTCCACCGCGCCGAGGCCGCCTCGCTCACCGTGGACCACGCGCGCGAGATCCTGACCGACACCACTGGTCCTGGCCGGTCCCGATGACCCGGAGTCCTCGCTGACCACGTCCACTCGTGTCGCGGAAAGCAGAGCGGGCTCTGGTCTCCGAACACGGAGAACAGAGCCCGCTTCCTCCACCTCGGGAACCCCGGACCAGGGGATTCGGTGAGGCTTCCGAGGGGAAGATCCGACTAGCTCCAGGCCTGGGCGGCGCGGTGGCTGTCTTCGAACATGTGGTACTTGGTGATCAGGCCTTCGGTGACCTGGATGTGCAGGGCGAAGGTGCTTTCGAAGAGCTTGCCGGTGCGGGTGATCCGGTGGGCGAAGGCGCCCAGGACGACTCCGTCGGTGCCGTCGACCATGATCTTGGTGATGTCGAACTTCTCCGTGGTGATGTCCTCGGTGGCGATGCGCAGGAACTCCGTGACCGACGGGTGGTCGGTGCGGGGGCCGGTCCACGGGACGATGTCCTCGGCGCCCGCGACGGCGAAGTCCACGGGGGTGGCGAACAGTTCCACCATGCCGGGGACGTCGCCCGCGCCGAAGCGGGTGAAGAACTCCTGGATGGTGGCGGCGGTGTCGCGGACGGTGACGCTGGTCATGCGGTCTTCTCCTTGTGTGCCGGTGCGGCGGGGACGGCGATGGTGGTCAGGTGGGCGCGCAGGGTGGGCAGGTCGGGGGTGGTGTCCACGGCGGCCACGTAGCCGTCGGGGCGGACCAGTGCGACCGTGAAGCTCTTGGGGCTGAACAGCTTCGACTGGCTCGACGCCAGCCAGCCCAGCCGTGGGTTGTCCGAGAGGACTCCGTCGCCGGTGAGGACGCGGGTGGTCAGGAGGTCCGGGTGGGTGGCCAGCAGGCCGTCGACCGCCGCTTGGGCCTGGCGGCCCAGGGAGGGGTCGGGGAGGCAGACCAGGAGGGTGTAGCGGTCGATGGGCATCGAGGCGCGCAGGCCCGCCACCTCCGAACCCACCCGGACGTCGTGCGCGGGCAGGAGGTGGCCGCTGAGGATGCGGTCGCGGGCGGTGCCCGCGCTGCGGGTGACCGGGCCGGACACCGCGAAGTTCTCCGGGTAGGAGTTGGTCAGGCCCGCCAGCCACGGGGAGTAGTAGCGGTCGAACAGGCCGAGCTTCTGCGCCAGCCCGGCCGCCACGTCCCTGGCGACCGACTGCCACTTCTTCTTGAGCATCCACGCCTTGGTCTGGACCTCGGCCTGCTTGACGACCGCCGCCGCCACCGCGGCGCGTTCGACGCCGTAGCTGTCGAACAGGGCCGGGGTGGCCGTGCCGCGGTGGACCAGGGCCAGCTTCCAGGCCAGGTTGTGCGCGTCGGTGACGCCGGTGTTGAGGCCCTGGCCGCCCGCCGGGCTGTGCACGTGGGCGGAGTCGCCCGCCAGGAAGACGCGGCCGACCTGGAACTTCTCGGTGTGGCGGGCGTGGATGTTGAACGTGGTCTTCCAGGACACGTCGTGCAGGCGCAGGCCGCCGGGGCCGCGGCGGTCGACGTAATCCTGCAGGACCTCCTCGGTGAGGTCCTCCGGCTTCATCCCGGGCGGGCCCGCGGTGAAGACGCGGAAGCGGCCGTTGTAGAGCGGGACCATGACCAGGATGCCCGCGCCCGAGCAGTAGTAGTGCACGGCGTCGCGCTGAAGGTCGCCGTCCACGGCGACGTCGGCGAGGATGAAGACGTTGGCGTAGGTGGCGCCCTGGAACTCCAGGCCGATCTGCTTGCGGACCAGGCTGCTCGCGCCGTCGGCGCCGACCAGGTAGGCGAAGCGCTCCGTGGACTCCTGGCCGTCGGGGCCCAGCAGGGTGGCGGTGACGCCGTCGTCGTCCTGGGACAGGGTGGAGAGGGTGGTGGACCACTCGATGGTGCCGCCCGCGTCGGCGAGGGCCTTGCGGAGCAGGTCCTCCACGTCCGGCTGGGTGATGACCGCGGGCTGGGTCTCCCGGCCGAACGGGATGCGGCAGATCTGCCGGGCGTCGGAGTAGTAGCGGAACGACTCGACCGGCAGGCCGCGGGTCTCGATGTGCTCGGCGCCGCCGAGGAGGCGGAAGACCTCCAGGGTGCGCGGCCACACCATCAGGGCCTTGGTCAGCGGGCTGGGCCCGTCGGCCTTGTCGACCAGCCGGACCGGGACGCCGCGGCGGGCCAGTTCGGCGGCGGCGGTGAGCCCGACCGGGCCCGCGCCGACCACGAGGACGGGGAGGGACTGTCTCATCGGCTTGCTCCTGGGTCGGGAGGTCAGGACGCGGCGGGGAGCGCGGCGTCGGCCTCGGGGGACGGGGTGGTGGCGCGCTCGCGCAGCATGAGCACGATCACCGGGGCGCCGACGGCGCAGACCGCGGCCAGAATCCACAGCACGGTGTGGAAGGCGCCGGTGTAGGCGGTGGCGGCGAAGTCGACGAACCCGCCGCGGGCGGCCTCCGGGACGGTGGCGGCGACCTCGCCGAGCTTGCCCTGGGCCAGGTCGTTGGCGATCTCGCCGACCTCGCCGGTGCCGGGGTGGGCGGCGATGCCGTCGGCGAGCCTGCCCTGGGTGAGGCTGACCAGCAGCGACCCCATGCCCGCGATGGCCACCGCCTCACCGGTGAGGCGCATGGTGTTGAACATGCCCGCGGCCATGCCCGCCCGGGCCGGGTCCACGGTGCCGATCGCGGCGCCGTCGAGCAGGCCGAAGGAGATGCCGACGCCGGTGCCGATGACCAGCAGCGGGCCGATCAGGGTGGCGGTGGCGGCGTCGCGGTCGATCGTGGTCAGCCAGGCGGCACCGGCGGCGACCAGGACCAGGCTCAGGCCGAGCAGCACGTGCGTGGGCACCGCCTTGACCACCGCGCCCGCGATCACCGGGAACACCAGCACCGGCACGGTCAGCAGCAGCATGGTCAGCCCGGCCTGCTGCGGGCCCATCCCGGCGATGCCGATGAAGAACGACGGCAGGAACACCAGCAGGCAGACGAACCCGAACGCCAGCAGCACCGGCATCAGGCACACCGCGACGAACCTGGGCTGGCGGAACAGGTTCAGGTCGAACATCGGCCGCACCTGCGCCCGCTCCACCACCACGAACCCGGCGATGAGCACGGCGAACACCGCGAACAGGGCCAGCACCAGCGGGTCGGCCCAGCCGCGCTGCGGGCCCTCCACCAGCGCCAGGGTCAGCGCGACGAGCCCACCGCTGAACGTGGTGGTGCCCTTCCAGTCGACCCCGGTGGCCTCCGGGTCGCGCGACTCGCGCAGCGACGGCAGCGCCACCAGCACGGCCAGCGCGATCGCGGCGTGCACGAGGAACACCGACCGCCAACCCCACAGGTCGACGAGGATGCCGGAGGTGGACGGGCCGAGCGCCAGGCCGAGGCCGAAGGAGGACCCGAGCGCGCCGAACGCCTTCATCTGCGCCGGGCCGCTGTAGGCCTGCGCCAGCAGCGCCGAGCCCGCGGTCAGCACCATGGCGGCGCCGATGCCCGCGACCGCGCGCAGGACGTCGATGGTGACGATGTCCGACACCAGGCCCACGCCGGCGGTGCAGGCGACGAACACGACCAGGCCGGTGGCGAACATCCGCTTGCGGCCCAGCAGGTCGGCCAGCGCGCCCGCGGCCAGCATGACCCCGGCGAAGGCCAGGTTGTAGGCGTTGACGACCCACTGGAGGCTGACCAGGGCGGCGCCGAGGTCGGAGCCGATGGCGGGCAGGGCGATGGAGGTGCCGGTGAGCGAGGCGGGCAGCAGCCCGCAGGAGACGCAGACCGCGATGAGGGTGATCAGGGGTGTGGCGCGCCGCGCCGCGGGTGTGGACACGAGAACTCCTCGGATGGGCAGGGTTTCGGACGAGACCGGGTGCTCAGCGGGCGACGCTGAGCACGAGCTTCCCGGTGGTGCGGTCGGACTCGCCGACCTCGTGCGCCTTGGCCACCTCGGCCAGCGGGAAGACCTGGTCGACGTGCACCCGCAGGTCGCCGCGGTCGACCATCCGCGCCAGCGCTTCGAGGCCCTGGTGGTCGGGTTCGACGAGGAACGGGCTGACCCGCACCCCGCGCGCCTCGGCGGCCGCGGCCAGCTCGGGGCTGATCAGGCCGATGGTCAGGATCAGCAGCCCCCCGGGGCGCAGGGTGTCCAGCAGCGGGATGGTGTGCGGGCCGCCGAGCAGGTCGAGCACGACGTCCTGCCCGCGCACGGTCTGCCCCACCTCGACCTGCGTGTAGTCGACCGCGTCGTCCACACCCAGGGAGGCGAGGAAGTCGTGCTTGGCGGAACGGGCGGTGCCGGTGACGATGGCGCCGCGGGCGTGCGCGATCTGCGCGGCCAGGTGCCCCACCCCGCCCGCGGCGGCGGTGACCAGCACCTTGCTGCCCGCGCCGATCCCGGCCACGTCGACCAGGGTCTGCCAGGCGGTCAGCCCCGCCATCGGCAGCGCCCCCGCCTCGACCATGCTCAGCCCGGCGGGTTTGCGGGCGAACTGCCGGGCCGGGGCGGTCACGTACTCGCCGTAGGCCCCGGCCTGCCGGGGGAACCACAGCAGGCCGAACACCTCGTCGCCGGGGGAGAAGCGGGTCACCCGGGGACCGGCCTCGACCGTGCCCGCCACGTCCCAGCCCTGCACGAACGGGTGGGCGCCGAGGCCGCCGGTGGGGAACACCCCGCCGCGGACCTTCCAGTCCACCGGGTTCACCCCGGCCGCGTGCACCTTCACCAGCACCTCGGTGGGCAGCGGTGCGGGCCGGTCCACCTCGGCGGCGGCGAACACCGCCCCCGCCTCCCCGGCCGCGGTGGTCCGCATGACGGTCATGCGCTCGCTCATGTCGTTCCTCTTCGTGTCTGTGTTGTCATGCGGGGTTGTCCTGCGGGGTTGTCACGGTGCGGGCACCGCGAGCGGGAGGCGGTCCCAGCCGCGCCGGTCCGCGTGCGCGGCGAGCACCGGGTCGTCGCCCACGACGACCGGGTGCCCGACCAGCTCCAGCACCGGCAGGTCGGAGTCGTGGTCGCCGTAGGCGGTGCAGTCGGCCAGGTCGACCCCGCGTTCCCAGGCCAGTTCCCGGGCGGCCACGGCCTTGCGCGCGCCGACGACGGGGTGTGCGACCGCGCCGGTGTAGCGGCCGTCGCGCACCTCAGGTTCGGTGCACAGCACCGCGTCGGCGAGGACGAGCCGGGCCAGCGGGCGCAGGCACGGCGGGAACGAGCCGGACAGCAGCACCACCGCCTCGCCCGCCGCCCGGTGGGCGCGCAGCCTGGCCAGCACCGACGGCACGAACAGCCCGCCCGCGGCGTGCTCGGCGTCGAACCACCGCCTGCCCACCGCCGCCAGCTCCTCCACCGGGCGTCCCGCGAAGTTGGCGAAGAAGGCCCGGTTGGCCTCCTCGCGGGACGCCCCGGCCGCCTTGAGCGCGCCCAGCGCCGCCAGCCGCGCGTCGAACTCCGACGGCGGGTGGCCGCGCTCGGCCAGGTCGAAGGCCAGGAACCGGAAGATGCTGGTGACGGTGATCAGCGTGCCGTCGACGTCGAAGAAGGCCAGGCCGCGCGCCACGGTCAGCGGGTCTTGGCGTCGAGGTAGGCCAGCGCCTCGCCGAGCGGCTGGTCGTGGCGCAGGTCGCCCTCGGGGATGACGACCCCGTACTCCTTCTGCATCCACAGCGCGATCTCCATCAGGTGCAGCGAGTCGAGGCCGATGTCCTCGAAGGTGCGCTCCAGCCCCAGCTCGGCGACCGGCAGCTCGGCCTTCGCCGCGACCAGCTCGACGACCCGGGTATTGACAGTTGTGTCCATGTGCGACTCCCCTTGGTGTTCTTCTGCTTACAGGGCGGCCAGGTCAGGCCATTCCAGGGTGATGGCGCCCCAGGTGGCGCCGCCGCCGAACGCGGTCAGCACCACCCGGTCGCCGGGGGCCAGCCGCCCGGCGCGCGCGGCGTCGTCGAGGGCCAGCGGGATGGAGGCGGCGGCGGTGTTGCCGACGCTGTCGACGTTGACGAACGCCCGCTCCCCGGGCAGGTCGAGCTGGTCGGCCACCGCGTGCAGGATGCGCACGTTGGCCTGGTGGCCGACCAGCCAGTCGACCGAACCGGGGTCCCAACCGGTCCGGCGCAGCACCGTCCGCGACGACTCGGTCATCCGGTTGACGGCGTTGACGAACACCGTCCTGCCCTGCATCTTCATGAAGTGGTCGGTCGGCCCCGGCTCGACCCCGGACGTGCGCTGCCGCGATCCCCCGGCGGGCACGACGATCAGGTCGGCCAGGTCGCCGTCCGCGCCGAGGTCGAACGCCAGCAGCGCGCCCCGGTCGGACTGGTGCCCGGCGGTGAGCACGACCGCCCCGGCGCCGTCGCCGAAGATCGGCGCGGTGTTGCGGTCGTCCGGGTCGATGATGGTGGTGAACGCCTCCGCGCCCACCACCAGCACCCGGTCCGCGGTGCCCAGCGAGATCAGCCCGGCCGCGGTGGCCATGGCGTAGAGGAACCCGGAGCACACCGCGGCGACGTCGAACGCCGGGATCGGGCCGAGCCCGAGCCCGCTGGCCACGGTGGGCGCGGTCGCCGGGCACGGGTGGTCCGGGGTGGTGGTGGCCAGCACCAGCGCGTCGACGGACTCCACGCCCGCCGACTTCAGCGCCCGGCGCCCGGCCTCCACGGCCAGGTCGCTGGTCGCGGTGCCGACCCCGACCCGGCGGCGTTCGCGGATGCCGGTCCGCGAGCGAATCCACTCGTCGGAGGTGTCCATCCGCGCGGCCAGCATGTCGTTGGTGACGACCTGCTCGGGCACGGTGGAGCCGATGCCGGTGAGGACTGCGGCGCGCCCCATGCGGTGTTCTCCTCTGCTGCTGGTTCTGGCGGGGGCGTCAGACCGCGGAGCCGACGGCCCAGGCGCGGTCGGTCTCGATGGTCATGTCGACCGCCTTGTACTCCTGCTGCGCCTTCTCGATGGCGGTGTGCACGTCCATCACCGGGGTGAAGTCGAAGGTGTCGACGATGCCGTTGAGCCGCTGCACGAGGGTGCCGCCGATGACGTGGCGGGGGATGCCCAGCTCGTCGATGGCCTTGGCGATGCCCTCGTCGGCCAGCCGCCGGAACCGCTCGTTGACCGGGCGGTGCCCGTCCTTGGCCAGCTCCAGCTCGTTGGGCAGGTGCACGAACGCGTCGTAGGTGTTCTTCACGTGCTCCTTGATGGCCACGCCGAGCTGGTCCATGACCTGCTCGAAGAACAGCATCTCCGGGGTCTTCTCCACGGTCTCGACGTCGCTGAGGTGCACCGAGTCGTTGGGGTTGATGCCGACGATCACCCGCACCGCGCCGTAGAGCCACTCCTGCAACGAGGAGCCGTCGGAGACGAAGCCGTTGACCAGGTGGCTCTCGTGGGTGACCCGCTCGACGTGCCTGCGCACGATGAGCTGGATCAGCTCCGCGCCGTTGCACTGCTCCAGGGTCTTGCCCGGCACCGCGAACGGCAGCAGCTCGCGCATGGTGCGCGCCCGGGTGCGCTCGATGCCGATGTAGTGCGACAGCGCGTAGGAGGTGAGGGTCTTGCCGGAGGAGTACGTGCCGGAAATGGCGAGCTTCATGGGTTTCCTTCTCTGGTGGGGGTTTGTCAGACGCCGCGCGGCAGCGAGTGCGCGACCGCGCAGGTGAACCGCACGCCGCCGAGTTCGGCGACGACGTCGGCGGTGCGCCACACGCCGCCGCCCATCTCGATCAGGTTGGGGTCGCGCAGCTCGGTCAGCAGCGGCAGCGGCCCGCCGACCGGGCGGACGGGGTGGGCCACTTCAAGGGTGGTGCTGCGCATCCACAGCGTGTTGCTCGCGCTGCGGCGCATGGAGTCCAGCTCGTAGAGCAGCACCTGGGCCAGTTGCAGGCCGGTGGCGAACGCGTCGACCATGGTGGCCGCGGGCTGGTAGGCGCCCTCGATGCCCTCCTCGGCGCCCGCCGGGGTCAGCTCCACCGCGGCGGTGGCGCGCAGCGCGGGCAGGTCCAGCGCCAGGTCGTCGACGCGGTGCCCGCCGCGGGTGAAGCCGGTGCCGTAGTAGCGGCTCGCGGCCGGGCCGAGCAGCACGTCCGGGCTGCCGTAGGTGTCGCGGCCGGGGCGGACCTCGCCGCCGGGGTGCTCCACCTCGCAGCGCACCCGCATCGACCCGACCGCGCAGTCCACCACGGACACCGTGCCGCACAGCGAACCCGGTTCCTCGCGGGTGGACACCAGCCGCGCGGCCAGGCCCAGCTCGCGCAGGTCCTCCTCCGGGCTCTGCCCGGCCCGGATCGCCACCTTCCGCACCCACATCGCCCGGTGCTGCTCCGGGGTGGGCAGGAACGCGCGCACCAGGACCAGCTCGCTGAGCTGCACGCCGAACAGGATCGCGTCGATCGTGCTCAGGTGCGGGCGCAGGTCCACGCCCGCCGACTTCTTCGACCAGTCGGCCGGGTAGCCCAGGCCGACGTGCGTGCCGACCGAGGCGGCGGCCGGGTCGAGGACCAGCGCCGAGACCGGGCCGAAGGTGTACTCGACGCGCTTGTACCCGGCGGAGAAGAAGCGCTTGGCGCCGTCGCCGAGGTGGTCGTCCACAGTGGTGTGGGCTAAGGCGGGGTTGGTCATGGGTGGAACTCCCAACGGCGTGCGAACGCCTAGGTGGGTCGGGGAAGTGAGGTGGTGGCAGCGGCCGGGAGCCGGTGTCGGGCCGCGGCGGCGGGCTGCTGGTGCGACGCTAACAGGACCGGCGGCCCCGTTGCCTGCGTCGGTTTGTACGGGGCAAGGCCATACGGGTACTCCCAGCACCACCGTGACCCCCGCCACAACCCGTGGCGGGCGGGCGGCGGCGCCTACATAGCCTGGCGTCCCCGGACGCGTCCGTCGATCTGGGACAGATCCCTTGGAGGTTTCGGTGACCGCAGAACTGTTCCCGGTCGAGGTGCAACCCGGTTACGCCGACGAGCAGCTAATCGCCAAGCTGGGCATCACCATCGTCGAGTGCCGCCCCGGCCTGGTCGTCGGCACGATGCCGGTCACCGGGAACCGGCAGCCGGTCGGGATCATGCACGGCGGCGCCAACGCCGCGTTCGCCGAGACGCTGGGGTCCTTCGCGGCCTGGCTGCACGCCGGTCCCGGCGGGCAGGCGGTCGGGCTCGACCTGTCGTGCACCCACCACCGCTGGGTCGCCTCCGGGCTGGTGACCGGGGTCGCCACGGCGCTGCACGAGGGCCGCTCCAGCGCCACCTACGAGGTCGTCATCACCGACGAGGACGACCGGCGCACCTGCACCGCCCGGCTCACGTGCGCGATCAGCAGGCGGGTGCGCCGTTCGGCGGGTGGGCGCGCGCCCGTTCGGCCCCGGGTCTGAGGGTCCATTTCGGACATCGCGGACCGGGTTGATCACTGTCGGTCGCCGGATCACCCGGCAGCGCAAACTGCCCCCGGCGGTACTGGTACCACCGGGTGGGGGGTTCGGCGCGGCCTGGCACGGCGGCACCCGGGGGCGGGATGATCGGGGGTGAAGTCCATCCCCGTGGAGGTCCCGTGGCCAAGACAGCGTCCGCACCCCGTCGCGCCGAGCCCGGGGCGGGGATGTCGGAGCGGATGGTCGCGCTGTTCGCCGTCGCGGGCGGGCTGGCGGTCGCGAACATCTACTACGCCCAGCCGCTGCTCACCGCCATCGCCGCCGAGTTCGGCGTGGGCAGCGCGACCGCCGCGCTGCTGGTCACCGTCACCACCGCCGGGTACGCCCTCGGGCTGGCGCTGGTGGTGCCGCTGGCGGACGTGCTCAACCGCAGGCGGCTGGTCGTCACCCTGCTCTCGGTGGTCGCCGCCGTGCAGGCCGCGTCCGCGTTCGCCCCGTCGGTCGGGGTGCTGACGGCGATCTCGGCGGTGCTGGGCGTCTCCGCGGTCGTGGCGCCGCTGATGGTCGCCTTCGGTGCCACGCTCGCCGACGACCGGCAGCGCGGCCGGGTCACCGGGACGGTGATGAGCGGGGTCCTCATCGGTGTCCTGCTGGCGCGCACCGGCGGCGGGCTCATCGCCGAGGTCGCGGGCGACTGGCGGGCGGTCTACCTGGTCGCGGCCGTGCTGATGGTGGTGCTCGCCGCCGTGCTGCACCGGACCCTGCCGGACGTGCCGGTGGCCACCCGGATGCGGTACCCGGCGCTGCTGCGCTCGGTCGTGTCGATCGTCCGCGAGGAACCGGTGCTGCGGCTGCGCTGCGCCTACGGGTTCCTGTGCTTCGCCGGGTTCAGCGCTTTCTGGGCGTCCTCGGCGTTCCTGCTGGCGGGGGAGCCGTACCGGTTCGGCGAAGCGGTGATCGGCGCGTTCGGGCTGCTCGGCGCGATCGGCGCCTACGCCGCCAGGGTCACCGGCCGGTTCCTCGACCGCGGCTGGGAGAAGGCCACCACCGGGACGCTGCTGGTGCTGCTGCTGCTGAGCTGGGGCGTGCTCGCCCTCGGCGGCGGCACCTGGCCGGTGGCGCTGGTCGTCGGCGTGCTGCTGCTCGACCTGGCCGTGCAGGGCGTGCAGGTGACGAACCTGGGCACCGTGTACGCGCTGCGGCCGGAGGCGCGCAGCCGCATCACCATGGCCTACACCGGCACCTACTTCCTCGGCGGCGCGGCGGGCTCGGCCCTGTCCGGGGCCGCCTACGCCGCGGCGGGCTGGCCCGCCGTCTGCCTCGTCGGCGCCGTCCTGGCGCTGGCCGCGGTCGTGCTCTGGGCCATTCAGACGCTGCGCCGCACCCGTTGACCACATTCCCGTCACCGCTGTGTGTCGATTGTGACGCGTGAATAACAAATCGAACGGACAGTCATTTATCCTGGGCTCCGGCGCGCGGTCGTTGGGCCGATTGTGATTGCTGCACAAACTTAAATACGCCTGGTGATCGGCCGATTACCAGATGCACTGCGGCTTGACAAGCACCCGTTCCGGGGGTGATGCTCGGTCGCATGGCAAAAAGTGGGGGAAACAGTCGGCAGCGGGAAGAGTTGGGGCACTTCCTGAAGACCCGGCGTTCACGATTATCGCCGACTGATTTCGGATTGTCCGTTTCAGCGGGCAGGCGGCGCACGCCCGGCCTGCGCCGCGAGGAGGTCGCCGTGCTCGCGGGCATCGGCACGTCCTGGTACACCTGGCTCGAACAGGGCCGCGACATCAACGTGTCGGAATCGGTGGCCAGGGCGATCGGCCGGGCGCTGTGCCTGGACCGGTCGGAAGTTCGCTACCTGTACCAGTTGCTGGGGATCACCCCACCGCAGCCGACGGTCGCCGTGGGGGAGCGCACGACCGTCGACCTGCGGCACGTGGTGGACGAGTGCCTGCCCAGCCCGGCGCTGGTGGTCGACAGCCTGTGGAACCTGCTCGGGTTCAACGCCTCGGCCGCACTGGTCTTCGGGTTCACCCCCGAAGACCGCAATCTATTGATCAGCTTCTTCACCAACCCGGAGATCTGGTCGCGCTACGCCGAACCGGAACTGATGGCCCGAATGGCCGTCGCCCAGTTCCGCATCAGCGCCGCGGGGCACTACGACGACCCGCTCTTCAACAATGTGGTCACCACCCTGTGCGAACAGAGCCCGCAGTTCGCCGCGCTCTGGTACAGCCACGAGGTGCTCGACTCCAGAATGCGCCACAAAGAGGTCAATCATCCCACCGTCGGGCGTCTGGTCTTCGACACCCACTCCTGGCAGTTGGACGGCCCGGAACAGATCCGCATGTTCCTGCACATCCCGCGCAGGCACTCCGACACCCGGCGCAAGCTCGAATGCCTCCTCGACCAGCACGCCCGCGAACACGCCCTCCCGGAGCGCGTGACCGCGTGACCCCGGCGACCGGCGCGGCTCGCACCGCCACGGCCGCGCCGGTCACCGCCACCCCGCTGGGCGGGAACGGGTTGCGCGTGTGGAACCCCGTGGTCCGCCCGGCCCGGTCCATCAGCTCCGACAGCGCGGGCAGGTCGTAGTCCAAGTCCGCCTGCCGCGCCCGGCTGCCCGCCGGTCTTTGTGGGGTGCCCGGCTGGGTGGATGTGCTTGGCCGGGGCCCCTACGGCGATCATGCGGCCCAGCGTGACAGGGTGGGGTTGAAGGGATGCCCCACCGCCCGGGCAGGCTTGCACATGATCGCCACCCCCGACCAAACACATCCACCCACCCGGGCAGGGGCGTAGCCGGGCCTGCGGTTGCGAGGGTGGTCGGCGGCTGCGCCGGTGGGGTTTGCGTGGCTGGTGGCCGGGTCGGCGGTTGGCGGGGTGGCTGAGCAGGTTGGGGGCAGGTCCTGGGCCGCGCGCACCACACCGTGTCCCGCCCGCCGCCGCGCCCCGCGGGAATGCCCGTCGTCGCACGGGAAGTCTCCGGTCTGCTCCGGTCGGGAGGGCGGTGACCGGCCTGCTGGGAGGGGCGCGGGGTCCCCCGGGTCGGGTGGGCAGGCAGAATGGGGCGCTGCGTGGCCAGTCGGAGTGGCCGGTCGGACGAGGGGAGTGGCAGCGGTGGGACAGGGTGAACTGCGCGGGGTCGTCGCCATGGACGGACCCTCGGGCACCGGCAAGTCCACCGTGGCCCGCGGGTTGGCCAGGGCGCTGGGGGCCGGCTACCTCGACACCGGGGCGATGTACCGGGTGGTGACGCTGGCCGTCCTGCGCGCCGGGGTGGACCCCGCCGACAGCGCGGCCGTGCTGCGCGTGGCCGAGGGCGTCGACCTGGGCATCGGCACCGACCCGGGTGGGTCGGCGGTGCTGCTGGGCGGCGAGCCGGTCGACGCGGAGATCCGCGGGCCCGAGGTCACCGCCGCGGTGTCCGCGGTGTCGGCGGTCGCCGGGGTGCGCGACCTGCTGGTCTCCCGGCAGCGGCGGATCATCGGGGAGAGCCGCGCCACCCTGGGCGGCATCGTCGTCGAGGGCCGCGACATCGGCACCGTCGTCGCCCCCGAGGCCCCGCTCAAGGTCTACCTCACCGCCTCCGCCGACGCCCGCGCCGCCCGGCGCACCGCGCAGGACTCCGCCGAGGGGCGCGTCTCCACTGTGGACGCGACCAAGGCCGACGTGCAGCGCCGCGACACCTTCGACTCCACCCGCGCGGTGTCCCCGCTGCGGCCCGCGGTCGACGCCGTCGAGGTCGACACCACCGACCTGGGCATCGACGCCGTGCTGGCCCAGTTGCTGGAGATCGTGCGCGAGCGCGGCCTGTGCGGGGCCGAGCGGTGAGCCGCGAGCAGGTCCCGGACCTGCCGCCCGACGCGCTGCCCCGGCTGCACGACCTCGCCAGGCTCGCGGCGGGCCACCTGCACCGCCCGGCGTTCCGCACCCGGGTGCACCACCGCGACCGGGTGCCGGGCACCGGGCCGGTCGTGCTGGTCGCCAACCACAGCTCCCTGCTGGAGCCGCAGCTCATCTTCGGAATGCTGCCGCGCCGCTCGGTGTTCCTGGTCAAGAGCGAGCTGTTCCGCGGCCCGCTCGGCCGGGCGCTGCGCGGCATCGGGCAGATCCCGGTGCGCCGCGGCACCCCGGACCGGGCGCCGCTGATGTCCGCCGTGCGCGTGCTGCGCGGTGGCGGCCTGGTCGGCGTCTTCCCCGAGGGCACCCGCGGGGCGGGCGACGTGTCCGCCGCCGAGCAGGGCGCGGCCTGGCTGGTGCGCACCACGGGGGCGCGCGTCCTGCCGGTCGCCAGCCGCGGCACGCACCGGCCCGCGGGCTCCCCGCGGCGCTTGCGCCCCGTCGTCGACCTGCTGGTCGGCGAGCCGTTCGACCTGGAGGTCGGCAAGGGGCGCACCGGCCTGACCCGGGCCACCGAGACCATCCGGGGCCGCCTCGCGGACCTGGTGCGCGAACTCGACGAGCGGCGCCAGCCCTCGTCCCAGCAGAACAAGGCGACACGATGACTGATCCAGACGGTGTGCTCGACGGCACCTGGTCCGACGAGTCCGACTGGGCCGCCCTGGCCGACTCCTTCGACGAGGGCGCGGCCGACGACGCGGTGGCCGTGCCCGTCCTGGCCATCGTCGGACGACCGAACGTGGGCAAGTCCACCCTGGTCAACCGCATCCTCGGCCGCCGGGAGGCGGTGGTGCAGGACATCCCCGGCGTGACCCGCGACCGGGTCGCCTACGACGCGCTGTGGGCGGGCAAGCGCTTCACCGTCCTGGACACCGGCGGTTGGGAACCGGGCCTGGAGGGCCTGCCCGGCGCGATCGCCGCCCAGGCCGAGTACGCCATGCAGCACGCCGACGCGGTGGTCGTCGTGGTCGACGCCACGGTCGGGGCCACCACCACCGACGAGGCCGTGGCCAAGGTCCTGCGCCGCTCCAAGCAGCCGGTCATCCTGGTCGCCAACAAGGTCGACGACGACCGCCTGCTCGCCGACACGGCCGCCCTGTGGTCCCTGGGCCTTGGCGAGCCGTTCCCGGTCAGCGCCCTGCACGGCCGCAACTCCGGCGACCTCCTCGACGCCATCCTCAAGGCCCTCCCGGAGACCCCCCGGGAGCGCTTCGGCGCCGTCGGCGGCCCCCGCCGGGTGGCCCTGGTCGGCAAGCCCAACGTGGGAAAGTCCAGCCTGATGAACCGGCTGACCGGCGAGAACCGCTCGGTGGTCGACTCGGTCGCGGGCACCACGGTCGACCCGGTGGACTCCCTGGTGGAGCTGGACGACCAGCTCTGGCGCTTCGTGGACACCGCGGGCCTGCGCAAGCGGGTCAACTTCGCCAGCGGCACCGAGTACTACGCGTCGTTGCGCACCAAGGCCGCCATCGAGTCCGCGGAGGTGGCGATCGTGCTGCTCGACGCGGCGGAGCCGATCGCCGAGCAGGACCTGCGGGTGCTGACGATGGTGGTGGAGTCGGGTCGCGCGTGCGTGCTCGCCTTCAACAAGTGGGACCTGGTCGACGAGGACCGGCGCAACCAGCTCGAGAAGGAACTCGACCGGGGCCTGGTCCGCGTCCCGTGGGCCGAGCGGGTCAATGTCTCGGCGCTGACCGGCCGGGCGGTCCGCAAGCTGGCCCCGGCCCTGCGCAACGCCCTGGAGTCGTGGGACACCCGCATCTCCACCGGGCAGCTCAACTCGTGGCTGGCCGACCTGATCGCCGCCACCCCGCCCCCGGTGCGCGGCGGCAAGCAGCCCAAGATCCTCTTCGCCACCCAGGCGCAGACCCGGCCGCCCACGTTCGTGCTGTTCACCAGCGGGTTCCTGGAGGCGGGCTACCGCAGGTTCATCGAGCGCAAGCTGCGCGAGCAGTTCGGCTTCACCGGCAGCCCGGTCCGCATCTCGGTCCGCGTCCGGGAGAAGAAGCAGCGCAAGAAGTGATCCACCGACCGCCACCGGCCTCCTGGGCCGGTGGCGGTCACGGTTCACCGGCCCAGCGCGTGCTCCCGCACCAGCTCGGCCGTCCGCTCGGGCCGCTCCCACCAGAACAGGTGCCCGACCCCCTCGAAGACCTCCAGCCGGGCCCCCGGGATCAGGCTCGCCACGTGGTCGCCGTTCTTGGGGGTGATCATCTCGTCCTCGGTCCCGTGGACCACCAGGGTCGAGGCCCGGACGTCGGCCAGCCCCGCCACCGAGTCGTGCTGCAACGCGGCCTGCATCTGCAGGGCGATCACCGGCGCGGGCACCTGCTCGGAGAGCACGGCCTCGACGAACCGCTCGAACTCGGCCTCGTCCGCCCGGAACCCGGGGGACAGGTTCGCCTCGTACCCGGCCCGCAGGGACTTGCTGACGTCGCGGGTGGCGGCGGCGGTCATCATCCGGACCGGCCCCGGCCCGTCCAGCGCCCCGCCGTCGGGCCCGGCGTAGGTGCAGCCCAGGACCAGCGACCGCACCCGCTGCGGGTGCGCCACGACCAGCTCCTGGGCCACCATCCCGCCGAGGGAGATCCCCAGCACGTGCGCCGAGTCCCAGCCCAGCCCGTCGAGGACCCCCACGGCGTCCTCGGCGAGGTCGCGCACGGTGAACGGCTCGTCGACCCGCCCGCCCCCGGCGACCCCGCGGTGGTCGAACGCCACCACGTCGAAGTCCCGGGCGAGCAGGGACAGGAACTCCTCGCCCCACAGCCCGTGGTGCCCGGCCATCCCCTGGATCAGCAGCAGCGGCTCACCGGCCCCACGCCGCACGTAGGTCAACTCACGCCCACCGACCGCCACGACCGCCACGACACGCTCCCCGCTGAGCTGACACCCCGGACCCGCCCAGGCTAAGCCCCCACCCCACCCCTGTCCGTGTCACCCACGCCACACGCCCGCCCGATCTTCCGCCCGACCTCGGGAATACCGGGTGCCCCCGCGGCGCTGACTCCCCAGGACAGGTGCAGGTGATGGCGTGGGAGGTACCAGGTGGCACAGAGCCCGGACGAGCTGTTCGAGGTCGACTCCGACGTCCCCGACCTGGACGGGACGGTCCTGCTGCACCACTTCGACGGCTTCATGGACGCCGGTTCGGCCGGGTCCACGCTGGTCGAACACCTCCTGGAGGTCCACGAGCACCGGGTGATCGCCCGCTTCGACGTCGACGACCTGATCGACTACCGCGCCCGCCGCCCCCCGATGACCTTCGACACCGACCACTGGCAGGACTACGCCGCCCCCGAACTGGCGGTCCACCTGGTCCACGACGCGGCGGGCACCCCGTTCCTGCTGCTGACCGGCCCGGAACCGGACCGCCGCTGGGAGGCCGTCGTGGCCGCCGTGCGCACCCTGGTCGAGCGGTGGGGGGTCCGGCTGACCGTGGGCGGCCACGGCATCCCGATGGCCGTCCCGCACACCCGCGAGCTGTCGGTCATCTCCCACGCCACCCGGCCCGAACTGGTCGCCGAGAAGGCCCCGTTCAGCCGCGTGCAGGTCCCGGGCAACCTCTCGGCGCTGCTGGAACTGCGCCTCGGGGAGGCGGGCCACGACGCCCTGGGCTTCGCCGCCTACGTGCCGCACTACCTCGCCCAGACCACCTACCCCACCGCGGCCGTCGGCCTGCTGGAGGCGGTGACGGCCGCGACCGGCCTGGTCCTGGGCACCGACGCCCTCCGCGAGACGGCCAAGCGGACCGACGCGGAGATCACCCGCCAGGTCGCCGAGTCCGCGGAGGTCGTGCAGGTGGTCGAGGCGCTGGAGCAGCAGTACGACGCCTACGCCGAGAGCACGCAGAACCTGCTGATCGCCGAGGGCGAGCCGGTGCCGAGCGCGGACGAGCTGGGCGCGGAGTTCGAGCGCTTCCTCGCCGAGCAGCCCCGCGACTGACCCTGGTCCACCTCCGCCGCGGGTCGTGTTGACACCCGCGGCGCGAACCCGCGCCCGCACGGGGGAACACCTTCGCAGTTGATCTCCGCCCGCAATGCAATACACTCGCATTGCGAAAGGGGGCCCGATGCCGAAGAAGGTCGACCACCAGGAGCGGCGGGAGCAGATCGCGGCGGCGGTCTGCGGGCTCGCGGCCAGGCAGGGGCTCGACGCCGTCACCCTGCGGCAGGTCGCGGCCGAGGCCGGGGTGTCCATGGGGCGGGTGCAGCACTACTTCGCCGGCAAGGACGAGATGCTGCTGTTCGCGTTCCGCGCGATCAGCGACCGGGTGGAGCGGCGCATCGCCGAGGCGGTCACCGCCCTCGGGCCGGACCCGAGCGCGCGGGACGTGGTCCGGGCGCTGCTGGGGGAGCTGCTGCCGCTGAGCACGGCGGCCAGGGACGAGGCGCCCGCGTTGACCGCGTTCCTCGCCAGGGCGGTGGTCGAGCCCGCGCTGGCCGAGTCCCTGCGCGAGGGCGGTGCGGGTCTGCGCGGGTTCATCGCCGAGAAGATCCGCGCCGTGCCGGGGGAGCGCGACGCGGTGCGGGAGGCCGCCACGCTGACCGCGCTCGTCGACGGCCTGATGACCCAGGTGCTCACCGGGCAGGTCGAGGCCGACCTCGCCGTGGCCGTGCTCGACCTCCACCTGGACCGGATCTTCGGCGGGGGCCCCGGTGCGCGTTGACCGGGACCTGCCCGTGGTCGCCGCCGACGGCACCACCCTGCTCGTCGACCACGTCCACCCGGCCGGGCCGAGCCGCGGGGTGGTCGTCTGGATTCGGACTCCCTACGGGCGCGGGCAGATGGCGTCGACGGCCAAGCGGTTCGCCCGCCGGGGCGCGGACGTGCTCATCGAGGCCGCGCGCGGGACCGACGGCTCGGGCGGCGCGTTCGACGAACTGGGCCACGACCCGGCGGACGCGCCCGCCGTACTCGGCTGGCTGCGGGCGCAGGCGTGGTTCCCGGGGGTCATCGTCACCTGGGGGCTCAGCGCGATCGGTCGGGCCGGTTGGTCCCTGGCCGGGGCGGAGGTCCCCGAGTGGCGGCTGGCGATCCTCCAGGACACCCCGTCGGAACTGCGGGACGGGCTGGTCTTCCCCGGTGGCGTGTTCGCGGGCGCGGTCGTGCTCGGGTTCGTCCACACCGTCGAGTGGCAGGCCGACCACCCGGGGGCCTCGCTGCTGCGCGGCATGGTCGCCTCCGTCCGCGGTGCGCGCCGGTCGAAGCGGGTGCTCGCCGAACTGCCCCTCGGCACGGCCGACGAACGCCTCCTCGGGCGCCGCTCCACCCAGTTCCGGGAGTGGCTCGCCCGCGAGGGCGACGACGGGTACTGGGAGCGGCTCGACCTGCGCGCGGGCGCACCCGGGATGCCCGACCTGGTGCACCTGGCCACCGGCTGGCACGACTTCTGCCTGTCCTCGACGCTCGCCGACCACGCCGCCCTGCGCGCCGCGGGCAAGCGCGTGCGCCTGGTCGTCGGCCCCTGGTACCACGGCCGCGGCGCGGTGGACCGGGCCTACCGCGACGACGTCGACGCCTGGGTGGACGCCGCGACCCGCGGCGCCGACCCACCGGAGGGCGCACCGGTCCGGGTGCACGTCGGCGGCGGCGGCGGGTGGCGGGACCTGCCCGACTGGCCACCGCCCGGCCACCCGCCCACCGACTGGCACCTGCAACCCGGCGGTGGGCTGTCGACGGACCCCGCGCCGGAGTCGCCGCCGGACCGCTACCGCTACGACCCGGCCGACCCCACCCCCGCCCTGGGCGGGGCGGTGGAGAACTGGGACGGCACGGCGGGCGCCAAGGACAACCGCCCCCTGGAGGCCCGCCCCGACGTGCTCACCTTCACCAGCGCCCCCCTGCGCGCCGACCTCGACGTCATCGGCCCGGTCACGGCCACGGTGCACCTGCGCTCGACCCTCGACCACACCGACCTGGTCCTGCGCCTGTGCGACGTCGCCCCGAACGGCCGCTCCACGAACCTCTGCGACGGCGCGCGCCGCCTCCGCCCGGACGACCCGCCCGCCGACCCCGACGGGACCCGCGTCGTCCCCGTCGACCTCGTCGCCACCGCCCACCGGTTCCGGGCCGGGCACCGCCTGCGGTTGCAGGTGAGCAGCGGGGCGCACCCGCGGTTGGTGCGCAACACCGGCACCGGCGAACCGCAGGCCACCGCGACCACCACCCGCCCGGCGGACCAGGAAATCCTCCACGACCCGGCACACCCCTCGGTCCTGACCCTGCCGACAGCCGGGGTCGCCGAGGAACACCCGACAGCGCAGGACCACCGCTAGTCGACGCGTCGCAGGAACCGCCGTTCGAGCCGCCCGGACGCCGGGTCGCGTTCGACCTCGTCCGTGCCGACCCAGCCCGCCCGCTCGTAGACGCCGATGGCGCGTTCGTTGTCGTCGATCACCCACAGCTCCAGCACCTCGCGGTCGACCTCCCGCGCGTGCTCCTCCACGTCCCGGAGCAGGCGGGTTCCCACGCCGCTGCCCCACGCGTCGGGGTCGACGGCGAGGTAGAACAGCTCCAGCGTCCGCTCGCGGGGCGCGACCAGGGCGAAACCGGCGGGGCGGCCGTCGCGCTGGGCCAGGAGCAGCTTCGCCCCGTCGAGGCTGAGGCGGCGCCTGATGCCCGGCGCGGTGGCCTCGACGGTGGCGGGCTCCGGGTCCCGGTCGCGGTGCGCCTTCGCGCGGGCCCAGATCGCCGCGGCCTCCCGCACCCCGTCCGCGGACACGGCGGTGCTCCCCCCGTCGTGCCTGAGCGCGATCACCTTGCGGCCCACCACGCGCAGCCCCACCGCCACCGCGGCGGCCTCCGCCTCGCGCGCCCACGAGTCCAGCTCCGCACCATCCACTTCGGACCCCCTCGGTGTGGAGAGGCTCACGCTCCACGACTGCTCGTCGTCGCGCCAGAGGGCCAGCGACCGCGGCGCCGCGCCCCCGGTGTCGCGGGCGCCGAAGCAGGCGTCCTCGTGGTCGGTCAGCCTGCCCCTCGGGGACAGGGCGAGCAGTTCGCGCAGCCGGTCCAGCCGCTCCTGGTCCACCGCGCCCGCCAGGTCCACCCGCAGCCTGCGCTGGAGTCCCGCCACCCGCCCCACCTCCGTGCCCGACGTCCCCGGTGGTCGGGCCGTGTCCGACCAGGACCGCGAACCCGATTCGCGCGGTCGCGAACGGAACCCCACCAGCACAAGCGACTCTACCGCGCTTCCCCGACGCCCCGGGGAGTTGTCCACAGGCCCTAGTGTTCCGGCAGCAGCACCGGTGCGATGTCGTCGAAGACGTCGCCCGGGCCGGGGTTGTCCGGGTGGGTGTTGCCGCCGAGGTGGTCCAGCACGCCCCACACCGCGTTCAGCGCCGTCGTCACCGCCCCCTCGGCGAAGCCCGCCGTCCAGGAGATGTCGTCGCCCGCCAGGAACAGGCCGCGCTGGGTGGGGGGCAGGTCGTGTTGGCGGAAGTGGGTGAAGAGCCTGCGCTGGTAGCGGTAGTGGCCGGGGAGGTTGGCCTTGAAGGCGCCCATGAAGTTCGGTTCGGACTCCCAGGTGACCGCGACCGGCGGGCCCACGACGTGCGAGCGGATGTCGACGTCGGGGTAGACCTCGGCGAGGCGGGTGAGCAGGACCTCCAGGCGTTCGGCGGCGGGCAGGGACAGCAGTTTGAGGGAGTCGTCGTTCCAGGTGTAGGACAGGCACATGACCCCGGGCTGGTCCGGGCCGTCGTCGAACAGGTAGACGCCTCGGGGGCAGCGGTCGGTGAGGGTCATGCCCATCGCGTCGTGGCCGGTGGTCGGGTCGGTGTCGCGCCAGAACGGGCGGTCGGTGAGGACGAACAGCTTGGAGGAGCCCATGTAGTGGGTCCGTTCGATCGCTGTCCACAGTGGAGCGGGGAACAGGTCGGGGTCGCAGGCGACGCGGCTGAGCAGGGTCCACACGTGCGGGGTGTAGACCACGGCGGGGTAGTGCTCGGTGGTGCCGGAGGCGTCGGTGACCGCGATGGTGTCGCCCGTGCGGCGCAGGGCGGTCACCGCTCCCCTCGGGGTGCCGCCGTGCAGGTGCGCCAGCGAGGTGCCCGCCTCGGGGGCGACGCGGTTCCACAGCCCGTCCGGCAGGCGCTGGGCCCCGCCCGTGATGCCCACGTGGTCGTCGTCGGCGTGGGTGTAGATGACCCGCAGGACCTCCAGGATGGAGTTCGGGAAGTCGGTGTCCCAGCCGCCGGCGCCGAAGCCGACCTGGCCGAACAGCTCCCGGTGCCGGAACGAGGCGAAGCTGGGCGCCGACGCCAGGAACCCGTAGAACGACTGGTCGTCCAGGCGGACCACCAGCCGGTCCCACAGCGCCTTGATCAGGGCGGTGTCGCGGCGGCGGATGGCCTGCTCCATGGTGGGCAGGTCGGCCAGCTCGTGCAGCGCCTTGGCCCACGCGTCGGCCACCTCCCGGTACACCGCGGGCAGGTCGGCCAGGGTCTTCGCCCGGTGCGTCACGCCCTCCAGGTGCACCACCGTGCTCGGCGTGCCAGGGGCCAGCGGGTTCGGGAACGGGCGGGTGGGCAGGCCCAGGGCGTCGACGTAGTGGAACAGGGCCGTCGCCGAGCGGGGGAAGCGCATGGCGCCGATGTCGGCGGTGCGGGTCGGGTCGGCGGGGAAGGGCACCGAGCGCATCCGCCCGCCCAGGTCGCCCGCCTCGTACACCACCGGGCGCAGGCCCAGGCGCAGCAGTTCGTGCGCGGCGACCAGACCGGCCACGCCCGCGCCCACCACGGCCACGGGGGTGCCCGCCCGGTCCTCGGGGAGCGCGCCCAGCCCGGCCGGGTGGGCCAGCCAGTCGTCGTAGGGGAAGGGGAAGTCGGGCCCGAACATGGTGATCGGGGTGTCGCCTGGCATCACGGCCGGTTCTCCGCTGCGGTCGGTGCGGCCTCGACCAGCCCCCGGTACAGCTCGGGGCGGCGGTCCCGCAGGTACGGTGTCGTCGCGCGGGCGGCGGCGAGCTCGGCCGGGTCGACGTCGGCGACGACCAGCTCCTCGGCACCGCCCGCCCCGGCGGTGACGCGGCCGTGCGGGCCGACCACGCGGGTCAGGCCGCAGAAGTCCAAGCCGCCGCGCGCGCCGACCCAGTTGGTGTAGGCGATGTGCAGTTGGCTCTCGAAGGCGCGCGCGGGCACCAGCACCTCGGCGACGAACTCCCACGGTCGCATCAGCGCGGTCGGGACCACCAGCAGCTCGGTGCCCGCCAGCGCGTGCGCGCGCACCGCCTCGGGGAACTCGACGTCGTAGCAGACCAGCAGGCCGACCGACAGCCCGCCGAGTTCGGCGCGCACCACCGGTTCGCCACCCGCGGTGAACACCGACCGGTCCACCGAGCCGTAGAGGTGCGCCTTGTCGTAGGTGGCCAGGACCTCGCCCGTCCCGGACACCAGGGTCGCGGCGTTGCGCACACCGTCGTGCGCCCGCCTCGGCCACCCGAACACGATCGCCACCCCGGTGTCCGCGGCGATGCCCGCCACGGCCGCGGTCGGGTCCTCGGCGACGTCGCCGCGCACCGGGTAGCCCACAGTGGACATCTCGGGGGTCACCAGCAGCTCCGCCCCGGCCGCGCGGGCGTCGGCGGCGGCGCGGGCGATCCGCTCCAGCAGCCCCGGACCGTCCCGCCGTGGGGACTCGGCTTGCCAGCAGGCGATCCTCATGGCTCGGTGTCCTCCCGGGCGGTGGATGCGGCGAGCGTATGGCGGTGCGGGGGCGGCGAACCCCCTATCCGGCCCCTACCCGACCGGTGTCGGTGGCCCGTGGCCTTCTCGGGTTCTCAGGCCCGGTTCCCCTTGGGAGATTGGGCGTCCACGACAGACGAACGACAGGGGGAGGGACAACCGTGTTCCGCAGAAGGACTCGCGGTGCGGCACTGGTGGCCGCCGCCACCGCGGTGCTGGCCGCCGCGGCGCCGGTGGACGCCGCCGCCGCACCGAGGACCGTGGTGCTCGCCACCGGGCTGGACCGCCCGGTCGAGGTGGTCACCGACCGCTGGGGCGTGCCGCACGTCTACGCCGCCAGCGCCGCCGACGCCTACCTGGCCCAGGGGTTCGCCGTGGCCGCCGACCGCCTCTTCCAGCTCGACCTGGGCCGCCGCCGCGGCCTGGGCACGCTGGCGGAGGTGCTGGGCCCCGCGCACGCCGAGCGCGACCGCGCCGCCCGGCTCTTCCTCTACCGGGGGGACATGGCCCGCGAGTGGGCCGCCTATGGGCCCGAGGCCAAGACCGCGGCCACCAGGTTCGCCGCGGGCATCAACGCCTACATCGACTGGGTGGAGCGCAACCCGGCCGCGCTGCCGCCGGAGTTCGGGCTGCTCGGGCACCGGCCCGCCCGGTGGTCGGCCGAGGACGTGGTGCGCATCCGCACCCACGCCCTGACCCAGAACCTCAGCAGCGAGGTCACCCGGGCCAGGGTGGCCTGCGCCGCCGGGGTGCGGGCCGACCGGGTGCGGTTGCGGTTGCAGCCCGAGCACGACCTCGCGGTGCCCGACGGGTTCGACCCGTGCTCGCTGCCCGCCGACGTGCTGGCCACCTACGAGCTGGCCACCGGGTCGGTCGCGTTCACCGGGACCGGCGTCACCGCGCTGCCCGCCGCCCCGGCCTCGGCCGAGGGCAGCAACAACTGGGCCATCGGCCCCGGGCGCACCACCACCGGCCGCCCCATCCTGGCCAACGACCCGCACCGCACCCTGGGCTCACCGTCCACCCGGTACCTGACCCACCTGTCCGCGCCGGGGCTCGACGTGATCGGCGCGGGCGACCCGGCCGCGCCCGGCATCGCCGCCGGGCACAACGGCACCGCCGCGTTCGGCCTCACGGTGTTCCCGGTCGACCAGGAGGACCTCTACGTCTACCAGCTCGACCCCGCCGACCCGACCCGGTACCGCTACGGCGACGGGTGGGAGCGCATGCGCACCACCACCGAGCGGATCGCGGTGCGCGGCGAGGCACCCCGCGACGTCGAGCTGTCGTTCACCCGGCACGGCCCGGTGATCCGGGTCGACGCGGTCGAGGGCGTGGCGTACGCGGTGCGCACGGCGTGGCTGGAGCCGGGCACCGCCGGGTACCTGGGCAGCCTGCGCCTGCTGCGCGCGGGCGGGTACGCGGAGTTCGTCGAGCAGGCCCGCGCGTGGGGCGCCCCGGCGGAGAACCTGGTCTACGCCGACACCTCCGGCGACATCGGCATGGTGTCGGTCGGCCTGGCACCCAAGCGGGTCGGCTACGACGGTCTGCTGCCGGTGCCCGGTGACGGGCGCTACGAGTGGAACGGCTTCGTCGACGGCGCCGCCCTGCCGCAGACGGCGAACCCGCCGCGGGGTTTCGTCGCCAGCGCCAACCAGTACAACCTGCCCGAGGGCTACCCGGTCGAGGGATTGTCCTACGAGTGGAACAACCCGTCGCGGTACGAGCGGATCGTGGAGGTGCTGGGCGGGAAGCGGAAGTCGTCGGTGGCCGACTCGGTCGCCCTGCAATCGGACCGGCTGTCCATCCCGGCGCGGCGGCTGACCGCCGTGCTCGCCGGGCTGACCGGCACCGACCCGGACGCCACGGCCGCGCTGGACCTGCTGCGCGGCTGGGACGCGGTGATGACCGAGGACACCGCCGCGGGCGCGCTGTTCGAGACGTGGGTGTCGCGCTACCTCGGCCCCGCTTTCGTGCGCACGGTCGCCCCCGCCGCGCTGCCGCACGTGCTGCAACCGGACAACGCGGTGCTGGTGTCGGCGGTCGAGGACCCGGTGCCGTGGTTCGGTTCCACCGCCGTTCGCGATCAACTCGTCCTCGCCACCCTGGCCGCTGCCCACCGCGACCTGGCCGCGACCCTCGGCCCGGACCGCGCCGCTTGGCGCTGGGGTTCCCTCCAGACCACGACGTTCACCCACCCCCTGTCAGCCGTGCGCGGTGACACCGAGTGGAACGTCGGCTCCTTCCCGCGCGGCGGCGCCTGGTACACGGTCGACGCGTCGGTCTACCACCCGGTGACCCGCCAGCAACTGCTCGGCGCGTCCTTCCGCATGGTCCTCGACGTGGGCGGCTGGGACCGGTCCCGCGTCGTCAACACCCCCGGCCAGTCCGGCGACCCGCGCAGCCCGCACTACCGGGACCTGGCGGACCGGTGGCAGGCGGGGGAAACGGTGCCGCTGCTGTACTCCCGGGGCGCGGTGCTGCGCAACGCCGAACGGGTGACCGTGCTGCTGCCCGGCAGGCGCTGAGACCACGAGGACCAGCCCCGGCCCGGGGCTGGTCCTCGTCGGCGGCCGTTACCAGCGCAGCAGGCTCAGACCGATGGCCATGCCGCCACCGAAGGCGGCCAGCAGCACGGTCTCGCCCGGTCGGAAGCTGTCCCGGGCGGCGGCCAGGGTGATCGGCACCGACGCGGCACCGGTGTTGCCGTACTCGGCGACCGTGTGGTGCGACCGGGCGTTGGGCAGCCCGAGGGTGGGGAACACCTCGTCGAGCATCCGCAGGTTCGCCTGGTGCGGCACGAAGTGGTCGACGGCCTCCCCGGGAACACCGTGCTCGGCCAGGAAACCGGCCACCGCGGCGGGCAGCTCGGCGGCGACGAACTCGCGCACGCCCCGCCCGTCCATGGTGAACCAGTGCTCGCCTGCCAGCAGCGAGTCCTTGCTCGGCGGGATGCGGCTGCCCCCGGCCGGGACCCCGATCATCCCGTGCAGGTCGCCCCGGCTGGTCAGTCCGGTGGCCAGCACACCCCGACCCGGTTCGACCGGGCCGAGCACCACCGCGCCCGCCCCGTCGCCGAACAGCGCGGCGGTGCGCCGGTCAGAGGGGTCGACGATGCGGGTGTAGATGTCCACCCCCACCACCAGCGCGTAACCGCCGGGCCGCAGCATGGCGCGCGCGGTCTCCAGCGCGAACACGAAGCCGCTGCACACGGCGTTGACGTCGAAGGCCGCCGCCCCGGTGGCACCGATCAGGTGCTGCACCAGGCTGGCCGTCGGCGGCTGCGGCGAGTCCGGTGTGGACGTGGCCACCACCACCAGCGACAGCCGGTCGGCGGGGACACCGCTGTCGCGCAGTGCTTCCCGGGCCGCGCGGGCCGCCAGGTCGGAGGACGCGTCCTCCTGGGCGGCGCGGCGGCGGGCCAGCACCCCGGTCTTGCGCTCGATCCACCCCGGTTCCACCCCGGCCGCCGCGGCCACGGTCTCGTTGTCCAGCACCTCGTCGGGCAGGTGGGCGCCGCATCCCAGCAGCCCCACCCCGGGCGCGCTCGTGGTCGCCATGGTCCTCCCCGCAGCCGGGTTCCGCGCCGGCGCGGTACGCCGGTCCGCGGCGGGACGGTACCCACGGCCCGGGTGCCCGATAACCCCTAAGCGCGGTTCCGGGTTCCGGGCGCCCGTGTAGGGGGTCGGGACCCGCCGGTCCCGCGATAGCTTGCGGCCACGGGGTTCCGGTCCCGCCGCGGCCACCGCCGCGCACCGCCCCGGCCGAGTCGGGACGGCCGGTGCCGCACCCATCACCCACACCAGGAAGGCGGCAGCCCTCATGGTCGAATCAGCTCTCGTGGTCGGCGTCCTCGGTCTCGGCTCGCTGGGGGAGGGCCTGGCCGCCGCGCTGCTCGCCTCCGGCGTCGAGGTCGTCGGCGTCGACCCCGACCCGGTCGCGCTCGACCGCGCCCGGCTCCGGCTCGGCGACCGCGCCCTGTCGCTGGGCGCCGAGGTCACCGACCTCAAGCGCGCCCACGTCGTCGTGGAGGCCGTGCCGGAGGACGCGGCCACCAAGGAGGCCGTGCTGCGCTCGGTGGTCGACCTCTGTCCCCCCGAGACGGTCCTGGTCACCACCACCGCCTCGGTCCCCGTGCCGTGGCTGGCCATCGCGGCGGGCTGCTCGACGCGCCTGCTCGGCCTGCGCTTCCCGCTGCCGCCGCCACTGGGCCGCACCGTGGAGGTGGTGCCCACGGCGATGACCTCCCCGGAGGCGTTCGACGCGGTGCGCTCCCTGGTCAAGCGGCTTGACCGCGAGGTGGTCAACACCGGCCGCCGCGCCGCCGACGCCGCGACCGACCTGGTCTACGCCCACCTCAACCGCTGCGCGGCCCTGCTCGACGAGGGCTACGCCACCCGCGACGACATCGACGCCGCGATGCGGCTGGGCTGCGGGCTGCCGCTTGGCCCGCTGCGCGTGCTGGACGAGATCGGCGTCGGCTCGGTCCGCTCGGCCCTGCTGCGCCGCCACGCCGCCACCGGCGACGACGCCTTCCGGCCCGCGCCCGTGCTCGACCGGATGGTCGCCGACGGCGCCCTCGGCCGGGTCGCCCGCCGCGGCTTCCACGACTACGACGAGGTGGGCGAGGTCATCGAGCCCGCCGCGGGCACCGGCACCGCCGAACCGCCGGGCCGCCCGGTGGCCCGCGTCGGGGTGATCGGCTCCGGCACCATGGCCCAGGGCATCGCCGAGGTGGCCGCGATCGCGGGCATCCCGACGGTCCTGCTCGCCCGCAGCGCCGAGAAGGCCGCCGCCGCGATCACCGCGATCGACGCCTCCCTGGCGCGCGGTGTGCGCCGGGGCCGCATCCCGGCCGCGACCCGCACCACCGCCCTGGCCCTGATCACCGAGGCCCACGACTACACCGCGCTGTCCGATTGCGACTTCGTGGTCGAGGCCGTGGCCGAGGACCCGGAGGTCAAGCGGGCGGTGTTCACCGCCCTGGACGCGGTGGCCAAGCCCGGCGCCGTGCTGGCCACCAGCACCTCCAGCCTCGCGGTGGCCGACTGCGCCGCCGCCACCGGCCGCCCCGCCGACGTGGTGGGCACGCACTTCTTCAACCCCGCGCCGGTGATGGGCCTGGTCGAGGTGGTCCGCGCCGAGGGCACCGCCGACGACGCCGCGGCCACCGCCCGCGCCCTGGCCCGGCGGCTGGGCAAGACCCCGGTCGACTGCGCCGACCGGGCCGGTTTCATCGTCAACCACCTGCTGTTCCCCTACCTCAACGACGCCATCCGCCTGCTCGGCACCAGCGAGCTGGGCATCGAGGAGGTCGACGCCGCCGTCGAGGCGGGCTACGGCCACCCGATGGGACCGTTCGCCCTGCTGGACACCATCGGCCTGGACGTGTCCCTGCAGATCCTGCGCAAGCTCGCCGAGTCCGGCCGCGACGGCGCCGCCCCACCGGAACCCGCGCTGGAACGGCTGGTGGCCGAGGGCCGCCTGGGCCGCAAGAGCGGCAGCGGCTTCCGCCAGGTCGGCAACCGCTCCTCGGCGGTGACCCGGTGACCGGCGCGGTGTTCGGGGCCGAGTCGGCCCAGACCTGGCCCGAGGTCGAGCGGCAGGCGCTGCGCGTGGTCGCCGTGCTGCGCGAGCGGGGCCTGGCCCCCGGCGACCGGGTGGTGTTCAAGGCGGGCAACAGCGCCGCCTGGGTCACGGTGCTGCTGGCGCTGATGCACGCCGAGGCGTCGGTGCTGCTGGTCGACCACCGCGAGCAGGCCGCCGAGACCCGCCGCATGGCGCAGCGGGCGGGCGCCCGCCTGGTCGTGGCCGACTACGACGCGCCGCTGCTGCCCGACGAGGACCCGCTGTTCCTCTACGACCTGATCGTCGACGCCATCGGCCGCGAACCCGTCGCCGCCGACCTGGACGTGACCGGCTGGGCCGCGCGCCCGGACGGGCTGATCATGTGGACCTCGGGTTCCACCGGCACCCCCAAGGGCGTGGTCAAGAGCGGCGGCGCGTTCCTGCGCAACCTGGAGCGCAACGCCGACCAGGTCGGCCACACCGCCACCGACGTGCTGCTGCCGCTGCTGCCGTTCCCGCACCAGTACGGGCTGTCCATGGTGCTCATCGCCTGGCTGCGCCGCTGCTCGCTGGTGGTGGCCCCGTACACCCGGCTGGACCGGGCGCTGGTGCAGGCCGCGGGCACCGGGGTCACCGTGGTCGACGCGACGCCGTCGACCTACCTGAGCATGCTCAACATCATCGGCAAGCGCCCGGCCCTGGCCGGTGGCCTGGCGTCGGCGCGGATGCTCTGCGCCGGGGCCGCGCCGCTCGACAGCGGGCTGGTGCACCGGTACGTGGAGCGGTTCGGCCTGCCGCTGCTGGACAGCTACGGCAGCACCGAGTACGCCAACATCTCCTTCGCCACTCCCGACAACCCGGTGGCGTGCGGGCGGGCCATGCCGGGAATCGCGCTGCGCGTCGTCGACGAGGACGGTGTCCCCGTGGCCGCCAGGCAGGTGGGGGAGATCGAGGTGGACACCCCCGACGGCCTCACCGGGCACCTGGGCGAGGACGGCTCGACCGTGCCCGCCCCCACCGGCTGGGTCCGCACCGGCGACCTGGGCTACCTCGACGAGCGGGACAACCTGGTCGTGCTGGGCCGCAAGTTCGCCGTGACGCGCATGGGCTACACCCTCTACCCGGAGATCATCGAGCGCCGGGTGGCCGACGCGGGCTGCGCGGTGAAGGTGGTGCCGCTGCCCGACGAGCGCCGGGGGGCGCAGCTCGTGTTCGTCGTGGAGGACCCCGACGGCCACGACGAGGCCCACTGGCGCTCGTTCCTGGCGGAGGTGCTGCCCACCTTCGAGCAGCCGAACCGGGTCGTGGTGGTGGAGCGCTTCCCGCTCAACCGCAACGGCAAGCCGGACCGCGCCCGGCTGGAGGTCGTGGCCGCCGACACCGCGGCGGAGCCCGTGCTCGCCTAGGCGCACCGGGCCGGGAGGTTGGTGCTTGGAACGGGGGAGACCTCCGGGTGCGGTGGTGGTCGCGACGCCATCCACCGGGCCCGGAGGTCTCCGCGTCCCACCGTGCTGGTCCCGTACCGGGCCGGCCCGCGGGGGTCAGAACCGCTGGAGGAAGAAGCGGGTGTCGCCGCTGAAGTCGATCCCCACCACCTCCTTGCGGTCGGGGTTGAGGCCGGAGATCAGGAAGCGGGTGCTCCCGGGCAGGCCGGTGACGTCCACGACCGTGCCGTCGCGGGAGAAGACGCGGCTGCGCGCGGTGCCGTCGGCGGTGGTGTAGCGGGCGGCGATGTCACCGCGGTTGTTGATGCCCGCGATGTAGGGGAGGTCGCCGTAGCCCGCGTCGGGGGTGAGGTCGGTGAGGACGCCCGCGTGCCAGCGGAAGACGCGGTTGCCGGAGACGTAGGCCAGTTCGCCGCGGTCGTTGAGGAAGGTGTGGAAGAACGGGTCCAGGTAGTTCAGGTGGGTGAGCTGCGCGTACGGGAGGCTGCCCGGGTCGCTGAACACCCCGTCCTGCCACACGAGCACCCGGAAGTTCGGGTAGCCCTTGCTCGTCTGGAACGCGATGTCGCCGCGGCGGTTCACGGTGAGCGGCGAGAGCCCGTAGTACTCGGCCGGGGCCTTGAGGTCGGCCACGACCCGGCCGCGCTTGTCCCACTCGCGCACGACGGTGTCGCCGTTCGCGTCGACCACGTTGTGCACCACGTGCCCCCCGTCGCCCAGCAGGGGGTAGCCGCCGCCCTGGGGGCCTTCGTAGAGCACCTCGGACCGCCCCCGCTGCCACACCTCCAGCCGCTCCCCGCGCTCGGGGACGTAGGTCGTCACCAGCACCCGGCCGTCCTCGCCGACCGCGACCGCCTGGGAGTACGGACCGCCGACGTCGGTGCGCCGCCCGTCCTGCCACACGGCGGCCCGGGTGAGCGACCCGCCCTGCGGCACGTGGCTGCCTACGGCGAGCCCCCGGTCGTTCACGTCGTGGACGGTGCTCGACACCGCGTCCGGCTCCAGCACCCGCGGCGTCCCCCGGTGCCACACCACGGCTTTGTCCGTGCTCGACGAAGTCGACACGGTCCAGGCGTAGCCGCCCCCGTTCACCCGCGGGCTGCCCAACGTGGACGTGCCCGCGGGCACCGGCAACTCCTGGACGCGGCCCGCCGCCGCGGCGGGGGACGCCCCCACCAGCACAACACCCGCCACGACGGCGAGCGTGATCGCTCTGCGCACCAGAACTCCTCCCTGACGATCGGAACAGTGCACCCGATCATTCAGATAACGCCAATATCCGCATACCGCCATTCCGACCAGTGTCGGGTCGTCGACGTCCAGTCGCGCCACACCTGGAACACGCACTGGCGGTGACACCGCCAGTGCCCGGTGAGGGATGTTCCCACCGGGCACTTCGGTTTTCCGGGGGCTATTCACCGACCGCTGCGGACTCATTACCGCCCGTGCCGGGGCCGCGTGCGATCGGGGTTGGCGGGTAAGGGTTATCGGGGTTAATCGGGGTGATCGGGTCAACCCCTACAAACAGTTCCTATAGTGGCCAATTCCCTGACCAGCACCGTTCGACCCTGATACGGTCACCGTATTCAGGCACGCTTTGCAGCATAGAGGTGACTCTCCGCAATTGAACGCCTGAACTCAGTGCATGACGAAGTCGTTCATTCGGGGTGGGGGGAAGTACGGGTGGCATCAGCGAGTGTGTCGGTCGAGCACGCGGTCCCGGTCGTCGGGGACCTGTTGGACTCCGCCGAGACGGGCCGCGGTGGGCTCGCCGTGGTGTCGGGGGCCGTCGGGGGCGGCAAGACCCGGTTCCTGGAGCGGGTGCGGGACCTGGCCCGCGAGCGGGGCTTCCACGTGCTCGAAGCCGAGGGCAGCCGCGCCGAGCGGGACCTGCCCTTCGGCCTCGTCGGTCAGCTCCTGGCTGGGGTGGACCTCACCCCAGCCGAGATCGAGCGGGTCAGCGCCGCGCTGCGGGCGGCTCCGGCGAGCGGTGAACCGCCGGTGGCGTCCGTGCTGGACCTCTGCCTCGTCCTCACCGCCCGCCGGGGCGCACCCCTGCTGGTGACCGTGGACGACGTGCACCACGCCGACACCGCCTCCCTGCGGTGCCTGCTGCTGCTCTCGCGCCGCCTGCGCGCCGCCGGGGTCGTCGTCGTCCTCGCCCACGACCGCCACGCGCCCGCCCGCGCGGACGACCGCCGCGCCGAGTGCCTGCGCGAGCTGGTGGCCGACCAGCCGCACGCGGTGCCCGTCGACCTCGCGCCGCTGACGGCCGACGAGGTCGCCGCCGTGGCCGGACCCGCACCGGTCGACGGACTGGCCGCCTGCCTCGGCCTGCCCCGGCTGCTGCTGGCCCTGCTCGCCGACGCCGCCTGCGGTGCCGCCCCCGGGGACGGCCCCGCCTACGCCCGCGCCGTCGCCGACACCCTGCGCCGCCTCGGCGACCCCGCCGCCCGCGTCGCCGGGGGCCTGGCCGTGGTCGACGGGCCCGCCGACCACGCCCTGCTCGGCGACCTGGTCGGCGCCGACGCCGACACCGCGGCCACCGCCCTGCGCGACCTGACCGCCGCCCACCTGGTGCGCGACGGCGCCCTGGCCCACCCGGCGCTGCGCGCGGCCGTGCTGGCCGACCCGGCCGCCGACCTGGCCGGGCTGCGCGCCAGGGCCGCCGCCCTGCTCAACAACCGGGGCGCCCCCGCGGTGGCCGTCGCCGACCACCTCGTCGCCCTCGGCGACGCCTCCGAGCCGTGGATGACCGGCCTGCTGCGCGAGGCCGCCCAGCAGGCCCAGAGCAGCGGGGACCGGGCCCGCGCCCACGACTACCTGCGACTGGCCCACGACCGCACCGGCGACGAGCGCGAGCGCGCCGAGGCCGCCGTGCGCCTGCTCGGCCTGGAGTGGCAGTCCGGGACACCCACCCCGGCCCGCCGCGCCGAGCACGTGGCCGCCGCCCTGTCCCACGCCCGCTCCGGCGGCAGGCACACCGCGGCCATGCTGCGCTACCTCATGCGCTACGGCGCGGGCGCCGAGCTGACCGAGGCGTGGGCGGCGGTCGACGCCGTCCCCGCCCGGGGCCGCGCCGCCGCCGACCTGGCCGTGACCCGGCTGCTCACCGCCTGCTCCCACCCGACCGCCCTGCCCGGCGGCCCGGTGCCGCCCCGGCGCCGGGACCCGGCCACCGCCGTGCCCGCCGACCCGCTGGGCCGGGCCGCCGACGCCCTGGCCGACGTGCTGGCCAACTGGGCCGACCCGGACTCCCTGGCCGTGGCCGAGGAGGTGCTGCGCGAGGCCAGGCTGTCGGCCGAGTCCTTCGAGCAGGTGGAGAGCGCCCTGCTGGCCCTGGTCTACGCCGAGCGCCTCGACACCCCCGCCGAGGTGTGCGCGGCGCTGCTGGCCGAGGCCGAGGCGCAGGGCGCCGACACCTGGCGGGCCAGGCTGCTGTCCTGGCGCGCGGAGATCGCCCTGCGCCGGGGCGACCTGGCCGGGGCGGAGACCGCCGCCCGCGCCGCCCTCACCGCCGTCCACCGGCAGGTGTGGGGCACGGCCATCGCCGAACCCCTCGGGGTCCTGGTGGCCGCCACCACCGCCAGGGGCGACCTCGACGCCGCCGCCGCGGCCCTCGCCGAGCCGGTGCCGGACGAGGTCTTCGACACCCGCCACGGCCTGCGCTACCTGTGCGCCCGCGGCGAGTACCACCGCGCCCGCGGCCACGTGCACGCCGCGCTCGGCGACTTCCTGGTGGTCGGCCAGCTCATGGTGGCCTGGGGCGTCGACGCTCCGGGCCTGGCCCCGTGGCGGCTGCGCGCCGCCGACGCCTACCACGCCCTGGGCAAGCGCGAGAAGGCCCGCAAGCTCATCGACGAGCAGCTCACCGCCCTGCGCCACCGCCACCCCCGGGTCCGGGGCGCGGCCATGCGGCTGCGCGCCGCCACCGCCGAGGTCGCCGACCGCCCCCACCTGCTGCGCCGGGCGGTGGACGAACTCCAGGAGAGCGGCGACCAGTACGAGCTGGCGGGAGCCCAGGCCGCCCTCGGCGAGGCCCACCGCGCCTGCGGCGACCACCGCCGGGCCCGCACGGTGTTCCGGGTGGCCGCCACCCTCGCCGAGGACGCGGGCGCCGAGACCCTCCTGCGCGCCCTGGCCGCCGAGTACCCCGACGACCACACCGCCGACCCGGCCCCGGCCCTGCCGCCCACGCTGCTCAGCGACGCGGAGTTCCGCGTGGCCAAGCTGGCCGCCGCCGGGCTGACCAACCGCGAGATCGCCGGGCGGCTCTACATCACCGTGAGCACGGTCGAACAGCACCTGACCCGGGTCTACCGGAAGCTGAACGTGAGGGGGCGGGACGGGTTGCCCGCCGAACTGTGCACCTCGGTCGCGCCGTAGTCCTTTCGCTCGTCGGAAGGGGGCTGTCCTGTTCCGGACAGCCCCCTTGCGCTTATCCGGCATTCGGTACCGGTACCGGGTCGAGTTCCCCCGGATCGCCTTTCCCGTCGGGCCGAGAACAGGTCCTAGGGGGGCCGGGTAGGGGGCTTCCCTCCCCATTCCCGCGCATAGCCTCGCCAGGGTCGACCGACGTCGACCAGGTCGGTGCCGTGGACGCGGGGGAGAACACAGGTGGGAACCAACGGCTCGGTGGCCAACAGCCCGGCGGCGGTCAGGACCGCGGTCGTGTTCCCCGGCATGGCGCAGGCCGGGTTCCCCGTGCTGGGGCGCTTCCTCACCCTCGACCCGTTCGCCGGGGCGCGGGTGGCCGAAGCCGACGACGCCCTGGGGTACAGCCTGCTCGACCGGTACTGGGACGACGGCGGCGACTACTCGGTGCAGGCGCAGGTGGCGTTCATGGTCGCCTCGACGGCGCTGGCGGACCGGGCGGTGACCGAGGGCGGGCTGGTGCCCGGCGTGTGCGCCGCGCCGAGCTTCGGGCACAAGGCCGCCGTCGCGTTCACGGGGGCGCTGCCGTTCGGTGACGCCGTGCGGCTGACCTCGGCGCTGGCGGTGTGCGAGCACGAGTACTTCGCCGAGCGGCAGGGGGACCTGGTCACCCACTCGTTCGTGCGGGTGGGCGTCGACGAGGTGGCCGACCTGCGGGCCGAACTGGCCGAGGCGGGCCACGAGACCGCGCCCTCCGGGGCGCTCGACCACGACTTCCACCTGCTCACCCTGCCCCGCGACGGCCTCGACGCGCTCAAGGCGGCGGTCAGCGCGGCGGGCGGGTACAACATGCAGACCATGTGGCCGCCGGTGCACGCCCCGGTGCTGCGACCGCTGCGCGAGCGCGCCGAACGGGTGCTCGACGGGTTCGCCCTCACCGACCCGCTGCTGCCCGTCGTGTCCGATGTGGACGGCTCGCTGGTGACCACGGCGGACGCGCTGCGCGCGATGCTGCTGGGCACGTTCGACCGGCCGCTGGACTGGCCCGCCGCCGCGGCGGCGCTGGCGGGCCTGGGTGTCGGCACCGCGTGGTTCCCCGGCCCGGAGAGCCCGTTCACCCGGGTCCGGTGCAGCCGGGCGTTCGAACTGGTCAAGGTGGACCCCAAGGGTGCGCTGCGCGCCGTGCTGGGGGACCCCGCCGCGGTTTCCGGGTCCGGGCGGTCGCGCTAGGGGGTCGTGGCACCCCGGTCCGTTGTTAGCGTCGGGCGCGGGCGCCTCCGCCCGCCTCCCCCCACTCGCGTTGTGGAGCTTTGATGAGCGATCTCGGTGGTGTCGCGGCCCTGCTCGACCTCGTCCGCACGCGCGTGGGGGAGGTGCTGCTGGCCAAGGACCCGCAGGCCCCGGCCGCCCCCGCCCCCGACGCGGCGTTCCTCGACCTGGGCTTCGACTCCCTGGCCGCGGTCGACCTGCACCGGCGGCTGGTGGCCGAACTGGGGGTGGCGCTGCCGGTGACCCTGGTCTACGACCACCCCACCCCGGCCGCGCTGGCCGCGCACCTGCACACCGTGCTCACCGGCACCGAGGACACCACCCCCGGCTCGGTCACCCGGCCCGTCGACGAGGACGACCCGATCGCCATCGTCGCCGCGGGCTGCCGCTTCCCCGGCGGCGTGGCGTCCCCGGACGACCTGTGGGACCTGGTCGCCGAGGGCCGCGACGCCACCTCCGACTTCCCGTCGAACCGCGGCTGGGACCTCGACGCCCTCCACGACCCCGACCCCGACACCCCCGGCACCACCTACACCCGCCGCGGCGGCTTCCTGCACGACGCCGACCGCTTCGACGCGGCGTTCTTCGGCATCTCCCCGCGCGAGGCCACCGCGATGGACCCCCAGCAGCGGCTGCTGCTGGAAACCACCTGGGAGGCACTGGAGAACGCGGGCATCGACCCGCTGGGCCTGCGCGGCGGCGACACCGGGGTGTTCGTCGGCATCGAGTCGCACGAGTACGGCCCCGGCCTGGCCCACGCCGCCGACGGCGCCGAGGGCTACCTGCTCACCGGCACCGCGAGCAGCGTCGCCTCCGGCCGGATCGCCTACGCGTTCGGGTTCGAGGGCCCCACCGTCACCGTGGACACCGCCTGCTCCTCGTCGCTGGTGGCGCTGCACCTGGCCGTGCGGGCACTGCGCCGCGGCGAGTGCGGCCTGGCGGTGGCGGGCGGCGCGGCGGTGATGGCGTCCCCGGGCGGGTTCCTGGCGTTCAGCCGCCAACGCGGCCTGTCGGCCGACGGTCGTTGCAAGCCGTTCTCGGCCTCCGCCGACGGCACCGGCTGGTCCGAGGGCGCGGGCGTCCTGGTGCTGCAACGGCTCTCCGAGGCCACCCGCCTCGGCCACCCGGTCCTGGCCGTGGTGCGCGGAACCGCGATCAACTCCGACGGCGCCAGCAACGGCCTGACCGCCCCGAACGGCCGGGCGCAGCGCCGGGTCATCCACGCCGCACTGGCCGACGCGGGCCTACGACCGTCCGATGTGGACATGGTCGAGGCGCACGGGACCGGCACCGCGCTGGGCGACCCGGTGGAGGCCAACGCCCTGCTCGCCGCCTACGGCCACGACCGGGAACAACCGCTGTGGCTGGGCTCGGTGAAGTCCAACCTCGGCCACACCCAGGCCGCGGCGGGCGTCGCCGGGGTGATCAAGTCCGTGCTGGCGCTGCGGCACGGGGTGCTGCCCCGCTCCCTGCACGCCGACGAACCGACCCCGAGGGTGGACTGGACCTCGGGCGCGGTGTCGCTACTCGGCGAGGCCCGGCCGTGGCCGGAACTGGACCGGCCCCGCCGGGCCGGGGTGTCGTCGTTCGGCATGAGCGGCACCAACGCCCACGTCATCCTGGAACAGGCCCCACCCACCCCCGATCCCGGCGCCCCCAGCGCTGCCGCCACCGCTTCTGCTGCCGCCGTCGGCATCGGTGCCGCTACCGGTGGCGCCGACTTCGCCGCCGCGGGCGCTGGTGCCGGGCGTCCGGCCGCGCTGGTGTTGTCGGCGCGTTCGGAGGCCGCGCTGCGCGAGTTGGCCCGGCGGCTGGGCGACATCGATGCCGATCCCGCTGACCTGGGCGCGACCCTGGCGGCCACCCGGACGACCCGCCTGGAGCACCGCGCCGTCGTCATGGCCGCCGACCGCGCCGCGGCCCGCGCGGGCCTCACCGCCGTCGCCGGGGGCGCCAGTGCGGCGAACGCGGTCACCGGTGCCCCTGAGCCCGGCGGGCGGGTGGCGTTCCTGTTCACCGGTCAGGGCGCCCAGCGCGTGGGGATGGGGCGCGAGTTGCACGCGGCGTTCCCCGCGTTCGCCGCCGCCTTCGACGAGGTGTGCGCGCACCTGGACCGCCACCTCGACCCCGGGGTGCGCGAGGTCGTCCTCTCCGGTGACCCCCGGGTGCACGAGACCCGGTACACCCAGCCCGCGCTGTTCGCCGTCGAGGTCGCCCTGGTGCGGCTGCTGGGGTCCTGGGGGCTGCACCCGGACCTGGTGGCGGGCCACTCCGTCGGCGAGGTCGCCGCCGCGCACGTCGCCGGGGTGCTGTCGGTGCAGGACGCGGCGATCCTGGTCACCGCCCGGGGCAGGCTCATGCACGCGCTGCCGCCCGGTGGGGCGATGGCCGCCGTCGAGGCCGCGGCGGCGGAGGTCGAGCCGGTGCTGACCGCCGGTGTGGCCGTCGCGGCGGTCAACGGGCCGACGTCGGTGGTGGTTTCCGGGGTCGCGGGCGAGGTGGGGGCGGTCGCCGCGCACTTCGCCGCCCTGGGCAGGCGCACCACGGCGCTGCGGGTGTCGCACGCCTTCCACTCGCCGCTGGTGGACCCGGTGCTGGCCGAGTTCCGCCGGTACGCCCGCGTGCTCGACTACGCCGAGCCGACCACCCCCGTGGTCTCCACGCTCACCGGCGCGCTCGCCACCGCCGCCGAACTGGGCTCACCCGACTACTGGACCAGCCACGTCCGCGAGGCCGTCCGCTTCCACGACGCCGTGCGCGCCCTGGCCGACGCGGGCGCCACCACCTTCGTCGAGGTCGGGCCGGACGCCGCGCTGATCGCCCTGGCGCAGCCGGAACTGCCGCCCGGCGCCTGCGTCCCCCTGCTGCGCCGCGACCGCCCCGAGGTCGCCACCCTGCTCACCGCCGTGGCCACCGCCCACACCCGGGGCGCCGCGGTGGACTGGTCGGCCGTCGCCGGGGGCGCGGGTGGGCGGCGCGTGCCGCTGCCGAACTACCCGTTCCAGCGCGAGAGCTTCTGGCTCGCCCACGACCGCCCCGGCACCGACGTCACCGCCGCGGGCCTGTCCACCCCCGACCACCCGCTGCTGGCCGCCTCGGTCGACCGCCCCGGCACCGACGGGGCCCTGCTCACCGGCCGCCTCAGCACCACCACCCACCCCTGGCTGGCCGACCACGTCGTCCTGGGAGCCACCGTGCTGCCCGGCACCGCGTTCGTGGAACTGGCGGTGCGCGCAGGCGACGAGGTCGGCTGCGCCCACGTCGAGGAACTGACCCTGCACGCCCCCCTCACCCTGCCCGAATCCGGCGGCGTGGAACTGCGCGTCCTGGTCGGCGACGCCGACACCCACGGCAGGCGCGACCTGGCCGTCCACTCCCGCACCGACGCCAAACGCGATCCCGCCGCCGATGGCGACTGGCAGCACCACGCCTCCGGTGTGCTCGCCCCCACCGCCCCGGCCCCCGCGCCCGCCGAGGGCACCTGGCCGCCCAAGGGCGCCGAACCGGTCGACACCAGCACCACCCACGCCCGCCTGGCCGCCACCGGCCTGGCCTACGGCCCCGCCTTCCTCGGCCTGCGCCGCGCGTGGCGGCGCGGCGAGCAGGTCTTCGCCGAGGTGACCCTGCCCGACGGGGTGGAGCCCGCCCGGTTCGGCCTGCACCCGGCCCTGCTCGACGCCGCCCTGCACGCCGTCGAGCTGGGCGCCCTGCCCGCCACCGACGCCCCCGCCCTGCCGTTCGCCTGGTCGGACGTGTCTCTGCACGCCACCGGCGCCCGTTCCGCCCGGGTCACCATCACCAGGGCAGGCGACCGGTCGGTGACCCTGACCCTGCACGACGAGTCCGGCGCCGCACTGCTCACCGCCGGATCACTGGCCCTGCGCACCGCCGAACCCGACCAGTTCGGCAGCCCCACCGCCCCACTGTTCCACCTGGACTGGGTGCCCGCCCCCACCCAGGACACCCCGGCGGCCGAGGTCGTGGTGGCCCCGCTGACCACCGCGGCGGACGGCTTCGCCGAAGGCGCCCACGAGGCCGCCCGGCGCGCGCTGGAACTGGTCGGGGACTGGCTGGCCCAGGACCGCCCCGAACGCCTGGTCATCACCACCCGGGGCGCGGTCGGTCCCGGCGCGACCACACCCGCCCTGGCCGCCGCGTGGGGCCTGGTGCGCTCAGCCCAGACCGAACACCCCGGCCGCTTCGCCCTGCTCGACCTCGACCCCGACACCGACGCCGCCCCGACCCCGGCCGACCTGGCGGCGTGCGCGGGCGACGAGCCGCAGGTGGCCGTGCGCGGCGGACACCACCTCGTGCCGAGGATCGCCCGCACCCCCGCCCCCGGCATCACCGGCACCGACACCGCCGCCCCGACCACTGCCGCCACCCCCGGCACCGCCACCGCCACCCCCGGCACCCCCACCCCCGGCACCCCCGGCACCGGCACCCTCACCCCCGGCACCCCCGGCACCGGCATCGCCGGCACCTTCGGCACTATCGCCCCCTCCGGCACCGCCGCCGCTGGCATCTTTGGCGCCGCTGGCACCCCTGGTGCTGCCGGCACCGGCATCACCGCGGGCGACACCGTGCTCATCACCGGTGGCACCGGCACCCTCGGTGGGCTGTTGGCCCGCCACCTGGTCACCGCGTGCGGTGTGCGCAGGCTGGTGTTGACCAGCCGCTCCGGGCACGCCCCCGAACTGGCCGCCGAGTTGGCCGGGCTGGGCGCGGATGTCGTTGTCGCGGCGTGTGATGTCGCTGAGCGGGAGCAGGTTGCCGCGCTGTTGGCCGCGCACCCGGTCACCGCTGTCGTGCACGCGGCGGGGGTGCTCGACGACGGTGTGGTGGAGGCGTTGACCCCGGAGCGCGTTGCCGCCGTGCTGCGGCCCAAGGTGGACGGGGCCGCGCACCTGGCCGAGTTGGCCGGGCCGCTGTCGGCGTTCGTGCTGTTCTCCTCCAGTGCCGCCACCTTCGGGGACGCGGGGCAGGGCAACTACGCCGCCGCCAACGCCGCCCTCGACGCCTACGCCGCGCACCTGCGGGCCGCCGGGCGGCCCGCCGTCTCCCTCGGGTGGGGGTTCTGGAAGCAGCGGTCCGGGATGACCGCCGCGCTGTCGGAGGCCGACGTCGAGCGCATGCGGCGGTCCGGGACCGGCCCGCTGGGCACCGAGGACGCGCTCGCCCTGTTCGACCTGGCCACCTCCGGGAATCGGGCCGCGCTGCTGCCGATGCGGTTGGAGCCCGCCCGGGTGCGGGACGTGCCATCGGTGCTGCGCAGTCTGGTCCGGTCCCGGGTCCGCCGCGCTTCCGCCTCGGTTGCCGGGGAGGTCGGTGGCCTGGCCGGGGCGGTGGCCGGGCTGGGTGCCGACGCGCGCCGCGCTGCCGTGCTCGACCTGGTCCGCGCGGAGGTCGCCGCCGTGCTCGGTCACGGCGATCCCGCCGCCGTCGTCGAGGGTGGTGCGTTCAAGGACCTCGGGTTCGACTCGCTGACCGCGGTGGAGTTGCGCAACCGGCTGTCCGCGCTGACCGGCTCGCGCCTGCCCGCGACCCTGGTGTTCGACCACCCGACGCCGGGTGCGCTGGCCGAACGGCTGCTGGCCGACCTGGCAGGCGCCCCGGCCGCCGCCCCCGTTGCGGCGGTCGCGGCGGTCGGGGTTGACGAACCGATCGCCGTGGTGGCGATGAGCTGCCGGTACCCCGGCGGGGTCGGCTCGCCGGAGGACCTGTGGGCGGCCCTGCTCGACGGCCGCGACGCCACCTCCGACTTCCCCGCGAACCGCGACTGGGACGTCGAGGCCCTGTACGACCCGGACCCCGACAAGCCAGGCACCACCTACACCCGCCGGGGCGGGTTCCTTGCCGACGCCCCCGACTTCGACGCCGCGTTCTTCGGGGTGTCGCCCCGGGAGGCGCTGGCGATGGACCCGCAGCAGCGGGTGCTGCTGGAGGCCTCGTGGGAGGTGCTGGAGCGGGCCGGGCTGGACCCGTCCGGGTTGCGCGGCAGCCGGACGGGCGTGTTCGCCGGGGTGATGTACCACGACTACGCCGCGCGCCTGCGCAGCGTGCCCGAGGACCTGGAAGGCTTCCTGGGCAACGGCAGCGCCGCCAGCGTGGTCTCCGGTCGCGTGTCCTACACCTTCGGGTTCGAGGGTCCTGCGGTCACCGTGGACACGGCGTGTTCGTCGTCGTTGGTGGCGTTGCACTTGGCGGCGCAGTCGTTGCGGCAGGGGGAGTGCGACCTGGCGTTGGCCGGGGGTGTGACCGTCCTGTCCACGCCGGAGGTCTTCGTGGACTTCAGCAGGCAGCGCGGGCTGGCCGCCGACGGGCGGTCCAAGCCGTTCGCGGCGGCGGCCGACGGTGTGGGCTGGTCCGAGGGTGTGGGTGTGCTGCTGCTGGAGCGGTTGTCGGACGCTCGTCGCAACGGGCACCAGGTGTTGGCCGTGGTCCGGGGTTCTGCGGTGAACCAGGACGGGGCGTCGAACGGGTTGACGGCGCCGAATGGTCCGTCGCAGCAGCGGGTGATCCGGCAGGCTTTGGCCAACGCTGGTTTGTCCACTCAGGACGTGGACGTGGTGGAGGCACACGGGACCGGGACGACCCTGGGTGACCCGATCGAGGCACAGGCGCTCATGGCCACCTACGGGCAGGACCGGTCCAAGCCGCTGTGGTTGGGGTCGGTGAAGTCGAACCTGGGGCACACCCAGGCCGCCGCCGGGGTGGCTGGCGTGATCAAGGCCGTCTTGGCGATGCGGCACGGGGTGCTGCCCAAGACGCTGCACGTGGATGCGCCGTCGCCGCACGTGGACTGGTCCGAAGGGGCCGTGGAGCTGCTGACGGAGGCCCGGCCGTGGCCCGAGGTGCGGCGGGCGCGGCGGGCGGCGGTGTCGTCGTTCGGGATCAGCGGGACCAACGCGCACGTGATCGTCGAGGGGGTGCCCGCCGACGAACCGGTGCCGGTGCCCGCCGTGCCGGTGGTGCCGTGGGTGGTGTCGGCGCGGACGCCGGAGGCGGTGCGGGCGCAGGGCGAGCGGTTGGCCGAGTGGGCGGCCGGTACCGAGGTGGACCCGGTCGCGGTGGGGTCGGCGTTGGCGTTGGGGCGGCAGCGGTTCGAGCACCGCGCTGTCGTGGTGGGTACCTCGCCGGAGGAGTTGGTCGCCGGGCTGGGATCGCTCTCGCCGGTGGTGGCCGGGTCGGGGAAGACGGCGTTGGTGTTCACCGGTCAGGGTTCGCAGCGGCTGGGTATGGGGCGTGAGCTGTACGAGACGTACCCGGTGTTCGCCCGGGCCTGGGATGAGGTGATCGAGCACCTGTCCATCCCGGACCTTCCGGTTGAGGACACGGGGTTCGCCCAGCCTGCGATCTTCGCGTTCGAGGTCGCCGTGGTGCGGTTGCTGGAGTCGTGGGGTGTGCGGGCGGACGCGTTCGTGGGTCACTCCATCGGTGAGCTGGCTGCCGCGTATGTGGCGGGCGTCTGGTCGCTGGAAGACGCTTGCAAGCTGGTCGCGGCGAGGGCATCGCTCATGCAGGCGCTGCCGCGTGGCGGTGCCATGGTGGCGATCCCGGTTGCGGAGTCGGAGATCGAGCTGCCCGAGGGTGTGTCGGTCGCGGCGGTGAACGGCGCGGAGTCGGTTGTTGTTTCCGGTGACGAAGATGCTGTGTTGGCTTTGGCGGCGCAGTTCCCCCGGTCGAAGCGGCTCAACACCAGTCACGCGTTCCACTCCGCGCACATGGAGCCGATGCTGGCGGCGTTCCGCGAGGTTGCGGAGTCGGTTGTCTACAACGAGCCGAAGGTGCCGGTGATCGGTGCTGAGGTGACCTCGCCTGAGTACTGGGTACAGCAGGTGCGTGGGGCTGTCAGGTTCCACGACGCCATCCAGCAGGTGCAGGGGATGGTGTTGGTCGAGGTCGGGCCGGATGCGTCGCTGACCGCCTTGACGGGCGGGGTTGCGTTGCAGCGCAGGGACAAGCCGGAAGCGGTGAACCTGGTCGCCGGGTTGGGCAAGGCCCACGCGCTGGGTGCCTCGGTGGATTGGGCGGCGTTCTTCGGTGGTCCGGGTGCGCACGTGGACCTGCCCACCTACGCCTTCCAGCACGAGCACTACTGGCTCGACGCGGGCACCGGGGCCGGGGACGTGGGCGCGCTCGGCCTCGACGACGCCGACCACCCGCTGGTCGGGGCGGCCGTCGAGGTGCCGGACGGCGTTGTCCTCACCGGGCGGCTGTCGCTGCGCACCCACCCGTGGCTGGCCGACCATGCCGTGCTGGGTTCGGTGTTGCTGCCGGGCACGGCGTTCGTGGAGTTGGCCGTGCGCGCCGGGGACCAGGTGGGCCTGCCGCACGTGGCCGACCTAACCTTGCAGGCGCCGTTGGTGCTGCCCGAGGACGGCGCGGTGGACCTGCGCGTGGTCGTCGACGCCGAGCAGCGGGTGGAGGTCCACTCCAGGGTCGGGGACGACCCGTGGACGCAGCACGCCGTGGGCGCGCTCACCGCCGACGCCCCGACCGGGGCCGTGCTCGACCAGTGGCCGCCCGCAGGTGCCCGGCGCGTCGACACCGACAGCGCCTACGCGGACCTGGCTGACCAGGGTTACCACTACGGCCCGGCCTTCCAGGGGTTGCGCGCGGTGTGGCGGCGCGGCGCCGAGGTCTTCGCCGAGGTGGAACTGCCCGACGACGTGCCCGCCGACCGGTTCGGCCTGCACCCGGCCCTGCTGGACGCGGCCCTGCACGCCCTCGGCCTGGGAGTCGACAGCGCCGAGAACCCCGAGGCGCTGGGCCTGCCGTTCTCCTGGGAGGGCGTGACCCTGCACGCCGCCGGTGCTCGCGCCCTGCGGGTCCGGCTGGCGCCGTCCGGCACCGGGGCGTTTGCCCTGGCGCTGGCCGACCCCGCCGGGCAGCCGGTGGCGACCGTGGCCGCGCTGGCGCTGCGCCCGGTCAGCACCGACCAGCTCGCCCCGGCCTCGGCGGCGTGGTCGTCGCTGTTCCGGGTGGACTGGCCCGCCCTGACCGCCGAGCCCGCCGACCCGCAGCCGTGCGCCGTGCTGGGCACCGACGCCCTCGGGCTGCACGACCTGCTCAAGGCGGGTGGCGCGGCCGTGGACACCGCCGTCGACCTCCCCGCCCTGCTCGCCCGGCCGGTGCCGCCGGTGGTGTTCGCCCCGCTGCCCGCCGCGGACGGGGACCTGGTGGACGCCACCCACGCCGCCACGCAGGGTGTGCTGGCCTTCGTCCGGACCTGGCTGGACGTCGACGCCACGGCCGCCGCCCGGCTCGTGGTCACCACCCGGGGCGCGGTGAGCACCGGAGCCGGGGACGACCCGACCGACCTGGCGCACGCCGCCGCGTGGGGTCTGCTGCGTTCGGCGCAGGCGGAGAACCCGGGCCGGATCGTGCTGCTCGACCTCGACCCGGCGACCGCCCAGGCGCCCGCGGCGGGTGCGCTCGCCGCGGCCCTGGCCACCGACGAACCCCAGTTGGCCCTGCGCGACGGGGTGGTGCGCACGCCGAGGTTCGCCCGGGGCGCGACCACGGCGGCGCTGGTGCCGCCCACGGGTTCGCAGACGTGGCGGCTGGAGGTCAGCGCCACCGGCACCCTGGAGAACCTGGTGCTGGCCGACTCCCCGGCCGCCGTGGCGCCGCTGGCGCCCGGTCAGGTGCGGGTCGGGGTGCGGGCGGCGGGGATGAACTTCCGCGACCCGCTCATCGCCCTGGGCGAGTACCCCGGCTACGACCTGCTCGGCAGCGAGGGCGCGGGCGTGGTGCTGGAGGTCGGCCCCGGCGTGGACGACCTGGTGCCCGGCGACCGGGTGATGGGCCTGTTCGACGGTTCCTTCGGGCCCGTCGCGGTGGCCGACCGGCTGCGCCTGGCCCGCACCCCCGACAGCCTGTCCGACGCGCAGGCCGCGACCGTCCCGGTCGTGTTCCTCACCGCCTACTACGGGTTGGTGGACCTGGCCCGCCTGCGGGCCGGGGAGCGGTTGCTGGTGCACGCGGCGACCGGTGGTGTGGGCATGGCGGCGGTGCAGATCGCCCGGCACCTGGGGGCGGAGGTGTTCGCCACCGCCAGCCCGGGCAAGTGGGATGTGCTGCGCGGCATGGGTTTCACCGAGGATCGGATCGCCTCGTCGCGGACCCTGGACTTCGAGGACAAGGTGCTCGGTGCCACCGGTGGCGCGGGTGTGGACGTGGTGTTGGACTCGCTGGCCCGTGAGTTCGTGGACGCCTCCTTGCGGCTGCTGCCGCGTGGTGGTCGGTTCCTGGAGATGGGCAAGACCGACATCCGCGACCCGCAGGCCGTCGCCGCCGAGCACGCCGGGGTGGACTACCGGGCCTTCGACATCAGCGACGCGCCCAACGACCGCATCCAGACCATGCTCGACGAGGTCCTGTCCCTGCTCGACCGGGGAGTGCTGCGCCCGCACCCGATCCGGGCGTGGGACGTGCGGCGGGCGCCGGAGGCGTTCCGGTTCCTCAGCCAGGCCAGGCACACCGGCAAGTTGGTGCTCACCGTTCCGCGCGGCATGGCCGGTGGCACGGTGTTGATCACCGGCGGGACCGGTGTCCTCGGCGGGGAGATCGCCCGGCACGTGGTGGCCGAGCACGGCGTGCGGGACCTGGTGTTGCTGAGCCGCCGTGGGGTGACCGCCGAGGGCGCGCCGGAGCTGGTCGCGGAGTTGGAGTCGCTGGGTGCGCGGGTGCGGGTCGAGGCATGCGATGCCGCAGACCGTGCTGCGGTGGCGAAGGTGCTGGGGTCGTTGGAGGTCCCGCTGTCCGGTGTGGTGCACACCGCCGGGGTCCTCGACGACGGCCTGCTCACCTCGCTCACCCCGGAGCGCCTGGAACGGGTCATGCGCCCCAAGGTCGACGCGGCCGTGGTGCTGCACGAGCTGACCCGCGACCTGGACCTGGCCGCGTTCATCCTGTTCTCCTCCGTCGCCGCGACCTTCGGTGACGCCGGGCAGGGCAACTACGCGGCGGCGAACGCCTTCCTCGACGCCCTGGCCGCCCACCGCCGTGCCCACGGCCTGCCCGCCGCGTCCCTGGCGTGGGGGCTGTGGGAGCAGCGGTCCGGGATGACCGCGCACCTGACCGACACCGACGTCGAGCGGATGCGCCGCTCCGGCATGGCCCCGCTCGGCACCGCCGACGCCCTGGCCCTGCTCGACCTGGCGCTGGCGGTGGACGAACCGCTGCTGGCGCCGATGCGGCTGGACCCGCGCAGGCTGCCCGCCCACCCCGACCCGGTGCTGCGCGGCCTGGCCGGTGCGGCCGGGCGGCGCACCGCCTCGGCGGGCGGCGGCGCGGAATCCCTGGCCCAGCGGCTCGCGGGCCGCTCGGCCGAGGAACAGGACGCGCTGGTGCTGGACCTGGTGCGCGGCGAGGTCGCCACCGTCCTCGGCCACGCCGACCCCGCCGCCGTCGACCCCGGGCAGGCGTTCAAGGAGCTGGGCTTCGACTCGCTGACCGCCGTCGAGCTGCGCAACCGGCTCACCGGGGCCACCGGGGAGCGGCTGCCCGCCACCCTCGTCTTCGACTACCCCAGCCCGGCGGCGCTGGCCGCGCGCCTGCGCGCCCAGCTCGCCCCGGCGGCAGCGGCGGCACCGCAGGGCGACCCGGTCGAGGTGGCCCTGCGCGCCGCCCTGGCCGCCACCCCGCTGGCCCGCTTCCGCGAGGAGGGCCTGCTCGACGCGCTGCTGCGGCTGACCGGCCTCGCCCAGGACGACCCCGCCGACGACGCGGGCGACACCGACCCCGAGGACTCGATCGACGCGATGGACGCCGACCGGCTCATCCGGCTGGCGCTCGGGAACCAGGACTAGGCCGTGTCCCGAAAGCCCGCGTCCCCGGCGACCGCACCCCGACCACGGCTCTCATCGACTGAGACCTCCGCACCACGGCCTGGCCGTGCCCGACCGAGGAGCTGCTGATGGCCACCTCTCCCGACCAACTGCTCGACGCGCTGCGCTCCTCGCTCAAGGAGGTCGAGCAGCTGCGCAAGCAGAACCGGCAGCTCGTGCAGGCCGCCCGCGAGCCGATCGCCATCGTGGGCATGGCCTGCCGCTTCCCGGGCGGGGTGTCCTCACCCGCGCAGCTGTGGGACCTGGTCGCGGGCGGGGTGGACGCGATCGGCGGGTTCCCCACCGATCGCGGCTGGGACGCCGACGCGCTCTACGACGCCGACCCCGAGGCCGCCGGGCGCACCTACGCCAGGGAGGGCGGCTTCCTGCACGAGGCCGCCGAGTTCGACGCGGCCTTCTTCGGCATCTCGCCGCGTGAGGCGTTGGCGATGGACCCGCAGCAGCGGGTGTTGCTGGAGGCTTCCTGGGAGGCGCTGGAGGACGCGGGTGTGGACCCGGGTTCGCTGCGCGGCAGCGCCACAGGTGTGTTCGCGGGTGTGATGAGCACCGACTACTTCCCGGGCCTCGACGGCGCCCCGGACGGGCTGGAGGGCTACCTGAGCACCGGCACGTCCGGCAGCATCGCCTCCGGCCGGATCGCCTACACCCTGGGGTTCGAGGGCCCGGCGGTCACCGTGGACACGGCGTGTTCGTCGTCGCTGGTGTCGCTGCACCTGGCGGTGCAGTCGTTGCGGCAGGGGGAGTGCGACCTGGCCCTGGCCTCCGGGGCGACGATCATGGCCACGCCCGACACCTTCATCGATTTCAGCCGTCAGCGCGGGTTGGCCGCCGATGGTCGGTGCAAGGCGTTCGCGGATGCCGCTGACGGCACCGGGTGGGGTGAGGGTGTCGGTGTCCTGGTGGTGGAGCGGCTGTCGGATGCTCGTCGCAACGGGCACCGGGTGTTGGCGGTGGTGCGGGGGACGGCGGTCAACCAGGACGGCGCGTCGAACGGGCTGACCGCGCCGAACGGGCCGTCGCAGCAGCGGGTGATCCGGGCCGCGCTGGACAACGCCCGCCTGGCCCCGGCCGACGTGGACGCCGTCGAGGCGCACGGCACCGGCACCACCCTGGGTGACCCGATCGAGGCCCAAGCCCTGCTGGCCACCTACGGGCAGGACCGCTCGGAACCGCTGTACCTGGGGTCGGTCAAGTCGAACGTCGGGCACACCCAGGCCGCCGCCGGGGTGGCCGGTGTGATCAAGATGGTCGAGGCGATGCGCCGCGGGGTGCTGCCCAGGACCCTGCACGTGGACCGGCCCTCCGAGCAGGTCGACTGGTCGGCGGGCGCGGTGGAGCTGCTGGTGGAGAACCGGCCGTGGCCGGAGGTGGACCGGCCGCGCCGGGCGGGGGTGTCGTCGTTCGGGATGAGCGGCACCAACGCCCACGTCGTGCTGGAGCACGAACCCGAGCCGGTCGCCCCGACCGCCGGGGGCGGTGTGGTGCCGTGGGTGCTGTCGGCCAAGACACCGGAGGCGCTGCGGGCGCAGGCCGGGCGGCTGGCCGCTTTCCTCGGTGACCACCCCGACCTGGCGCCCGCCGACGTGGCCGCGACCCTGCTGGGGCGGGCGGTGTTCGAGCACCGGGCCGTGGTCGCGGGTGGCGACCGGGAGGCCCTGCTGGCCGGGTTGGCCGACCTGCCGGTGGCCGGTCGGCGCGTGTCCGGCGGAACCGGGCCGGTGTTCGTGTTCCCCGGTCAGGGTTCGCAGTGGGTGGGGATGGCCCGGGACCTTGTCGGGCAGTCGCCGGAGTTCGCCCGGCTGTTCGGTGAGTGCTCGGCTGCGGTTGAGAGCTCGGTGGACTGGAAGGTCGCCGGTGTTCTGGGCGACGAGTCCGCGTTGGAGCGGGTGGATGTCGTCCAGCCGGTGCTTTTTGCCGTGATGGTTGCTCTTGCGGGGTTGTGGCGTTCGCTCGGGGTTGAGCCGGGTGCGGTGCTGGGTCATTCGCAGGGTGAGATCGCGGCTGCCGCTGTTTCGGGTGCGTTGTCGCTGGAGGATGCGGCGAAGGTTGTTGTGCTGCGCAGCCGGGCGATCGCGGGCGGTCTGGCTGGTCGTGGCGGGATGGTGTCGGTGGCGTTGCCCGTGGATCAGGTGCGGGAATTGCTGGCGGACTACCCGGGTGTGTCGGTGGCTGCGGTCAACGGTCCTTCGGCCGTGGTGGTTTCCGGTGACCCGGAGGGGTTGTCGGCGCTGGTTGCCGCGTGTGAGGCCCGGGAGGTTCGGGCGAGGGTGATCCCGGTGGATTACGCCTCGCACTCGGCGCAGGTGGAAGCGATTCGGGGTGAGGTGGTTTCGGCGTTGGCCGGGATCGAGCCGCGTGTCCCCGAGGTGCCGTTCTTCTCGACGGTGACGGGGGAGTGGATCAGCACTGCGGCTGTGGACGCCGAGTACTGGTACGAGAACCTGCGCAACACGGTCCGGTTCGAGGAGGGTGTGCGGGCGCTCGCTGCCGAGGGTTTCGGTGCCTTCGTCGAGGCGAGTGCGCACCCGGTGCTGACCATGTCCATTGAGGACACGGTGGAGGCGGTGGCCGTCGGGTCGCTGCGGCGCGGTGAGGGCGGGCTGGACCGGTTCCTCGCCAGCGCCGGGCTCCTGTTCGCCCACGGTGTTCCGGTCACCTGGCCCGACCCGGGTGGGGTGCCGGTCGACCTGCCCACCTACGCCTTCCAGCGCGAGCGGTACTGGCTCGACGGCGGCGGCGCCACCGACGTCACCGGCCTGGGCCAGGTCGGTGCCGGGCACCCCCTGCTCGGCGCGGCGGTCGAGGTCCCCGGCGGGGTGGTGCTCACCGGGCGGTTGTCCACCCGCACCCACCCCTGGCTGGCCGAGCACGCCGTGCGCGGCACCGCCC
>NZ_AYXG01000028.1 GCF_000564855.1 Actinokineospora spheciospongiae
GTTCCAGGTGGCTGGCCGCCGGGCGGCGGTCGTGGGGGTGGTCGGCGGCTGCGCCGCTGAGCGTTCGGTGAGCCGGCCGCCGGGCGGCGGCTGCAGGGGTGCTCGGCGGCTGCGCCGCTGAGCGTTCGGTGAGCCGGCCGCCGGGCGGCGGTCGCGGGGGTGGTCGGCGGCTGCGCCGCTGAGCGTTTGGGTGAGCGGGCCGCCAAGCGGCGGTTGTGGGGGTGCTCGGCGGCTGCGCGTGGTGGGGTTCGGTGTGGTGGGGCGCCGAGGGGGCGGTGGGCGGGGTGGTTGCTCGCTGCGCCGGTCGGGTGGCTGGTGGCCGGGTCGATCTCCGGGCGGGGCGCCCTCGGGGGTGCGGGGTGGTGGGCGGTTCGCCGGTGCCGACCGGCGGCCGGGGTCGGGTGCCCGGGTCAGCCTGCGGATTGGGCGCCCGACTGGGCGTCGGTGGGGACCGGGCGGGGTGGGATGGGGTCGCAGGGGACGGCCGCCCAGACGGTCTTGCCCTCGTGGGCGGGGGTCGCACCCCAGGCCAGGGAGAGGCTTTCCACCAGGAACATGCCCCGGCCGGTCACCGCCTCGATGTCCTTGGGCATGACCACCGGGAGCACCGGGCTGTGGTCGTCGACCTCCACCCGCAGGACGTCCGGTTGGGCTGTGCGGCCGACCCGGACACCCCGGACACCGCCGCCGTGTTCTCGGGCGTTGGCGAGGAATTCGCCGCACACCAGGTGCAGTACGTCGAGCCGATCGGGGCCGAGGTCCGCCAACCGCCGGGTCAACTCGCGCCGCAGGTCCGAGGCCGGGGGCACTCCGGGTGCCTCCACCCCCAGGACGACCTCCGCCATCGCCGGTCCCCCGTCGGCCCCTGGCTCGTCCGGGCCGTCCACCACCGTGCCACCTCCATCCGCGCCCGGCATCCGCACGTGCGCTCGCAGCCTGAGTACCCCGGTGGTGGGCGGGTGTCACGCCCCACACCGCGAAATCGCTTTCACGTCACCCCGGGGGGGCGCGGGGGACGCGCGGGACGGGGGCGCGTGAGTTCCCACGATCGGGGGTACTTGACGGGCATGACTTCCGACCACCGGGATCGTCGCCCCTCGCACGACGACCTCACCGCCGGGTTGCGCGGATACCTGCAACTCGTCGCCGACCTCGTCGGGGCCGACCACCGCGCGGGCACCACAGACGTCGGCTCGGTGGCCGCCGCGCTGCTCCCGCTGCCGCACCGGCTGAGCTGGTTCCCCGAGCGGGCGCTGGCGCTGGGCTGGGACGAGGAGCACGGGTGGGCCGCCCAGCTCGCGGGTGCGGACGGCGTCGACCAGCTTCCGGTGTCCTACCTCGGGGTGGACGCGCTCCCCACGCCCAGGGTGGTCGCCTGGTTCCTCAAGGACCTGCTCGCCGGGGGCGACCCCGGGTCGCCGTTCCCGCCCGCGATGCGCGACCGCGGCGAGCGCGACGACTTCGAGGAGCGCCTCAGCGCCTACGCCACCCACTCGGACCACTGAGGCAGGCCACCGGCGGCCAGACCGGCGAAGCCCCACCCGGACCGGCACCGAGCACCGGACGCGGCGGGTACCGAGGTGGTGCGCACGGGCGCAGCGGGTATAAGGACGACATGAGGCTCGGTGTCATCGATGTCGGCTCCAACGCCGCCCAGTTGCTCGTGGTGGACGCGCGGCCGGGTTCGGCGCCGCTGGCGTCGTACGCGTTCAAGCGGCCCACGGTGCTCGGCACGGAGATCGGCCGGGACGGCACGATGTCGACCGAGGGCGTGCGCCGGGTGGTGCGGGCGACCACCGCGGTGGTCGCCAGGGCGCGGTCGCTCGACGTCGCCGAGCTGTACGTCTTCGCCACCTCGGCGGTGCGCGACGCGGCCAACCGGGACGTGATCGTGCGGGCCGTGGAGACCGCGACCGGGTTGCGGCCGCAGTTCCTCTCCGGTGAGGACGAGGCCCGGTTGACCTACCACGCCGCGCACCGCTGGTACGGCTGGTCGGCGGGCAGGCTGCTGCTGCTCGACATCGGCGGCGGCTCGATGGAGATCGTCCTGGGCCGCGACGCCGAGCCGGAGCTGGCCATGTCGCTGCCGCTGGGGGCGGGTCGGATGACCCGCCGGTTCCTGACCGAGGACCCGCCCACCGAGCGGCAGCTCCGCAAGCTGACCCGGCACGTCCGCGAGGGCCTGCGCGAGGCGGTGGAGCGGCTGCGCTGGGAGGGCGCGTTCGACCGGGCGATCGCCACCTCCAAGACGTTCAAGCAGCTCGCGCGGCTGGCCGGGGCGCCGCCGCAGAGCGCCGGGCCGTTCGCCAAGCGCGCGCTGGGCGTCGCCGACCTCGACCACTGGCTGCCGGAGCTGGCCGCGATGACCACCGCGCAGCGGGCCGCGCTGCGCGGGGTGTCGCCCGCGCGGGCCGGGCAGGTCGTGGCCGGGGCCGTGGTCGCCAGGACGACCATGACCGCGCTGGGCGTGAGCACCGTGGACATCTGCCCGTGGGCGCTGCGCGAGGGGATCATGCTGCACCAGTTGCAGACCGCCCTGTCCCCCACCGACCCGATGGCGCTGCGCACCGTCCGCCCGATGGCCGACGGCGAGACCTGGCAGCGGACCTAGGCGGTCGTGCCGAGGACGTCCTCGAGGGCGTCGGCGACGGTGAGGGTGGAGTCGAGCATCGTCAGCGCGAGTGCACGGCGGGCCGGGCCGGTGGCGACCACGGTGAACGGGAGCGCGGCCTCCTCGGCCTCGTTGCGGGCCACGACCAGCGCCGAGAGCCCCGCCGAGCCGAGGAAGCCCACCCCGCTGAGGTTGGCGACCACGCCCTCGGCGGCGGGGGCCTTCGTGGCCTCGGTCAGCGCTTCGGACAGTTGCGCCACGGTGGCCAGGTCGACGTCGCCCACGGCGTGCACGACCACCGTCGGGCCGATCTGCTCGCGGTGCACGGTCAACAGCGGGCTCGTCACCGGTTGGGGTCCTCTCACGCACTGGTCCCGGTGCTTTCCGCACCGCGTGGGACCGGGCTACCCGTATCCGGCCCCGGCAAACCCCGGGCGCGGAACCGGTGTCCATAACCCGGCGCTATGACCCGTTGGGATGGGTGCGGGCCGGTGCGATCGGGGATGCTCTGAGGACCCTGCACCACTCGACGGAGTTCCCCGGCAGCCGCCGAGGGCTCCGGGCGCCGGACCCGCCCCCGTGGGTGGTCCCGGTTCAGGGCCGGACACGCGCCCACGCCCTGCGTGTCCGGCCCGGCCGGGTGCTCCGGCCGGTCAGACCCCCGCGTCGGCCCACAGCGGGGTCCACGGGTCCAGCTCGACGTAGCGGCGCAGCTCGGCGAAGCCGCTGATCCAGCCCATCCAGCCCGCCCAGGGCATGTCCTGGGGGTCGAACCCGCTCTGGGAGAACGTCAGCCGGGTCTTGCCGCCGGACTCCGCCAGCTCCCAGGTGGACTGCCCGAGCCCGGCGCCGAAGTCCACGGTGATCCTGCGGTCCGGCTCCAGCTCGGTGATCGTCGCCGGGTTCGGGTTGTGCTCGAAGCCGCCCATGGCCCACCGGCCGCCGACGCGCGGTTCCAGCTCCATCGGGGCGTTGAACCACTCCACGAACTCCGCCGGGTCCATCAGCGCCCGGTAGACCTTCTCCGGGGCGGCGTCGATCAGGTACTCCGCGCGCAGGTCGGTGGCGGTGAAGTCGGGCAGCGGGCCCAGCTCGCGGCCTGCCAGGTGGTCGGCGAGGTTGGCCAGGGCCAGCGCCCAGAAGGTGCCGGTGAGCCCGATCGTGCCGCCGTCGCCGCCCGCGACGGCGCCCCAGCCGGGGAACTCGGTCTGGGTCAGCGACAGCAGGGTCTCGTCGCCCTCGGGCTTGAGGGCCAGCTCCACGGTGGTCTCGGTGCCCTCGATGGTCCAGGCGAAGCGGACGGTGGTGGCGTCCACGGTCAGCGGGCGCTGGGCGGGTTCGGCGCCCGCGACGGTGTGCCTGCCCCAGAACGCGTAGGTGTCGGGGAGGGCGACCTCGGCGTGCTCGGCGAACCAGGTGCGCAGCTCGGCCGGGTCGGTCAGCGCGGTGTGCACCCGCTCGACCGGGGCGGGCAGGCGCAGGGTGAAGGCCAGGGTCTCAGTCATCGGGGGTTTCCTTCGGGTAGCAGGCCACGACCAGGGAGAAGGCGTCGCCCTCCGCCCCGCCGTGGCGGGTGAACAGCTCTTGCAGGGTGGTGCGCAGGTCGGCGAGGAACTCCGCGCGGTGTTCCGGGGCGACGCGGATCTCGCCCGCGACGCCGACCGAGGGCAGCTCCGGGCGGGACCGGTCGAGGGCGGCGATGTCGACCTGGACCTGCTCGACCAGGTCGAGCAGGTGCCCCAGGTTCAGCTCGTCGCGCTCGCGGCGGGTGCCGATGCGCCCCACCAGGGCGGGCGAGAGCCAGTAGGACCGCGCCGTCGCCTGGAAGACGCCCTCGGTGACCCCGCGCACCCGCCGGTCGGAGACCTGGGTCACGACCCCGGCCTCGACCAGCTTCTTCACGTGGTAGTGGACCCGCTGCGGCGTCTGCCCGAGGGCGGCGGCCACCTCGGTGCACGACCGGGGTTCGGCGAGCTGCCGGAGCACGTCCACGCGCGCCGGTTTGAGCAGGGTCTCCGCCTGCTCGAGCTGGTCGAGGTACAGGATGTCTCTCATCGCAAAAATGATTTTGTACGTTCAAAAAGATTTTGTCAATAGCCGTGACCAGCACTGATGCACACCGGCTGTTCAGGACCGGGTCGCTCGCGGGCCGCCGGGTTGTGGCAGGATCAGACCGCGTGACCACGCTTCGGATCGCCGTGCCCAACAAGGGATCGCTCAGCGTCCCCTCGGAACAGCTCCTCACCGCCGCCGGCTACCGGGTGCATCGGTCCAACCGCGAGCTGATGATCGACGACACCCGCAACGACGTGCAGTTCTTCTTCCTGCGCCCGCGCGACATCGCCGTCTACGTCGGCTCCGGGACGCTGGACGCGGGCATCAGCGGGCGCGACCTGCTCATCGACGCCGACACCGGCGCGCTGGAGATCATGCCGCTGGGCTACTCCGCCTCCACCTTCCGCTTCGCCGCCCGCCCCGGCACCCTGACCGCGCTCGCCGACCTCGACGGCAGGCGGGTGGCCACCAGCTACCCGACGCTGGTGGAGAAGTACCTGGCCGAGCACGGGATCTCGGTGCGGCTGGTCAAGTTGGACGGCGCGGTGGAGACCTCCGTGCAGCTCGGCATCGCCGACGCGGTGGCCGACGTGGTGGAGACCGGCACCAGCCTGCGCAACTCCGGCCTGGTCGTGTTCGGCGACCCGATCCTGGAGTCCGAGGCGGTGCTGATCCAGCGCCCCGAACTGGAGGAGGACGCGCTGGCCTCCTTCGAGCGGCTGCGGCGCAGGCTCAAGGGCGTGCTGATCGCCCGCCAGTACGTCATGGTCGACTACGACTGCCCGGTCGAGGCCCAGGCGGCGGCATGCGCGCTGACCCCGGGCATCGAGGCGCCGACGGTCTCCCCGCTGGCCCGCGAGGGCTGGGTGGCGGTCCGCTCGCTGGTGCGGCGCGACCGCGCGCCGTTCGTCATGGACGAGCTGTGGGAGGTCGGGGCGCGGGCGATCCTGGTGACCCCGCTGGAGTCCAGCCGCATCTGATGCCCCGATACGGCCCGCACCCGAGCCAGTTCCTGGAGCTGAGCACCCCGGTCGGGCCGTCGCGCGGCACCGTCCTGCTGCTGCACGGTGGTTTCTGGCGCGCTCGGCACGGGCTGGAGCTGATGCGCCCGCTGGTGCCGTCGCTGCTCGCGGCGGGCTTCACCGTGGCCAACGCCGAGTACCGGCGGGTGGGCGCGGGCGGCGGCTGGCCCGCCACCGCCGACGACGTGGTGGCCGCCCGCGCGGCGCTGGGCACCGACGTGATCGCCGTCGGCCACTCGGCGGGGGCGCAGCTGGCGGTCTGCCTGGCTCGGCGCGGCGGGGTGCGCGCGGTGGTGTCGCTGGCCGGGGTGCTCGACGTGGTGGCCGCCGCGCGGGACGGCCTCGGCGAAGGCGCGGCGGCGGCGTTCCTCGGCGGCCTCCCGGACGAGGTGCCCGAGGTCTACGCCGCCGCCTCGCCGATGGCGCTGACCCCGGTCGGCGTGCCGGTGACCTGCCTGCACGCCCCGGCCGACCAGCGCGTCCCGTTCGCGCAGAGCGCCGCCTTCACCGACGCCACCGGCGACCGGCTGGTGACCGTGGCGGGCGACCACTTCACCCCGATCGACCCCGGGTCCGCCGCCTGGGCCTCGGCCCTGGCGGAGGTCAGCGCACTGGCAGGTCCCAGGCCATCGTGACGGTCGTGCCGTCGGCGCGGTGGGTGGTGACCCAGCGGTGCGCGAGCTGCGAGATCAGCGGCATCCCCCGCCCGCGGGTCGTGTCGGTGGGGTCCGGCGGCTTCCAGGTCCCGTGGTCGGTGACGGTGAGCACCAACCGGCCCGGCCGGTGCTCGGCGAGCACGTCGAGGACGCCGTCGGCGGTGTCGCGGTAGCCGTGCTCCACCGAGTTGGCCATGGCCTCGTAGCCTGCCAGCACGATGTCCTCGGTCAGCACCGGCGGCGCGCCCCGCTCGGTCGCCCACGCGGCCAGCTCGCCGCGCAGCGGGACGAGGGTGTGGGCCCGGGCGGCGACGCTGCGGTGCAGCCGGGCCAGCGGATCGGCGTGGTGCACGTGGATGAGGGCGATGTCGTCGTCGTGGGTGCCGCCGGTGAGGTCGGCGATGAGCCGGTCGCAGGCCTCGGCGGTGTCCGCGGCGGCGCGCACGCCCGGCAGCCGGGCCAGCAGCGACTCCATCCCGGAGACCAGGTCGCGGGAGCCGCGGGTCTCGACCAGCCCGTCGGTGTAGAGGAACAGGTCGGCGCCGGGCGGGAAGGCGGTGGTGCGGGCGGTGAACTCGCGGCCCACACCCAGCGGCTGGGCCATCGCCTCGCCGATCTGCTCCAGCCGCCCGTCCGGGTGCACCAGCACGGCGGGCAGGTGGCCCGCGTTGGCGTGGACGAGGTCGTCGGTCACCGGGTCGTGCACGGCGTAGAAGCAGGTGATGAAGCTGGGTTCGACGAGCTGGGAGACGTTGCGCAGCAGCTCGGCGGGCGGCAGCTCCAGCAGCGCGTACGAGCGCACCGCGGTCCGCACCTGCCCCATGACCGTGGCCGCGGTGACCCCGTGGCCCACCACGTCGCCGATGACGAAGGCGGTGGCGCCCGAGGGCAGCGGCAGCACGTCGAACCAGTCGCCGCCGACCTTGTCCCCGGTGGCCGCGGGCAGGTACCGGGTCACCACGTCCAGGCCGGGGACCTCCGCGGCCGCGGGCAGCATCCGCCGCGACAGCTCCCGGGCCAGGTTGGCCTCCCGGTCGTAGAGCCGGGCGTTGTCCAGGGCGATCGCGGCGTACCCGGCGATGCCCTCGGCCACGTAGGCGTGCCGCTCGGTGAACCGGCCGGTCTCGGGGTGGGCGAAGAAGAACCCGCCGAGGACCTTCCCGGTGGTCGGGCTGATCGCCGACACCGCCAGGTAGCTGCGCACCGGCAGGTGCCCGGCGGGCATCCCCCGGTAGGGCTCGTTGTGGCCGAAGCGCGGGTCGGCGGTGATGTCGTCGCTGCGGACCGTGCCCATGCCGTCGAACGTGGGCCCGAAGACCTGGGTGTTGCGCGGCATGGGGAAGCGGGAGAACGCCTCCCTGGGCACGCCGGAGAGCGTGTAGAGGGTGTAGGACTCGCCGAACTCGTTGATCAGGTTGTAGAAGAACGCGCCGAACGCGGCCCCGGTGGCGGTGGTCGCGGCGTCGGTGGCGTCCTGCACCAGCACGTCGATGTCGAGCTGCGCGGTCAGCCGCCGCCCCACCGAGTGCAGCGCGTCGAGCACCGCCGCCTCCGCCCGCAGCGCGCGCACCACCTCGACCAGGTCGGCGGTCGCGGCGGCGACGGCGGCGGCCACGAACCGGTGCTGCTCACCGACCGGGTCCACGGTGGACAGCAGGACGGCGTGGTCCCCGTCGGCGACCAGGACCGCGCCGGTCACCGGCTCACCGCCGGTCAGCCGCGCCAGCGCCGCCTCCCCCGGCACCCGCACCAGCGGTCCGGCGGTGGCGTCCTCGAGCACCAGCGCCGGGTCCAGCGCGCGTTCCCGGACCGGCACCGGCGCGCCGTCGGGCCCGGCGAACCCGGCCCGCACGGCGGCGACCAGCTCGGCGAACCCCGGACCGGTCGAGGTCATCACCGGCCCGCCACGGCGGCGTCGAGGGTGGGGTAGATGTCGAGTTCGTCGGTCAGCCGGGTGATCTGCAACGGCCGCAGCACCACCCGGCCCTCGGCCACCACGCGCATCCCCGGCTGCTCCCGGTGCGTGCGCACCAGCACCGACATGCCCGCGGAGGCGAGGAAGTCGACCTCGGTGAGGTCGACCACCAGCACCCGGTCGCCGTGGCGCACCGCCCGCTCCACGAGCTGCTGCAGCTTCGGCGCCAGCGCCAGGTCGAGCGCGCCGGTCACCCGCAGCACGGTCGGCCCGTCGGTGGTGATCAGCTCCACGGAACCCGCGGCGCTGGTCGCCTTGCCCACGTCGTCCCCCTGGCCCGTGTCGTCGTCCATGGGTCACATCCTGCCGCCCCCGCGCCCCGCTGTCGCCGCTCGGGGGGCTGACCAGCGCCGACGGCCCGCCGCGACGGGCCGTCGGCGCTGCTCGCGCGCCGGGTCAGTCGCGCGGGGCCAGTTCGGTGCCGTCGGCGCCGGTCACCACGATGGCCGCCGCCGGGCAGGAGTCCGCCACGTCGAGCAGCCCCTCGTCCGGCTCCACCGGGTCCGCCAGCACCCTGGCGTGCGCGCCGTCGAGGGCGAACACGTCCGGGCGGGCACCCGCGCACATGCCCGAGCCGAGGCAGGCCTTGCCGTCGACCGCGATCGTCCAGCTCATGCTCACCAGTCCACCATCATCCGGCGCGGGCCGCGCACCAGCATCTGCGTCTTCCACTCCGGCTCCGCCGCCTCGCGCAGCCCGGGCAGCCGGACGGCCAGCACCAGCAGCGCCTCCTGCAGCTCCAGGCGGGCCAGCGGTGCGCCGAGGCAGTGGTGCACGCCGTGCCCGAAGCCCAGGTGCGAGGTCTCGGTCCGGTCGAACTTCAGCTCGTCGGGGTCGGGGAACCTGTCGCCGTCGTGGTTGGCCGAACCCACCGACACCAGGACCGGCTCCCCCGCCCGCACCAGCACCCCGCCGACCTCGACGTCCTCGGTGGCGTAGCGGGAGAAGGCCGCACCGGCCCCGAGCGGGACGAAGCGCAGCAGCTCCTCGACGACCTCCGGCGCCCTGGCGGGCTCGGCCACCAGTTCGGCGAACCGCTCCGGGTGCGACAGCAGGACGTGGACGAAGTTCGGGATCTGCGTCGCGGTCGTCTCGTGCCCGGCGACGAGCACCCCGACGCACAGGTCGACCAGCTCCAGCTCGGTCAGCCGGTCCACGTTGTCGGCGCGGGCGGCGATCAGCGCCGACATCAGGTCGTCGCGCGGCTCGGCCCGGCGCTGCTCCACCAGCTCGCCCATGTAGGCGCGCAGCTCCGCGTGGTTCTGACCGAACTCCTGCTCGGTCAGCGAGGAGGTCGACAGCAGCGCGTCGCTCCACACCCGGAACCGGTCTCGGTCCTCCGCGGGCACCCCGAGCAGCTCGCAGATGACCTGGACCGGCAGCGGCAGCGCGAACGAGTCGACCAGGTCCACCGGTCCACCCGCGGCGACCATGTCGTCGACGAGCCTGCCCGCGATCTCCCGCACCCAGGGCCGCAGCTTCTCGACCCGCCGCACGGTGAAGGCGCTGGCCACCAGCACCCGCAGCCGGGTGTGGTCGGGCGGGTCCATGGCCAGGATGCCCCCGGGCCGCCGGTAGGGCTGGCTGCGCGGCTCGTCGTGCGCGGCCGCCGCGGCCCGGCTGAACCGCCGGTCACCGAGCACCAGCCGGACGTCCTCGTACCGGGTGGCCAGCCAGGCGGGCTCGCCGAAGGGCAGCCGCACCTTGATCATGCCGGGCGCCTCGCGCGCCTCGCGGTAGCGCGGGGACAGCTCCAGCCCCTCGGGCTTGTTGAACGGGTAGGTCTCGACGCGTTCGTCCGCGGTGGTCAATTCGGGGTCCCCTCGACGATGACGGGTATGGCGTAAGCACCCGCTGACAACGTACGTCCGCCGGAGCGCACCGTCAACGCGCGAGCGCGGACAGTGATGCCGCCGGGCGTGCCCTGCCGGGGCGGGTGAGCTGGGGCGATGCGCCCCCCGGTCCACAGAGGAGGTCAGCGGGCACTTCCGGGGGCGATCCGGACGGCGGGGGGCGAACCGGTCGGATCGCCCCGGGAGGTGCCGGGTCGGCGGGTGCGGGCGGTCAGCCGTCGGTGAGCAGGCGGGTGACCGCGTCCAGGACCACCGGGGTGACCTCGGCGGGGTCGGTCTTGGCCACCGGCCCGTCCAGGCGGATCTGGCGCACCAGGGCGATCCCCAGGAGCCAGGCGCAGACCAGTTCCGCGCGCAGGTCGGCGGACGGGTCGTCGGTGAGGCTGCGCAGGGCGGCGCGCAGGGGCGCGGCCACCTCGCGGTCCAGCGCCTCCGCCGCACCCCCGTCCTGGGGGCCGCTGAGGGCCATCAGCAGGAGGTTGGCCCCCGGGCCGCCCGGTTCCCCGGCGAAGATCTCCCCGACCAGGCGGGTGAGCAGCTCCTCCGGCGGGGTGGTGGCGACGATCTCGCGCCCCGGGGCGGTGAGGACGGCGCCGAGCAGTTCCTCCTTGGAGCCGAAGTAGCGGAACACCAGCGCCTGGTTGACCTCGGCGAGCGCGGCGATGTCGCGCACCGAGGTGCGGTCGAAGCCTCGGGCGGTGAACAGCTCGGCCGCGGCGGCGAGCAGGGCCTGCCTGGTCGCCGCCGCGTCGCGCCTGCGGGTCCGGTCGCCCTCGGTCATCTCGTCCCCGTTCGTTCGGCGGCGTCGCGGCGGTGGGCGCGCGGCGGTGGGGCGCCAGGGAACCACACGGGCGGACCGGGGCAGGATGTCCGGGTGAAGTGGAACCGCGCCGTGCACCACGTCGAAGCCCTGGCGACCACCTGCGCCGACATGGCCGCCAAACCCGACTCGATCTTCCCGCTCAGGGTGACCGGCCTGTGGGTGGCCGGGGGCGTCCTCGGCCCCGCCCGCGACCTGGAGACCATCCTGGTCGCCCTCACCGTCGACCTGCCGGTGCCGGAGGTGCCCTGGCTGACCGAACCCGCGGGCTCGCGCCACTGGGGCAACGCGGTCCGCCTCCCCCAACTGCCCTTCCGCGTCTGCTGGCGCTCCGCGCACGCCCCCGTCTGGAACCACCTGATCGACCGCCCCGCCCGCGTCTGGTCCGCCGAGGACGGCACCGACCAGCACGTCCTCGACGCCCTCCGCGACGGCCGGGGTGCCGACATCCGCATGGAAGCGCCCGCGGACCTCCCGGCCCGCCTGGCCGCCGACCTGGCGATCAGCCACCAGGCCCTCACCACCCGCACCGCGGAGTACGCGGACCGCCGCTGGCGCCCCGGCAAGATCGAACCGGTGGCCGACGCCCTGTGGCAGGCGAGCACCGGCTACCTGGACCTGCTCGCTGTGACCAGCGCAACCGCCAACTGAGCGAAACTTTCTGGGCCGATCAGGTGTGAACCCGGACCGGAACGGTTACCCGCGCTCGTCACGACCAAGCCGAGGAGGCGACTGTGCTGGAGACCGACCCGAACCCGATCTACACCGAACTCAGCCGTGAGCAGGGTGTGAGCCCGGTCCCCGAGCAGCAGGACCCGCCAGCGGAGAAGATCAAACCCACCAAGAAGTAACCCGGGGCGATCCCCACCCCGGCCCCACCGCCCATTCCCCCACCCGCCAGGCCACCAGGGCACCAGCGGGCCTTCGGCGATCCCCGCTCCGCCGACCGGCCTCGGCCGACCAGGCGGCCCACCCTGTCGACCGAGCCGCCCAGCCCCACAAGCGGCCCAGCCTTACCGGCAGCGCAGGGTTACCGGCGGCGCAGGGTTACCGGCGGCGCAGGGTTACGGGCGGCGCAGCCTCACCCGGCGGCGCAGCCCCCACAAGCGGCGCAGCCCCTACAGGCGGACCCAGTCCTACGGGCGAGGCAACTCCATGGGTGGCGCAGCTCAACCCGGCGGCCCAGCCCCCACCGGCCAGGCCGCCCCTCTCCCCACACCACACCGACCAATCCCGCTATCAAGATACGAAATAGCGGATCGCCGGTTACCGCTTCTTGAACTCCGCCACCGCTCGGCGGACCGTCGGGTGCGTGAAGATGTCCGCCACCGGCAGCGGCAGCGGGATGCGCCAGTTCGGGTACTGGTCCACCGTGCCCGGCAGGTTCGGCTGCCGGGCCTCGCCGATCAGGTCGGCGGGCGCGGCGAACACCAGCGCGCACGGGGTCCTGGCGAGCAGGACGTGCAGGGCGTCCACCACCTCCTCGGCGGACGCGCCCGGTGCCACCAGCCCCTCCGATTCCAGCAGCCCCACGATCTCGGCCCGCTCGTCGGCCGCCCGCAGCTCCTCGGCCGCCGGGTCGGACAGCAGGCCCAGGTCGGCCCGCACCCGCACGTGGTCGCCGGTGAGGAAGCCCAGGGCCGTGGGCAGGTCGTGGGTGGACACGCTCGCCGCGGCCTGGGCGGGCCAGTCGGCGGGCGGCCGGGGCCTGCCGTCGACGTCCCGCTCGAACCAGGCCACCGAGCAGCTCAACACGCCGCGGGCGCGGAGGGTGTCGGTGACCTCGTCGGGGACCGTGCCCAGGTCCTCGCCGATGACCACCGCGCCCGCCCGGTGGGCCTCCAGCAGCAGGACGCCCAGCATCGCCTCCGCGTCGTAGTGCACGTAGGTGCCCCGGTCGGCGGTTTCGCCCGGCGGAATCCACCAGAGCCGCCAGAGGCCCGCCACGTGGTCGACCCGGATGCCGTCGCCGTGCCGGAGGACGGCCCGGATCATGTCGCGGAAGGGGAGGTAGCCCGCTTCGGCGAGGCGGTCCGGGCGGAACGGCGGCAGGACCCAGTCCTGGCCGAGCGGGCTGAACGCGTCCGGCGGGGCGCCCACGGTGACCGAGGTGGCGAGGACGTCGCGCAGCGACCAGGCGTCCGCGCCGCTGGGGGTGACGCCCACCGGGAGGTCGTGCACCACGCCCACCGCCATCCCCGACGCGGCGGCGTGCACCTGCTCCAGTTGCCGCGAGCACAGGCCCTGCACCCACACGTGGAAGGCCACCCTGGCGGACAGGCGGGCGCGCTCGGCGGCGACCTCGGCGGAGCCCGGCTCGCGCAGCGGTTCCGGCCACTCGCGCCAGTCCTCGCCGTGCTCCTCGGCCAGGGCGGCGAAGGTGGCGTAGTCGAGCAGGCCGGGGTCGGCCTCGACCGGGTCGGCGGGGGCGAACAGCAGTTCCAGCGCCGCCGACTTCGCCCGCCAGACCGCGTCGTGGTCGACCAGTTCCGGGTTGTCCGGGCGCAGGGCGCGGACCTGCTCCCGCACGTCGGCCGACGCGGCCCGGAACGCGTCGGTCTCGGTCACCGACAGGTGGATCGGGTTGAGGAAGCGCCTGCTCGACGGCGAGTACGGCGACCGCTGCACCGGGTGGACCAGGCTCGGCGCGGCGACCGGGCTGACCAGCACCGCCCCGGCGTCGCCCGCGGCCGCCGCGGCGACGAACGAGCGCAGGTCGGCGTAGTCGCCGACGCCCCACGAGTCGGGGGTGTGCAGGGCGTAGAGCTGGGTCATCCACCCCCAGGTGCGCGGTGCGGGCGGCAGCGCGGCGGGGGTGACCGCCAACGACGTCTCCCGCTCCCCCACCCGCAGCCGGTGCCAGCCCAGCGGCAGGTCCGCGGGCAGCACCCCGGACACGGGCACCTCGCCGCCGTCCTCCAGCAGCACGACGCCGGTGCCGACGTCCACCCGCACGCCTTGGCGCACCACGGTCGGCACGCCCGCGCCCGGCGCGACCGGCGGGTCGCCGGGGTCGACGCCGAGCTGGGCGAGGACGGCGACGACCACGTCCGGGTCGACCTCGACCTGTTCGCGGTCACCGTTCTCGTAGGAGACCGCGACGCCGTGCGCGGCGGCGAGGGCGGCCAGGGATTCGTCCACTGTGGACCCTTTCGGAGATCAGCGGGCAGCGACCGGGCCCGGGGCCCGCTCGGCGGCGTTGGCGATGCCGCGGGCCATCATGCCGAACACCACGTCGTGCGCGGGCTTCTGGGCCAGCCAGTACAGGGTGCCGGGCAGGCCGTCGGGCACGAAGGTCACGGTCTGCTCGAACACGCACTCCCCCGGCGCCGTCCCGGCGATGGCGCGCAACCGCAGCCACGCCCGGCCGGGCAGGCGCATGTCCGCGCGCAGCAGCAGCGACCGGTCGGCGTCGTCGCGGCTGACGACGGTCCAACTGTCCACCGCGTCGCCCGGGGCGAGTTCGGCCGGGCGGCCGCGGTGCAGGCCGATGCCGCCGAGGAGGTGGTCGAGGGCGCCGCGCAGGGCCCAGGCGCCGGGCACGGTGTGCCAGCCGCCGCGGCCGCCGAGGTCGGTGATCACCCGCCAGAGCGCGGGTTCGGTGGCGTGGACGCGCAGTTCGCGGCGGTCGACGCGGGTGCCGGGGGCGTTCGTGGGCGGGCCGACCGGCACCGGCAGGCCGAGGGCGTCGCGCAGCGCCCGGTCGAGGCCGGTGGCGCCGCCGGGCGGGGCGGGGGCGACGTTCGCCGGGTCCGGCACGAGGTCGTGGCGCAGCGACTCCAGCAGGGCGCGCACCAGCGGGCGGGGCAGGTCGCTGAGCGCGGCGGCGGCCGCGGCGGCCGGGCCGGTGGGCACGACGAGCACCGGCACCGGCAGCCGCCACGGCAGGCCCGCGACGCGGGCGTAGCGCTGGATCAGCTCCAGGTAGGTCAGCGTCTCCGGGCCCGCGAGGTCGACCACCAGGTTCACCGGTTCCCGGTCCGCCGCGTCCACCAGGTGGAACAGCACGTCGGCCAGGGCGATGGGGCGGCTGCGGTTGCCCATCCACGGCGGGCGCAGCACCACCGGGGCGAAGCGCGCGGCGTGGCTGAGCAGGTCCAGGCTGGCCGAGCCCGCCCCGATGACCATCGACGCCTGCAGGACCAGCGCGGGGGTCGGGGCGGCGAGGAACGCGTCGCCGACGTCGGCGCGGGAACCCAGGTGCGGGGAGACCTCCGGGCCGGTCGGGCGGGGGCCGCCGAGGTAGACCAACTGCCGGATGCCGACCGCGGCGGCGGCCTCGGCGACGGTGTCGGCGATCACCGTGTCGGTGTCGGCGAAGTCGGCGCTGTCCATGGAGTGCACGAGGTGGTAGACGACGTCGACGCCCGCCATGGCCGCCGACAGCGCCATCGGGTCGCGGGCGTCGGCGCGGATCGGGATGACGTCGAGCGGCAGGTGCGCCGGGTCGAGGGACCGGGCCATCGCGCGGACCTCGTGCCCCGCGGCGCGCAGCGCGGCGACGAGGGGCTTGCCGATGTAGCCGCCCGCGCCGATGACCAGACATGTGCTCACCGGACCAACTATCGCAGCGGGCGCGCCCGTTCGCCGGGCGTGATCAGGCGGGGTCGGCGGTGCCGAAGCGGGCGAACGGGTCCGGGGAGGACAGCCAGCGCCGGACCCCCTCGGGGTCGCGGCGCTCCAGTTCGTCGAGGCACCGCGCGCGGTCGCGGACCACGGCGGCGGCTTCCGCCGGGGTGCTCGCCCCGGCCAGTGCCCGCGCGCCCGCCTCCCAGCGCCCGCGCAGCTCAGCGGTGTCGAGGAAGCGGTGGCGCGGTCCCAGCAGCGGCAGGCCGGTGGCCGCCAGGCACACCAGCAGCGCGACGGCGGCACCGCCGAGGGCGAGCACGAGCCCGGTCCCGGCGACGAGCACCGCGGCCAGCAGCGCCACCAGGGGCGGCAGGCGCACCGTCCGGTCGGCGAGGTCCTCGGCGGCGGCGCGGCAGGCCACGGCCAGGCAGGTCGCTGTGGCCAGGATCATCACCAGCGACCAGGTCCCGGTGAGGACCACACCGAGCAGCAGGCCCGCGAAGCCGGTCATCCCGGCCACGCCCGCCCAGGCCAGCCGGTAGCCGCGCGCGGAGAGCAGTGAGGTGACCACGCTGCGTGGGTACCACGGCCGATCGGTGGCGAACCTGCGACCTTCGGGTCAACCCGCGCACGCAGTTGCTTGCCCTGGGGCAAACGTGGCCTATGCTGCCGGTGCCCCCTCTCGCCCGATCACCCGAGGAACCGAGGACGTCATGGCTGCTGCCGCACCCGGGGGCGGGCTGCCCCGTCCGCGTCGGGGCGGGCGCCCCGCGCTGGCGGTCCGGGTCTCGGCCGAGGGCCGGTGGGCGGTGCTGGTGACGGTCTCCGGCGAGGTCGACCTGGGCACCGCCGCGCGGCTGCGCGAGCTGCTGGAGCGGGCCCTGGACACCGGCGACCCGCTGGCCCTGGTGGTCGACATGTCCGAAGTGGACTTCCTGGCGGCGGCCGGGCTGTCCGCGCTGGTGCGCGTGCGCGACCGGGCCGAGGCCAGGGCGGTGGAGTTCCACGTGGTGGCCGACCGGCGCTCGGTGCTGCGCCCGATGGAGATCACCGGCCTGTGCCCGAGGTTCCGGGTCCACCCGGACCTCGGCAGCGCCTTGGCCCGCTACGCGTCCGCCAGCTCCCGGTAGGGCGTGCGGTACCCGTCGCGCAGCAGCCGCCGGACGTGGTGGCGCTGACGCACGGCGGTGATCAGGGCCAGCACCAGGTAGACGCCGGACAGCGCGATCAACTCGATCCCCTTGACCGACGCGGGCAGCACGGCGGCGAGCACGAACTGGGCGAGGAACAGCCCGAGCAGCGTCAGCGCGCCGCGCACGGTGATGGTCAGCCCCAGCAGGAGCGTCACCGCGAACAGCGACTGCGCGGCGGTGAGCAGCAGTTCCTCGCGCTGCGGCCCGTCGAGCGGCAGCCCGTTGAGCCCGCCCGCGGCGATGGCGAACACGATGGGCAGCGTGCCGACCAGCAGCGTCCACTGGTTGACCTTCGACGACACCAGCGTGGCCAGCGCGTCGGTGGTCTTGAGCCGCCAGGCGTACAGGCCCGCGACCAGCAGTTCCGGTGCCTCCGAGGCCAGCGGCGCCACCCACTGCACGAGCAGGAACTGGCTGACGCCCAACTCGGTGCCGGTCTCCACCAGCGAGTGCGCGAAGTTCTCCGCCACCAGCAGGATCACCGCCGCGGCGAAGGTGAACATCGCCAGGCACCACACGCGGCGGGCGGTCTTGGATTGCCCGCCGACCACCGCGGCGACGCCGTCGAGTTCCGGGTCACCCGCGGGCGCCCTGGCGACGCGCACGGCGTAGAGCACGAAGATGCCGACCAGCACGACCGCGTCGACGAGCGTGATGGTGTGCCGCAGCGGCAGCGTCAGCGAGTAGAGGGTGGCCAGGGCGAGGAACGCCAGCGGCACGGAGTCGGTGCGCTCCAGGGAAACCGTGGCCTGCTTGGGTGAACGCGCCTTGCGCTCCGGGTCCCCGGGGGTTTCCCCGGCGACCCGGTTGCGGTGGATGCGCCAGGTGGCGATGAGCACGACCGCTGCCCAGCCGATGCCGACCAGGATGCGGTTGGCGCCGGTCATGTTCGCCAGCGCCAGCCCGCAGGGCGACTCGGTGCCCTCGGCGGCGTCGGGCGGGAGGCAGGTGGGTCCGTGCTCGGCGAAGGCGCTGCCGCCCTCGGCGGTGAAGACGAAGTCGACCGCGTACTCCGGCAGCACGGCGATCAGCGCCAGCAGGGTGATCGCCAGGCCCGGGGAGATGTCGAGCTGGACCGCCTCGGCGACCCAGGACAGCACGAACGCCGCGCCGACGACCGCGATCCCGAACAGGACCGCGTCCACCGGCGGGGCGATGTGGGTGCCGGTGGCGCCGAGGAAGACACCGGGGACCGTGAGCGCGACCGCCGCCCACAGCGGAATCGCGGCCCGGGAGAGCATGGACCGCGATTCCTGGAGCCTGCCGGCGTTCAGCGCGTTTCCGGCAGGATGGGGCGTTCGATGGGGCCGCGCCGCTCCTGGACCGTGGTGGGGATCTCCGGATCACCCGGCTGCACGGCCTTGAACCGCGCGGGGGTGGTGGGGTCGTTGGTGATCACCGGCTCATGCCGCACCGGGACGTCCGGGTTGGGCGAGACCGGGCGCTCTTCACCGCGGGCGCCGTAGCGCTTCTTGGTGAGGTTCTCCGCGTCCAGCCGGTCGCGCATCCGGTTGAGCATCTTGAGGGTGACGAAGTGGGCCAGCGCCAGCAGGATCAGCACGATGCCCAGCTTGAGGACGACGACCTCCATCACGCTGTCGCCGCCGACGTCCAGCGTGGAGATCAGCAGGAGCAGACCGATGACGGCGATGTGGAACAGGACCGAGACCATCCGCGCCATGGACTTCGCCGACTGCTGCTCGCTGCCCTCGGTGTCGGTCAGGTAGCGCAGACCGCTGCGGTAGATCACCTGGCCGTCGACCAGCACCAGGGCGATGCCCACTATCAAGAACAAGATGTACGCGCTGTCGTCCACGTCCCAGCCCCTTTCGGTGGAGTCCCTGCCGAAAGGGGATTACCCGGGGTGGCCCACGACGAAACCGGGTTCACCCCGGCAGGTGGGGCCTCTTCGACCCGCACAGCCTGGCCCAGGCCGCGACGAACTCGGCCTCCGCGGTGTGGGCGCGGGTGTCCTCCCTGGCCCACAGCAGGCCGTAGGTGAAGGCGTTGTCGCCCTCCAGGTGCACGCGGACCCCCAGGTCCCGCAGGGCTTCGCGGGCCACCACGGCGTCCTGGTGCACCCCGAGCGCGGTCTGCACGCCCTTCACCCGCTTGCCCCACTTGCGCAGCTCGCGGCCGAGGACCGGGTCGACCGCCTCGACGGTGTAGCGGGCCTTCTTGGCGTCCTTGCGGGCCTGGTGCAGCGCGGTGTCGCGGTCGGCGGGGGACGCGGCGGTGTCGGCGGCCTCCACCGAGGCGGTGAGCCGGTCGGCGGACTTGCGCACGGCCTTGCGCAGCTCGCCCGCGGCGGGCCGGGCGGCCTTGGCGGTGAACGGCGGGTCGGCGAGCAGCGCGGCCAGGTCGACCAGCACGGCCTTGTACCGGTCGCCGTCGAGGACCGCCAGCGCCGAGCCGCGCGCGTCCGCGCCGACCCTGGCGAACTCGGCGCTCAGCCGGGCGGACACCCCGCCGAGGACGACCTCGGTGGGCAGCCGGTCGACCTCCGCGCGCAGGTGCTCCTCCAGGACCTCGGCGTCGCGGGCGGGGGCCAGCTCCGCGCCGAGCCAGCGGAACTCCTCGCGCAGGGCGGCCACCCGGTCGGCGTCGAACAGCGGCCGGAACGCCTGCAACGCGCTGCGCATCCGCCGACAGGTGACCCGGAACTGGTGGATGGAGTCCTCGGCGTCGAGGCGGACCCCGGTGTCGTGCGCGCGCAGGTCGTCGAACCGCGCGCGGACGTACCGCAGGGCCGCATCACCGGCGGTGGGGTGCTTGGGCAGCTCCGGGGGCTGTTGGCGGCGGGCCTTCTTGCCCAGGGTGCGGACCAGTTTGGAGGTCGACGACGACGGCCGGGCGCCGAGCGCCTCGCCGATCGGGTCGAGGGCGGCGGCGTCGGCGGCCTCCACCTCCAGCTCGCGCCAGGTGGTGGCCTTGCCGTCGGTGGGCACGGCGGTGACGTGGTCGTCGGCCAGCAGCGCGACCTGCTCGCCGTCGGCGTCGAGCAGGGTCCACTCGTCGCGGCGGGTGACGATCCGGGCCACCGGCACCAGCGGCTCGTCGAGGGTGTGCGCGCGGACCAGGGCGGTCAGCGCGGCGGGCACGGTCTTCTTGGCCCGCCCCAGCGGGAAGCGGACCTCGTCGCGGGTGTCCGGACCGACCGGCAGCTTGGCGTGCCAGCCCGCGTCGGCGCCGCCGGTGCGCCTGCGCAGCGTGATGCCCGCCCGGGCCAGGCGGAGGTCCTGGGTGTCGAAGTAACTGGCGTCGAGGTCGCTGCGCTCGGGACCGCGCACGGCGGTCACCCCGCCCACCCCGACCAGTTCGGGGAGGCGGAAGTCGGCGTCGGCCTCGAATTTGCGCTCGGTCTCACGGACCACCTTGGCTCCCATCCCTCCACTATGACACTGATTCGGACATCGCGTGCGCCTGCGCCGGGGCGGGGATCTCCGGGGTTCACACCCCTGTCGAGTGAGGAGCGGCCCGGCCTGCCCGGCACCGACCGTCCACGATGGTCAGTACCGGCGCCTTCCGCGTGCCCCTGCGCGCTGCGGGCACCGGTGCTGGATCGATAGAACGCAGGGGGCGGGACAACCCGGTTTCCCGGGTTGTCCCGCCCCCTGTCGGGCCGATGGACCGCGCGCCCGCTGACCCACCGGCTCCGGCTACCGCGATCCGACGCCCGCGGTGTTCACCGCGAAGCACCCACCGAGCCCGACCCCGACATGCTCGTGTCCGCCGTCTGCGCGGCGAGCATCGCCACCACGCCGTCGATCCCGGCGGCCCGCTGGCGGGTCGCGCCGTCGCCCGTCTCCTCCAGGGAGGACAACGTCGACCGCACGAACTCCAGCTCGTCGGAGCGGCGCAGCGCGGGTGCGTGCCTGGCGATCAGGTCGGCGAAGATCTCCGGCGCGGGCCGGTGCCCGTCGGCCCACGGGTCGGGCACGACCGCGCCCCACCCGTCCTTGGCCGCCCGCCACTGCGCCGCGCGCACGACCTGGGTGGGCACGCGGGGGAAGTCGCGGTCGCTGTCGAGCGCCTCGGCCACGATGGTGCGCACCAGCACGGCCAGCAGCGCGGCCTCGCGCGGGGTGGGCGCGACGTCGCTGATCCGGGTCTCCACGGTCGGGTGGTCGTCCGACGGGCGGACGTCGAAGTAGACCATCTTGCGGTCGAGGATCGCCCCGGTGGCCAGCATGTCCTCCACCAGCTCCTCGTACTGCTCCACGGAGTCCAGGTAGGGCGGCGGGCCCGCGGACGGCCAGCGCTCCCACAGCAGGTGCCGGGTGCTGGCGTAGCCGGTGTCGCGCCCGTCCTGGAACGGCGAGTTGGCGCACACGGTGATCAGCGCGGGCAACCACAGCCGCAGGTGGTTGGCCGCGCGCAGCGCCGTCGCGGTGTCCTCCACCCCCACGTGGACGTGGCAGCCGCAGGTCATCCCGGAGAACATGAACTCGCCGACGTGCGAGGTGATCCGCCGGTAGCGGGCACCGGGGCCGACCGTGGCGAAGTCGGGCTGCTGGTGCGGCACCGTGCCGGTGGCGACCAGCAGCGCGCCCTGCTCGCGCGCCGCGCCCGCCAGCGCCACCCGCAGCTCGGTCAGCTCCTCGGCGACCTGCTGCGCGCTGTGGCAGATGCCGGTGGCCGACTCCACCATGGCCCGCAGCAGCTCCGGCTTCAGGTCGGGGTCGCCCTCGACGGCCGCGGCACCGCGCTCGGCGGTCTCCGGCCCCTGGTCCACGAGCCTGCCCGCCGGGTCGACGAGGAAGAATTCTTCTTCCACGCCCACGGTCAACGTGGTCGAGTCGATCGTCACTCGCTGTCCTCCTCGTTTTCAACTGCTGGGATGAGGAGTACCCGCTCAGCGCCCGGCGTCACACCCACGGCCGGGTTCGTGATCGGCCACGCGCCCACCGCCTCCGCCCCGCCGCAGTCGACGCCATGGGCGAGGTGGCAGCCGTCGCGACGCGTCTTCACCGCGTTGGGCACAGTGCGCGACCACAACCCAGGTGGCGCGTGGTTCAACCGAAATTCCTGACAATTGATCGAAAGAACACCAATCCGAACCACGACAACTCGAACCCGAGACAAAGGAGAACCGGTGGCACCTTTCCACGGAAAGGTGCCACCGGTCCGCCCGGTGAATCAGAGCAGGTCGATGAAGATCTTGCTCACGTCGATGTCGTCGATGACGTTGATGTCGTCGATGACGTCGACGAGGTTGTTCTTGAAGACGAGGTTGTCGCTGATGGTGTTGTTGTTGAGGAAGTCCTCCAGGGTGACCTCCAGCAGGTCCAGCTCGTTGCCGGAGAGCACGTGGTTGTTGCTGAGGATGTCCCCGAAGGTGATCACCGAGTCGATCGGGATGTCGATCGGGACCTGGACGGTGGTGTTGATGGTGCAGGTCACGACGTTGACCAGGCCCAACGGGTCGGAGTTGACACAGGAGGCGTCGGGAACGGTCGTGGTGGCCTGCGCGGCGGTGGCCCCGCCGATGAGCAGGGATGCCGCCACGCCGACCATTGCCGCCATCGATGCCAGCTTGTTGCGCACGAGAACCTCGTATTCTTGGGTTTTGGGGAGTTTTTCCGCCACCTACTCGGGGGTGGCTCGACATATGTAAGCCGATCCCTTTTCCATTGGCAAGGCACCGGTTCGAGCCCACGAGCCCAAGACATCCCATGATCACGCCGGGTGGATCACCGATGTCGTTTCCGGGAGGCACAAACATGGCATTCGGGTGATCCCGCAACGGGCCACGCGTTCACGTCGCATTCGGACGGAGACGGCCGAACGCCACAGCTCGTACTCCCTACGCCAGAAACGTTACACGGTGAACGCCTGTTACTGTTACCAGTTTTGAAATGAGTCGCCCTTCTTGACGACCACTCTGGGTCACCGCCCGCAACGAGCCTCGGGCGATGACCGACAAACGGGTGGTTCACCCACGAACAAGACCCGCGGTTGGAAACCCCGCCCTCCGTACACCTGAACGGAGCAGGAGGGAGCCCGGGGACGGGCGCGGTGGGACCGACGCGCTCGCGGCCCCGCTGACACCGGCCTCGAGTTTGTCCGGGGCCGCCGCCGGGTAGGTCGGTCGCATGAGTACCGATGGTGAACGCCCCGAATCCCTCAGCCAGCAGGAGAGCCTCGACGAGGACAACCTGCGGCTCGACCCGCTGGAGGAGGGCATCGAGCCGCCCGAGCGCTGGGCGGAGGCCAACCGGTTCGGCACCACGGCGCGCGAGCAGCGCGAGGGCGAGGACCTCGACCACCGGCTCGCCGCCGAGGAGCCGGACGTGTCCGCCTCCGCCACCCGCCCCGGCGCGGACACCCCGCTGTCGCGCCTGGACGACCGCATCGACGAGCGCGCCTACGACGGCGAGGGCCTGGAGGGCGTCGACCGCATCATCGGCGACGACGAGCTGCCCCCGCCCGAGGTCGCCGACCCGGTGCTGGCCAGGGCGTCGAGCCGAGGCCAACTCGACGACGAGGCGGGCGGCTCGGTCGCGGCTTCGCTGCGCGAGGAGTCGGCCGTCCCCTACGACGACGGGGACCGCAGCCCGGACGCGGCGGTGCGCGGAGAACTGCGGTGACCCGCTTCGGCTACACCCTGATGACCGAGCAGGCCGGACCGCGCGACCTGGTCCGGCACGCGGCGGCGGCGGAGGCCGCCGGGTTCGACTTCGAGGTCTCCAGCGACCACTTCTCCCCGTGGCTGACCGCCCAGGGGCACGCCCCGAACGCGTGGGTGACGCTGGGGGCGGTCAGCCAGGTCACCGAGGCGGTCGAGCTGATGACCTACGTGACCTGCCCGACCATGCGCTACCACCCGACCGTGGTGGCGCAGCAGGCGGCGACGCTGGGCCTGTTGTCCGACAACAGGTTCACCCTCGGCCTGGGGGCGGGTGAGAACCTCAACGAGCACGTCGTGGGCCGGGGCTGGCCGCCCGCCAACGAGCGGCACGAGATGCTCACCGAGGCGGTCGACATCATCTCGGCGCTGTTCTCCGGGGACTACGTCAACACCGTCGGCAGGCACTTCCGGGTCGACTCGGCGAAGCTGTGGGACCTGCCCGAGCACCGGGTGCCGCTGGCGGTCGCGGTGTCCGGGGCGCAGTCGGTTTCGCGGTTCGCCCCGATGGCCGACCACCTGATCGCCGTCGAGCCGGACGCCGAGCTGTGCTCCATGTGGGACGCCGCCTCCGGGCGGCCCGCGGCGGAGGTGCGCAAGATCGGGCAGATCCCGATCTGCTGGGACCCCGACCGCGACGCCGCCGTGACCCGCGCGCACGAGCAGTTCCGCTGGTTCGCTGGCGGGTGGAAGGTCAACGCCGAGCTGCCCGGCCCGGCCGGGTTCGCCGGGGCGACGCAGTTCGTCCGCGAGTCCGACGTTGCCGAGAGCATCCCGTGCGGCCCGGACGTCGAGCCGATCGTCAAGGCGGTCTCGGCGTTCTGGGAGGCCGGTTTCACCGACGTGGCGCTCGTGCAGATCGGCGGGGAGCACCAGGACGGCTTCTTCCCGTTCGCGGAGGCCGAACTGCTGCCCGCCCTGCGCGAAGCGTCCGCCTGAATCGAGGGGTTCCCGTGTCCGACAAGGATTCCGACCAGAAGAACGCAGAGCCGGGGAAGGACGAGGAGCCGGACCTGCTCGACCGCAGCACGGCCGAGTTGGACGAGTACGCCGAGTCCTCCACCCGGGAGCCCACGCCCGTGGTGGGCCGGACGGCCCGCGCCGAGGACACCGACGAGGAAGCCTCGCAGCGCGATGGGACCGAGCCGCCGGACTGATCCCCCGCAGTCGCAATGCCGGAAGCGGCCCCTCCTGCGGGAGGGGCCGCTTCCGGCATTGCGGGGAGGATCAGTTGTCGAGGTTCTTGCCGGTCATCCTGCGGAAGCTCTTGGCACCGGCGCGGTCGACCGCCGCCTTGACCACCCCGAAGATGGCGCCGTGCAGCAGCGCGGCGACCAGCACCTCCTTGGTGGAGTGGTCCGGCGAGGTGGCCTCGGGGGCCTCGTCGTCACCGGTCGCGCCGCGCCAGAGGCGCTTGAACAGCGCACCGGCCAGGACACCGCCGAGCACGCTGATGAGCATGCTGAGCGGGCGGAAGAGCAGCTTCACCCGGTCACCTCCCCCGGTTGCGCAGGATCAGCGCGATCACCGCGGCCAGCGCGGCGGCGAGGACCGCGAACGGCACCGGGTTGCGCTTGGCGGTGACGACGACCTGGTCGGCCTTGGCCTTGGCGGTCAGCGCCTGCCCGGCCAACAGGTCCTTGGTCTGCGCGGTGGGGTCCTGGCCCTCGTCGGCGAGCGTGCCCGCCGTGGCCTGGGTGCCCGTGCCGCGGACCTTCGCAGCGGCGGCCTCCTTGGCCTCCACCGCCGCGTCCTTGGCGTCGGCGGCCTTCTCCGCGACTTTCTCCTTGGCCTCGGCGGCCTTGGCGACCACGGTGTCCTTGGCGTGGCCGACCTTCTCCTTGGCCTCCTGCGCCTTGGCCGCGACGGTCGCCTTGACCTCCGCCTTGACCTCCTCGGCCTTCTCACCCACCCGGCGCTTCACGTCCGTCTTGGCGACCAGGGCGTCCACCGTCTCGGCGAGTTCCTCCCTGGCCTGCTCGATGTCGGCGGCGAGGGCCTTCTTGTCGTCGGGGTCCACGCTCATCGGTGGGCACTCTCCTTCACGGCTTCGACGTCGCGGCGGGTGCTGTCGATGGCCTGCTCCGGGATCGGCGGCGTGGCGTGCTTGACCTTCTTCACCGCGACCATCCCGAGCACGGCGGCGACCGCGAACAGCACGCCCGCCACGATGAGCGCGGCGGCCCAGGTGGGCAGGACCAGTGCGAGCGCGGCGATGGCCGTGATCATCAGGGCGGCCACCCCGAACCAGGCGAGCACCCCGGCGGAGCCGCCGAGCGCGGCGCCGACCCCGGCCTGCTTGCCCTTGTCCTTGAGTTCGACCTTGGCCAGTGACAGTTCATCGCGCACGAGCCGGGACACCTGTTCGCTGAGTCTGCTGACCAGCTCCCCGGTGGACAGCTCGCGCGCGTCCAATGTGCGGTTCGGCTCGTTCATGCCCCTGGCGTACCCCGGATCGGCGTTTTCATACCACCGGGCGGGTTCGGTGTGAACCCCGGTGCGCGGGGTAATCCGGTCGCATGACCGCCACTCCTCCCGACCCCGACCCCGACCGCACCCCCGGCGTCTCCGCGGACCTCCAGCCCGGCGAGACCCCGCCCGATTCGGGCAGCACCACCGAGGGCCTGTCCGAGCCGCAGCGCTACCCCAGCCGGACCGTCCCGATCGTGACCCTGGTGTTCGTGGCGGTGGCGGTGCTGTGCGTCATCGGCTTCACCATCGTGTCACTGCTGGGCATCGTCAAGATCTTCTGAGTTCCGCGGGGGTTCACCCGCCGGTCGCACTGCGCCATCCGGGTCCGCACTCCCCCGCCACGGGGACACCGGCCCGGGAAACTCACTTTCCGTGAACAGCGGAGCGCCGCCGACCGGACCCGGGGTGGGGGTCGGTCCGGTCGGCGGCTCAGGTCGCCCCACCGACCGGAGGGGACGCGCTTCCCCTGGAGTTGGGGGGAACTCCGTACGGGGTGGGTCCGCGCTGCCCGGTCGGGGGGCGACATCCATCTCAACGCTCGACCCCCCTCCCGCGTTCCCGATCGGCCGTGGTCCTGCTCACTCTCCGCGACAACGGACAAAGGCCGCTCTGCCCGCCTCCCCGGCAGGCGGTACCGTCGCCCCCATGATCGGACTGCCCGACGGGGTCACCGCCTGCCTCTTCGACCTCGACGGGGTGCTGACCAGCACCGCCGCCCTGCACCAGGAGGCGTGGCGCACGACGTTCGACGCGTTCCTGGCCACCCGCGCCGACGGCGACCGCTCGCCGTTCACCCCCCGCGACTACGCCGCCCACGTCGACGGCAGGCCCCGCGCCGACGGGGTGCGCACCTTCCTGGAGTCGCGCGGCATTCACCTGGACGAGGGAACCCCGGACGACCCGCCGGACGCCGACACCGTCAACGGCGTCGGCAACCGCAAGAACGCCGACCTGATGCGGATCATCGACGAGCGCGGCGTGCAGCCCTACCCCGCGTCCGTGCGCTACCTGCAGGCCGCGCGCGACGCCGGGCTCAAGATCGCCGTGGTGACCTCCTCGGCGAACGGCGAGCACGTGCTCGACGTGGCGGGCCTGACCCCGTTCGTGCTGGCCCGGGTGGACGGGATCACCATCGCCGAGGAGAACCTGCGCGGCAAGCCCGCCCCGGACTCCTTCCTGGAGGGCGCCAAGCGGCTCGGGGTCACCCCCGCGCAGGCGGCGGTGTTCGAGGACGCCCTCTCCGGCGTGCGGGCGGGCCGGGCCGGGGAGTTCGCCTACGTGGTCGGGGTCAACCGCGCCGACCAGGCCGACGAGCTGCGCGCCGAGGGCGCCGACGTCGTCGTCGACGAGCTCGACGAGCTGCTGGAGGGCAAGTGAGCGGCTTCGTCGTCGAGCCGTGGCGGCTGCGCTGGGAGACCATCGACGTCGACCAGCTGCACCGCACCGAGTCGGCCTTCGCGCTGGCCAACGGCCACCTGGGGATGCGCGGCTCGCTGGACGAGGGCGAACCGGTCGGGCTGCCGGGCACCTACCTCAACGGGTTCTACGAGGAGCACTCGCTGCCCTACGCCGAGGCGGGCTACGGCTACCCCGAGGCCGGGCAGACGGTCGTGAACGTGACCGACGGCAAGATCATGCGGCTGCTGGTCGAGGACGAGCCGCTGGACATGCGCTACGGCAAGGCGCACACCCACCACCGCACCCTGGACTTCCGCACCGGCGTGCTCACCAGGGAGACCGAGTGGGAGTCGCCGACCGGGCGGCGGGTGCTGGTGAAGACCCGGCGGCTGGTGTCGTTCACCCAGCGGGCGGTGGCGGCGATCCGCTACGAGGTGACCCCGCTGGAGGACACCACGCAGTTGGTGGTCCAGTCGGACCTGCTGGCCAACGAGCCGATCGTGTCCGAGTCGCGCGACCCCCGGGTGGCGCTGGCGCTGAAGTCGCCGCTGGCCGGGGAGTTCCACTGGTCGGAGGGGTACCGCGCGGTGCTGGTGCACCGCACCAAGGAGTCCGGGCTGCGGATGGCCGCGGCGATGGACCACGAGATCGACGCCAACGACGGCCTGCGCACCGAGATCAGTTGCGAGGACGACCTGGCCCGGCTGACCATCGCCGCCGACATCGCGGCCGGTGAGACGCTGTCGGTGACGAAGTACCTGGCCTACGGCTGGTCCGCGCAGCGCTCGGCCCCCGCGCTGCGCGCGCAGGCGGAGGCGGCGCTCGCGGGCGCGCGGCAGACCGGCTGGGAGGGGCTGCTGGCCGAGCAGGAGGCGTTCCTCGACGACTTCTGGGAGGCCGCCGACGTCGAGATCGACGGCGACCCGGCCCTGCAACAGGCCCTGCGGCTGGCGCTGTTCCACATCGCGCAGGCGGGGGCGCGCGGGGAGAGCCGGGCCATCCCGGGCAAGGGCCTCACCGGCCCCGGCTACGACGGGCACGCGTTCTGGGACACCGAGACCTTCGTCCTCCCGGTCCTGACCTACACCATGCCCGACGCCGCCCGCGACGCGCTGCGCTGGCGGCACAGCACCCTCGAGGCCGCCAGGGACCGCGCCGAGGTGCTGGGCAAGAGCGGCGCGGCGTTCCCGTGGCGGTCGATCAACGGCGCGGAGTGCTCGGCGTACTGGCCCGCCGGGACCGCCGCCTTCCACGTCTCCGCCGACATCGCCGACGCCACCGCCCGCTACCTGGCCGCCACCGGCGACGAGGACTTCGACCGGGAGTACGCCACGGAGCTGCTGGTGGAGACGGCCCGCCTGTGGGCGTCGCTGGGCCACCACGACCCGCACGACGGCTTCCGCATCGACGGGGTCACCGGCCCGGACGAGTACACCGCGGTGGTGGACAACAACGTCTACACCAACCTGATGGCGCAGAAGAACCTGCGCGAGGCGCTGGCCGCGTGCGAGCGCAACCCCGGGGTCGCCGAGGCCCTGGGGGTCACCGACGCGGAGAAGTCGGTCTGGGCCGACGCCGCCGAGCGGATGCACGTGCCCTACGACGAACTGCTGGGCGTGCACCCGCAGGCGGAGGCGTTCACCCAGCACGAGGAGTGGGACTTCGAGAACACCCCGGAGGACGGCTACCCGCTGCTGCTGAACTACCCGTACTTCGAGCTGTACCGCAAGCAGGTCGTCAAGCAGGCCGACCTGGTCCTGGCCCTGCACCTGCGCGGCGACGCCTTCACCCCCGAGGAGAAGGCCCGCGACTTCGCCTACTACGAGGCCCGCACCGTCCGCGACTCGTCGCTCTCGGCGGGCACCCAGGCGGTCATGGCCGCCGAGTGCGGGCACCTGGACCTCGCCTACGACTACCTCGCCGAAGCCGCCCTGACCGACCTCGACGACCTGCACGGCAACGTCAAGAACGGCCTGCACATGGCCTCCCTGGCGGGCGCCTGGCAGGCGGTCGTCGCGGGCCTGGGCGGCATGCGCGACCACGGCGGCGAACTGACCTTCGCCCCCCGCCTCCCGCGCGGGCTGTCCCGGGTGTCCTTCCGCATGTCCTTCCGGGGCACCCGCCTGCGCGTCGAGGTCACCCACGACAACGCCACCTACCACCTGGTCTCCGGCGATCCGATCACCACCACCCACCACGGCGAACCGGTCGAGATCGGTCCCTCCCCCGTCACCCTGGGCATCCCACCCGCCCCGGACAACCCCACCCCGCAGCAGCCCCACGGCCGCGAGCCCCGCCGAGGCGCCCGCCGCGCAGGTGAATCCTCGTAGCGTTCCCCGTACCGGGGCGGATCAGGGCAGCCGGTCAGGAGGATTTGAGCAGGCGGATCACGGCCCGCTCCAGCGGTTCGCGGATCTCCTCCTCCGGCTTGCCCCGGATGCGGCGCAGGGTGGCCTCGATCGACCGGCCGGAGTGGAACGCCTCGACCACCCTCGGGTCCACGTAGGACTGCCGGGCCACGGTCGGGGTGTTCCCCAACTGCTCGGCCACCGCCCGCATCACCTCCGCGTCCAACCGCCGAGCCGCCGTCTTCGAGGACGGCTGCTCCCGCGCGGCGTACTCGGCCGCGGCCAGGACCGTGGCCGTCCAGGTGCGCATGTCCTTCACCGTGAACCGCTCCCCCGCGAACCGCTTGAACCGCTCGTTCACCTCCTCGGCCCGGATCACGTGCCCGCCGTGGGCGAAGAGCCGGTCCCCGTCGGCCTTGCCCCGGCGCAGGGCCCGCACGAGATCGGCCAGTTCGGCGTCGCGGATCACCGCCTCCCGGTCGACCCCGCCCTTGGCCGGGAAGTGGAAGGCCAGTTCGTCGCGGCGCACCCGCACGTGCGAGCGCAGCAGGGTCGCCACCCCGCGCGAGTCCTCGGCGTACTCCTCCCCGCCCACCCGGAACACCCCGCGGTCGAGGATGCGCAGGGCGCCCGCGATCACCCGTTCGCGGCTCAGGCCCGGCTGGACCAGGTCGTCGTGGATGCGGGTGCGGATCTTCGGCAGCCTGCGGGCCAGGGCCAGGACGCGCTCGTGCTTCTGCTCGTCGCGCTGCGAGCGCCACCGCTCGTGGTAGAGGTACTGGCGCCTGCCCGCGTCGTCGGTGCCCACGGCCTGGATGTGGCCGTTGGGGTGCGGGCAGATCCACACGTCCTGCCAGGCGGGCGGGATGACGAGTTCGCGGACGCGGTCGAGGACGGCGGGGTCGTCCACCCGGTCGCCGGACTCGTCGACGTAGGCGAAGCCCCGGCCGCGGCGGACCCGCCGCACGCCGGGACCGTCGCACTTGCTGCGGCGCAGACGCACGCGCACCTCCCCGTGTCCGGGTGGGACATTCCCGGGGAGGGCGCGGGCAAACAACTCAGCCGAGGACCGCCAGGCCGTCCTTGATCACGACCGTGTCGCCGACGGTGGTCTCGAAGATGTGGCCGGTGCCGGTGGCGTGGAAGGCCGTGCTGATGTCCTGGCCGGGCAGGACCGGCTTGGCGAAGCGGACGGCGAGTCGCCGCAGGCGCGCGGTGTCGCCGTCGGCGAAGGCGGTGAGCGCGGCCCACGAGGTCATGGCCATGGTGCACATGCCGTGGACGATGATGCCGGGCAGGCCGACGCTCCTGGCCATCTCCGGGTCGAGGTGGATGGGCATGGGGTCGCCCGCGGCGGGGCTGTAGCGGTGGGTCTGGTCGTCGTCGAGGTGGGCGGCGACGGTGGCGGTGGGCTCCGCAGCGCGCAGCGACTCGTCGAAGGCGTGGCCGGGGGCGCGCTCCCCCTCGGTGACCCCGCCGTCGACGCCGCGGAAGTAGGACGTCATCCACTGCTCGTTGACCGGTTCCCCGTCGGCCGCGCGGGTCTCGGTGTGGACCACGACCGCGGTGCCGCGCTCCCTGGACACCACCCCGATCGGGCGGGCGCGGCTGGTGAGCACGTCACCGGGGCGGATGGGGCGGTGGAAGGTGAAGTCGTGCTCGCCGTGCACCAGGAACGGCACCAGTTCCAGCGGCGCCACGGCGAACGCGGCGGGCCCGAGGGCCCGGAACACGGGCACGATCCCGAACACCGGGGGCGCCACCTCCCCGGCCCGGTGCGCGGGGATCGGGTCGTTGGTGGCCTCGGCGTAGGCGGCGATCCGCTCGGCGGTGACCTCGAAGGTCTCCGGCTCGGTCCACTCCCCGAGGGCGGCGGTGGTGAAGTCGGGCATCGTGCTCCCTTTCCCGGCCGGTCGGCGCTGACCGCGCCACCGTGGCACAGGCCCCGAGGGCGCGTCACGCCCCGGGCGGGAACTTGTCGCCGGGTGCCAGGGGAGACGGTGCCCGGTGAGCATCACCGCGACGGGCGCAGCCACCCCGGGTCGAGGTCCCGGGGTTCCGGGGCGCCGAGGTCGCCGGGCTCGTAGCCCTCCGGGTAGCCGGGGTAGGTGCGGTTCTTCGCGTCGTTGGCCAGGCGCGACACCCGGCGCGGGGGCAGCAGCCGGACCACCGCCGAGCGGGCGCGCAGGGCGCCGTGCTCCAGCCTGGTCAGCCACGCCGGGGCGGCGGGGAAGCCGAACGCGGCGCGCATCTGCGGGGTGATCAGGCCGTGGACGGCCAGGCGCACCAGGGGTGCGAACGGGCGCGGGTACCAGGAGCACAGCAGCTCCCTGGTGTGCACGCCCACGCGGTGGTTGGTGTCGCTGTAGACGAAGTGCGTGCGCTCGTAGTCCGCCTTGAAGGCGCGGAACTCGTCGTAGTCCTCGGGGATGTCGGTGATGCCCATGCGGGTGCCGACGGCGCGGTAGAAGTGGAAGGCCGCCAGCCGCTCGTGGTCCGACAGCGGGCGCCAGCCGTACGCGGTGATCCAGTCGATCGGGTCGTAGATGAAGGTGGTCAGCACGTAGAGCATGTCGGCGTTGTCGATGCGGTAGCGCGCGTGCATCCGGTTGACCACCCGCAGCGACGCCCGCCCGCGCGGGGAGTCGTAGCCGTGCTCGGCCAGCTCCGCCATCAGCAGGGCGGTGTCGTCGTAGCGGCGCTGGGGGCGGCGGGCGAACTCGCCGGTGGCGTCGAGCAGCGCCGAGATGCTGGGCACGCAGTAGGTGCGGAACAGGGCGAACTCCAGCGACCGCTGGTAGTCCCAGGGAAATTCCAGCCCCGAGGAGATGCGGTAGATCTCGTGGTGGTCGACGACCGGGTCCAGCGACTCGATCCGCCGCAGGTTCGCATACCGACCACGCATCCGGCGCCTCCTCTACCCGCGGGCGTCCTCGCCCGTACCGCGAGTATGCCCCATACCGCCAGTACGCACCATCCCCAGGGCGAGCACCGCCAGCCCGGCGACGGCGGCGAAGGCGACCATGCGCTCCACCAGCCCCAGCGGCACGAACCGCCACCACGGCGGCCCGCCGAGGGCCATGTTCACCGCCCCGACGACGATGGTGCCGAACCACAGCAGCGACACGACCGCGCAGCCGCGCGCCGCCCACCGCCAGCCGGGCCGGTCGGGGAAGACCCGCCGCACCGCGACCAGGACGGCGACCGGCAGCGAGACGAACGCGGCGACGCTGGCGTAGCGGTGGATGGTGCCGCCGATGCTCGGCCCCACCGCCCAATTCGTCTTGGTGAACGCCACGATCACCAGCAGGCTCACCGTCCACACCGCACCGAACAGCAGCGCCACCGTGGGCGCCCGGCGCCGCACGGCGGTGGCGAACACCAGCGCGGAGCCGGCCGCGATGAGCACCAGCGAGCCGTCGAAGGCCCACTTGGCCTCGCCGAGGGCGTACTCGCTCAGCGTGCGGCGCACCGGGTCGAGCGCGTTCGTCGGCGGCACGACGTGCAGCACCAGCAGCGTGACGACCCCGGCGACGATGGCCAGCAGCCCGGCCAGGGGCGCCAGGGCCGCGACCCGCTCCCTCGTCGTCCCGGTGGCCACCTCGGCCGGGTCGTGGTCGACCACCGTCATGGGCGCTCTCCTCTGCGGGTCCGCTTTGTCCGGGTGCGAGGTTAGGCGCGGGACATGATGAAAAGCTGAGAAGCTGACAGCGACGGGCGTCGCTGTCAGCTTCTCGGGCGCTTCCTTTGGCGGGGCCGCGGGTCAGGCGGTGTCGGTCTCGTCGTCGAACTCGCCCAGGATCTCCTCCAGCAGGTCCTCCAGGGCGGCCAGGCCGACGACCTCGCCCCCCGGGCCGGAGACCAGGGCCAACTGCGAGCGCTCGGCCCGCATCCGGGTGACCGCCTCGGCGGCGGGCAGGTCCCTCGGCAGCACCAGCGGGTCGGTCATCAGCTCCGCCACCGTGGTGTCCAGGCCCGCCATGGTGGCGCGGACGGCCTCGCGGACGTGCACGATGCCGACCGGGTCCCCGCCCGGGGACACGACCACCAGCCGGGAGCGCCCGGTCTCGCGGCTGCGCTCCTCGACCTCGGCGGCCGTCGAGGTGGGGGTGGTGGTGACCATCTCGTCCCTGGCGGCCATCACCTGCGCGACGGTGGAGGTCTGCACCGACAGGACCCCGGTGAGCAGCCGGTGCTGCGACTCGGGCAGCAGACCGTGCTCGCGGGACTCGCGCAGCAGCAGCCGCAGGTCGTCGGGCCCGTGCGCGGAGGCGACGGTGTCCTGCGGGTCGACGCGGACCAGGCGCAGGGTCGCGTTGGCCACCCCGTTGAGCGCGCGCAGCACCGCGCGGGTGGCGCGGGTGAACGCGCGGAACGGCAGCGCCAGCAGCAGCGCGGAGCGCTCCGGGTGCGAGATCGCCCAGGACTTCGGCATCATCTCGCCGACGACCATGTGCAGGAACACCACCAGCACCACGGCCAGCACGAAGGCGATCGGGTACGCCCACGCCCGCGACAGCCCGAGGAACGTGAACACCGGCGACAGCAGCTCCGCCACCGCGGGCTTGGCCAGCGCGCCGAGCCCCAGCGTGCACAGGGTGATGCCGAGCTGGGCGCCCGCGAGCATCATCGACAGCTCCTTGGAGCCCTCGATCGCCGCCCGCGCCGCGCGGCTGCCGTGCGCGGCGGCCTCCTCCAGCCGATGCCGCTTGGAGGCCACCAGCGCGAACTCGGCGGCCACGAAGAACGCGTTGAGCACCAGCAGGACCAGTGAGATCCCCAGGGCGGGTCCGACGCTCACGCCGTCACCTCCGCGTCGGCCGGGCGGACGGTGACGGTGCTCGGGACGTGCCGGGTGATCTCGGCGACCTCCACGACCACCGCCCCGCCCCCGTCGACCTCGACGGTGACCCGGTCCCCCGGGCGCGGCACGCGGCCGAGCCGCTGCAGGACCAGCCCGCTGACCGTGTCGTACTCGGCGCCCGCGGGCAGCTCGATCCCGGTCACCTCGGCGACCTCGTCGACCCGCCAGCGCGCGGGCACCGACCAGGACCCGTCGCCGTTGGCCACGGCGCGCTCCTCCATGTGGTCGTCCTCGTCCAGGATCTCCCCGACGACCTCCTCGGCGACGTCCTCGAAGGACACCACCCCGGCGAAGCCGCCGAACTCGTCGACCACGCAGGCGAGCTGCCGGTGCTCGAGCCGCAGCCGCTCCAGCACCTCCGGCAGCGCCAGGCTCTCCGGGAGGAACAGCGGGACGGTGGCGACCTCGGCGATCGGCGTGGTGGCCCGCTCGGCGGCGGGCACGGTCAGCAGCTCGGCGATGCCCACCACGCCGACGACGTCGTCCACGTCGGACCCGATGACCGGGAAGCGGGAGCGGCCGGTGTCGAGCAGTTCGACCAGGCGGGAGGCGGGGTCCTCGGCGCGCAGGGTGTGCACGTCCACCCTCGGGGTCATGACCTGGCCCGCGGTGAGGGTGCGGAAGTCGAGCCCGCCCTCCAGCAGCCGGGAGGTGCCCGCGTCGAGCTGACCCTCCTCGCGCGACTCGTCGATGATGCCGCGCAGGTCCTCCGCGGTGGCGCCCTGCGGCAGCTCCTCGATGGGTTCGATGCCCAGGGCTCGCAGCAACCGGTTGGAGGCGTTGTCGAACAACCGGATCAGCGGCCCGCCGACGGTCAGGTAGATCAAAGTGGACCGGCTCAGCGCCTTGGCGAGCGCCTCCGGCTTGGCGATGGCCAGGTTCTTCGGCGCGAGTTCGCCGAAGACCATCTGCACCGCGGTGGAGAACAGCAGCGCGAAGACGACCGAGATCGCCGTCGTGGCGCCCGCGGGCAGGCCGGTCAGGCCGAGCAGTTCGGCGATGCCGCCGCCGAGGTAGGGCTCGGAGACGTAGCCGACGAGCAGCGCGGTGACGGTGATGCCGAACTGCGCGCCGGACAGCATGAACGACAGCTTCTGGGTGACGGCGAAGGCGCGTTCCGCGGCCTTGTCGCCCTCTTCGGCGAGCTGGCGCAGGCGGTTGCGGTCGACCGCGACGTAGGCGAACTCCTGCGCGACGAAGTAGCCGGTGGCGGCGGTGAGGAGCAGGACGGAAGCGAGTCCGAGCAGCATCAGCACGGGGTGATCACCTGGGACTCACGGAGCGGCCGGGCCGGGCCCGGCCGCGTACTGCAGCCATCTGGCGAAGTCATGCCACTCACGCTAACACGGGCAAACCGGGCTGGTCGGACGGCGTGCGGGTACCTGACCGTCCATCGAGGACGGTTTGTTACCCACCGGTACAGACCAAATCGTGACCATCGGGGACGCGCCGGGTTGAACCCGTTCGGCCCACCTCGCGGGAGGAGTGACGAAGATCGCGCCGAGCCGCACCCCGGCTACCGGGAGTGACATCAGCCGATCTGCACGTGCAGACGCCGGAGCGGATTGGACCGACGCCGCGCGGTGGCGGAGTTCGGACATCCGAGCTGATCACCCGGGTTGTCAAGGCGTGTCACCCATCCGAGTGAAAGCATTACAGTGAATTTGTTCACACCTTTTATTTGCCGGTGGTATGACACCCTCCGTGGTCGAATTGACGTCCTTAGCACGAAGCCCCGGTGTGATCAACCACGACTTTTCGGCAATACCTTCATTTACGCTCGGTGAGGCCACGACGGATGTGGATCACCAGCTTGGCGGTACGAACTGGTTCCACAGGACCCGTACGTTGCTCGGACATCGATATCACCGGTGAAGAATCTCGGAGTCGTGATGCGGGCTGTGTCGGTCAATGAATACACGGGCGCCCAATTGCGGCGGTTGTGCTTGGCCATCGGATTGGAGCACCGCGCCGACGAGGTGGTCGAGGTGGTGGCGGACCTGCTGGGCCCGGCGGGCACCCGGGGTCTGGCCGAGCCGCCGCTGTGGCGCTCCGACGTCGCCGACGACCACTCCCCCGTGGAGTACTCGGTGGCCTTCGAGGAGGATGGCTCGCACACGCTGCGGATGCTCATCGAGTGCGTGGCGGCCGCGCCGGGGCCGCGGCAGAACATGGCCGCCGCACTGGCCGCGCTGGACCGGCTGGCCGAGCGCTACCCGCTGGCCACGGACAAGTTCGACGAGGTGCGCGACCTGTTCCTGCCCGAGGACCCGCAGGGCGTGTTCACCCTGTGGTTCTCCTTCGTGGTCCGGTCCGAGGGCCCGCCCATGGTCAAGGTCTACCTCAACCCGGAGGTGCGCGGCCAGGCGAAGGCCGACAGCCTGGTCCGCACCGCGCTGAGCAGGCTGGGCTTCACCGGCAGCTTCGACTGGATTCTCGCCCACCAGCCCCGGCCGGGGTCCACCCTGGACCGGTTCTCGTTCTTCGCCCTCGACCTGGAGGACACCGCCTCGGCCAGGGTGAAGCTCTACCAGTCGCACTTCGCCGCGACCGCCGCCGAGGCGCAGTCGGCCGCGGGCGCCGCCGACGCCGCCGACACCGCGCGGGTCGCCGAGTTCACCGCGCTGGTCGGCGGGCCGGGCCCGTTCCTGCGCAGGCCGCTGGTGTCCAGCCACACCTTCCTGGCCAGCGACTCCGCCCGACCGAAGGGGTACTCGCTGTACGTGCCGGTGCGCGACTACGTGCGCGACGACGCGGTGGCGCTGGACCGGACGCGGCGGGCGCTGCGCAGCTTCGGGGTGGACACCGCGGCGCTGGAGCGGGCGGTGCGCGCGGTCACCGACCGACCGCTGGCCGAGGGCGTCGGGCTGCTGGCGCACGTGTCGCTGCGGATGGGCCCGCCGCGGCCGGGCGTCACGGTGTACCTGTCGGCCGAGGCCTACGAGGTGAACCGCCCGTCCCGGGCCAGGGCGGGCGCGGCATAACTCCGGTGTGGTTGCGTACACCGCACCGAAATGGGTCACGAACCCACGCGACAAACGAAAAGGAAGTAACCGCCGATGCCGCTGATGGAGCCGTACCGCATCAAGGTCGTCGAGCCCATCCCCATTCTCACCCGGGCCGAGCGCGAGGCGGCAATGGCCCGGGCGGGCTACAACCCGTTCAATCTGCGGGCCGACGAAATCACCATCGACCTGCTCAGCGACTCGGGCACCAACGCCCTTTCCTCGGCGCAGCAGGCAGCCGGGATGCTCGGCGACGAGACCTACGCCGGGGCGCGGTCGTTCTTCCGCTTCCGCAAGGTGGTGGAGGACCTGACCGGCTACCCGCACATCATGCCGGTGCACCAGGGCCGGGCCGCGGAGCGCATCCTCTTCGGCGCCGTCCTCAAGCCGGGTGACCTGTCGATCAGCAACACCCACTTCGACACCACCCGGGCCAACGTCCAGCTCTCCGGCGGCACCGCCGTCGACCTGCCGTGCGCGGAGGCCGGGAACCTCGACAGCCGCGACCCGTTCAAGGGCAACATCGACCTCGCCGCCCTCGAAGCCGCGCTCGCAGGCCCCGACCCGGTCGGCCAGGTCATCATGACGGTCACCAACAACGGCGGCGGCGGCCAACCGGTCTCCATGGCCAACCTCGCCGCCGCCACCGAACTCTGCCGCGCCCACGGCGTCCCCTGCTTCCTCGACGCCGCCCGCTTCGCCGAGAACGCCTGGCTGGTCATCCAGCGCGAGGAAGGCTGGTCCGACAAGACCCCGCACGAGGTCGCCCGAGCCGCGTTCGACCTGGCCGACGGCGCGGTCGCCAGCCTCAAGAAGGACGCCATCGCCCACATGGGCGCCTTCCTCGCCATCCGCGACGAGGCCCTCGCCAAGCAGTGCGAACTGGTCCTCACCGCCACCGAGGGCTTCCGCACCTACGGCGGCCTGGCAGGCCGGGACCTGGAAATGCTGGCCACGGGAATGGAGGAGGTAGTCGACCCCGACTACCTGCGCTCCCGCGAAGACGCCACCCGCTACCTCGGCGAACTCATCAACACGGTCGGCGTCTCCATCGTCGAACCCGCGGGCATCCACGCCCTCTACCTCAACGCCGGACGGCTCCTGCCCCACCTCCCCCCGCACCGCTTCCCCGGCCACGCCCTGGCCACCGAACTCTACCTCGCGGGCGGCATCCGCTGCGCCGAACTGGGCTCCCTCTACCTCGGCGAGGAAGACGCCGAAGGCAACCTGGTCAAGGCGGCCCCGTACGAACTCGTCCGCCTGGCCATCCCCCGCCGGGTCTACACCCAGAGCCACCTCGAGTACGTGGCGGAAATCCTGGGCGAGATCGCCAAGGACCCGACCTCGGTGCCGGGCTACCGGGTGGTGGAGTCCCCGCCGCTGCTGCGGCACTTCAACTGCCGGGTCGAGCCGGTACGGGACTGATCCCGTAGGGCTGACCTCCGAGGGATTGGCCCCGTACGGCTGACCCTATGAGCGGGTTCCGCGCGGCTGGCCCCAACGGCTTGGGTCCCGTAGGGCTGACCTCCGAGAGGTGGGTTCCGCGCGGCTGACTCCAGGGGCGGGTTCCATGCGGCTGACCTACGTGAGTTGGGTCCCGTGCGGCTGCCTCCGAGGGGCGGGCGAGAGCCCGCCCCTCCAGTACGCACACCGGAGCACCGCCGCGCACCGGACGGAGAGGTGAGCACCAAGCGCGCTCGGTGGCGAGATCACCCCGGCTGCCCAGCCTCCAGCGGCTTGCCGAGGAGCACCTGCCCCGCCACCCGGCCGATCGCACCGAGAGCGCGCCGAGAGCACCTGCCAGCGCCCCCGGCCGGTGGTGCCCTGAGGCTGCGCTGCAACCGCCCGGCTTCCACACCGCAGCACATCGCCGCAGCGCCCACGCCAGGCACGACTCCGGACATGGCCACAGCGGGACCGCACGGCGCTCACCGCCAGCCGTGACCTCCAGGTGCGATCGCAGCGCTCCCGGCCGGACGTGGCGGCAATGCGGGAACACGGCGCTCAATGCCAGGCGTGCCCTCCGGGTGTGGCCCGCAGCGCGGGACAGCAGCCTTCACCGCCAGGCGCGGCAACACGGGTGCGCCCGCAACACGGGACCGCAGCTTTCGCCACCAGGCACGGCCGCGTGGGTGCACCCGCAACACGGGACCGCAGCGTTCACCGCCGGGCGCAGCAGTGAGGCCCGGCGGGGGTCAGCGGTGGGCGGCTCGCCTTCGGTGGTGTGGCCGTGACTGGGCAGGGCGGCCTGGGCGTGGTGCACAGCAACGTCTGCGAGCCGCCATCACCACCACCCCCGTGACCGTCCTCGCCCCCGCGCGCCATTCCGACTCAAGCTTACCCGCGACCACCGACAATCCAGGCCCTCCGACCGAGTGCCTGTGGACAACTCAGATCGGACCGGCGAGCGCCTGCCACCATCCCGGGCACCTGGGACAGAAACCCCTCCGCGACCCCAGGATACCGAGGACCCCCGACCGGGTCAGGCCGACGCGCGTGCGAGCTGGTCCATCGTGTACTGCACGAGCCGCACCAGGACCTCCTTGCTCGACTCGCGTTCGCGGGCGTCGCAGCGGACGACCGGGACCGAGGGGTCGATGTCGAGGGCCTGGCGGACCTCTTCGACCGTGTGGTCCCAGGAGCCCTCGAAGCCGTTGACGGCGACGATGAAGGGGATGTGCCTGCGCTCGAAGAAGTCGATCGAGGGGAAGCTCGAGTCGAGCCTGCGGGTGTCGACCAGGACGATGGCGCCGAGGGCGCCGTGGGCGAGTTCGTCCCACATGAACCAGAAGCGGTTCTGCCCGGGGGTGCCGAAGAGGTACAGGACCACCTGCGGGTTGATGGTGATGCGGCCGAAGTCGAGGGCGACCGTGGTGGTCTCCTTGCCCTCGATGAGGCGCATGTCGTCGACGCCGACACTGGCCTCGGTCAGGACCTCCTCGGTCCGCAGGGGCGGGATCTCGCTCACCGAGTTCACCATCGTGGTCTTGCCGACGCCGAAGCCGCCCGCCACCACGATCTTGACCGAGGTGGGGATCACCAGCGTGTCGCTCACCTGTCAGATCCTCCGAATGCCATCGAGTACCGCCTGCAGGAGCTTCGTGTCGGTGATCTCCGTGGTCTGGAACATCGCCCCCGCGAGGACGTCACCGCGTTCGATCAGGTCGCTGATGAGGACCTTCACCACCACCAGCGGCACGTTGAGGTAGGCGGCGACCTCGGCCACCGACAGCGGCACCGTGCAGACCTCGATGATCTGCAGGTGTTCCGGGCTCAGCGCGGAGGTGTCCGACGGGGAGCGGGAGGCCCTGATCTGGGTCACCAGGTTGAGGTTCGGGGCGTTGGGGCGGGTGCGGCCCCTGGTCATCGCGTACGGGCGCACCAGTGGGCCCGCCGCCTCGTCGAACCACCAGTCCTGGTCCCCGGTCACCACGGCGCCACCGCCGGGGCGGCCGCCGTCATGACGGGCGCCTGCCGGGGACCGCGACCGGGGCGGCGGCCCCGCCGCGCGGTGCCGAGGCCAGGTGGGCGCCGACCCGCTTGACCAGCATGTTCATCTCGTAGGCGATCATGCCGACGTCGGCGTCCTCCTCGCCGAGGACGGCGAGGCAGGCGCCGCGGCCCGCGGCGGTGACGAACAGGAACGCGTGGTCCATCTCGACGATGGTCTGGCGCACCTGGCCGCCGTTGAACTGCCTGCCGGTGCCCCTGGCCAGGCTCTGGAAGGCCGAGGCCATGGCCGAGAGGTGCTCCGAGTCGTCCTTGGACAGCTCTGCGGAGCGCCCGAGCAGCAGTCCGTCCGCGGAGAGCACGACCGAGTGGCGGATGCCCACCACCCTGCGGACGAGGTCGTCCAAAAGCCAGTTCAGCTGCTGGTCCTGGCCGATCTTGTCGTTCACCGTGTGCTGTCCTTCCCCGTTGTCACACAACACTTCGACATGATCATCACTATCCCGTGGTCACCCACGGCACCGGTGCGTCACTGCCCGGTCCGGTCCTCGTCGGTGTCCTCGGCGCGCCGGGCGTCCCGGGTTCCGCGCTGGAAGGCCGACATCGTGTTGCGCACCCGTTCGGCGGTGTGCTCCCCGGCCTGCGGCAGCGGGTCGGCCTCCCAGTCCGGGACCAGCGGTTCGTCGCGGAGCTGGGGGGCGAGGTTCTGCTGTCGTTTGCGCCGCGGCAGCAGGGGGCGTTCGCCCTCCGACCGCGAGTGCCCGTTCTGCGTGTGCGACTGCCCAACTCCGTTCTCGACCGGGAGCGCGTCCGCGTGCGGGGTCTCCGGCGCTTCCTCGTCGGTGAGGGGCCACTGGGCGGCGTCGGGGTCCGCGGTGGTGATCGATCCCCCGTCCTCGCCCAGGGCGTCGGACCAGAACTTGTCGATCCCGCCCCGGTAGGGCGAGTCCACGGTCTCCACGGCGGTGTCCAGCGCGACGGCGGTGCCGCCGCCCTCCTCCGGTGCGCGGTCGAGCTGCTTGCGCGGCCGGGGGCTGGGGGTGTCGGATTCGGGCACGAAATCGACGTTCTCGGCGACGATCTCCGACGGGATGAACACCAGTGCGACGGTGCCGCCGTAGGGCGACTCGCGCAACTCGACGCGGATGGCCCGGCGCGCGGCCAGCCGGGCGACGACGAACAGGCCCAGGCGGGATTCCCCGCGCAGCGCCATGGCGTCGAACTCGGGCGGGTGGGCGAGCATCTGGTTGGCCTGCTCGCGGTCCTCGGCGGTCATGCCGAGGCCGTGGTCCTCGATCTCGACGACGACGCCGCCGGAGACCTGGGAGGTGTAGACCTCGACCTGCGAGCGGGGCGGGGAGAACGACGCGGCGTTGTCGACCAGCTCGGCGACCAGGTGGATGGTGTCGGCGACGGCGACGCCCTGCAGGGCGACGTCGGGCACCTGGCGGACGCGGACGCGGACGTACTGCTCGGTCTCGGCGACGGCGGCGCGCAGGATGTCGAGCAGGCGCACCGGCTTGCGCCACTGGCGGCCGGGCTGCTCGCCGGCGAGGATGATCAGGTTCTCGGCGTTGCGGCGGGCGCGGGTGGCGAGGTGGTCGAGCTGGAACAGCGCGTCGAGGTGCTCGGGGTTCTCCTCCTCGCGCTCCATCTTGTCGAGGATCTTGAGCTGGCGGTGGACCAGGCCCTGGTGGCGGTGGGCGATGCCGAGGAAAACGCGGTTGACGCCCTCGCGGGCCTGGCTCTCCTTCACCGCGGCGGCGATGGCGGTGTACTGCGCGGCGTTGAACGCGTCGGCCACCTGCCCGATCTCGTCGGTGCCGTAGTCGAGCGGGGGGACCTCGGCGCCGACGTCGACCCGCTCGCCCTGCCGCAGCCGGTCGACGATCCCGGGCAGCCGCTCGTGGGCCAGCTTCAGGGAGTCGTTCTTGAGTTCGTCGAGCCGGGTGACCAGGGCCTTGTTGACCAGTCGGCGGGAGATGCGGACGGCGAGCACGATGCCGGTGACCACCGCGAGCAAGGCGATCAGCGAGCCGACGATGACCTCGAAGAACTTGTCGTCGGCGCGTTGCAGGCCCAGGTCGACGCCGCCGGTGGCCTGCTGCCTGGCCAGGTTGAGGATCTGCTCGGAGGTGTCGTTGCTCAGCGCCTCCCAGTCCCCGGCGGAGATCGGCGGCACCGCCTCGTCGGCGTCGCGGCCGGAGACCCGGTCGGTGGGGACCAGGCCGATCATGGCGTCTTCGGCCGCGGTCAGCCGGGTCCAGGCGTCGGAGCCGGTGAGCTTGCGGTAGGCGTCCCGGACGCTGTCGGTCCCGTTGGTCGCCGCGGTTGCCATGGTGGCCCGGTAGGAGCCGACCAGGGTGGCGAAGTCGACGTGCCGGTCGGCGGTGAAGCCGCGGGCGGCGATGGCGGCGGAGGCCAGCGAGGAGGCCCGGGACATGCGGTCCGCGGAGCGGAAGAAGTCGGTCGCGGTCAGACCGGCCTGCACGACGACGGCGTCGGGGACGATGCGCGCCTGGGTGTCGAACAGGTCGGCGCCCGCGTCGAGGACGCTGTTGTAGTAGTCGTAGATCTCCACCTGGGTGGCCCGGCCCGTCTCGACCTGCGCGCGGCGCTGCTGCAGCGGGTCGAGTGCCTGGTTGAGGGCGGTGACCTTCTCGTTGACCTCGGCGGGGGCGCTGGTGGCGAGGGCGGTGAGGGCGGTGTCCAGGTCCTGGATCGCCTTGTCGGTGGTCTGCTGCTGCGCGGCGAGGGGGCCGTCGTTGGTGCCGGGGGCGCTCAGCGCGGTCATGGTCAACTGCCGCTCGCGCTGCAGCGCGGCGAAGGTGTTGATCGCCGGGATCGAGGCGTCCTTGACGCCGCTGGTCACGGCCTTGAGGTAGATGCCGTCGAAGACGGTGTAGGACGAGAAGACCGCCCACATCACCAGCAGGATGACGCTGGGCACGACGACGACACCGGTCAGCCGGGACCGGATCGTCGTCGGCGACTTGGCGGGCGCACCGTTCTTCAGCTTCACGGCTCTCCACGGTTCCTGGCCGCGGCACGCGGCTGCGCGCGTGTCCGCGCCCCGATCAGGGGTTCGTGCGGGGACGGGTGGGGGTGGTCCACGGGGGTGGGGCGGACCGCGGTGTGCCTTGTGGGCCCGGGTCCGCCCGGTGGCGGGGTGAGCCGCGGTGGCGCCGAGGGCGCGCGCCCGCAGGCGGCACGCTGGTCAGCGGCACGCGTCGCACGGACAACACCTCGCATCGGCACATCTGGTGTGCGTCTCGACTCTCACCTGTATTCGTACGCGCGCCCCCCAATGAGGTAATCGCCCTCACGAGTGAAACGCTGGACTGAACCATGATCCATCTTACTCAGAGCCAGTGTTCACCTGCGGTGCGCGAGGACAAAGCCTACCGGTTCACTCTTCCGTGAAAGCACCCGGTCCGACCCCTGAGACACCCGGGTGGCCGCTCACCCGCCTGGCGGAAACGCGGCACACCCTGGGCGACGAGCGCCGCGCACCCGGGCGTGTCGGGTACCCAGGGAATCTATTCAGGACATTTCTGGAACCACTCCGGAAACCCCGTGGGCCCGCACCCGGCCCGGGGCGGCCCGGTAGCGGTACCCGACGCCGCGCACGGCGAGGATGGGCGAGTCCCGCCCGCCCCACCCGAGCTTGCGGCGCAGCCGCAGCACCGCGAACTTCACCCGGTCCGGCCCGACCCCCGCCGGGTCGTCCCAGACCGCCGCGAGGAGCTGGCCGAGCGACAGGACCGCCCCCGCGTGCCGCACCAGGGTGGTGAGCAGCCGGAACTCGATGGCGGTCAGCTCCACCTCCCGCCCGGCGGCGGTCACCACCCGGGTCCGGTGGTCGACGCGCACCAGGCCGTCGTCGAAGACCCCGGCGGCCCCGCCCGCCCCGGCACCGGCGCAGCGGCGCAGCAGCGCCTCCACCCTGGCCAGCAGCTCCGAGCAGGAGAACGGCTTGGCCAGGTAGTCGTCGGCGCCCGCGCGCAGGCCGCGCACCTTGGCCGAGACGGTGTCGTGCGCGCCGAGCAGCAGCACCGGCAGGTCGGCGAGGTCGCGCACCCGCTCCAGCACCGACCAGCCGTCCACCCCGGGCAATTCCACGCCCAGCAGGACCAGGTCGGGGCGCACCCGGTAGAGCAGCCGCAGCGCGGACCGCCCGTCCGAGGTGGACACGAACTCGTGCCCGCTGCCGCCGAACAACCCCCGCAGCACCCGCTCGACACCCGGCTCGCCGTCGACGGCCAGTATCCGGGCCACCCGGCCACCCCATTCCCTCGGCGGCCCGCGTCCGCCCGGCCCGTGCCGGACCAAAGTACGACCGCACCCGACCGTCCGCACGGGACACGTCACCCGACCGGGTGGCCACCCCGGCGGCGGGCGCAACCGACCCGCAACCGAGCGGGCAACCGTCGCGCACCCGAGCCCCGGCAGGGTCGTCGCAGGCGACCACGCCCCCGGGGAGGAACACCATGCGCAGCAGCAGCCACGGCGCCACCACCGCCGCCGCCCTCGTCCTCGCCGCGGCGGTGGCGGCCACGCTGGACACCCCGGGTGCGACCGTGGCCCCCGGGGCCCCGGCGCGGGGCGCGGTCACCGCCGATGGCACCCGCGTCATCGCGAGCGCCATCCGGGCGGGCGGACCGGCAGCCGCGCCGCGCCCGACCACCGACACCGCGTGCACCGACCACTCCTACGCCCTCAACAGGTGGCGGATCAGCGGAACCCTGACCTGGTACTACAACGGCACGGCCGCCGCCCCCGCCGTCGCCGACACCGCGCTGCCCGCCCTCACCAGCGCCTCCGACACCGTCGCCACGGGCATCAACCGCTGCGGCGAACCCGCCACCTTCACCACGGTCCACGCCTACGGCGGCGAAGTCGGCGCCACCGCGCAGATCAGCGCGAACGGCCGCTGCACCGGCAACGACGGCAAGTCGGTCACCAGTTGGGGCGCACTGCCCCCGGGGGTGCTGGCCTACACCTGCACCTACGCCACCCAACAGGGCATCGTCCTCACCTCCGACACCCTGCTCGACAACCGCGCCCACACCTGGTTCACCACCCGCCCCCAGAACTGCGCGAACGCCTACGACCTGGAAACCACGCTGACCCACGAACGCCTGCACACGGCGGGACTGGCCCACGTGGACCAGACGGCGAACCCCGACCAGGTCATGACGCCCGCCTCACCCCCGTGCGAAACCAGCCGCCGCACCCTGGGCGCGGGCGACTACGCGGGCCTGGCCGCACTGGCGGCCCGGGGTTGAGCGGACCTCGGACCCACAAGCGCAGCCAGTCGACCGTCCACCACACCGGCGACCCGGCCACGGAGAAGCCCGGGTGGGTGAATGTGTCGGGCAGCGGAGCAATACAGCGAAGTGCACACGTTGTGCAACTTGCGTCAGCGGGCGCCGCCGCGGTCTGTACGAGTGCGGCAACGGGGGCACCCCAGGCGTAGGACACCGGCATCAAAGTGGTCACCGAGAGCGATATTGAGCAACAATAAGTGATATGGAACGTCAACCTTCCTCGCCGAGGCACGGGATGGCCTGATGTCGGCGGGGGAGCCAGCCGTAGCGCTGCACGCGGTGCTGGCGAAGCTGACGGCGGTACGGGAGTGCCTCGTCGTCGCGGCGACCGTGATCGAGCAGGCCGTGAGCATCATCGGCTACATGCCGACCTCCTGCGCGGCCGTGCTGGAGGAGCTGCGCGTGGTATGGCGGAGCGTCGCCGAGACCGAACAGCTCATCGAGGCCCACCTCGCCTCAGCGGAACACCCCGGGAACGGTACGCCGTCATCAGGTGCACCACAGGTTCCGTCGCAGGTGGGGCCGAATCCAACCCCGGCACGGCCACGACTGGCTCCATCTCCCGCCTCACCCGGGGTGGAGAAAAGCACGGCGACCGTTATCCGGTAGAAGCGGTGCCCTACTGCGATGATCTCCCGCCACGGGTGCGCCGGGGCACGGGCAACGTTGTCATCGTGGGGCACGCGTTGATCGACGGACGCGACTTCGGCACACTCACCGCGCACCGGTCGGATGGGTGGACTCAGGAAGTGGGGCAACGCTTGCAGACCTTGGACATGAGACAGGCCGTCCGCGTTGCGAACCACGTCGAGATGAAAGTGGTCATGGTGATGGTGAACAACCACGCCCACCACGGAAAAGTGATAATAAATCATGCTCCGTGCGGATCGGGCGACCCTTCGCAAGGGTGTCACGACTATCTGGAGAGCTTCCTGCCGGAAGGTCGGACGTTGACCGTTCTGGGTTCCGACGCCCAAGGAAATCCATTCAAGCGAATCTACCGGGGGAAAGCGCCGCTGTGACGACACCACTGACCCACAACCCGTTCCTGTTCTTCGCCATGATCCCGCCAGGCGTCGACCTGGTCGCCCAAGTCCGGGAACTCAACGACGCCGGCGTGGAGATTCCGTGGGCCTGGTCGCTGTCGCGTGAGCGGATCGACCTCCGCAACAGGGAACAGGGGGTGTTGACGTTCGGTGTCAACAACACGGTCGGGGTATTGGAATGGGGACTGAGCGCCGCAGCTTACGTACCCACCATCGGCACCAATGACGAATGGTCGGGCTACTACCTCGCCGGAATGGATGAGACCAACATCCCGCCCTACGCCGAAGTCCCGGTCGACACCGTCTATGCCGCTGTGGCCGAGTTCCTGACGACCGGGGAACGCCCGACCTGCGTGCAGTGGAAAGAAGCGGCTTCGCTGCTGTCGCAGTTTGAATGAGCAGCGCTGTGCTGGCGCACCAACGGACCCCCGTCGAACATGACGCGGGATTCAGCATCCTCGGCGCGATTGGCGACCCACTTGGTAGCGGCCCACCTGGGCGGTGGGGCATCTTTCAGCCCACCTGACACTCTGGATCGCATGATCGCCGTAGGGGTCGCCCCGGTGGTCAAGCAGATTCCCCCAGACGGGCAACACCGATAAATCCCGAGCCCTGGTCGCGCGGTCACGACGAAGCGCACTCGCCCCCTCAAAGCCCGGCGCCCGACAGTGCGTGCTCTAGCGCAAGGTCCCCAGGAACCGGGTCACCTGGATCTCGATGACCACGCGCTCGGGATTCGGCCGCGGTTCGCGGTAGCGCAGCGCGTACCGCCGCTCCGCGTCGGCCACCGCGGTCGCGTCCCCCCGGACCGCCGCCACTCCCTCCAAAGTGGACCAGCGGGCACCGTCCACCTGGCACACCACCGCCACCCCGCCGTCGCGGAGGTTGCGGGCCTTGCGGGAGGCGCCGTGGGTGATGACGCGGGCGGTGGCCGTCTCCGGGTCGTAGGTGACGCCGACCGGGACGACGTGCGGGGTGCCGTCGGGGCGGAGGGTGGTGAGCGTGCACAGGTGCCGCTCACCCCAGAAGGCGAGGAATTCGTCGCTGTGGGCCACCGGCCCAACCTACTCCGCGCCCGGTGGGGTGTGACGGGCGACAAGGTGGGGATGGTTGGCATGGGCAACGAAATCCGTTAGCGTAGCTAACCTAAAAGTCTTCCTCAGGCTGGAGGTACAGGGGTGCCCAAGGGACGCACGCGGACACTCGCCGAGCTGGGGCCTCGGTACAAGTGGGTCGCGCTGTCGAACACGACGCTCGGGCTGCTCATCGCCACGATCAACTCCTCGATCGTGCTGATCGCGCTGCCCGACATCTTCAAGGGGATCGGCATCAACCCGCTGGACCCGAGCAACACCGGGTACCTGCTGTGGCTGATGATGGGGTTCCTGGTGGTCACCGCCGTGCTGGTGGTGAGCTTCGGCAGGCTGGGCGACATGTACGGCCGGGCGCGGATGTACAACACCGGCTTCGCCATCTTCACCCTGTCGTCGATCCTGCTGGCCGTGACCTGGATGCACGGCGACGCCGCCGCCTGGTGGCTGATCTCGTGGCGGATCGTGCAGGGCGTCGGCGGGGCCTTCCTGATGGCCAACTCCAGCGCCATCCTCACCGACGCCTTCCCCGCCCACCAGCGCGGCATGGCGCTGGGCATCAACGGGGTCGCGGCGATCACCGGGTCGTTCCTGGGCCTGGTCATTGGCGGCGTGCTGGCGCCGGTCAACTGGCACTGGGTGTTCCTGGTGTCGGTGCCGTTCGGGGTCCTGGGCACGATCTGGGCGTACCTGAAGCTGCACGACACCGGCGAACCGAAGCACGCGCGGATGGACTGGTGGGGCAACACCACCTTCGCCGTCGGGCTGATCGCGGTGCTGGTGGCCATCACCTACGGCATCCAGCCCCACGGCGACAGCGCCATGGGCTGGGGCAACCCGTGGGTGCTGGCGGGCCTGATCGGCGGGGCGCTGGTGCTGGTGGCGTTCGCGGTGATCGAGACGCGGATCGACAACCCGCTGTTCGACCTGTCGCTGTTCAAGCTCCGCGCGTTCTCCTTCGGCAACCTGGCCAACCTGATGGCCTCGCTCGGCCGCGGCGGGCTCCAGTTCATCCTGATCATCTGGTTGCAGGGGATCTGGTTGCCGCAGCACGGGTACAGCTTCGAGTCGACGCCGCTGTGGGCGGGCATCTACATGCTGCCGATGACCGTCGGCTTCCTGGTCTCGGCGCCGATCTCCGGGGTGCTGTCGGACAGGTACGGCGCCCGGGTGTTCGCCACGGTCGGCCTGGTGGTCACCGCGGGCACGTTCCTGGCGCTGACGATGCTGCCGGTCGACTTCTCCTACCCGGTGTTCGCCACCCTGCTGCTGGTGAACGGCCTGGGCATGGGCCTGTTCTCCTCGCCGAACCGGGCCGCGGTGATGAACAGCCTGCCCGGGGACGCGCGCGGGGTGGGCGCCGGGATGACGGCCACGTTCCAGAACTCGGCGATGGTCCTGTCGATCGGGGTGTTCTTCGGGCTGATCATCGCCGGGCTGTCGACGAACCTGCCCTCGGCCATGGCCACCGGGCTCACCGCGCACGGCGTCCCGGCCGAGCAGGCCGCCCAGGTCGCGGCCCTGCCCGCGGTGGCGGTGCTGTTCGCGGCCTTCCTGGGCTACAACCCGATCGAGCAACTCCTCGGGCCGACGCTGTCGACGCTGCCCGCGGACCAGAGCGCGTTCCTCACCGGCCGCAGCTTCTTCCCGAACCTGATCAGCGGCCCGTTCTCCGACGGCCTGACCGTGGCGTTCGTGTTCGCCATCGTCGCGTGCCTGATCGGCGCGGTGGCCTCGTGGTTCGCCGTGGAGAAGCGGCGGGCCGAGCCCGCTGGGCACCACGAGACCGTGGGCGAGGAGCTGGCCGGGATCGCCGGTGAGCTGACCGCCAGCACCCCGGCCCGCGGATCGGACTGACCCGCCGGACCCCGACCGAGGCGGCCGTCCCCACCGGGGGCGGTCGCCTCGGTCGTCCGTGAGCGCGGGCAGCGGGGGCGTGGTAGTTCTCATGCGCACCCCCACCAGACCCGGGAGGCCCGGATGCGCACGGCTGTGATCGGCACGATCGACGGCGACGGCCTGGTCGTGGCCGACGTCCTGGACGACGGCGCGCTCGCCGTCACCCGCGCGCTGCCCGAGGTCCGGGAGCCGTCCTTCCTGCACCTGGCGGGCGGCACCCTGTACGCGGTGAACGAGCTGCCCGAGGGCACCGTGACCGCCCTCGACCCGACCGACCTCACCGTCCGCCGGACCCGCCCCACCCTCGGTGCCCAGCCCACCCACCTCACCACCCACGCCGGGCACCTGGTCGTCGCCCACTACCTCGACGGCACGGTCGGCGCGCACCCGCTGGCCGCCGACGGCACCCCCGGCGAGAGCAGCACCCGGTTGCGCCACGATGGCGCCGAGCCGCACGCCCACCAGGTCCTGCCCGACCCGTCGGGCCGGTGGCTGATCTCCGTCGACCTCGGTTCGGACGCGGTGCACACCCACCGGATCGTCGACGGCGCCCTCACCGCGCACGCCCGCTTGGACCTGCCGCCCGGCCTCGGCCCCCGCCACCTGGCCTTCCACGGCGACCGCGCCCACATCCTCGGCGAGCTGCGCCCCGAGCTGGTCGCCGCCGACTGGGACGCGGCCACCGGCACCTTCACCCCCGCCTGGGCGCTGCCGCTGCCCGCGGGCAACCAGCCCGCCGAGATCGTCCTGTCCCCCGACGGCCGCTTCGCCTACGCCACGCTGCGCGGGGACAACACCGTCGCGGTCGTCGACCTGGAGCACCGGGAGGTCGTGCAGGCCGTCCCCGTGGGCGGCGACTGGCCCCGCCACTGCGCCCTGGACGGAACGCACCTGTACGTCGCCAACCAGCGGTCGCACTCGGTCACCCGGCTGCCGTGGGACCCGGCGACCGGGCTGCTGTCGGAGCCGGTGGGCGAGACGCGCGTGCGCGGTGCGTCGGTGGTCGCCTTCCTGGGCTGACCGTCAATCCTTGCCGGGCAAGGGCGCCGGACCGTGAATCGCGGCCTTAACTGGGAAGGCGCCGCCCGGAACGCGAACCGGGGGCCCAAGGGCATCACGTTTCCGGAAGTGTCTTGACAATCCCGAGAACCACCCACCACTCTGGGGCGCAATGGTCTAAACCACTCGGTGGTTGTTCGGGAAGGGTGCCGCTCGTGAGGGTTCGGTCGAGATCTGCGGTGGGTGGGGTCGCCTTGGCGGCGACGGTGGCGCTGGCGCTGGCGGGCTGCGCCGGTTCCTCCGGCGGGAGCGGGGAGGCCGCGCAGTCCGGGCCCCGGACGGTGACGGTGTGGCTGATGAACGGCTCGGCGCCGACCACGCTGACCGACGCGCTGCACAAGGAGTTCGAGGCGGCGCACCCCGAGGTGACCGTCAAGTACGAGATCCAGCAGTGGAACGGCATCCAGGACAAGCTGACCACCGCCCTGTCGGGCAACGACGCGCCGGACGTGATCGAGATCGGCAACACCCAGGCGCCGAAGTTCGCCGCCGCGGAGGTGCTGACCGACCTGACCGCCGACGCGGGCGCGCTCAGCGGTGACCAGTGGCTGGCCAGCCTCAAGGCCTCCGGCTCCTGGGACGGCAAGCAGTACGCGATCCCGTTCTACGCGGCCAACCGCGAGGTGCTCTACCGCAAGGACATGTTCGAGCAGGCGGGCATCACCGCTGCCCCGACCTCGCGGCAGGAGTGGCTCGACGCCATCGCCAAGCTGCGCGCCACGTTCGGCTCCGACCCCGACTTCCAGGCCCTCTACCTGCCCGGCCAGAACTGGTACAGCCTGCTGTCGTTCATCTACGACGAGGGCGGCGACATCGCGAAGCAGGACGGCACGAAGTTCACCGCCTCCCTGGACTCCCCGCAGGCCAAGGCGGGCCTGGAGTTCTACAAGCAGCTCACCGAGGCTTCGGGCACCAAGGCCCCGAAGGACGCCGACGAGCAGACCCCGGAGCAGGCGGGCATCTACGGCGGGGGCAAGGTCGCCATGTTCGTCGGCCTGCCGTGGGAGGTGGCCACCGCGGCCAAGTCCGACCCCACCCTGACCGCGAAGACCTCGGCGTTCCCCATCCCGTCGAAGGACGCGGGCAAGACCGCCCCGGTGTTCCAGGGCGGCTCCAACCTGGCGATCCCGGCCAAGAGCGCGAACCAGGACCTGGCCAAGGACTACCTCAAGCTCATGGCGAGCGCGAAGTACCAGGCCGACTTCGCCAAGGCGGGCATGATCCCCGGCACCTCCTCCGACACCTCCGCCCTCGACGCCGACCCGGTGAACGCGGCGATGGCCAAGGCGTCCAAGAACGGCCGGTCCGTCCCGGCCACCCCGGGCTGGGCGGCCATCGAGGCGGGCCAGAACCCGCTCAAGGACATGCTGACCGCCTACCTGACCGGCGCGAAGGACATCGACGCGGCGACCTCCGACGCGAACGCCGCCCTGAACAAGGCGTTCGCGGGCTGACATGGCCGCGCCGACGACCCCGGTCGACCGCGCCG
>NZ_AYXG01000029.1 GCF_000564855.1 Actinokineospora spheciospongiae
GCGGTGGCAGCCTCAAAGATGCCCGACACCACCACAAAAGCGGTCCGCCACAGCGCCGCGTCCACCACCGGCGCAGCCGGTGCCGTGCGCTCACTCATGACAACTCCCCCAGCATTCGATCGATGTCCCTGCCGAGCAGGTCGGACAGCACGTCCAGGACGACCGAGACGGCGATGGCGGCCAGGGAGGTGCCCGGCACCACCACGAAGGCGGCCCGCCACCGGGGCGCCTCCACGGCCGGTGCGGCAGACGCCGTGCGCCCGCTCACGAGATCTCCCCCAGCAGGCGCTCCACGTCCGCGTCGAGCAGGGCGGGCAGTGCGCGCAGGGCTCGGAGCAGGTCGGCGGCGAGGGCGTCGACCTCGCCGGGGTCGAAGATGCCTGCCTGCGGGGCGAGGACCCCGGTCCACCCGGCGCCGGTGGGGACGACGGTGAGGGTGAGCGGGTGGTGGGTGCGCTCGCGGAACCGGGTGCCGGTGACGAGCAGCCCGGGGGCCGGTTCGCGCAGCCGCGCCGGGTCGACCGGGTAGTTCTCGAAGACCACCAGGCTGTCGAAGAGGCGGGCGCGGCCGGTGAGGGCGGTCAGTTCGGCGAGGCCGAGGTGCTGGTGCTCCACCAGCGCCTGCTGCCGGGCCTGGAGGTCGGCCAGTGCCGCCGCGGTGGTGCCGGTGAGGTGGGCGCGCACCGGGACGGTGTTGGCGAGCAGGCCGATGATGTCCTCCACCCCGTCCACCTCGGCCGGTCGGCAGGCGACCATGGTGCCGAAGCTGACGTCGCGGCGGCCCGAGCGGGTGGCGAGGACCGCCGCCCACGCCCCTTGCAGCAGGGTGTTGGCGGTGAGCCCGCGGCCGGTGGCGGCGGTGGACAGCGCGCCGACGACCGGTGCGGGGACGTCGAACAGGACCGGGTCGGCCGGGGCGACGGGGGCGGGTCTGCCGCGCAGGAGGTGGTCGCCCTCGGGCAGGTCGGCCAGTTCGACCTGCCAGGCGCGCAGGTCCACCGCGTGGTCGCGGGCGGCCAGCCACCGGGTGTGCCGGGAGAACGGGACCGGCTCCGGGAGGGCGGTGCCGCTGTAGTGGGCGAACAGCTCGGTGAGGATGCGCGGGGCGGACCAGCCGTCGGAGAGGACGTGGTGGCTGGTCAGCACCAGGTCGGCGCGGCTGTCCCCACGGCGCAGCACGGTGAGCCGCAGGGGCGGCCCGGCGGCGAGGTCGAACGGTTCGGCCAGGTCCTCGGCCAGCGCCGCGTCCACGTCGGCGTCGGTGACGTCGCGGACTCGGAACCCGGGTTCGGGGCGGGTGGGTAGAACCTGCACCGCGTGGGCGGGTGGGAACACCGCGCCCAGGTTGGGGTGCCTGGCGAGCAGTTCCGCGCCCGCGGCCCGCAGGGCGGTCAGGTCCAGGTCGCCGCGCAGGGTGAATGCGGCCTGCGCGGTGTAGGGGTCGCCGTGCGGGGAGCGGGCCTGGTCGAGCATCAGTTCCTGCATCGGCGTCAGCGGGAGGACCTGGCCGTCGGGGAACCCGGCGGTGAGGTGGGTCAGTTCGCGGGTGAAGTGTTCGCCCAGGTCGGTGATCTCGGCCGGGGTGAACAGGGCGGCGGGCCAGGTGAAGCGGACACCAAGCGCTTCGCCGTCGCCGTCGTCGCGGATCAGGGCGTTGACCATGAGCGGGTACGGGAGCGGGAGTTCGTCGCCGCCGGAGCCGAGCGGGTCGGCGCCCGGCGGGGGCTGCCAGGCGGTTTCCCCCGTCGGTGCGGCGGGGAAGCGGCCCAGGTGGTTCCAGCTCACGTCGGGGTGGCGGACCAGGTCGCCGCCGAGGATGCCGTACCCGAGGCCGTCGCCCGCGGCGCGCAGGTGGTCGCGCACCGCGCGCAGGGCGGGCGCGGTGCCCGGGGGCGGGGTGATGCGGGCGGGGTGCACGGCGGTGAACCAGCCGACGGTCTGCGCCAGGTCGACGGGGCCGGAGAAGTCGGGGCGGTGCGCGGGGCGGCCGTGGCCCTCCAGGGCGACCAGCAGGTCCGGGGTGGTGCCGCGCCAGACGGCGACAGCCCTGGCCAGCGCGGTGAGCAGCACCGCGTCCGGGGTGGTGCGGTAGGCGGCGGGCAGGGTGGCGGTCGCGGCACGGGTGGTGTCGGGGTCGATGCGGACCTGGTGGTGCACGGCGGTGGCGGCGGTGTCGCGGACCGGGTCGAGCACGGTTCCCGAGAGCGGGGCGGGCGGGGCGGCTGCGACGCGGCGCCAGTGCTCCCGCTCGACCTCCCGGGCCGGTGCGGCGGCGCGCAGGGCCTCCGCCCAGGCCAGCAGGGGCAGGCCGGAGCGGGGCAGGTCGGCGCCGGAGTGGGCGTGGGCGAGGTCGTCGAGCAGCACCCGCCAGGACACGGCGTCGACCACCAGGTGGTGCGCCACCAGGACGAGCCTGCCCAGGGCGGGACCGGCGTCGATCCACACCGCGCGCAGCAGCGGCCCGGTGCGCGGGTCCATGGCGGCGCGCAGGCGGGTGATGTGCGTCTCCGCCTGCGCGCCCGGATCTGCGGCGGCGGGGACGGCGGCGAGGACGTCGGCGGCGGTCACCGCGCCCGCCTCGGGGATGCGCAGCACCGGGCCGTCGTCGGTGTCGGCGAGGTGGCCGCGCAGCGCGTCGTGGCGGGCCAGGACCGCGTCGAGCACCGCGCGCCAGGTGGTTTCGTCGCCCGGGGGGACGCACACCTGCACCCACTGGCAGAAGGAGTCCGCCCGGCCACGGCTCACCAGGTCCCGCATGACGGGTGTCAGCGGCGCGTCACCCACCGCCGGTACGTCCTCTGTGGACTCATCGGTTCCGCAGCGGGCGGCGATCCCGGCGATGGTGCCGCCCTCGAACACGTCGCGGGCGGTCAGGGTGAGCCCGGCGCGGCGGGCTCGGGACACCACCCGCAGCGAGACGATGCTGTCGCCGCCGACGTCGAGGAACGAGTCGTCCAGGCGCACGTCGCCCAGCACCTCGCGGAACACCGCCAGCAGCGCGGCCTCGGTCGGGGTGGTCGGCGCCCGGTCCTCGGCGGCGGTGTGCGCGGCGGGGGCGGGCAGGGCGTCGCGGTCGAGCTTGCCGGTGGGGCCGAGCGGCAGCCGGTCCAGGAGGACAAAAGCGGTGGGCACCATGTGGTCGGGCAGGTCGGCGCCCAGGTGCGCGCGCAGCGACGCCGGATCGGGGTCGGCGCCGTCGGTGGGCACGACGTACCCGACGAGCCGGTCCCCGCGCACCAGCACGGCGCAGGCGCGCACCCCGGGGTGGCGGCTCAGGACGGTCTCGACCTCGGACAGCTCGATGCGGAACCCGCGCAGCTTGACCTGGTGGTCGGCGCGGCCGAGGAACACCAGTTGCCCGTCGGGGCGCCAGCGCACCAGGTCGCCGGTGCGGTACATCCGCTCCCCCGGCGGGCCGTAAGGGTCGGCGACGAACCGCTCTGCGGTGAGCGCGGCGCGGTTGACGTACCCCTGGGCGAGCTTGGGTCCCGCCAGGTACAGCTCACCGGTCACCCCGACGCCCACCGGGAGCAGGCCCGCGTCCAGGACGTGGGCGCGCACGTGCGGGTCGGGGCGGCCGATGGGCAGCGGGCCGGGGTCGTCGGGCCGGTAGGTCCAGGTAACGGAGTTGATGGTCACCTCGGTGGGGCCGTAGGCGTTGAACAGCGCCCGGCGGTCACCCCAGCGGCGGGCCAGCTCGGGGTCGAGGCGTTCGGCGCCGACGACGAAGAACAGGTCGCGGTCCACCTCGCGGTCGTCCGGCATGGCGGCCAGGAACGACGGCAGCAGGTTCACCCCGGTCACTCGGTGTTCGGTGATGTAGTCCAGCAGCTCGTCGCCGGGCACGCGCACCTCCTCCGGGGCGATGACCGAGGCGCCGCCGGAGAGCAGCGGCAGCATGAACTGCCAGAACGCCACGTCGAAGCCGATCGAGGCGAAGTGCAGGTAGCGCTCGCGCTCGCCGATGCCGACCACGTCCTCCTGGAGGGTGACCAGGCTGGGCAGGCCCCGGTGCGCCACGGCGACGCCCTTGGGCCTGCCGGTGGTGCCGGAGGTGTAGATGACGTAGGCGATCGAGTCGTCGCTGATCCCCTGCCGCGCCTCGATCGGGTCTTCGTCCCAAGTGGATGGTCCAGCCACGGCGGTGGGGTCGAGGACCGGGATATCGACGGCCAAGGCGAGGGAGTCCGGGGTGGCCACCACGGCGGCGGGCGCGATGTCGGCGAGCATGTAGGCCAGCCGGTCGGCCGGGTAGGTCGGGTCCATCGGGACGTGCACCGCCCCGGCCTTGAACACGCCGAACAGGGCCACGACCAGCTCCACGTCCCGGCCGAGCAGGACGGCCACCGGGTCCTGCGGGCGCACCCCGCGCTCGCGCAGGGCGTGGGCGAGGCGGTTGGCCCGGCGGTCGAGTTCGGCGTAGGACAGGGTGCGGTCGCGGCAGACCACGGCGTCGGCGTCCGGGGTTTCGCGCACCCACCGGCCGAACTCCTCCAGGCAGCCGCCCACGGGCCTGCTCGGCTCGGCGCCCTCGCCCAGCGCCAGCAGCGCGTGGTGCTCGGCCGGGTCGAGGGCGCGCAGCCGGGCCACCGGGCGGTCCGGGTCGGTGACGATCTCCTCCAGCAGGGTGCGCAGCCAGCGGCCGTAGCCCCGCACGGTGTCCTCGTCGAAGGCCTGCGGTTGATAGCCCAAGCCCACCACGATCTCTTCGCCGGGGATGACGATGACGGTCAGCGGGTAGTGCGTGGCGTCGGTGATGTCCACGCCGACCAGGTCCAGGCCGGGGGCCAGGGTGGTGCGGTCGCGGCTGGAGAGCGGGAAGTTCTCCATCACCAGCATGGTGTCGAACAGCTCGCCGAGACCGGCGGCGCGCTGCACGTCCGGCAGCCCGACGTGGTGGTGCTCGGCGAGGGCAACGCTGTCGGTGTGCACCCGGTCGAGCAGGGCGGCGGCGGTTTCGGCGAGATCGGTGCGGACCCGTACGGGAATGGTGTTGCCCAGTTGGCCGATGACCCGTTCGACGCCGTCGAGTTCGGCGGGCCTGCCGGAGACCGGGCAGCCGAACACCACGTCGCGGCGGCCGGTGAGCCTGCCGAGCAACACCCCCCACGCGGCTTGGAAAACTGTGGTGGCGGTGACGCCGCGACCACGGGCGAAGCCGCGGAGCCGGTCGCTGAAGTCGCGGCCCAGGTTGACCGTCACGCGTTCCGGTCGGGCCACTGTGGACACCGCGGCGGCGGGGGCCAGGTGGGTTCCGCCGTCGAGCCCGGCCAGGGCGGTGCGCCAGGCGTCGAGCCCGGCGGCGTGGTCGCGGCCCGCCAGCAGGCGGTGGTGGTCGGTCAGGGCGGGGGCGGTCGGCGCGGGTGGGCCGCCGCCGAGTTCGGCGTAGGTGGCCAGCAGGGTGCGCCCGACCAGGGGCATGGACCAGCCGTCGAGCAGCGCGTGGTGGTTGGTGATGACCAAGCGGTGCTCGTCGGGGCCGAGGGTGCACAGCAGGAAGCGCACCAGCGGCGGGGTCGCGGGGTCGAAGGGGCGGTCCAGGTCGGCGCGGCAGTGCTCGGCCAGCAGGCGGTCGCGGTCGTCTGCGGTGTGCCCGGACAGGTCGGCGTGGCGCCAGTCGAGGGTGGTCCCGGCCGGGATGACCTGGACGACCTCGCCGGTGGCGGTGGTGTGCAGGTGGACGCGCAGCGCGGGGTGCCTGCGCAGCAGTTCCCCGGTTGCCGCGCGCATCCGGTCGGGGTCGAGGGCACCGCGCAGCAGGGTCATCGCCTGCACCACGTAGACGTCGGTGTCCTGGTCCGCGCGCAGGAGGGTGTGGAATGACAGGCCCACCTGCAACGGGGTGGCGGGCAGGACGTCGAGCACCCGACCGCGCCGCTCCAGGGCGTCGATGGTGTCCTGGTCGAGGTCGACCAGCGGCAGGTCGGACGGGGTGAGGCCGCCGCCGTCGGGTCCGATGCGGTCGGCGTGCGCGGCGAGGGCGGCCAGCGCGGTATCCCACGCCCGCCGCAACCCAGCCAGTTCCGCCGGGGTGAGCACCAACCCGGCGGCGGTCCACTCGACGGCGATGCGGGGGGTGGTGTCCTCGCGGACGAAGCAGTTGAGCGCGAGGACCTGTTCCAGCGCCTTCGCCGGGGGTTCGACGACGGCGAACGGGTCGTCCTCGGGCAGCCGCCACCCGGGCAGCGGGGCGAAGCGGCCCAGGTAGTTGAGCAGGACGTCCGGCGGCGGGGTGGCGAACCCGGCGCGGGTCTCCGGGTCGAGGTGGCGCAGCACGCCGTACCCGGTGCCGCTGTCTGGGACGGCGCGCTTGGCCTCCTTGACCGCGCGCACCAACCGGCCGGTGGCGTCGCCGCCCGCGAGCGCGTCGGCCAGGTCGGCGTCGGCGCGGACGGCGTCGGCGGGGAGGCGCAGGGGGTGTTCGGCGGTGAACCAGCCGACGGTGCGGGACAGGTCGAGCCCGGCCTGGTCGCGGCCGTGGCCCTCCACGGTGACGGTGACCGCGTCGCGCTGCTCGTCGCGCCAGAGCCGCAGGGCCAGGACCAGCGCGGCCAGCAGCACCTCATCGGCGCCCGCGCGGTAGGCCGTGGGCAGGGAGGTGAGCACGGCGGTGCTGGCCTCGGGTGAGGCGAGCGTGGTGCTGCGGTGGGCGGTGGCGGTGGTGTCGAGGGCCTGGTCCAGCGGGCGGGCGCCCAGGCGGAAGTCGTCGCGGGCGGGCCGCCAGTGTTCGACCTCGGTGCGGCGGGCGCCGGTGGCGCCCTGCTCGGCGAGCCGGTGGGCGTGGCGGCGCCACGAGGTGCCGACCGGGGCCGGGGACCCGCCGGTGCACGCGGCACGCAGGTCGGGCAGCAGCACGCGCCAGGACACGCCGTCCACGGCGAGGTGGTGGACGACGACCACCAGCCGGTCCGGGTCGCGCAGCAGGACGACCCGCACCAGGTCACCGGAGACCGGGTCGAGGGACGCGGCTGCCGCGCGAGCAACCTCGGCTGCACTGTCCACGGTGGACTCGCTGACAACGCGGTCGGCGAGCACCGACCCGCGCGGCGCCACGACCAGCTCACCCTCGGGCGACACCCGCAGGCGCAGGGCGTCGTGGTGGTCGAGGAGCACGCCGACACCGTGGACGAGGCGGTCCAGGGGCAGGGGGCCGTCGAGGTCGACCACCGTCCACTGGGCGTACCCGGCGATGGCGGTCAGGTCGGGGTTCCCGTCGAGCAGGGCGCGCACGATGGGCGGCGCGGGCACCGACCCGGTCGGGTCGTCGGCCTCGGCGGGGTCCGCAGGCTCGGCAGCGCGCAGGTCGCGCCCGGCGGCGGCCAGGGCGGCGAAGCTGCCACGGGCGAGCAGGTCGCGGGGGCGCAGGTCCAGGCCGTGGGCGCGCAACCGACTGCTGACGCTGATGGCGGTGATGCTGTCGCCGCCGAGGGCGAAGAAGTCGTCGTCCGGGCCGACCCGGTCGACCCCCATCACCTCGGCGACGGTCGCGCACAGCAGCCGCTCCCGCTCGGTGCCCGGGGCGCGGCCCGCGCCCGAGGTCCGGGGCGCGGGCAGGGCGGCGCGGTCGAGCTTGCCGTTGGTGGTCACCGGCAGCGCGTCCAGCACCACGACCGCCGAGGGCACCAGGTGGTCGGGGACGCGGTCGGCCAGCGCCGCGCGCACCCCGTCCGGGCTGGGGGTGGCACCCGCGGCGGGCACGACGTAACCGACGAGCCGGGCGGTGCCGGTGTCGGTGCGGACGGCGGCGGCAGCGGCGCCGACCCCGGGCAGCGCGCCCAGGGCGGCCTCGACCTCGCCGAGTTCCACCCGGTGGCCGCGGACCTTGACCTGCCCGTCACGGCGGCCCAGGTATTCCAGCCCCCGACCGGGCACCCAGCGGGCCAGGTCGCCGGTGCGGTACATCCGGTCGCCGGGGTCGCCGAACGGGTCGGCGAGGAACCGCTCCGCGGTGGCCCCCGGTCGGCCGAGGTAGCCACGGGCCAGGTGCGGTCCCGCCAGGTACAGCTCACCGGGGCTGTCGGGCTGGACCGGGCGCAGCGCGTTGTCCAGCAGGTAGGCGCGCGTTCCGGGGACCGGGAAGCCGATCGTGGGGGCACCGCCGTCGATCCGGGCGCCCACGCTGTCCACAGTGGCCTCGGTGGGGCCGTAGAGGTTGCGGGCGGGAACCCCGGATTCGGCCACCCGGCGCCAGAGCGCGGGCGGGGCGGCCTCGCCGCCGAGGATGAGCAGGGTCGGGCGGTGCGCGCCGTCGAGCAGGCCCGCCTCGACCAGGGGCGCGGCCATCGACGGGGTGGTGTCGACGACATCGATGCGGTCGCGGGTGAACGCGGTCAGCAGGGCTTCCGCGTCGCGGGCGAGGTCGGCCGGGTAGAGGTTCAGTTCGTGCCCGCACAGCAGCCACAGCAGTTGGTCGAGCGCGGAGTCGAAGGCGAAGGAGTAGGTGTGCGCGGCCCGCAGCCGCCTTCCCGCGCTGCGCTCGGCCTCCGCGACGGTGGTCGAGCGGTGGTGGTGCACCAGCGACGCGAGGCCGCCGACGCGCCCCAGCACGCCCTTGGGAGTTCCGGTGGACCCGGAGGTGAAGATGACGTACGCGAGGTGGTCGGGGTGCCGGGGCGCCGACAGTTCCTCAGTGGACAGTGGGGAGTCGGGCAAGCCCGCCAGTTCCGCGCGGACCTCCGGTGCGTCCAGCAGCAGGTGCGGCACCCCGGCGGGCACGGCGTCGGCGGTGGCCGCCTCGGCGAGCGCGAGCACCGCCCCGGCCTCGGTGGTCGTGGCGCGCAGCCGCTCGGCGGGGTGCTCGGCGTCCAGCGGCAGGAAGGCGGCCCCCGCGTCGAGGACCGCCAGCAGCGCCACGACCAGGTCGACCGAGCGGGTCAGCGGCAGCGCCACCACGTCGTCGGCGCCGACGCCACGCGTCCGCAGCAGCCGCGCCAGGCGGTGCACCCGGGCTACGAGTTCGGCCGTAGCCAGCCGCTCCGCCCCGCACACCAGCGCGGTCTCCCCGCCCCGGTCGGTCAGACCGGCCAGCAGGGCGGGCACGTCGAGCGGGGTACCGGGCGCGGGCGCGGTGCGCCACTCCGCCAGCAGGTGCGCGCGGTCCTCGGGGGCGACCAGGTCCACCCGGCCGACGGCGGGGGCTGCCGGGTCGGTCAGCGCGGTGATCAGCGCGCGCAGGGCGTCGAGCCTGCGGTCGACCCCGGCCTGGTCGTGGGTGCGGGCGTCGACCTCGAAGCCGAGCAGCAGCCCGCCGTCCCCGGTCGGCAGCACGCTCAGCCCCATGTCCTCCGGCGGGCCGCCCGCGACGTTGCGCATGACCCCGGTGGCCCCGGCGAAGTCCAGGGCGAGGTCGAACGCCTTGAGGTTCACCCCGCGCCCGTGCAGCAGCGCCCCCGCCCCGGCGACGGCCAGGTCCCTGGGCAGGTCCTCGCCCCGGTAGCGCTGGTGCGCGCGCATCTCCCGCATCGCCGCCGCCACCCGCGCGGTCAGCTCGGGCAGCCCGTCGCCGCCGGACACCGCGACCCGCAGCGGCAGCACGTTGACCGCCATGGCCGGGGTGCGCAGCGCCGACCCGACCCGGCACATCAGCGGCAGCGCGAACACCACGTCGGCCTGCCCCAGCACCCGGTGCAGGAACGCCGCGTAGCAGGCGATCAGCGCCTCCCCCCAGGTCGCGCCGACCCCCTCCGCGACCGCCTTCAACCGGGCCAGGTCCGCCGCGTCCAGCACCGCGCGGGCGGTGACGGTGCGCTCGGGCAGGCCGGTCGCCCCGGTGCCGTCGTCGAGGTCGGGCAGCGGGGTGAACCGCTCCCGCCAGTAGGCCCGGTCCCGCTCGGCGCGGGCACTGCCCCGGTAGGCCAGGTCGGCGGCGACCACGTCGGCGAACCGGCCGAAGGTCGGGGGCGGCGGCTGCTCGCCGCGCACCAGGGCGGTGTAGTGCGCGGCGGCGCGGCGGGCCAGCATCGCCGCGGTGTAGCCGTCGAACACCAGGTGGTGCCCGAGCTGGGTGAACCACACCTCCCGGTCGGTCAGGCGCAGCACGGTGTGGGAGAACAGCGGGCGGTCCACCATCCCCCGGCACGCCTTGGCCACCCGGTCGCGCTCGGCGGCGACCAGGGCGTGCGCGGCGGCCACCGGGTCGGCCTCGGCGCGCAGGTCGATGACCTCCGGCAGCGGCACCGGGTCGGCGGAGACCACCTGGCGCGGGCCGTCCGGGGTGTCGGACACGCGCAGCCGCAGGCTGTCGGCCTCCTCGGTGGTGGCGCGGATCGCCGCGCGCAGCGCCGCCACGTCCACCGGCTCGGCCCCGCTGATCTCCAGCACGTCGCCGACGACGTAGTACGGCGAGTCCGGCTCCAGCCGCTGCGCGTCCCAGATGCCCCGCTGGGCGCCGGTCAGCTCCAGGGCGGCCCCGGGCAGGTCGGGGTCCACCGTGGACGTGGTGTCGGCGTGGGCTGTGCTCAACGCGTGCTCCTGGGATCGGGAGGTCAGAAGGAGGGGACGACCATCGGGGTGCCGGTCACCGGGTCGGGCACGACGACGCACGGCAGGTCGAAGACCTTGTCGACCAGCGCGGCGTCGACGACCCGCGACGGCGGCCCCTCGGCGACCACCCGCCCGTCGCGCAGGGCGACGAGGTGGTCGGCGTAGCGGCAGGCCTGGTTGATGTCGTGCAGCACCGCGATCACGGTGCGGCCCGCGTCGCGCAGCCGGGACAGCAGCTCCAGCAACTGGTACTGGTGGGTGATGTCGAGGAACGACGTCGGTTCGTCGAGCAGCAGGTACGGGGTGCGCTGCGCCAGCACCAGCGCCACCCACACCCGTTGCCGCTGACCGCCCGACAGCTCGTGCACCGGCCGGTCGGCCAGGTCGGTGACCCCGGCGGCCTCCATCGCTTCGGTGACGGCCTCCTCGTCGGCGACCGACCAGGTGGACAGTAGGCTCTGGTGCGGGAAGCGGCCCCGGGCGACGAGCTGGCGCACCCGGACGTCCTCCGGGGCGACGGGCTCCTGCGGCAGGAAACCCAGTGCCCGCGCCAGTTCCTTGCCCGGGTACTCCCCCACCGCGCGCCCGTCGAACAGGGCGGCGCCCCCGGTGGGGCGCAGCAGCCGCACGAACGCGCGCAGCAGCGTGGACTTGCCGCAGGCGTTGGGGCCGACGACGGCGGTGAACGCGCCGTCGGGCACGTCCAGCGTCAGCCGGGTGGAGACCACCCGGTCGCCGTAGCGCAGGGTCAGGTCCCGCGCGGTCAAGCGGGCGGTCACGTCCGCCGCACCTCCTTGGTGAGCAGCCAGATCAGGTAGCAGCCGCCGATGGCGGTGCTGACCACGCCGACCGGCAGGGCGACGGGGGCGAGCAGCGCCTGCGCGAGCAGGTCACCGCCCTGGAGCAGGGCCGCGCCGGTCAGCGCGGCGGGCAGCAGCGGCACACCGGGGGCACCGGCCAGCCGCCTGCCGATCTGCGGGGCGGCCAGCGCCACGAACGCGATCGGACCGGCCACGGCGGTGACGGTGGCGGTGCAGCCGACGCCGATCAGCACCAGGTGCAGCCGCAGCCGCTCCAGGCCGACGCCGGTGGTGACGGCGACCTCGCCGCCCAGGCCGGACTGGTGGGTGGCCTGCGACCGCAGCGCCAGCAGCACCAGCAGTACGGCCAGCACGGCGAACGGGATCGCCAGGTCGTCCCAGCCGACGCCGTTGAGCGAGCCCGCGCTCCAGGAGCCCGCGGCGATGGCGACCTCCAGTTCGGCGCGCAGCACGATCCAGGAGTTGACCGCGGTCAGCATGGCGTTGACCGCGATGCCGATCACGACCAGCCGCAGCCCGGACAGCCCGCCCTTGCGCGAGAGCAGGTACACCGCCGTCGCGGTCGCCACGCCGCCCAGAACCGATCCGGTGGTGAGCTGCGCGGAGGTCCCGGACGCGACGGTGAGCGCGATCAGCGCCCCGGTGTAGGCGCCCGAGTCCAGCCCGATCACGTCCGGGCTGCCCAGCGGGTTTCGGGTGATGCCCTGGAAGATCGCCCCGGCCACGCCGAGCGCGGCCCCGAAGACCACCCCGGAGAGCACCCTGGGCAGCCGCCAGTCGCGGATGACGACGCTGGAACCGCCGCTGGAGCCCGAGAGCGCGGCGAAGACCTTGGCCGGACTGGCCCAGACCGCGCCGTAGCAGAGGCCGAGCAGCCCCAGCCCCAGGATGACGAGGACCGCCGCGGCGGTGAAGACGAGGGTGCGGCGCTCGACCCGGAAGGACACCGGGCCGCGACGCAGGACGACGGCGCTCACAGCGGCGCCGCCCCGTAGCGGCGGACCGCCCAGATGAGCACCGGCCCGCCGAGGAACGCGGTCACGATCGCGACCGGCACCTCCCCGACCGGCAGCAGCACCCGCGCCCCCATGTCGGACACCAGCAGCAGGACCGGGCCGAGGACGGCGGCGAAGGCGACCAGCCAGGGCACCGAACCGCCCGCCACCCGCCGGGCCAGGTGCGGCACGATCAGCCCGACGAACAGGATCGGCCCGGCCACGGCGGTCGCCGCCCCGGCCAGCACGGTGATCAGCACCAGCGCCCCGGCGCGCACCCCGGCCACGTTCACCCCCAGGGTGTGCGCGACCGCCTCGCCGAGCGCCACGGCGTTGAGCTGCCTGCTCAGCAGCAGCGCGCCGAGCAGGGCGGCGGCGATGGCCAGCAGGGGCAGCAGCGTCGGCGCCTGCTCCCGCCCGGCCAGCGACCCGACCACCCAGAACCGGTACTCGTCGAACACCTCGGGCAGCAGCAGCCGCAGCCCGAGCGACACCCCGGACAGCACCGAGCTCAGCGCGACCCCGGCGAGCACCAGCCGCAGCGGCGAGCGGTGGCCCACCGCGTACACCAGCGCCATCGCCAGCACCGACCCGACCACGGCCAGCACCAGTTGCCCGGTCGCGGCGGTGGTGGCGCCCAGCGCGGAGCCGATGGTGATGGCGAACCCGGCGCCGGTGCTCACCCCGAGGATTCCCGGTTCCGCCAGCGGGTTGCGCGAGAGCACCTGCACCAGCACCCCGGCCACGCCCAGCGCCGCGCCCGCGGCGGCGGCCAGCAGCGCCCGGGGCGCGCGGATGTCGCGCACCACCAGGTCGTCGCTGGAGCCGGTGGGCTCGAACACTGCCCGCAGCACCCCGGCGGGGGCGATGGTGTGCGCGCCGACGGCGAGGCTGAGCACCGCCACCGCGGCGAGCACGGCCAGCGCGAGGAGCAGCCACACCCCGCGCGCCCCCGACCGGGAGCGCGCGGGTGCGGCCTGGACAGCGGTCACGGGGCCAGCAGCGGTGCGAACGCCCGGTCGATCGCGTCCGCGGTGGTCATGGCCGAGCGGTAGGTCGCGGCCTCGGTGTAGCGCAGCGCGAAGACCTTGCCCGCCTTCACCGCGGGCAACTCTTTCCACAGCGGGGAGTCCAGGACGTACTGCACGGGCTTGGGTACCGAACCGTCGGCGGCGACGGAGTAGGTGATGGCGTCGGCCTCGGCGAAGGCCGCGGGCAGCTCCTCGATCGACGGGTACTCGCTGACGTCCTTGGAGCCGCCGCCCTTGACCTTGACCTGGCCGTAGTAGTTCGCCCCGAGGTCCTGGGCGATGTTGGTGCCCCAGGAGCCATTGAACTCGCGCTGGAAGTTGCCGTTGGCGACCTCGCCGTAGGCGCCGAGGTGGGCGAGCTTGAGGCCGGGCAGCACCGAGGCGTACTTGGTGGCCAGTTCCTTCGTCTTGGCCTGGTAGGCGTCGCGGTTGGCGTCGAAGGTGGCCAGCGCGCCCGCCGCGTCGGCCTGCTTGCGCGAGAGGTCCCGCCACGCCGAGGGCAGCGAGGGGCCGATGGCCACGACCGGGGCCACCGCCTCCAGCCGCTTGAGGTCGATGTCGGCGAGCACCGGCTTGGGCACGCCGATGACGATCAGGTCCGGTTCGGCCTGGGCGATCGCCTCGTAGTTGGTCTCCGCGGCGGATTCCCCCGCCACCTTGTTCAGCTCGTCGTACTTCGCGCGGTCCTCGGCGGTCATCATCGGCAGCCCCCGCTGCCAGGAGGAGATGCCCACCAGCGGTGCGTCGGCCTCCAGCAGGGCCGGGACGGCGTACCCGGTGGCCACGACCCGCTTCGGGGCGACCGGGATGGTGATCTGGCCGTTGTCGGCGGCGAAGACGCGGGTGTCGCCCGCGCCCGCGCCGGGCTCGGCGTCGCCGGAGCCGCAACCGGCGGCCAGGCCGATGGTGAGCACCAGCGCGCTGGCGATGCCGGTGATTCTGGGGATGGGCATGGGGTTCCTCGGGGTTTCGCTCGTACTTCGGGGGTATCAGTGGTGGTCGTGCGGGTGGTCGTCCTCGTCGTCGAAGTCGGCGACGCCGCGCTTCCAGTAGCCGGTGATGTCGTGGTCGGCCCTGCCCAGGCCCAGTTCGTCGCGGACCCAGCGGCGCAGCGGCTTGATCGAGCCCGCCTCCCCCGCGATCCAGGCGTAGATCCGTTCGCCCCGGGGCACGTCGATCCCGCGCACCGCCCGCTCCAGCAGGTCGGTGGTGCCGGGCGCGGCGCCGTCGCGGTGCAGCCAGTGCACCTCGAACCCCTCGGGGGCGCGCAGGTCGATCCGCTCGCCCGCGTCGGCGACCTCGACGAACGCCCAGCCGCGGGCGGTGCGGGGCAGTTCCTCCAGCCAGCGGGCGATGGCGGGCAGCGCGGTGAGGTCGCCCGCGAGCAGGTAGCGGTCGTAGGTGTGCGGGACGATCAGCCCACCGGGCGGGCCCGCGACGTGCACCTCGGCGCCGGGTTCGGCGGTGCGCGCCCAGTCGGCGCCCAGTCCCCCGGCGTGCAGGGCCACGTCCAGGTCCAGTTCACCGGTGGCCGGGTCGTAGCGGCGCACGGTGTACTCGCGGGAGGTGGGCGACGGCTTGGGCCAGCGCAGCAGGTCGCCGTCGGGCTCGGGCAGGCGCAGGGTGCCGTCCGGCTCCGGGAACAGCACCTTCACGTGCTCGTCGGGCGAGTGCGCCTCGAACCCCTCGGTCCCCGGGCCGCCCAGGGTGACCCGCAGCAGACCGGTGCCGACCATGGCGGTGCGCACCACCTCGGCGGTGCGCACCCGGATCGGGTAGCCGACCTTCTCCGCCGCGGTGCCCGCGCGGACCTCGGCGATGCGCTCGCGGTGGCGGTGGCGGTGGTCGACCCGGCTCACGTGCCCGCCCCGGTCACCAGGCTGGTCCAGCGCTCCAACCGGGGTTCCTCGGCCAGGTCGGCGAACTCGACGGCGGGCGCCCCGGCCGCGCGCCAGCGCTCGACCAGCGCCATCGTGCGCATGGAGTCCAGGCCCAGGTCGAACAGGTCGACGTCCGGGGTCACCTCGGCCGGGTCGCAGCCCAGCACGTCGGCGACGTCGGCGCGCAGCCGCTCGGCGGTCAGGGCGGTCTCGGGGGTGCTCATCGCTGCGCTCCGGCGGGGATCGGCGCCGACAGCGCGGCGAGCGCGGCGGCGGTGGTGGTGACGGCGCCGCAGCGCTGCGCGACGTACTCGCAGGCCCGGTCGTGGTGCTCGCGGGAGAAGTCGGCAACCGCGTCGCTGACCAGGAACGGGCGCACGTCGCGCATGAACGCCTCCACCGCGGTGGTCTGGCAGCCGATGTGCGCGTAGACGCCGGTGATCAGGAGCTGGTCGCGGCCGAGGTCGGCCAGCTGCTCGGTGAACGGGCTGCGCTGGAACGCGCTGTAGCGCCACTTGTCCAGCACGGTGTCGCCGGGTCGGGGGGCGAGTTCGTCGACGATGTCCGCGGCGCGCGGGTCGTCGTCGATGACCGCGCCGATGCCCGCGCCCCAGAACTCCAGCAGCAGGCCGCGGTCCTCGTCGGCCTGGCGGCCCGGCTGGGCGGTGTAGAACACCGGGACCCCGACGCGGCGGGCCACCTCCAGCAGGGCGGCGGTGTTGGCGACCACCTCCGGCAGCGGCGCCCCCTGGTACGGGGCGAGGAAGTAGCGCTGCGCGTCGTGCACCAGCAGCGCCGCGCGCGCCGGGTCGGGCCGCCAGTCGACCCGACCGGCGGGCAGTTCGGACGCCTCGGGCAGCCGGTAGGAACCGATCTCGGGCAGGGACACGGGTCACGCCTCCTTCACGAGGGCGGCCAGGGCCACCCGCAGTTCGCGTTTGCTGGTCTTGCCGACCCCGGTCACCGGGAACGCCTCGACCACCTGCACCAGGTCGGGCACCTTGAACGCGGCCACCCCGCGCCCGCGGATGAACCGGCGCAGCGCGGGCGCGGTGGGCGCGGCCCCGGCGACCGGCACGACGTAGGCGCAGGTGCGTTCGCCCAGGTAGTCGTCGGGCACCGCGACCACGGCGGCGTCGAGCACGTCGGGGTGGGCCATGAGGTGGTCCTCGACCTCCTCGGCGGCGACCTTCTCCCCGCCCCGGTTGATCTGCTCCTTGGCCCGGCCGACGACCTCCAGGTGCCCGGACTCCGTCTGCCGCACCAGGTCCCCGGTGCGGTAGAAGCCGTCCGGGGTGAACGCCAGCGCGTTGTGCTCCGGCGCGCGGTAGTAGCCGCGGATCGTGTACGGGCCGCGGGTCAGCAGCGCCCCGGGCTCCCCCGGTGCCACCAGGTCGTCCGAGCCCGCCAGCGGGTTGTCCGGGTCGACCACGCGGACCTCGTCGTCGGGGGAGATCGGGCGGCCCTGGGTGCCTAGGACCACCTCGGCCGGGTCGTCCAGGCGGGTGTAGCAGACCAGGCCCTCGGCCATGCCGAACACCTGCTGCAACCGCACCCCCAGGGCGGGTCCGACGCGCTCGGCCAGTTCCCGGCCGCACTTGGCCCCACCGACGAGCAGCACGTCCAACGTGGACAGGTCGTGCCCGGTGCGCGCGGCGGTCTGCACCCAGGCCGCGGCCAGCGGCGGCACGACCCCGGTGATGGTCACACCCTCGCGCTCGATGAGCCGGAACGCGGTGTCGGCGTCCGGGCGCGGCGAGAACACGACCTTCGCCCCCGCGTGCCAGGCGCCCAGCACACCGGGTGAGCTGAGCGGGTAGTTGTGCGCGGCGGGCAGGGCGGCCAAGTAGACGCTGTCGGGGGTCAGCGCGCAGATGCGGGCGCTTTCGCGGACGCTGTAGAGGTAGTCGTCGTGGGTGCGCGGGATCAGCTTCGGCAGCCCGGTGCTGCCCCCGGACAGTTGCAGGAACGCCACCCCCGACGGGTCGGGGTCGGGCAGCTCGCGCGGGGCGGTGGCGGACAGGTCGTCGAAGTCGGCGGAGCCGACCACGTGCACGTGGCGCACCGAGGCCACGTCGGCGGCCACGGCGCGCGCGGTGGCGGCGTGGTCGTGCCGCTCGTGCACGCCCACGGTGATGATCGCGGCGGCCTCGCTCTGCTCGGCGAAGTGGCGCAGTTCGCTGTGGCGGTGGGCGGGCAGCGCGAACACCGGCCAGGCACCGGCCCGCCACAGTCCGAACAGGACCGGGGCGAACTCGGGCACGTTCGGCAACTGCACCACGACCCGCTCACCCGGGCGGATGCCGGAGTCGACCAGGCCCGCGGCGATGCGGTGCGCGCGGTCGTCGAACTCGGCGTAGGTCCAGCGGCTGGTGGTCCCGTCCCGCTCGCCCACCACTGCGACGCGGGGGCCGTGCGCCTCGGCCAGCGCGGTCAGCAGCGCGCCGAAGGTCTGGCCGCGCCAGTGCCCCGCGGCGCGGTAGCGCGCGGCGACCGACGCGGGCCACGGGGTGTGGTCGAGGGTCATCGCGGGTCCTCGGCGCCGAGCGCGCGCAGCAGCGTGCGGAACTTCGCGCCGGTCTCGGCCAGTTCCGCCGCCGGGTCCGACCCGGCGACGACCCCGGCCCCGGCGAACAGGCGCACCGACCGGTCGCACACCTCGGCGCAGCGGATGGTGACCACCCACTCGCCGTCGCCGTTGAGGTCGGTCCAGCCCACCAGCCCGGTGAAGTGGCCGCGGTCCAGCGGTTCCAGGTCGGCGATGGCCTCCCGGGCGCGGACCACCGGCACCCCGCACACGGCGGGCGTCGGGTGCAGCGCCTCGGCCAGCGCCAGCGCCGAGGAGCCGGGGTCGGCCGGGTCGGCGACCCGGCCGGTGATGCGGGTCGACAGGTGCCACATCGTCGGCGTGCCGATCACCGACGGCTCGGCGGGCACGTCCAGGTCGACGCAGGACCGGCCCAGCACCTCGGCCACCCCGGCGGCGACGTGCGCGTGCTCGGCGCGGTCCTTGGCCGAGGCCAGCAGCGCCGCCCGGCGCCTGCGGTTCTCGTCCTCGTCGGCCACCCTGGGCAGCGAACCGGCCAGCGGGTTGGCCACCACCTCGGTGCCGTGCCGCGACACCAGCAGCTCCGGGCTCGCCCCGAGCAGGGTGCGCGGGGCCGGGTCGCCCGGCGCGCTGACGTCCACGGCGAAGGCGTGCGCGGCGGGGTCGGCGCGCACCAGCCGGGCCAGCAGCGCGGGCACCGCGACCGGGGTGTCGGCGAGCAGGTCGAGGCACCGGCCCAGGACGACCTTGTCCAGGTCGCCGTCGTCGATCAGGTCCAGGGCGCGGCGCACGGCGGCGGTGTAGGCCGCCGGTTCGGGCCGGGGCGTGATCGTCCAGGCGGGCACGCGGGCCGCTCCGGTGGGGCCGTCGCCCCCGGGGGCACCGGCCCGGCGGACGAGCGCGGGGACGACCAGGCTGCTCGGACCGTCCGGGCGGAACCCGATCGCGCCGACCACCACCGGTTCCTCGACCCCGGCCACGGCCGCCGCCGTCAACGCCGCCGCCGCGGCGGCGGCCCGGGTGCCGTGCGGGGCGTCGACCGGGGCGTGCACCCCGTCGGCGAGCAGCGAGCCGCGGGCCGAGGAGTAGTAGAACGACCCGGGCAGGTAGGCGGACAGCAGGTCGGCAGCCCGGTGGACCGGACGGGGACGCACCAGGGCGGCAGCGGACACGCGGAATTCCCTTTCGCGAACAAACCACTTCGGACGTTCCCACCCGGCGCACCCGGGCGAGGCAGGACTGGAGGAGGAAACTTACGAACCGCGGAGGATCAGGCGCACAGGGTCGCCCCGCCGTCGACGTACAGGTTCTGCATGGTGATGTGCCGGGCCCGATCGGACACCAGGAACACCACGGCGTCGGCGATGTCGTCGGGATCGGCGATGCGGCCGAGCGGGATGCCCACGCGGAACCGCTCCGCGTCCCCGGCGATGACCCGCTCGGGACCGTTCCCCCCGGTCCAGAGCGCGCGCTGCATCTCGGTGTCGGTCGACCCCGGCGAGACGACGTTGCAGCGCACCCCGGACCCGGCCAGCTCCAACCCCAGGCACCGGGTGAGCATCGTCGCCGCCGCCTTGGACGCGGCGTAGGCGGCCATCCCGGCGCGCGGCACGCCGACGGCGTTGGACCCGACGGTGACCAGCGCCCCGCGCCCGCGCGGCACCATGCGCCGGGACACCTCGCGCAGCACGGTGAGCACACCGGTGGCGTTGACCGCGAACGTCGCCGCCCAGTCCTCGTCCCGGGTGTCGCACACCGACGCCGGTCGCAGCACCCCGGCCGCGCAGACCCCGATGTCGATCGGCCCCAGGTCGCGCTCGACCTCGTCGACCACCCGGGCGATCGCCGCCGGGTCGGCCACGTCGGCCGCGAACGGCACGACCGCCCCGCCCGCGACCCCGGCCTCGATGTCGACCGCAGCCACGGTGGCACCCTCTCGGGCCAGGGCGCCCGCGATGGCGGCGCCGATCCCCCGAGCGGCACCGGTCACCACCGCGACCTTCCCGGTCAACCCAGTTTCCCCACCCACCCGAGCACCCCCTTTGCGCGTTGTTAACTAAGCCTTGCCTAAGTTACCAATTCACGACGTCGTCTCCGCAAGACAAGGTGCCTATGACCCAGAACACATCTGGATTCGCGCATGTCAGGGGGTGGTCCCAGCCGTGCCCGGACATGGCGAGGGGCGGCGGGCACTTGGCCCACCGCCCCTCGCGAATGCCGCCGCGTATGTCAGGTGGCGGGTTGCAGGCCCGCGGTGTCGTAGCGGCAGGACGCGTTCCACAGCAGGAACGAACTGGCGCCGCTGTCCTGGGCCGCCTTGATCTGCGCCTGGACCTCGGCCGGGCCGTAGGACTTGCGCAGGCTGAACGCCTGCAACCAGGGGATCACCTGCGTGCCGCTGTCCTTGGCCTTGGCCTTGGCGACGAACTCGGCCACCGAGCGGGCGGTGATGTCGTAGGGCTGCGACTCCGGCTGCGCCACCCCGTACTCACCGGGACCCCAGTGCGAGGGGTAGACCATCGGGGCGATGTAGTCGACGTGCTTCGACATCAGCGGGATGTCCTGGGCCACCGGGCCCGGCCGGGACGCGGCGATGCCGAAGACCGAGGCGCCGAGGAAGGCACCCCGGTCGCGCACGGCGTCGCGGCTCTTGGCGAGGAAGTCGGCGATGGCCTGCTCCGGGGTGCCCTGCAGGCCGGGCAGCTTCATCTGGCCCAGCGCGCCCTCGGGGCGGCGGATGTAGTCGTAGAGGACGTCGTCGAAGCCGATGGTCGCCGCCTCGGTGGCCAGGTCCAGGTTGTAACCCACGACCTCGGGGTTGGCGAAGTTGGTGAAGGCGTAGTCGCCGTAGCCGCCCGACCACGGCCTGCCGTCGTGGGTCTGCACGACCCGGTCGGTCTTGCCCGAGGTCCACGACGCCCTGGCCAGGATCGGGTCGCGGAACGCGACGAGCCTGCCGACGACCCGCACCCCCGCCTGGTGCAGTTGGTCGACGACGGCCTTGGCGTCGTAGTGGCTGCGGGTGGCGCCGATCTCGCGGGCCAGCGGCACCTGCGACTGGTAGCCGACCTCGCCGCTCTCGTCCTTGATGTCGAGCTGGATGGTGTTGATCCGGCCCTCGCGCGCCAACTGGAGCACCGGTTCGCGCAGGGCGTCCGACGTCCACGCCATCGCGGTCATGTGGACCGCCTTCATGCCGGGGTGGCGCACCGGCACGGTGAAGTCCTGCTTGGCGCTGTTGCCCGCACCGTCCCTGGCGGACAGCAGCACCTTGGCGGGGGCCTTGTCGAACTGGACCGCGAACGCGCCGTCGTCGCCGATCGGGACGGTCTTGTCGTCGGCGGTCACGGCCGTGGCGCCGGTCGCCTTGCCCTTGAGGGTGAAGGGCTTGCGGGGGTCGCTGACCGCCACCGGGTCGACCTCCAGCACGGGCGCGGTGCCGTCGACGGTGAAGCTCCGGGTGGCCTCGCGGTCGGGCATCATCCTGGCGGGCACGCGGGCGGAGACGCTGTGCGCACCGTCGGGCAGCGCCGGGTCGGCGAGCAGCAGCCGGTCGCCGTCGCGGCGGGTCTGCGCGGGGGCGCCGTCGAGGAACACCTGGACGTCGGCCAGGTCCTGGCCCTCCGGAGCGCTGACGCTGAGCAGGCGCACCGCGTCGGTGGTGACGGTGGCGCCCTCGTCCACACCGGACACCACCGGGTCGGACGCCGTCAGCGCCCGGACGCTCAGCGGCGCCACGATCGCCAGCACGACCAGCGCCCCGATGAGCAGCGGTATGACGCGCCGCCTGCGGCTAGCCTGAGTTGCCACGTGAGAATCCCTCCGCTGACGGGTTTCGCCCCGGCTTTCCCCGTTCGGCGGTGCCGTAATCCCAGGTCATACTTTCGTGTGGCCCGCGTTGCGCCGAGCGGGCGACCGGTCGACCGTGGAGAGGTGATCATGACTGACCTCGCTGCCGCCGGACGGGTGACCGCCGCCACGGCCGTGCTCGCCCTGGCCGCGGCCTGCGCGAGTCCCGAAGCCACCGCCCCGAGCGCACCGGTCATCTCGGCGGCACCGGTGGCCCCGACGTCCGCGAGCCCGCCGCCGCCCACGCCGCGGGAGGTCTCGGCGAACGAATTGGGCCAGGTGCCGGTCCTCATGTACCACCGCGTGATCGCCAACCCGAACAGCGTCTACGACCGCTCCCCCGAGGACTTCCGCGCCGAACTGGAACGCCTGGCGGGCGAGGGCTACGTGACCGTCACGGCCGCGCAGTACGCCAAGGGCGAGATCGACATCCCCGCGGGCACCCACCCGGTCGTGCTCACCTTCGACGACGGCGACCCCTCCCAGTTCGCCCTGACCCCGGAGGGCAATCCGGTGCCGGGCACCGCGGTGGCGATCATGCGGGAGGTGGCCGCCGCCCACCCCGCCTTCCGCGCGGTGGGCAGCTTCTTCGTCAACGCCGACCCCTTCGCCGACCCCGGCGGCCTGCGCACGATCCCGTGGCTGCGCGCGCACGGCATGGAGGTCGGCAACCACACCCTGACCCACTCGAACCTGCGCACCGCGGGCCCGCTGGCCGCCCAGCAGGACATCGCCCGCGGCGACCAGGCCATCCGCGCGGCGGGCGGGGCGCCGGAGGTCATCGCGCTGCCCTTCGGCATCCACCCCCGCGAGGCGGGCCTGGCCGTCAACGGGCACTCCGACGGCGCCGAGTACCACTACCGGGGGGCGTTGCTGGTGGGCGCCAACCCCGCCCCGTCGCCCTACTCCGGCGACTTCGACCCGGTGCGCATCCCGCGCATCCGGTCCCAGGCCGCCACCGGCAAGGAGGCCGAGTTCGCCTCCACGGTGTGGCTGGACAAGCTCGCCGCCGCCCCCGCCCAGCGCTACACCTCCGACGGCGTGGCCGACCGGGTGTCCTTCCCGCAGGACGCGGGCGCGGTGGCGGAGACCTTCCGCGCCCAGGCCCAGCCGTACTGAGCCCGGCCCCACTGGTCGGGGCGCGTTCACGGCTTGGTGGCGAACACCCACCGGTTCGCCGCCAGCGCGTCGTCCGGCTCCGGTTCGGGGCCGCGGCCGAGCAGGCGGGTGGAGTGGAAGGGGGTGCGGGTGGTGGTCGACCACCCCCGGGCGCCGAGGTCGGCCGCCGAGTCGGGGCGGGGTTCGCCGTCGAACAGCCCGAGCAGGTCGATGCCGATCTGCTGCCGCGTGGTGGCGTAGACCGGGTTGTCCCGCACCTTCTCCGGTTCCACACCGACCTTGACCTCGTAGGCCAGGTCGCTGCCCGGGGTGACCAGGCTGTCCACAGTGTCGACGAGCCGCTTCTCCGCCCCCGCCGGGAGGTAGAGCAGCAGGCCCTCGGCCAACCAGGTGCTGCGGGCGGTGGGGTCGTAACCGGCGTCGAGCAGGGCGCCCGCCCACTCGTCCCGGAGGTCGGCGGCGATCGGCCTGCGGGTGACCGGGGGCGTGGCGCCCACGCCGTCGAGCACCCGGTGCTTGAAGGCCAGCACCTCGTCCCGGTCGACCTCGTAGACGACGCAGCCCGGGGGCCAGTCCAGGCGGAAGGCCCGGGAGTCGAGCCCGGCGCCGAGCAGCACGACCTGGTGGGCGCCCGCGCGGGCGGACCGGAGCAGGTGGTCGTCGAAAACCCTGGTGCGCAGGCCGAAGTAGCGCGCCAGCCGACCCCACAGCGGGCTGGCGTCGCCGTCGGGCGCGTCCTCGATCCGCGTCGGCCACCCGGCGGACACCGGTGCCGCGCGCACGAAGTGCTCGGCGTAGTGGTCCTGGACCAGGGAGTCGTGCCGGTGGGTCTCGATGGCGCGGGCCGCGGCGACCAGCAGCGCGGTCAGGCCGACGCCGCGTTCCACTCCGGCCGCTCCTGGCTGGACGTCGACCACGCGTTCTCCTCCTCGGCAAGGGTTGTCACGCGGGCGCCGTACAGCGCGCCCATGAAGCGCAGGACCTCCTCATCGGACCCGTGCAGGCTGGTGGTGCAATCCGCCAGCACGGTGATGTGGAACCCCTTCTGGAAGGCCGTCCGCGCGGTCGAGTCGACGCACACGTCGGCGTAGACGCCCGCGAACACCAGGCGGTCGAAGCCCCGGTGGTCGAGGTACCCGGCGAAGCCGTCGCTGAGGAACGCGTCGAAGCAGGCCCGCTTGGTGAAGACGCGTTCGCCGGGCGCGGGCGAGACCCGGTGGAACTCCGCGCCCCGGGAACCGTCGAGGCACTTCGGCTGCTTGCCCAGCGCCTGGTCGCGCCGCCGCCAGCTCGGCCCCTGGTGTTCGAGGTCGCCGAGGAACCGGACGAACACGACCTCCACCCCGTGCGCCCTGGCCACGTCGACTGCGCGGGCCGCGTTCGCGGTGACGGCGTCCAGCTTCGCGGTGTCGCCGCCGAACCGCGCCGCGACGACCGGACCGGTGCAGAAGTCGTGTTGCAGGTCGATCACCAGGAGCGCCGCGCGTTCCCGACCGGTCACGATTCCGCCGCCAGCACGGGTTCCCCGGCTCGGGTGGGCGTGCCCAACTCGGCGAGCAGGGCGTCGACCACCGATGTGGTCGAGTGCGTGCCGCCGAGGTCCGGGGTGCGGGTGCCCCGGGTCAGCACGGAGTCGAGGGCGCGCTCCACCGCGGCGACCGCGCCCGCGCAGGAGCCGTGCCGTTCCGCGATCGCCGCCGCGGCCCGCACCGTCGCCACCGGGTTGACCACGTCGCGGCCCTCGATGTCGTCGGCGGAGCCGTGCACCGTCTGGTACTCGACCAGCCCGCGCACCTCGGGGCACAGGTGGATGTTCTCGGTGAAGCGGTTCTCCTGGCGCTCGGAGCCGAACCGGTCGAGCAGGAACGGGTGCATCACGTCCGCCCACTCGTTGCCGCCGATGATCATCATCCGCGGCGAGAGGCCGTGTTCGATGAGGTTGCGGTTGACCGTGTCCGGCTGGCCCAGCGCGATCCGCACCCCGTGGCGGGCGGCGCTGCGCGCGACCCACTCGCCGAGCGCGCCGTCGAGCAGGTGGAACTTGTAGGCCATGACGACCTGGTCGGCCCCGGTGTCCGGCCACTGCTGCCGGGCCCGCCGCACCGCGAAGGCGATCACCTCGTCGGTGACGTCCTCGGTGAAGGCCATCGTCCGGGTCACCGCACCGGGGGAATGGGTGTTCTCCCCGGTGTAGAAGCCTTGGGCCTCGTCGCGGACCAGCAGCAGCGTCGCACCGGGTGATTCGATGACGTCGACCTTCACCGCCCGCAGGTGCTCGCGGACGAGGTAGAGGGATTGCGCGTTGATCGCCGTGCGGAATACGGCGGAAACCCCGAGTTCCGCTTGGGCCCGGCAGAATTCCTCGTAGTGCCGGGCGTCGTCCCGCGTGATCGACCGGATCTGATCGGCGTCGAGGGTTTTCAACGAGTTGTAGGAATGGTAGAGCCGGGGGGAACGGGTGATGGTGAAACTGGTCGAGAACAACTCGCCGAGGGCGGTCAGGGTCCGTTCGAACACCCGCGCGAGTTCCGGCCCGGTCCCCCGGCCGACAGCGAGTCCGACAGTCGATTCCACCGTGCTCCTTCGCACCGAACGGCCGGGGCGCGCCGCGCGCGCCCCGGAGGGGCGGTCAGGCGGGGGTGGGGACCAGGTGGTCGCCCACGATCCCGGCCTTGTCCGGGCTGTAGTAGTCCTTGATGCTCTCCACCCAGGCGAGCACGCGGACCTGGTCGTCCTCGGTGGGCTCCAGGGCGTCGAAGAGGGTGTTGATGTTGTCGAACTCGAAGCCGATCGCCGTCATCAGCGCCACGAAGTCCGGGCGGTGGATGAGCCCGTCCTCGTCGGGGTCGGCGAGCGCGGCGAGCGACTCGGCGAAGTCGGTGAGCGTGTCGTCGAAGCGCTCCGGGGACAGGACGCAGGAGCAGTACTCCTCCATGCTGACCCGGCCGTCCCGGTCGGCGTCCAATTCCGCTTCCAGGATCGACCAGTGCTTCCGGTAGGCGGCGACCATCGCGTTCTTCGCCGCTCCGCTCGCCCGGGGCGCGGCCTCGACGACACGTTCCGCCGTCAGTTCGAAATCGTCGGCCTCAATGTACCCGTTGCCATTCGAATCGAAGAGCGTGAAGATGAGCTCGACCCGGTCCAACGCCTCACTGCGCATATTTGCTCCCCATTGTCGCGGCTGCCTTACGATGCCGCTTGGGAACTATGCCAGACCCCGGGCACCGCTCAGGGAACCCAATCAAAGACCATCAGAAAGGGTGAACGGCGCTACCGCTGCGCACCAGGAACTCCGTTCGGGTCCACCGATCGGCGGGCGTGAACGACACCCGTTCGGCGGTGTGCGCCACGGGCAGGTCCCGGCGGGGACGCCGGGTCAGCGGCGGCGCCGCAGGGCGTGGTCGCCGAGGTGGCGCTCGGCGACCTCGTCCGGGCCCTCGATGATCCGCATGACCACCGCGTCGCGGTGCAGGCGGCCGACGGTGCTGTCCGGGGCGATCCCGGCCGAGCCGTGCAGGCGCACGGCGTGTTCGCTCACGGCGGTGGCCGCCCGGGAGGCGGTGTACTTGGCCAGCACGGTCTCGGCGATGGCGGCGGGTTCGCCGCGCTCGCGCAGGGCGGCGGCGTGGGCGCAGACCGCGCGGGCCGCCCGAGCCTCGGCCAGGCAGCGGCCGAGCAGGGCGCGCACGGCGTCGTGGTCGGCCAGCCGCGCCCCGCCCTGGGTCCGGGTGCCGACGTGGGTGGCGGTGTGGTCGAGGCAGGACTCGGCGATGCCGACGCAGCCCCAGGCCACGGTGAAGCGCCCGTGGTCCAGCGCCGTCCCGGCCACGTGCGAGAGGCCGTAGCCGGGTGGGGCGATCGCGTTGGCCGCCGGGATGGTCACGTCGTCGAAGCGCACGTTGGCGATCCGCGCGGCGCGCATCCCGAGCTGCCCGGTGACCGGTTCCACCGTCACGCCGGGGCGGTCGGCCTCCACCAGGGCGGTCCGCAACCCTCCCCCGGACCGGGCCAGGACCAGGAACACGTCGGCGCTCTGCCCGAAGGTGACCCACACCTTGCGCCCCCGCACCCGCAACCCGCCCGGGGTGGCCGAAATCTCGGTGTCCACAGCGGACAGGTCGGTGCCCGCGCCCGTCTCGGTGGCGGCGAAGGCGGCCAGCCGGTCGCCACCGGCCAGGGCGGGCAGCCAGGCGGCGCGCTGCCCCCGGTCGCCCCAGCGCAGGACGGCGGCGGCCACCATGCCCTGCACGGTGACCAGGGCGCGCAGGGCGCTGCACACCCCGCCCAGGCTCGCGCACAGCTCGCCGACCTCCGTCGCCGACCAGCCGCGCCCGCCGTGCTCGACGGGGAGGTCCGCGGCGAGGAACCCGGCGTCGGCGACCGACCGCACCACTTCGGCGGGCAGGCCCGCGCCCGCGTCCCACGCGGCGGCCCCGGCGCGCGCGGACTCGGCGAACGCCGCGTGGTCCACGCCCTCAGCCCCGCGCCGCGGCGAGCTTGCGCTCGACGAACCTCGCCATGTTGTTCATCGTGCGGAAATTGTCCAGTTCGAGGTCTTCTGTTTCCACCCGGAGACCGAAGGCCCGTTCCACGTGGGTCACCATTTCCAGGGCCATCAGCGAGTTCACCACACCGAGTGCGAAATAGTCGTCATCGGCTCCGATGGCATTCCCCGGGAGCGCGGTGTCGAAGAACGCGCGCACCTGCCGCAAAACGTCACCGTCGACCTCCTGCGGCGAGAACTGACTGCTCACATGGCCTCCCGGGTGGGCTCCCCAGCGAACGTAACACACCCCGCCGAGGCCGGGACAGCGCCGAACGGACCAGCGCATTACAGCGCCCCGCCACTCACCGGGAGTGATTTACCACTCCCGATTCCGTTATCAGCCGGACGGCGGTGTCACCCGGGTCGGAACGACTGCGAATATCGCACCTCCGGGTCCGGTGCGGGCCAATTGCACTGCGGGGTGGTTCTGCTGCGCCAAGGATCGGAACCGCTCGCCGCGCCCCTGTCGCCCGCCCAGCAGCGGCTGTGGTTCCTGCACGAGTTCCACCCCGGCGCCGAGTACAACACCTCGGTCGGTTTCCGGCTGCGCGGTCCCCTCGACCCCGGCGCGCTGCACGGCGCGCTGGACCGCCTGGTCGAGCGGCACGAGTCGCTGCGCACCACCTTCCACACCGTCGATGGTCGCGGCGCGCAGGTGGTGGGTCCGCCGTTCCCGCTGCGGCCCGCGCCGACGCCCTGCGCCGAGGCCGATGTGGAGGCGGTGCTGCTGGAGGTCACCGGGGAGCCGTTCGACCTGCGCCACGGGCCTCCGGTGCGGGCCGCGCTGCCGGCGCTCGGCCCGACCGAACACCTGCTGGTCCTGTGCCTTCACCACATCGTGACCGACGGGTGGTCGATGGGCGTGCTCGCGGAGGAGTTGGGGGTGCTGTACTCCGCCGCCGTGCGCGGGGAGGGAGCGGAGCTGCCCGCCCTGCCGCTGCGCTACGTCGACTTCGCCCGCGCGCAGCGCAAGCAGCTCACCGGCGCGGTGCTCGACCGGCACCTGGCGTACTGGGAACGACAGCTCGACGGCCTGAACGCCTTGGAGTTGCCCACCGATCGGCCGCACACCACCGCGCGCACCACCGGCGGCGCGCGGTTGACCCGGGCCGTGCCCGCCGACCTGGTGGCGCGACTGACCCGGGTGGGCCGCGAGCGGGGTGCCACGCTGTTCATGACCCTGGTCGCGGCGACGCAGGTGTTCCTGGGCAGGCGCAGCGGCCAGCGGGACGTGGCGGTGGGCACCGCCACCTCCGGGCGCCACGGCACCGAGCTGGCGGGCCTGGTCGGGTTCTTCGTGAACACCGTGGTCGTCCGCTCCGACGTGGACGGATCGCTGTCGTTCGCCGACCTGCTCGACCGGGTGCGCGGCACCGTCCTCGACGCCCTGGACCACGACGCGGTCCCGTTCGACCGGCTGGTGGAGCTGCTGCGACCCGAGCGCGACCCGGGCCGGTCGCCGCTGGCGCAGGTGATGGTGCTGCTGCGCAACACCCCGGGGGGAACCCCGCGGTTGGCCGGGCTGGAGGTCACCGAGTTCGCGCTGCCGCACCGGACGTCCGCCTTCGACCTGACCGTGGAGTACGTCCCCGTCGAGGACGGCCTGCGGCTGGAGCTGGTCTACAGCACCGACCTGTTCGAGGCGGACACGGTGGCGCGGATGGCCGACCAGTTGCTGGTGCTGCTCGACGGGGTGGCCGCCGACCCGGCGGGCAAGGTGGCGCGACTGCCGCTGACCCCGCCCGCTGAGCAGCGCCTGCTGGCCGAGTGGGCCGAGGGCGAGCGCACCACCGACCACTGCGTGCACGAGCTGTTCGCCGCGCGGGCCGCCGCCCGCCCCGACGCGGTGGCCCTCACCTGCGACGGCGCGGCGCTGACCTACCGCGAGCTGGACACCGAGGCCAACCGCCTGGCGCACGGGCTCCTGGAGCGGGGTGTGCGCCCTGAGGACCGCGTCGGGCTGTGCCTGCCGCGCGGGGTCGACGTCGTCGTGGCGATGCTCGCCGTGCTCAAGGCGGGCGGGGTGTACGTGCCGCTGGACCCCGACTACCCGCCCGTCCGGCTGGCGCTGATGGTCGCCGACTCCGACACCGGGCTGGTGCTCACCCACGCAGGCCTGCGCGACCGGCTCCCCGCCGCGACCCCCGTGGTGGCGCTGGACGACGGCGGCTGGGCGGGGCACCCCGGGCACGCGCCCCCGGTGCGGGTCCACCCGCGCGGCGGCGCCTACGTCATGTTCACCTCCGGGTCCACCGGCAGGCCGAAGGGCGTGCTGGTGGAGCACCGCTCGATCGCCCGCCTCGCCGCCGGGGACCCGCTGCGGGTCGGGCCGCGCGACGTGGTGGCCCAGTACTCGACGACCGCGTTCGACGCCTCCACGTTCGAGATCTGGGTGCCCCTGCTCTGCGGCGCCCGGCTGGCGCTGTGCGTGCGCGGCCTGCTCTCGGCCGAGGAGCTGGGCCGGTTCCTCGCCGCCGAGTCGGTGACCACGCTGTGGCTGACCGCGGGCCTGTTCCACGAGGTGGCCGCCGCCGACCCGGGGGTGTTCGCGGGCCTGCGCTGGCTGGGCTGCGGCGGTGACGTGATCGCCCCCGAGCACTGCGCCGAGGTGCTGCGGCGGGCCCCGGACCTGCGGCTGGTCGACGGGTACGGCCCCACCGAGGGCACCACCTTCGCCACCGCGCACGTGGTCGGGCCGGGTGAGGCGCCGGTGCCGATCGGGCGGCCGATCGCGGGCACCCGCTGCCACGTGCTCGACCACACCCTGGAGCCGGTCCCCATCGGTGTCCCCGGTGAGCTGTACGTCGGCGGGACCGGCCTGGCGCGCGGGTACTGCGGACGCCCGGGGCTCACCGCGCAGCGGTTCGTGGCCGACCCGTTCCACCCCGGTGAACGGCTGTACCGCACCGGGGACGTGGTCCGCTGGACGCCCGCCGGGGTGCTGGAATTCCTCGGGCGGGCCGACGACCAGGTCAAGATCCGGGGCTTCCGGGTGGAGGTGGGCGAGGTCGAGGCCGCGCTGCGCGGGCACCCGGCGGTTACCGAGGCGGTCGTGGCCGCCCGCGAGCACGTGCCCGGCCACAAGCGGCTCGTCGCCCACGTGGTGGCCCCCGGTGCCGATGGGGCGGAGCTGCGCGCGTTCCTGGCCGCGACCCTGCCCGCGCACCTGGTGCCCGCCGTGGTCGTGCCGCTCGACGCGCTGCCGCTGCTGCCCAACGGCAAGCTCGACCGCGCCGCCCTGCCCTCGGCGCCCACCCGGCAGGCCCGGACCCACGTCCCGCCCGGCGGTCGCGACGAAGAGGTGTTGGCGCGGGTCTGGGCTGAAGTGCTCGGTGTGGAGCGCGTCAGCGCCGACGACAACTTCTTCGCCCTGGGCGGGGACTCCATCCTGAGCCTGCAAGTGGTGTCCCGGGCGCGGGAGCTGGGGTTGCGGATCACCCCGAAGGACGTGTTCCTGCGCCAGACCCTGGCCGGGGTCGCCGCGACCGCCGACACCGAGCCCGCCGTCACCGCCGAGCAGGGGCCGGTGACCGGGCAGGCGCCGCTGACGCCGATCCAGCACTGGTTCTTCGCCACCGTCACCACCTCTCGCGAGCACTTCCTCCAGTGGATCGCGGTGGAGCTGCCCCCGGACGTGGACCGGGTGGCGCTGCGCGCGGCGGTGGAGGCGCTGCCCGTGCGGCACGACGCGTTGCGCACCCGATTCCGGCAGGTGCGGGGGCAGTGGGTGCAGGACGTGCCGCCACCGAGTGCGGAGGACGTCCTCGTTCCTGACCAGTCCACGGTGGAGGATTTCCTGCTGCTGGTGCGGACGGGGATGGATCTGGACGCGGGCCACCTGTTCCGGGCCGGGGTCGTGGCCTCGGACCGGTTGGTGCTCGCCGCCCACCACCTGGTCGTCGACGGGGTGTCCTGGCGGGTGCTCTTGGCGGACCTGCGCACCGGCTACCAGCAGGCAGCGGCCGGTCGGGCGATCGAGCCACGACCCAAGACCACCTCCTTCCGCGACTGGGCGCGATTATTGGCCGAACATGCGGGGAGCGGCGGGTTCGACCACCACCTGCCGTACTGGGCTCAGGCGATCGTGGACGTCCCGGTGGTGAAGGGCGAACCGGGGCACCCGGAGCGCGCCGTCACCGCGCACCTCCCGGCCGAGGACACCGCTGCCCTGCTGCGCGCGGCGGCCACCGCCTACCGCGCCAGGGTCAACGACGTGCTGGTGGCGGCGCTGGGCGTGGTGCTCGCCCGCTGGACCGGGCACGACCGCGTCCCGCTGGAACTGGAGGGCCACGGCCGGGAGGACGTCCTCGACGGGGTCGACCTCACCCGCACGGTCGGGTGGTTCACCACCCTGTTCCCCTTCACCGCGCTGTTCCCCTCCAATGCCGACGTGCGCGGCGCACCGGACTGGGGCGCGGTGCTCAAGTCGGCCAAGGAGGGGCTGCGCGACGCGCACGGGCACAGCCTCAGCCACGGCGCCCTGCGCTGGCTCACCGACCGCGAACCGGCCGAACACCGACCCGTGGTCAGGCTGAACTACCTGGGGCGCTTCGACTCCGCCCACGACGACCTGTTCCCCCCGACCCCCGAGGGCATCGGGCTCGACCGCGCCCACCCGACCACCGGCACGGCCCAACTCGACGTCGTCGCGAGCGTGACCGCCGGGGGTGAGCTGGAGTTCGAGTGGACCCACTCCCCCGGCGCCCACACCGAGGCGACCGTGGCCAGGCTGGCCGAGGAGACGCTGACCGCCCTGCGCGAGATCACCGCGCACTGCGCCGAACCGGGCGTGGGCGGGCCGACCCCGTCGGACTTCCCGCTGGCGGGCCTGGACCAGGCCGAGCTGGACCGGGTCGTCGGCGACGACCGGTCGGTGGAGGACGTCTACCCGCTGACCCCCATGCAGAGCGGGATGCTGTTCCACGGCCTGTCGCTGCCCGGCCTGTACCTGGAGCAGGTCGCGTTCACCGTGACCGGCCTCGACGACCCGGCGGCGCTGGAACGGGCCTGGGCGCGCGTGGTCGAGGCCACGCCCGTGCTGCGCACGTCGGTGGTGTGGGAGGGACTGCGCGAACCCCTCCAGGTGGTGCGGCGCGAGGTGGCGGTCCCGGTCGCGCACCACGACTGGCGCGGCATCCCGGAGGCGCAGCGGGAGGAACGGCTGCGGCGGCTGCTCGCCGACGACCGCGCCACCGGGATCGACCCCGGCGCGGCGGCGCTGCTGCGGCTGGTGTTCGTGCGCACCGGCGAGACCGAGGTCCGGGTCGTGTGGAGCTTCCACCACGTCCTGCTCGACGGGTGGAGCCTGTTCCAGGTGGTGTCGGACGTGCTGGCCGTGGTCGCGGGTGGCACGCCGCGACCGCGCCGCCCGTTCCGCGACCACGTGGCCTGGGCGCGGGCGCGCGACACCGACGCCGCCGAGCGGCACTGGCGGGGCGTGCTCGCCGGTTTCGCCGAACCCACCCCGCTGCCCTTCGACCGGCCGCCGGGCCGGGCGCACCGCTCGTGCTCGTCGTCGGCGCACGACCTCGTCCTGCCGGAGGGGGTCACCGCCGACGTGCGCGGCTTCGCCCGGCGCAACCGGCTGACGCTGAACACGGTCGTGCAGGGCGGGTGGGCGCTCCTGCTGGCCCGGCGCGGCGGCAGGCGCGACGTGTGCTTCGGGTCGGTGGTCTCCGGGCGCCCGGTCGGGTTGGCGGGCGCCGACTCGATCGTGGGGATGCTGGTCAACACCGTGCCGGTGCGGGTCGAGGTCGACCCGGCCGACACGACCGACCTGCCGGGGTGGCTGGGGCGGTTGCAGGCCGCGCAGGCGGAGGCCCGCGGGTTCGAGCACCTGCCGCTGCCCCGGGTCCAGCGGTTGGGCGCGGTGCCCCCGGGGCGGAACCTGTTCGACAGCGTCGTGGTGTTCGAGAACTACCCGCTCGACCACGAACCGGCCGGTGCGGGCGGGCCGCGACTGGGTGACGTCGTCGCCGTGGAGAACACCAACTACCCGCTGCACCTGGTCGCCCAGGGCGGTTCCCGGCCGGGCGAGCCGCTGGCGCTGCAACTGGGCTACGACCCGGAGCTGTTCGACGCCGCGACCGCCGAGGGGTTGTGCGCCGAACTGGCCGGGCTGCTGGCGGACCTGACGCGGGGCGCGGTCCCGGCCGTGGACCTCCCCGCGACCGCCGCACCCGTGGTCGCGCCCCCGCCCGGGCCCCGGGAGTTCACCGCCCCGCGCGGTGCCGCCGAGCGGGCCGTGGCCGACATCTGGGCCGACGTCCTGGCGGTGCGGCGGGTCGGGGTGTGGGACGACTTCTTCGACCTCGGCGGGGATTCCCTGCTGGGGATGCGGGTCGCCGCCCGGGTGGGCGCGGCCTTCGGCGTGGCGCTGTCACCGCGCGCCCTGTTCGACAACCCCACGGTCGGCGCCCTGGCCGCCTTCGTCGAGCACTCCTCGGCGGCGGTCGACTCGCGCGACTACGAGCTGTGAGACGGGAGAGCGGCGTGGCGGATCGGGACGGGCCGGGCGGGGACATCGCCGTGATCGGGGTGGCCGCGCTGCTGCCCGGGGCGAGCGGCCTGGACGAGCTGCACCACCTGCTGGCCGCGGGTGAGGACCGGGTGGCGCCGCCGACGCCGACGCGGGTGCGCCACACCGGGGGCGAGCCGGGCACCGAGTACCTGCCCATGGCCTACCTCGACCGGATCGACCTGTTCGACCACCGGTTCTTCGGCATCCCGCTGCGCGAGGCGGAGGCGATGGACCCGCACCACCGGCTGCTCATGCAGTTGGCGCACGCGGCCATCGAGGACGCGTGCCTGCGCCCGAGCGGGCTCCAGGGGTCGCGGACCGCGGTGGTCCTCGGTCACGCCCGCTCCGACTACGACACCCTGTACGGGGAAGACGACCCGCTGCACACGCTGGGGTCGTTGCCCGCGGCGCTGGCGGCGCGGATCGCCTACCACTTCGACCTCACCGGCCCGGCGTTCACCGTCGACACCGCGTGCAGCAGCGCCCTGGCCGCCGTCGCCCAGGCGGTCACGGAACTGCGCCGCGGTGCCGCCGACCTGGCACTGGCGGGCGGCATCAGCCTGCGCCCGGTGCTCATCCCCACCGAGGGGCACGTCCCGGCGCGCGGGGTGGAGACCACCGACGGGCGGTGCCGCCCCTTCGACGAACGCGCCACCGGCGCCGCGGCGGGCGAGGGCGGCGCGGTCGTGCTGCTGCGCAGGCTGGCCGACGCGGTGGCCGCGGGCGACCCGGTGCACGCGGTGATCAAGGGCATCGCGGTCAACCACAACGGGCACCGGATGGCCAGCATGGGCGCGCCGAGCCGCAAGGCGCAGACCGAGGTGATCACCGCGGCCTGGCGCGACGCCGGGGTGGCGGCGGACTCGGTCGGCTACGTGGAGTGCCACGGCTCGGCGACCCCGCTCGGCGACGTGATCGAGGTCGACGCCCTGCGCCAGGCCTTCGCCGACGCGGGCGTGCCCGCCCCCGGCTGCCCGATCGGGTCGATCAAGGGCAACCTCGGGCACCTCGACGGCGCCGCCGGGATGGCCGGGCTGCTCAAGGCGCTGCTGGCGGTGCGCCGCGGCGAGCTGTACCCGACCGCGCACTTCACCACCCCCAACCCGATGCTCGACCTGTCCGGCCCGGTGCACGTCAACCCCGCCCGCGCGCCGTGGGCGAAGGACGGGCCGCGCCGGGCGGGGGTGAGCGCCTTCGGCATGACCGGCACCAACGTGCACGCCGTGCTGGAGCAGGCACCGCCGCGCCCCGGCGCCGCCGTTCCTGACCTGGGCGGCGAATTGGTCACTGTCTCGGCGAAGTCCGCCTCGGCGTTCGGCCGCTACTGCGACCGGCTCGCCGACTTCGCCGCCACCACCGACCACGACCTGCGGACCGTCGCGCACGCGCTGAACCGGGGCCGCGACGACCACCCCTACCGCGGCGCGTTCACCGCCCGCACCACCCGGGAACTGGCCGAGGCCCTGCGCGCCGCAGTGCCGCCCCGGGAACCCGCGCCCGATGAGCGGCCGGTGGTGGTGCTGCTGGCCGGTGACGCGGTCGTGGAGGAGGAGACCTGGCGGGAGCTGTGCACGACGTTCCCGGCCCTGGCGGACACCCCGCTGCCAGAGGCCCCCGCCGCCCGGTTGGTGGCGACGGGCGTGGCGCTGCTCGCCCTGGCCCGGTCGCTGGGCGTTCGGCACGACCACCTGGTCGGGTCGGGGGCGGGGAACCTGGTGGTGAGGGTGGCGCGGGAAGAGATGACCCTCGACGCCGCACTGCGGGCGGCGGAGGGCATGGCGCTGAGCAGCGAGCTGGACCACGCGCGGCTGGCGGGGGTCGCCGAACGGTTCACCCGCGACGGCGCGGTGCTCGTCGACCTGGCCACCGACGGCGTGCTCGCCCGGGAACTGCGGCGGCTGCGGCCGGAGCTGCCCCGGGTGGAACTGTTCGCCGCACCCGGGCGCGGCAGCGTGCTGCGCCAGCTCGGCGCCCTGCACCGGCTCGGGGTCCGCCTCGACTGGGACGCCCACTACGCCGGGGCGGACATCCCCCGCGTCCCGGCGCCGACCTACCCGTTCGACCCGGTGCGCTGCTGGTGCCGACCGGTCGGGGCACCCGCGCCGCAGCCGGTGAGCAGGCCCGCGTCCGCGTCACCCACCCCGATGCCGGGTGCGCCGGAGGACCGCGTCATGGCGGTGTGGCGGCGGGTGCTGGGTGCCGACGACCTGGCGCCCGACTCGGACTACTTCGCCCTGGGCGGCACCTCCATCGCCGGGATCAGCGTGCTGCGCTCCCTGGAGGACGAGTTCGGCATCCAGCTCACCTTCGCCGACCTCTACGCCCACCGGACCGTGCGCGACCTCGCCGCCCGGGTGGCGCAGCTCCGGGCCGAGGGCGGGTCGGCAGGCGCCCACCAGGACATCCCGGTCCTGCCCCGGGGCGGCCCGCTGCCGGTGTCCTTCGGCCAGGAACAGCTCTGGTACCTCGACCGGCTGAACCCGGGCACCGCCCTCTACAACATCACCCACGACCTGCGCCTGCGCGGACCGCTCGACCAGGCCGCCCTCACCGCGGCCGTGCGGGACCTGATCACCAGGCACGAGGTGCTGCGCACCCGGATCGCCGCCGACGACGACGGCGTGCCGCACGCCCTGGTGCGCGCGGAGGAACACCGCGTGGCGGTGCACGACCTGTCCGCGCTGCCCGAGGACGAACGGCACCGCGAAGCCCGGCGGCTGATCGACGAGGACGCGCTGCTGCCCTTCGACCTGGCCGAGGGGCCGCTCGTGCGCACCGCGCTGCTGCGGCTGGGCGACGACGACCACGTGCTGCTGTGGACCTACCACCACATCGTCTACGACGGCTGGTCACCCACGGCGTTCTTCCGCGACCTCAGCGAGTTCTACCGGGCGCGGCTGGCCGGGCGGGCACCCGAGCTGCCGGTGCTGGGCGCCCAGTACGCCGACTTCGCCGCCTGGCAGCGCCGCAGGCTCGCCGACGGGGTGCTGGCCGAGGGCCTGCGGTTCTGGCGCGGCGCCCTGGCGGGCCTGCGCGCCGACGAACTGCCGCTGGACCGGCCCCGACCCACCACCCGCGACTTCACCGGCGCCATGGTGGAGTTCGAGGTGACCGGGGAGCAGGCGGAGCGGGTCCGCGAGTTCAGCAGGCAGCAGGGGGTCACCAGCTTCGTGACCATGCTCGCGGTGGTCGACACCCTGCTGCACCGCTGGGCCGGGCACACCGACGTGGTGATCGGGGTGGCCACCTCCGGGCGGGTCAACCCCGCCACGCACGACCTCATCGGCTACTTCAACAACGTGCTGCCGTTCCGCACCAGCACCGCGGGCTCCCCGCCGTTCACCGAGCTGGTGCGCCGCTGCGCGCGCACGGTGGCCGACGTGCTCGACCACGAGGAGGTGCCGCTGGAGAAGGTCGTCGCCGACGTGCTCGGCCGCCGCGACCCCGGCAGGCACCCGCTGTTCGACGTGGCCTACACCTACCAGAACGTGCCGCAGGACACCGCTGAACTGGGTGGGCTGGGCTGCTCCCGCTACCTCGACGGCGCCATCGTCGGGATCGCCCCCGGCACGGCCAAGTTCGACCTGACCGTGGGCGTGGTCGACCAGGGCGAGGGCCCGATGAGCGGTTACATCGAGTACGCCACCGCCCTGTTCGACCGCGCCACGGCCGAGCGGCTGGCCAAGTGGCTGCCCGAGATCGTCGCCGAGGTCGCCGCCGACCCCGACCGGCCGCCGCACCCGATCCCCACTCCGGCACCCGCTCCACAGTGGAGGGAACCCCAGCCCATGCCCCACTCCCCCAATGGCACCTCCCGCGCCGGACAGGTCCTCACCGCCGTGGTCGCCGACCTGCTGGCCCTCGACGACGTCAAGCCGAGCGACAACTTCTTCGACCTCGGCGGCGACTCGGTCCTGGGCGTCCGGGTGGCCGCCCGAGCGGCCAAGGCGGGGGTGCACGTCACCCCGCAGCAACTCCTGCAGTGCCGCACCATCGACGAACTGGCCCTCGTCGCCGCCGTGGACGGCCACGAGCGGGAACCCGCCCAGGCCCCCGACCGGCACATCCCGCTGACACCGATCATGCACCACTTCCTGGAGCACGTACCCGACGGCAACGCGGACTTCGTGGAGGTGCAGGTGTTCGAGCTGACCTCCACCGCCGTCACCGCCGAACACGCCCGCGCCGCCGTCGAACACCTGCTGGCCCGGCACGAACCACTGCGCTACCGCTTCCGCGGCAACAGCCTCAGCCTGCACGCCGAGTGCGCCCCACCCGGCGACACCCCGTTCGACGTCTCGGTCCTGCCGCCGATGGACGAGCAGCGCGAACGGGAACGCATCGCCGCCGACTGCCGGGACCTGCGCACCGACCTGGACCTCAAGCGCGGCCCGGTGGTGCGTGCCCGCTACTACCAGCGCGGCCACGGCCGCAGCGCGCTGCTCGTCCTGCTGGTCCACCACTTCGTCTTCGACAACATGTCCACCGTCGTGCTCATGGACGACCTGGACGCCGCCCTCACCGACCTGGTCGCCGGTCGCGCGTTGGCACCCCAACCACACGCCCCGGGCTGGCGGCGGTGGTCGGAACACCTGCGCGACATGTCCACCTCCGACACCCTGGCCGCCGAACTGGACTACTGGACGGCCATCGCCCACGCGGGCGCCGACCTGGGCCTCCCACCGGGAGAAGGCGGGGGCGGCACGGCCCGGTACTTCCTCGACACCGTCCCGACCACGGGCAGCGCGTCCGAACGGGAGGTGGCGCTGTGCGCGGTGGCGCACGGGCTGGCCCAGTGGAGCGGGACGGCGGGCGCCTACCTGACCGTGGAGGGCGAGGCCACCCCCAGCGCCTACCGGCACGCGGGCCGGGGACCGGCGGTGGGCTGGTTCACGACCCTGCACCCGGTCGTCCTGCCCATCGAACCGGGCGCGGCAGTGCGGGACTGCCTGCCCGACGTGGTCGACCGGGTCCGCTCGGTGCCCAACGACGGCGTGGGCCACGGGATGCTGCGGCACCTGTCGCCGCACAACCCGGCGGTCGCCCGGTTCCGCGCCCTGCCCGAGCCGCAGGCCATCCTGCTGCACGCCCCCAGCGACATGGCCGCGTTCGACGCCGGGGTGCGGCTGATCAGGATGCGGTGGGACCTGGCGGTCAACCTCAAGCAGGCGGTCTCCACCTGGTTCCCGCTGATCGTCGCCGTGGCCGAGCGCGAATCCCGGCTGTGCGTGGAACTGACCAGCGTGGACCGCTTCAGCCAGGCCGAACTGGAAGCCATGGCCTCGCGGATCGGCGCCGCCTTCACCGCGCTGGCGGACGGGTGATCGCCCTGGCGGCAGCGGGCTGGCACCTGCCCGACCCGGTCCCGGTCGCCGACCTGCCCGAACTGGCGCACCTGTCCCCCGCCGAACGCGCCACCTGTGCGGCCCTGGGCATCGACAGCGTCGCGGTTGACGATTCCCTGGGCCCGACCGACCTGGCCGCCCTAGCCGCCCGCCGCGCCCTCGTGGCAGCGGACCGCGAACCCGACGACGTGGATGTTCTGCTCGTCATCGAGTCCCGCGCTCCGGACACCCTGGTCAGCTCCGAGGCCACCCGCCTGCAAACCGCCCTGGGTGCCCGCCGTGCGATGGCCTTCTCGGTGGGCGGCCTTGGCTGCGCGTCACTGACCCCCGCCCTGCTCACCGCCGAGGGCCTGCTGCGCGCCAACCCGGACCTGCGGACGATCCTGGTGGCCCACGGCAGCAAACCGGCCACCCCCGGCCGCTACCGCCACCCGGTCACGCTGAACGGCGACAGCGGCGGAGCGCTGGTGATCGCTAGGGAAGGCCCGGTCCTCGTGCGCGACATGCTGCTGGAAACCAACGGCGACTACGCGGACCTGTTCCGGGTCGACTACCGCGACCGGTCGTTCGAGCGGTGGCGGGAGGAGTGCGCCGACCTGCCGACGTACTCGTTCAAGCTGGCGGTCGAAACCCGCAACCGCCTGCGCTCCCTCACCGAGAGACTGCTGTACCGCAACGGCCTCCGCCCGGCTGATGTGGCCTGCCACATCAGCCAGAACCTGTCGGCCACATCCCTGCGCAACCACGAGGAAATCCTGGGCGCCCCCCTGACGAAGTCCTGCCAGGACAACCTGTCCCGCTACGGCCACCTCGGCCCGAACGACGTCTTCCTCAACCTCTACAGCGCCTTGGACCGGGGTGAACTCCACCCGGGGGATCGCGCGGTACTGCTCAACGTCAGTCCGGTCGCCGCGTGGAGCGCGCTACTGGTGGAAATCGGCCCCCAGGAAGACGCGCACCACCTGCTGTGACGCCTGTCCGTCGAGTTCCCACACCTCGACGGCCCACTGATCACCATGTGCCACACTGGCAGCAGCAGGCTCAGTGGCAAATCGGGGGTACACCATGGCACGGCTTCTCGCCCATCTGGACGACAGCGTGGAGGTCGACCACAACCACTTCCTGATGCAGGAAGTACCGACACTGCGCACGATGAGCGTCGACGACATGCCCGGCGACGACGAACTCGTCGCGGGCAGCGACGGTGGGCTCTACTTCCACAGCGCCGCGAACGATCACGAGGCGGATGTGCGACTCGAACTCTGGGACGCGGAGCCGGACCCGGTGGCGGCGCCGTGGACCCTCGGGGCCACGGTGTCGACCGACCTGCGAGACGCGGTCCGGTTCAACTCGATCTTCATGGTCTTCTCCGGGCGAGAGCTGGTCCTGCCGGTGTCGGGCCCGTACATGGCCCGCGTCTCGACCCGGGGTCGTGACGCTGCTGCGGAGTTGGAGGAGGCCACCTTCGCCAAGGGCGTGGAGAAGTGGCTCGTGCAGCTGTGGTCGCGCCCGGCCTGATCCGAGTCGGTCAGGACGTCCGGGCGTGCAACCAAGCGCGCACGGCCAACCCCAGGGCGAGGACGCCCAGCACCGCCATCACGATCACGGCGGTGGTGGGTACCACGCCCATCTCCGCAAGCGCGCAGAACCCGGCGGACGGGAACGGGGAGCAGTAACGCATCCGGTCCAGTTCTTCCGGTCCAGGCTTGCTGATCCGGTAGGTGAACCCTGCCAGCACGATGAGCAGCACACCTGCGGTGATCAGAATGACGACCGTGCGCCTCGTGGACATCATTCCCCCTGGTCCGATGAGCAGCGCGAGGAATCAGCTTAGATGATCGGCGCCTGCTGTGACGGGGTTGTTTCCTCAGCAGGCCAACAAGAGATCGCGGTCGCGCCACGCCGTGCGGAGCAGGGATGCCGATCCGGAACTCAGGCGGGGTTGGAGGCGGGCAACGGCGTCGGCGGTGAAGGGTTCCTCGTGGGCGTAGTCGATGGCGCGCGTGCCCGCACCGTCGTGTTCGGGGTTGCCCAGGAATTCCTCGGAGTACTCGCGCATGATGTTGTGCCACAGGGAGAAGTCGTTCCGCACGTCGGTGGCCGCCGTGGTGGAGGATTGGAACTCCCCGGACGGCACCACCGAGCACATGCCCCCGCCGTCCGCGACAGCCGTGGGATCGCGCTGGTGCAGGGTGAACCGGTGCCCCGCCACGGGGTCGTGGCGGATGGTCAGCGTGCTGATGCCGGGTGACACCAGCCACCGGTGGGGATCGAACGGGTCCGGCACGCCCGCCCTGATCGGCAGGTCGTCGAGCCGTGGCACAGACCCCCTGGAGCGCACGAAGGCGGCTTTGAACTCGTGGGCGACGTACTCCTTGACGTCGAACACCTCGAAAAAGGTCGTGGTGCCGAACCGCAGCGCCAGGCCCTCCTCGGCGCGGACGTCGAGCAGGCGGTAGCTGACGCGGTTCTCCAGCAGCCGGGGCAGGACGAGGTCCCGGACCGCCCGGCTGTACGACGGGTACCTCTCGCCCCGGTCGGTCAGCGGCAGGACGCCGTCGAGCGGTGCGGTCAGGGGTGGGGCCGCGGGGTGCGTGACGTCGAACTCCAAGCGGACGTCCTCCAGCGGGATCGGGGTGTCCAGCAACCAGCCCGGGCCCGCCAGCACGTGGCCGTCCCAGGCCCGCACCGACTCCGGGTACAGCCACGCCGCGAGTTCGGACAACTCACGGCCCCGCCGCGCCGCCGCCCTCCGGACCGCCAACCACTCGCCCTGGCTGCGGCGCACCCGCTCGTCCGCAGCCGCACCGGCAGCACGCGAAGAAGGCCGCTCAGCCTCGTTGATCATGTCGTCGAGCCGGGCGGCGTCGACCCCGAGCAGGTCGGCCAACAGCGGCCGCATGTGCGGCAGCGGCTCGTGTTCCCCGGACTCCCAGGTCGCCACTGTCGTCCGGTCGACCCGCAAGGCCTCGGCGAGGCTTTCCTGCGTGTACCCGGCAGCCCTGCGCGCGGCTGCCAGGCCCGACCGCCGAGACCGGCTCATCCCCGACTCCCTTCCTGCTGGACCTCAGCGAAGGTAACAGCCGGTTCGAGCACCCGCGCCCGCCGCGCCCGCACCCCACAAACTCCCCGCGTCGATGGGCTCGTGGGCTTGGAGGTCACAGCGATCCCGGTTGCGCCGGCGATCCTGGCTCCGGGGCGCCCGTGGGCACCCCGGAGCGGTGGATCAGGTGGCGTTGATGGGGGTCGTGACCGAGGTTGCCGGGCCCGACTCGAAGAAGATGCCGCCACCGATCGTGATGGTGAGGTTGCCGGTGGTCGGGGCGGTGATGGCGACCTTCACCGTGAAGGTGACGGTGGGCGGGGGGACGCGGAAGAAGCTGTCGCGGAGGCTGAAGTAGTCGGAGCCGAAGAGTTCGAGGGACCAACTGGGGGTGGAGGTGACCTCGGTGAAGATCAGGCCTGCGGGGCTGCCGGTGGAGTGGATGGCGTGGGTGTCGAGGGCGTTGCCGGTGAAGGCGGCGGTTCCGGTGAAGGTGACCGTGCCGCCGACGTGGAGGGTGGTGGTGTCGCGGTCGGGGGTGAGGGTGAGGGTGCCGGTGTTGTGGGCCTCGTAGTAGCCGACGTCGGCGGTGGCGGGGGTGGTGGGGCGCACCGAACCGTTGGGGCCCAGCTGGAAGGTGAACGTGGGGCCTCGGCCGGTACCCTGCTCGAAGTCGGAGTCCCGGGTGGGGTCTGTGCCCTGGTGGGCGGGGGACTGGGTGTACATCCGGCCGCCTTCGTAGCCGTCCGACGACTGGAGGGTCGCTTCGCCCAGGGCGACGTCGTCGATGGTGTAGCGGCCGTCCGCGTTCATGGTGGTGGCACCGTTGTACACGGTCAGACCGATGCCCGCGCTGAAGCCCGGTTCGCGGGCTTCCCTGATGCCGTTGGCGTTGAGGTCCTTCCACGACCGGCCGGTGATCTTGCCGCCGCGGGCGCCGAAGTTCGCCGTGGACAGCTTGTCCGCGGTCACGGTGACGCGGCGGGTGGTGGGGGTGCTGAAGCCGTAGTTGTACTGCTTGCCGTCGACCTGGTAGACGCCCGGTGCCAGGTTCGGGAAGCTGTAGGTGCCGCCCCAGGCCGTCTGCGTGCCGGTGATGTAGTTGCCGTACCGGTCCGACAGGGTGACCCACCCGAGGTACAACCCCGGCTCCACCCCGTTGATCCGGCCGTCGGCGTCGCGGTCGAACCAGACCTTGCCCTCGATGGAGCCGGTGGGTGCCGGGTCCGCGGTGGCCGTGCCTGCCGTGCCGACGATGAAGGCTGCGATGAGCACGGCTGTGCCGCATGTTCTGAGCTGCATGAAATTTCTCGACTCCCCAGTTGAGAATTCCGGTGTCCCGGTGATCCCGGTACACAGGAAGGCGTGTGGGGGGCCTCCCGGTTCCCCGGGCCACCCGCTGGGGTTAGTCGGGGGCGTCAGTGGTGGGCGGGTTCCTTCTGGGCTTCGAGGAGGTCCTTCTTGTCGGGGAAGGCGCGCAGCGCGGGGCTGATCAGGGCCAGGATGGTCAGCACCGCGATCCCGGCCGTGCACAGCAGGATCACCTGGGTGCCGCCCGCCAGCCCGGCCAGCAGCCCGCCCACCGCAGGACCCGCCGCCGCGGAGGCGCCGCCGAGGACGGCCATGACGCTGCTGAAGCGGCCGCGCATCTCGTCGGGGGTGAGCAGGAGTTGGTAGGTGCTGATGGTGACGTTGGCCGTGGGGGCGAGGAAGGCGATGCCCGCGAGCAGCAGGCCCATCAGGTAGCCGTTGTGGATGAACACGGCCACCGGGGTGAGGAGGGTGAGGGCGACGAAAATGCCGACGATGGACAGGTACGGGGTGAGCAGGCGGTTCAGGGTGGGGGCGGCGAGGGCGCCGAGGAGGCCGCCGATGCCGAACATGGCCGCCATGACGCCGATCTCGGCGGGTGAGAGGCCGCGTTGGTGGGCCAGGACGATGATGACGATGTAGAACGCGGTGAAGAAGAAGTTCACCCCGATCAGGCAGGCGGCCGTGGCGCGGATGAAGCGCTGGCCCCACACCCAGCGCAGACCGTGCCCGATCTCGGGCAGCAGTCTGCTCAGGGAGGCCCGTGCCCGTTCCTGCGCGGGGACGCGCAGGAACAGCAGGGCGATGAACGAGAACACGTGCAGGACCATGTCCACCGCGAACGGGACGACCCTGGCCAGCGTGAACAGGGCTCCGCCGAGGGCGGTGCCGGACAGTTGGCCCAGGTAGCCGCGGGCGGCGTTGCCCGCGATCGCGCTGTGCACCTGTTCGGCGGGCACGACCCGGGGCAGGGTGGCGTGCTCGGCGGGTTCGAAGAAGGCCCGGCACAGGCCCATCAGCGCCGCCGCGGCGATGATGTGCGCCAGGCCGAGCACGTCGAACCACAGCGCGGCGGCGATGCTGGCCGCGGCGAGGATCTGGCCTGCTTCGCACAGGAGCATGACTCGTTTGCGGTCCCAGCGGTCGACCAGGGCGCCCGCGGGCAGGCCCGCGACGAGTTGGGCCGCCGCGCTGGCGCCGACCGCCAGGCCCGAGGCCGCCGGGGAGCCGGTGACCACGAGCACCAGCAGCGGCAGGGCGATGGTGACGGCGTTGAAGCCGACCTCTGAGGCGACCTGCGCGCCCCAGAGGATGCCGTAGTTGCGGTTCTTGCGGAGGGGGGTGCTCATGGTGCGACCTGCCTGCCACCGGCGGTCGCGGCGATGCGGCGCAGGGCGTCTGCGAAGTCGGCCATCAGGGTGGTGATGGTGGCCTCGCGGTAGCGCTCTCCTCTGTAGTGGCAGGAGAAGCCCAGCTTGCCGTCGCGGATGCCGCCGACGACCTCCAGTTCGTGGGCGCCGTGGTCGTTCGGGTCGTGGTCGTGGTTGAAGGTGGGCAGCAGGGCGCGGCACAGGCCGCCGCCGGTCGCCGTGGGGCCGTCCCACTGGCCGAGGTAGTTGAAGACCATCGCCGTGTTCGGGCCGACCTGCGGGGCGTCGCTGAGGTGGCGCAGGGCGCCGTGGCCGATGCCGTTGCCGGGGACCGTGCGCAGGGCGCGGCGGACCGACTTGACCAGGGCGACCGAGTCCGGTGCCAGGTCCGGCGGGACCTCCAGCGCCACCGGGTACAGGGTGGTGAACCAGCCGACCGTGCGGGACAGGTCGACGTCGTCGAACAGTTCCTCGCGGCCGTGGCCCTCCAGGTCGAGCAGGACCCGCTGCCGCCCGGTCCACCGGGACACCGCCCAGGACAGCGCGGTGAGCAGCACCTCGTTGATCCGGGTCCGGTAGACCGCGGGGACCCGGTGCAGCAGGTCGTCGGTGTCCTCGGGGTCCAGGGTGAACTCGACGACGGCCGCGCCCGGGGTGGCGTCGGCCGGGGCGTCCGGCTCGGGCAGGGCGGCGTCGGCGCCGTCGATGCCCTGCCAGTGCGGCAGTTCGTCGTCGAAGCCGCCGCCGCGGGTGTGCTCGGTGAGGCGTTCGGCCCACGCCTGGAACGAGGTGGTCTTGCGGCCGAGGTCGACCGGCTCGCCCGCGGCGGCCTGCCGGTGGGCGGTGTCCAGGTCGGCGAGCAGGGTCTGCCACGACACCGCGTCCACCACCAGGTGGTGCACCGCCACGAAGAGCTGCGGGGCGCGGTCCGGTCCGAGGTCGAACAGGGCCGCGCGCAGCAGCGGTCCGGTGGCCAGGTCGACCCCGGACTGCATCCGCTGGGCGACCTCCGCCATCGCCGCGCGCAGCCCGTCACCGTCCAGTTCGGACAGGTCGTGGGTGGTGAGGAGGTCGGCGGGCTCGGTGGCGGCGTTGTGCTGGTGCCAGGTGCCGTCCACCCGCTCGAAGCGCATCCGCAGCGCGTCGTGCTGGGTGGTCAGCGCGGTCAGCGCCGACCGCAGGGCGGCCCGGTCCACGTCCGGGGCCAGTTCCACCAGCACGGACTGGTCGAAGTGCTGCGGGACCGAGCGGTGGTCGAGGAACCAGCGCTGGATCGGGGTCAGCGCGACCGCGCCCTCGACCAGCGCTCGGTCGTCGGACTGCTCCTCCATCGCCCCGGTGACCTCGGCGAGCGCGGCCACGGTGGGGTTGAGGAAGATGTCCTTGGACGTGACCGCGAGGCCGGCGGACCGGGCCCTGGCGGCGACCTGGATGCTCAGGATCGAGTCGCCGCCCAGCTCGAAGAAGTTGTCCGTGACCCCGATGCGGTCGTTGTCCAGGACGGTCGCCCACACCTCGACGAGCGCGGCCTCGACCGGGGTGCGCGGCGGCACGTGTTCCGGCGCGGCCTGCTCGGTCGCCTCCAGGTCGGGCAGCTTGCGCCGGTCGACCTTGCCGTTGGCGCTGAGCGGGAGCCGGTCGAGCACGGCGAACGCCGACGGAACCATGTAGTCCGGCAGGGTGCCGCGCAGGTACGCGGGCAGGGTGTCGACCTGCACCGTGCGGTCCGGGGCGGCCAGCAGGTGCGCGGCCAGGCGGGTGCGGCCGTCGCGGCGGCGGGCGGTGACCACGGCCTCGGCGATGTCGGGGTGCTCGACCAGGGCCGACTCGATCTCCCCCAGCTCCACCCGGAAGCCGCGGATCTTGACCTGCTCGTCGGAGCGGCCGACGAACTCCAGCAGCCCGTCCGCGCGCCAGCGCACCAGGTCGCCGGTGCGGTACATGCGGGCACCCGGGACGAACGGGCAGGCGACGAACCGCTCCGCGGTGACCCCGGGCTGCCCCACGTAGCCACGGGCCAGGCCGGTGCCGACCACGTACAGCTCCCCCGCGACGCCGACCGGCGCCGGGCGCAGGCGGGCGTCGAGGACGAACACCCTGGTCGCGTCCAGCGGGCGCCCGATCGGGGCGACGTCGTTCACCTCGTCGGCCGCGCGCATCGGGTGCGAGCTGGCCATGACGGTGACCTCGGTGGGCCCGTAGGCGTTGACCACGGTGATGCCCGGGCAGGCCGCCAGCACCCGGCGCACGGCGCCGCCGGGGACGACGTCACCGCCCGCCAGCACCTCGGACACGCCGGTCAGGATCTCCGGTGCCTCGGTGGCCACCACGCGGAACAGCCCGGAGGTCAGCAGGAGCCCGCTGACCCGCTGCTCGGCGATGACCGCCCGCAGGGTGTCCACGTCCAGCTCCCCCGGCGGGGCGACCACGACGGACCCGCCGCGCAGCAGCGGCACCCACAGCTCGTAGGTGGAGGCGTCGAACGCCAGGGTGGCGTGCATGAGCACCCGGCGCGCGCCGTCGGCGCTGAAGCAGCCATCGGCGGCGAAGCCGACGATGCCGCGGTGGCTGATCGCCACGCCCTTGGGCCTGCCGGTGGACCCGGAGGTGTGCATGACGTAGGCGACGTCGTCGGGGTGCGGGGTGATGTCCGGCGCGGTGTCCGGCCACTGGTCGTCCTGCGCGGCACCACCCACCACGGCGCTGTCCACCACGATGTGGTTGCCGACGTGCGCAGCCGATGCGGTCGGCGCCCACTCCTGATCGGTGACCAGCACGCGGACGTCCACCCCCGCCAGCAGCTCGCGCAGCCGCTCCACGGGTGCCCGCAGGTCGAGCGGCACGTACGCCGCCCCCGCCTTGAGCACGCCGAGGACCGCGACCACGACCGCCGGGGAGCGGCCGAGCAGGATGCCCACCCGGTCCTCGCGGCGCACGCCCTCGGCCAGCAGCCGGTGCGCGAGCCGGTTGGCCCTGGCGTCGAGTTCCCGGTAGGTCAGCGACACGGCACCGGAGGCCACGGCGACCGCGTTCGGCGTGCTCTCGCACATCCGGGCGAACGCCCCCACCACGGTGTCCTCACTGGACACGACCGGAACACCCCGCCCGCTCCACTGGTCGGTCAGCAGGGCCAGTTCGTCGTCGGGGACCATCGGCAGGTCGGCGACCGGGCGGCCCGGGTCGGCGGCGACGCCGTCGAGCAGGGTGCGCAGGTGCCCGGCCAGGCGCTGCACGGTGGTCTCGTCGAACAGGTCGGTGTTGTAGTTCAGCGCCACGTGCAGCCGGTCGCCGACCTCCTCGAACTGGAACAGCACGTCGAAGCTGGCCGTGCGCACCGGCAGCGGCACCTGCTCGACGGTGAGGTCGGGCAGCGCGATCCGCGACCGGGGCGTGTTCTGGAGCACCACGGCGGCCTGGAACAGCGGCGTGCGGCTGGGGTCGCGCTCGGGCGCCAGCCGGTCCACCAGTTGCTCGAAGGGCACGTCCTGGTGGGCGAACGCGGCGAGCACGGTCTTGTTCGTGGTGGCCACGAACTCGGAGAACGGCGCCTGGTCGGGCACGTGGCCGCGCAGCACGAGGGTGTTGACGAAGCAGCCGACCAGGTCGGTCAGGTCGGCCCGGTCGCGGCCGGACACGACCGTGCCCACCGTGACGTCGTCCTGGCCCGCCCAGCGGCCCAGCAGGACCTGGCAGGCGGCCACGAGGGTGGTGAACAGGGTGCCGCCCCCGGTCCGGCCGAGCCCGCGCAGCCTGCCGGTCAGCTCGGCGGGCAGCTCGAAGTCGACCAGCGCGCCGTTGGTGGTGTGCACCGCGGGCCGGGGCCGGTCGGTGGGCAGGTCCAGCGGGAGCGAGTCGGCCAGTTGCCCGCGCCAGTAGTCCAGGTCGGTGTGCAGCGCCTCCCCGGCCAGGCGTTCGCGTTGCCACGCGGCGAAGTCCGGGTAGTGCACCGGCAGCGGCGGCAGGTCGGCGGGCCGGTCGGCCAGCGCCGCGCGGTAGCCCTCGGCCAGTTCGTCGACGATCAGCCCGGCGGACCAGCCGTCGGTGACGATGTGGTGCAGCACGATGCTCAGCACGTGCTCCCGGTCCGACACCCGCAGCAGCCGCGCCCGCAGCAGCGGGCCTTCGGCCAGGTCGAACCGGGTGCGCGCGTCCTCGGCGAGCAGCCGGTCCACTTCGGACTGCGGGTCGGTGTGCGCGGAGGCGTCGACCACCGGCAGGTCCACCGGGGCGGGCGGGTGCACCACCTGGGTGGGTACGCCGTCCACGGCCGGGAAGGTGGTGCGCAGGGCGGATTGCCGGGCGACCAGTGCGGTCAGCGCGGTCCGCAGCGCGTCTTCGACCAGGTCGCCGCGCAGCCGCAGCGTCACCGGGGCGACGTGCTCGACGCTGTCGGGGGTGAACTGCTGCAAGAACCACAGCCGCTGCTGGGCGAAGGACAGCGGCGCGCGCTCGCCCGACGTCGTCGGGATGGGCGCGTGGGCGGCCGCGACGACGCCACGCTGGGCCTGCACGGCCTGGGCGAGGTCGGCGACGGCGGGGGTGGTGAACAGGGCGTGCGGGGACAGGGCGACGTCGAGTTCGGCGCGCAGCCGGGAGATGACCCGGATGCTGAGGATGGAGTCGCCGCCCAGGTCGAAGAACCCGTCGCGGGCGCCGACCCGGTCGACGCCCAGGACCTCGCCGAAGATCCGCGCGATCACCCGCTCGGTCTCGGTGCGCGGCTCCTGGTGCCCCGCCCGCTCGGCCACCACGGGGTCGGGGGCGGGCAGGGCCCGGCGGTTGAGCTTGCCGTTGCGGTTGCGCGGGAGCGCGGGCACCGGCATGAACACCGACGGCACCATGTACTCCGGCAGGGTGGCCCGCAACATGCCGGTCAGCTCAGCGGCACCGGGCGCGGCGTCCGGGACCCCGGGGACGAGGTAGGCGACGAGCCGACGGTGACCGTCGCCCGCGTCGTGGGCCACCACGGCGACCTCGGTGATGCCGGGGTGGGCCAGCAGCGCGGTCTCGACCTCGCCCGGCTCGATCCGGTGCCCGCGGACCTTGACCTGCTCGTCGGCCCGACCCCGGTACTCCAGGACCAGGTCGGGGTTCCACCTGGCGAGGTCGCCGGTGCGGTAGAGCCTGCTCCCGGGCGGGCCGAACGGGTCGGCGACGAACCGGCCCGCGGTCAGGCCCGGCCTGCCCAGGTAGCCGCGGGCGAGCTGGTCGCCCGCCAGGTACAGCTCGCCGATGACGCCGACCGGCACCGGCCGCAGCCGGGCGTCGAGCACGTGCGCCCGGACGTTGCGCAGCGGCACGCCCAGCACGGGCTTGTCCCCCGCGACGGGCGCGGAGAGCGCGTCCACGGTGCACTCGGTGGGGCCGTAGAGGTTGTAGGAGGCGGTGTCGGGCAGTGCGGCCAGTTCGCGCCACAGCACCTCGCCGCACGCCTCGCCACCGATGAGCAGGACGGACGGGCGGTGCCCTGGGCCGTCGAGCAGCCCGGCGGGCATGAGCTGGCGCAGGTAGGACGGCGTCAGGTTGAGCAGGTCCAGCCGGGCGTCGGTGACGTAGCCGACCAGCGCTTCGGCGTCGAGCCGGATCGACTCGTCGACCACGTGCAGCTCGTGGCCGCCCGCGAGCAGGACGACCTCCTCCAGCGACGCGTCGAAGGAGAACGGGGAGGTCATGGCCATCCGCAGCCGCCCGTGCCCGGCCATGGCCGCGACGCGGTCGTGGCAGAGGTTGCCCAGGCCGCGGTGGTCGACGACGACGCCCTTGGGGCGGCCGGTCGACCCGGAGGTGTAGATGACGTAGGCGGCGTTTTCGGGGCGCGGGGCGGGTGGGGCGGTCTCCGGCAGCGCGGCGGTGGCCGGGTCGTCGACGAACACCTCCGGCACGCCGGGGAGCGGACCGGCGTCGGTCGCGGTGGTGATCACCAGCGCCGGGGTGGCGTCCTCGGTGATCAGCGCGAGCCGTTCTGCGGGCAGCTTCGGGTCGACGGGCAGGTACACCCCGCCCGCCTTGAGCACCGCCAGCAGGGCCAGCACCGCGTCCGCGCCGCGCGGCAACGCCACGGCGACGACCTGCTCTTGGCGCAGGCCCAGCGAGACGAGGTGGTGGGCGAGCCGGTTGGCCCGGGAGTCCAGTTCGGCGAAGCTGAGCCGGGTGTCCCCGTGCACCAGCGCGGTCGCCTCGGGGTCGGTGGCGGCCCTGGCGGCGAAGGCGTCGGTGAACAGCGCGGTCGGCACCTCGGCGGCGGTGTCGTTGCACTCGACGAGCAGGGTCTGCCGGTCCGCCGCCGAGAGCCACGGCAGGTCGCCCAGGGGGCGCTCCGGGTCCACGGCGATGCCGTTGAGCAGCGACCACAACTGCTCGACCAACCGCTGCACGGTGTCGTGGTCGAACAGCGTCGGGTCGTAGGACAGCGCCAGGTTGAGCCGGTCGTGCAGGTGCGCGCTCAGGCTCAGCGGGAAGGTGGTGGTGTCCACCGCGTGCACGTCGACCACCCGCAGCGCGCCGACCTCGGCGGCGTCGCTGAGCGGGTAGTTCTCGAACACGACCATGCTGTTGAACAGGTTCTCCCCGGCGGGCAGGTCGGTGAACGACCGCAGCCGGGCCAGCGAGGTGGCCTCGTGGGCGCGCGACTCGGTCTGCTCGGCCTGCAACCGGCGCAGCCAGGACACCGCGGGCTCGGACTCGTCGACCGCGGCCCTGGTCGGCACCGAGTTGACGAACATGCCGACCATCGACTCCACGCCCGCCAGCTCGGCGGGCCTGCCGGAGACGGTGGTGCCGAACACCACGTCGCGTTCACCGCTGTGCCGGGCGAGCAGCAGCGCCCACGCGCCCTGGACCAGGGTGTTGACGGTCAGGCCGTTGCGCCGCGCGGTCGCGTCCAGCCGGGCCGACCACTCCACGTCGACCACGGTCCGCACGACGGCGGAGGACTCGCCGCGGTGCGCGGGCCCCGGGGTGCGGTCGTAGGGCAGCGGGGTCGGCCTGCCGAAGCCCGCCAACACCGCGCCCCAGTGCTTCTCCGCCTGCTCGGGCGGGAGGGTGCCCAGCCAGCGGACGTACTCGCGGAACGGCCTGCGGGTGGGCAGGTCCGGCGCGCGGCCCTCCAGCAGGGCGGTGTAGCACTCGGCGACCTCGGCGAAGACCTGCGCGACGCTCCAGCCGTCGAGCAGCACGTGGTGGAACGACCACACCAGCACGGCCTCGTCGTCGGTCAGGCGCACGACCGACACCCGGGTCAGCGGCGCGGTGGCCAGGTCGAAGCCCACCCCGCGGTCGGCGACCAGCAGGTCGGCCAGGTCGCGCTCGACGTCGGGGCGCCCGCGCCAGTCGTGGTGGGTGACCGGCAGGGTGACGCGCCTGCGCACGACCTGGACCGGTTCGTCCACCCCGTCCCAGGCCAGGTGGGTGCGCAGGGCGGGGGTGCGGTCCACGACCCGCTGCCACGCCTCGGCGAGCAGCGCCGGATCGCTCATCCCGGCCAGCCGCAGCCGCGCCTGGTCGGAGTAGGCACCCACCTCCGTGTCGACCAGGCTGTGGAACAGCATCCCGGCCTGCATCGGGGTGGCCGGGTAGACGTCCTCGACGTCGCGGCCGTCGGCGGCGATCAGGTCGACCTGGGCCTGCGTGAGCTTGGCGAGCGGGAAGTCCGACGGAGTGGCGCCACCGGAGGCGGGCTCGGCGCAGTGCGCCACCAGTTCGCGCAGCGCCGCCACCAGCGCGTCGGCGAGGTCGCGCACGGTGTGCTCGTCGTGGACCTCGGCGGAGTAGAGCCAGCTCAGCTCCAGTTCGCCGTCCTCGACCATGCCGGTGACGTCGAGCAGGTGCGAACGGGTGTCGGCGGGCGCGTGGTCGCTGCCGACCGGGGCGCAGCGGGTGCCGAGGAGCCCGGAGCCGGGCGAGCCCGCGTCCCACTGGCCGTGGTAGTTGAACCACACCTGCGGCACCGGGTCGGCGGCCAGCGCCGCTCCCCCGGTGCCGAGGTAGCGCAGCGCCTCGTAGCCCAGGCCCTTGCCGGGCACGGAACGGATCTGCTCTTTGACCGACTTGATCGTCTCCGCCCACCGCCCGCGCCCGGCGGGCAGCCGCAGGACGAGCGGGTACTTCGCGGTGAACCAGCCGACCGTGCCCGACAGGTCCACATCGGACTGGGGGGCGTCGGCGCCGCCGGGGGCGACCAGGTCCTCGCGGCCGTGGCCCTCCATGCCGATGAGCACCGAGTCGCGCCCGGTCCAGTCGGCCAGCACCCGGCCCAGCGCGCTGAGCAGCAGGTCGTCGATGCGGGTCCGGTAGACCGGCGGGGCCTGGCGCAGCAGGGCGTCGGTGGTCGCCCGGTCCAGCCGCGCGGTCACCACGCGGGTGGAGCCCACGGTGTTGTCGCCGTCGTGGTCGACCGGGAGGTCGGTGGGCACGCCGTCCAGGGCGGTCGCCCAGTAGGCGGCCTCCTCGGCGAAACCGCCGGAGGCGACGTGCTCGCTCAGCCGCCGCGCCCAGTCCCGGTACCCGGTGGTCGTGGGTGGGAGCTGCACGGGGGTTCCGGCGGCGACCTGCCCGTGGGCGGTCTCCAGGTCGGCGAGCAGGATGCGCCAGGACACGCCGTCCACCACGAGGTGGTGCGCGGCGATGAGCAGTCGCGCGGGGCCGGTGTCGTCGGTGAACAGGACCGCGCGCAGCAGCGGCCCGGTCTTCGGGTCCATCCCGGACTGGGCGGCCACGGCGTGCCGCTCGACCTCCGCCACCCGGTCCGGCTCCAGAACGGCCGACAGGTCCACTGTGGTCAGGGTGGTGCCCCGGGGGACGTCCACGACGTCCTGCGACCACTGGCCGTCCACCTCGGTGAAGCGCAGCCGGAGGGTGTCGTGGTGGTCCAGGAGCGCGTCGAGCGCCCCGGACAGCGCGGCCGGGTCGACCGGGCCGCGCAGGTTCAGCATGACCGACATGGCGTAGTGGTCGCGGCTGCCGATCTCGTTGAAGAACCAGCGCTGGATCGGGGTCAGCGGGGCCGGGCCGGTCACCCGCTCCACGGCCGCGGGCGCGGTGGCGGTGTCGACCACGGCGGCCAATTCGGCGATGCTCTGGTGCAGGAACATCTGCCGGGTGGTGAACCGCAGGCCCTCGCGCCGGGCCCGGGACACCACCTGGATGCTCAGGATCGAGTCGCCGCCCAGCTCGAAGAAGTTGTCGGTGACGCCGACCGCGTCCACGCCGAGCACGTCCCGCCACACCTCGACGAGCGCGGTCTCGACCGGCCCGCGTGGCGGCACCCGGTCCTCGGTCGCGGTGGTGGTGACCTCCGCGGCGGGCAGCGCGGCGCGGTCGAGCTTGCCGTTCGGGGTCAGCGGGAGCCGGTCCAGCGCCACGAACACCGCGGGCACCATGTGCTCGGGCAGGCCGCGGCGCAGCCAGGTGCGCAGTTCGGCCGGTTCCGGTGCCTGGGCGCCGACGACGTAGCCGACGAGCCGCTGGTGCCCGCCCGCGCCCTCGGACACCACGACCGCGGCGCCGGTCACCTCGGGGTGGGCGACGAGCGCGGCCTCGATCTCGCCCAGTTCGATCCGGAAGCCGCGGACCTTGACCTGGTCGTCGGCCCGGCCCCGGTACTCCAGCCCGCCGCGGTGGTCCCGGCGGGCGAGGTCGCCGCTGCGGTACATCCGCGCCCCGGGCGGGCCGAACGGGTCGGCCACGAACCGCTGGGCGGTCAGCCCGGGGCGGCCGAGGTACCCGCGGGCGACGCCCGGTCCGGCCACGTACAGCTCCCCCACCATGCCCGGCGGCACCGGGTTGAGGTGCTGGTCGAGCAGGTGCAACCGCAGGTCGGGGATGGACTCGCCGATCGGGCTGCCGCTCGGGGCGGCCAGGTCGGCCCCGGTCAGCTCGTGGAAGGTGGTGTGCACCGTGGTCTCGGTGATGCCGTACATGTTGACCAGCCGGGTCCGCTCCAGCGGGTGCCGGGTGCTCCAGTCCAGCAGCCGGGCCGGGTCCAGCGCCTCCCCGCCGAACACGACGACCCGCAGCGCGAGGTCCGCGCCGACGTCGGGCTGGTCGCGGTCGGCCGCGGCGAGCTGGTAGAACGCCGACGGGGTCTGGTTGAGGACGGTGACCTTCTCGGTGGCCAGCAGCCGCAGGAAGTCGGCCGGGGACCGGGTGACCGCGTGCGGGACCACGACCAGGGTGCCGCCGTTGAGCAGCGGCCCCCACAGCTCCCAGACCGAGAAGTCGAAGGCGTAGGAGTGGAACAGCGTCCACACGTCGGTCTCGTCGAAGCCGAACCAGGAGTCGGTGGCCGACAGCAGCCGCACGACGTTGCGGTGCGGGACCACCACGCCCTTGGGCTTGCCGGTGGAGCCGGAGGTGTAGATGGCGTAGGCCGCCGCGTCCGGTCCGGCCGGGTTCGGCGCGGGGTCGGTGGCCGGGCAGCGTCCCAGGGCGTCGGTGGTCTCCGGGTCGTCGAGGCGCACCACGGGAACCGCCGAGTCCACACCGGACAGGGGGTTGCCGGTGGACAGCATGAGCGCGGGTTCGGCGTCGCCGAGCAGGTAGGCGATCCGCTCGGCCGGGTACTCCGGGTCGATGGGCAGGTACGCGCCACCGGCCTTGAGCACCGCCAGCACGGCCACGACCAGTTCGACCGACCGCGGCAGCGCCAGGGCGACCAGCCGCTCCGCGCCCACACCGCGCTCGATCAGCAGGTGCGCCAACCGGTTCGCGCGCTCGTTGAGCTGGGCGTAGGTGGTGGTTTCCCCGTCCAGCACGACGGCGGTGGCATCGGGCCTGCGCGCCGCCTGGGCCGCGAACAGCTCCGGCAGCGTGCTCTCCGACGTCGCGGGTGCCGGGGGCGCGGTCAGCAGGGCGGCCTGCTCGGCCTCGGTGACCAGCGCGATGTCGCGCAGCGGGCGGTCCGGGTCGGTGACGACGGCGGTCAGCAGCAGTTCCAGCCGGGCGGCCATGTCGTCGACGGTCTCGGCGTCGAACAGGTCGGTGCTGTGGTTGAAGCGCATGCACAGCCCGTCGCCCTGCTCCTCGAACTCCAGGCTCAGGTCGAAGTTCGCGTTCTCCTGCGCCAGGTCGACCGGTTCGGCAACCAGCCCGGGCAGGGCGGGGGCACCGGCGCCCGCGTTCTGCAACACCACCATCACGTCGAACAGCGGGGTCCGGCTGACGTCGCGGGGCACCTTCAGGTACTCCATGAGGCGTTCGAACGGCACCTCGTCGTGGGAGAAGGCGTCGAGCACCGTGGCGTGCACCGCGCCGAGCAGGTCCCGGAAGGACCGCTGTGAGTCCACTGTGGAGCGCAGGACGACCGTGTTGACGAACAGCCCGGCGAGCTTGGCCAGTTCGGGCTGGTTGCGACCGGCGGTGACCGTGCCCACGGCGATGTCGTCCTGGCGGGTGTAGCGGGCCAGCAGCGCCTGGGTGGCGGCGACCAGCGCGGTGAACAGCGTGACGCGCTGCCCCACGCACAGCGCGCGCAGGCCCGCGGCCAGCCCGGCGGGCAGCACGCGCTCGCGGGTGGCCCCGGCGCTGCCGCGCACGGCGGGCCGGGGTCGGTCGGTGGGCAGGTCCAGCGGGCGCAGGCCCGCCAGCGCGCGGCCCCAGAAGTCCAGGTGCCCGGCCACGGCCGCGTCGGTCAGCCGCTCCTGCTGCCACACCGCGAAGTCGGCGTACTGCAACTGCGGGGCGGGCAGCGCCGCGCGGGCGGTGTCCGGCGCGGTGCGGGCCGCGGCGTAGAACACGGCCAGTTCCTCGGTGAGCACGCCCATCGTCCACCCGTCGACCACGGTGTGGTGCGCGCAGAGCAGCAGCACGTGCTCGTCGGCGGAGACGCGGGCCAGCACCACCCGGAACAGCGGGCCGGTGCGCAGGTCGAACGGCCGGTCCAGCTCGGCGCGCAGCGTGCCGTCGAGCCCACCCGGGTCGCCGCCGAGGTCCAGCAGCGACACCGGCGGCTCGGCGGGCGGGTGCACGACCTGCACGCCCCGCCCGTCCTCGGCGGAGAAGGTGGTGCGCAGCACCTCGTGCCGCTCGACCAGGCAGGTCAGCGCGAGCCGCAGCGCGGGCACGTCCAGCTCGCCGCGCAGCCGCAGGGCGAGCGCGCTGGTGTACTCGGTCGACCCGGGGGTGAACTGGTCGAGGAACCACAGCCGCTGCTGCGCCGAGGACAGCGGCAGCGGCCGGTCCCGCGGCGCCGGGGCGATCTGCCCGGTGGTGCGGCGGGCCTGCCCGCTGAGCTTGCGGCGCAGGCGTTCCTGCAGGGCGGCGGGCAGGGCCGCGATGCGGTCCACCGGGTCGGGCGTGGTCACGGCGTCGTCTTCCCTGGGTCAGTTGCGCTCGTCGCCCGCGGCCGCGGACTCGAGTTCGGACAGGATGGATTCCTCGACCGCGCGGGCCAGGGCCGCGACGGTGTGGCAGCCGATGACCTCGCGCAGCGAGATGTCGACGTCGAAGGTCTCCCGCACCTTGGTGGTGACGTGCAGGCTGAGGATCGAGTCGCCGCCGAGGGCGAAGAACTCGTCGTCGACCCCGACCTCCGCCACCGCCAGCACCTCGGCCCAGATCTCGGCGATCAGCGTCTCGGTGATCGTCCGCGGCGCCTGGTGCTGCGCCACCGACACCTGCGGCTCGTCCGCGAGGACAGCCACCCCGTTGCCGGTGGCGGGCCGCATCGGCTCGCCGAGGGAGTCGAGCAGGGTCCGCAGCGACTGGTACGGGTCGGTCACGGCGGCGTCGAGCAGCACACCCAGGCGCCTGCCCATCTCCTCGACGGTGGCCGCGTCGAACACGGCCGGGTCGTAGGTGAAGGCGAAGGTGAGCCGGCTCCCCGGGTAGACGATCACGCTCATCGGGTAGTTGGTGGTCTCCACCGCGCGCACGTCGCCCAGCCGCAGCCCGTGCTCGGCGGCGGCCTGGTCGTCGATCGGGTAGTTCTCGAACACCACCAGGCTGTCGAACAGGTTGGCCCGCCCGGTGACGCCGCTGAGCCCGCGCAGCTGGTTGAGCGGCACGTAGCCGAACCGCCGCGACTCCACCTGCGCCAGTTGCAGGCGTTGCAGCCACGGCACCAGCCGCGCCCTCGGGTCGGCCTCGGCGAGCACCGGCATGGTGTTGATGCAGATGCCGATGATCTCGTCCACCCCCGGCAGCTCGTCGGGCCTGCCGGACACGGTGCTGCCGAAGCACACCTGCTGCTGACCGGCGCAGTCGGCGAGCAGCAGCGCCCACGCACCCTGCACGACGGCGTTGCCGGTCAGCCGGTTGGCCCGGCCCAGCTCGGCGACCCGCTCGCTGGTGCGCTCGGAGAGCCGGACGGTGATCCGCTCGGTGGAGCGCTGGCCGTGGCTGGTCGTGGCGACCCGGTCGACCGGCAGCGGGGTGGGCTCGGTCAGCCCGGACAGCAGGCCGCTCCAGTGCTCCCGCGCGGCGTCGCGGTCCTGGCGCCCGAGCCAGGCCACGTAGTCGCGGAACGGCCGCCGGGGCACGGGGTCGCCCGCCCCCGGGTGCCCGGTGAGCCGGGCGTGCTCGGCGAAGACGTCGGTGAGCACCCGGAACACGCTCCACCCGTCGAGCAGCAGGTGGTGGAAGGTCCACACCACCCGCACCTCGTCGGCGGAGAGCCGGGCGATCCGCAGCCGCATCAGCGGGGGCGCGGTGAAGTCCAGCTCGTCGCCGCGGTCCTGGGCCAGCAGCTCGCCCAGCCGCTGCTCGCGCCACGGCTCCGGCTGCGCCGCCCAGTCCTCGTGCGCCACCGGCACCCGCCCGGAGCGGTGTACCACCTGCACGGGCTCGGGGAGGTTCTCCCAGGCCACGGCGGTGCGCAGCACGGGGGTGCGGTCCACGACCCGCTGCCACGCCTCGGCGAGCAGGGCGGGGTCGCCCACCCCGGCCAGCGTGCAGGTGACCTGCTCCAGGTAGAGCCCCTCGCCCTCCTGGGCGAGGCTGTGGAACAGCATGCCGCTCTGCATCGGGGTCAGCGGGTAGACGTCCTCGACCGCCCGGCCGGTGCCGACGATCCGGTCGACGGCGGCCTGGTCGAGGCGGGCCAGCGGGAAGTCCGACGGCGTGCAGCCGCCCGCCCCCGGCTCGGCGCAGTGCGCCACGAGCGAGCGCAGCCGGGCGACCATGCCCTCGGCCAGCGCGCGCACCGTCTCCTCCTCGTGCAGCTCCGCGGAGTGGAACCAGGTGAACTCCAGCCCGGAGCGGTCGGCGCGGCCGACGACCTCCAACTGGTGCGCCCTGGTCGCGCCCTGGTCCTCGTCGAGGCCCAGCGGCCCGGCGGGGGCGCTGTAGAGCCCGTCCACCACGCCCGCGGTGTCGAACTGGCCCAGGTAGTTGAACGAGACCTGCGCCTGACCGGTCCCGGTGGCCCGGTCGCCGAGGTAGCGCAGGGCACCGTGGCCGACGCCGCGACCGGGCACCGCCCGCACCTGCTCCTTGACCGACTTGAGCAGCGCGCCGGGCTCCTGGCTGCCGGACAGGTCCAGCGCGACCGGGAACAGCGTGGTGAACCAGCCGACCGTGCGGGACAGGTCGACGTCGTCGAACAGTTCCTCG
>NZ_AYXG01000030.1 GCF_000564855.1 Actinokineospora spheciospongiae
GCTGACCAGCCGCCGTGGCCCCGACGCCGAGGGCGCGCGGGAGCTGGTCGAGGAACTGGCCGAGTTGGGCGCCAAGGCCGAGGTCGTCGCCTGTGACGCCGCCGACCGGGCCGCCCTGGCCACCGTGCTGGACACGCGGTCCTGGTCCGGTGTCGTGCACACCGCCGGTGTGGTCGACGACGGCGTGCTGTCCTCGCTCACCCCGGAACGGGTGGAGCGCGTTCTGCGCCCGAAGGTCGACGCCGCGTGGCACCTGCACGAGCTGACCGCGGGCATGGACCTGTCGATGTTCGTGCTGTTCTCCTCCGCCGCAGGCGTTTTCGGCAACGCTGGCCAGGCGAGCTACGCGGCGGGCAACGCCTTCCTCGACGCCCTCGCCGCGCACCGCCGGTCCCAGGGCCTGCCCGCCGTGTCCCTGGCCTGGGGCCTGTGGGAGCAGGCGGGGGGCATGGCGGGTGACCTCGCCGAGGGCGACCGGGAGCGGCTGGCCCGTTCCGGGGTCACCGGCCTGCCCACCGACGAGGCCTTGGCCCTGCTCGACACCGCCCTCGGCGGCGAGGACGCCCTGCTCGTCCCGGTCCGCCTGGACCTGGCCGCGCTGCGCGCGGGCCACGAGATCGGTGTCCTGCCGCAGATCCTGCACGGCCTGGTGCGCGGGCAGGCGGGCCGGACCGCCGAGCGGGCGGGCAACGCCGACGCCCTGCTGCGCGACCTGGCGGGCAAGCCGGAGGACGAGCGCCGCGCCCTGCTCACCGCCCTGGTGCGCGGCCTGGTCGCCGACGTGCTCGGCCACAGCGGCCCCGAGCAGGTCGACCCCGACCGCGCGTTCTCCGACGTCGGTTTCGACTCGCTGACCGCCGTCGAGCTGCGCAACGCCCTCACCGCCGCCACCGGCCTCGACCTGCCCGCCACCCTGGTCTTCGACCACCCCAACCCGGCGGTCCTGGCCGAGCACCTGCTCCAGACCCTGCCCGGCGGCGCCGAGGCGGTCCTGGTGCCGGTGCTCACCGAACTGGACCGGCTGGAGGGCGTGCTCGCCGCCGTCGAGGGCGAGGGGGTCGACCGGTCCCGGGTGGCCGCCCGGCTGCAAGCCCTGCTCGCCAGGTGGGGCGACGACGGCGCCGCCCCGGACGACACCACCGACCTGATCGAGTCGGCCAGCGACGACGAGATCTTCGACTTCATCGGCAAGGAGTTCGGCATCTCCTAGCGAGACCGCCCTGCCCGACCGCCCAGCGCCACCCGAGGGGACCGACCACGATGTCCAACGCGGACAAGCCGAGCACCAACGAGGAGAAGCTCCGCTACTTCCTCAAGCAGGTCACCGCCGACCTGCACCAGACCCGCCAGCGCCTGCGGGAGGAGCAGGAGCGGGCGCACGAGCCGATCGCCGTGGTCGGCATGGCCTGCCGCTACCCCGGCGGGGTGGCCTCGCCGGAGGACCTGTGGCGGATGGTCGCCGAGGGCCGCGACGGCGTCGGCCCGTTCCCCACCGACCGGGGCTGGGACCTGGAACGGCTCTACGACCCGGACCCGGCCACCCCCGGCACCTGCTACGCCCGCGAGGCGGGGTTCCTCGACGACGTCGCCGGGTTCGACCCGCGTTTCTTCGGCATCTCCCCGCGCGAGGCGTTGGCGATGGACCCGCAGCAGCGGTTGCTGCTGGAGGTGTCCTGGGAGGCGTTCGAGCGGGCGGGCATCGACCCGGCGGGGCTGCGCACCAGCCGCATCGGCGTGTTCTCCGGGCTGATGAACAACAACGACTACGTCACCCGGCTGCCCGCGGTCCCCGAGGGCGTCGAGGGGTTCCTGAGCACCGGCGGGTCCGGCAGCGTCGTCTCCGGCCGGGTCGCCTACACCCTGGGCCTGGAGGGTCCGGCGGTCACCGTGGACACCGCGTGCTCGTCGTCGCTGGTGGCGCTGCACCTGGCGGTCACCGCCCTGCGCCAGGGCGAGTGCGGGATGGCCCTGGCCGGCGGGGTCACCGTGATGTGCACCCCGGGGTCGTTCATCGAGATCAGCCGTCAGCGCGGGCTCGCCGCCGACGGCCGGTGCAAGGCGTTCGCCGAGGCCGCCGACGGCACCGGGTTCTCCGAGGGCGCTGGCATCGTCCTGTTGGAACGGTTGTCCGACGCCCGCCGCAACGGGCACCGCGTGCTGGCCGTCATCCGGGGCTCGGCGGTCAACCAGGACGGCGCCTCCAACGGGCTCACCGCCCCCAACGGGCCGTCGCAGCAGCGGGTCATCAGCCAGGCGCTGGCCAACGCGGGCCTGACCACCGCCGACGTCGACGCCGTCGAGGCGCACGGCACCGGCACCCCGCTCGGCGACCCCATCGAGGCCCAGGCCGTCCTGGCCACCTACGGCCGCGACCGGGCCCCGGAGCGCCCGCTGTGGCTGGGCTCGTTCAAGTCCAACGTCGGGCACACCCAGGCCGCCGCCGGGGTCGGCGGCATCATCAAGGTGGTCATGGCCCTGCGCCACGGGGTGCTGCCCAAGACCCTGCACGTCGACGAGCCGTCCACCCACGTCGACTGGTCGGCGGGGGCGGTGCGGCTGCTCACCGAGGCCCAGCCGTGGCCGGAGGCGGACCGGCCGCGCCGGGCGGCGGTGTCGTCGTTCGGCATCTCCGGCACCAACGCCCACGTCATCGTCGAGCAGGCCCCGGAGTACGCGGAACCGGAGGAGGGGGCGGAGGTCCCCGCCCGGCCGCTGGGCGCGGTGGCGCCGTGGCCGGTCTCCGGCACCACCGAGGCCGCCGCGTACGAGCGGGCCACTGCCCTGCGCGGCACCACCGCCGACCCGGCGGACGTGGCGTGGACGCTGGCCAACCGGTCGGTGTTCCCGTTCCGTTCCGTGGTGTGGCCCGGTGACGACACCGTGCAGGTCACCACCGCCAAGCCGGGGGACCGCGTTGTCTTCGTGTTCCCGGGTCAGGGCTCGCAGTGGGTTGCGATGGGGCGGGAGCTGTTGGATTCCTCGCCGGTGTTCGCCGCTTCGGTGGCGGAGTGCGAGAAAGCGTTTGCGGAGTTCGTCGACTTCTCGGTGACGCACGTCCTGCGCACTGGGGAATCGTTGGAACGCATCGACGTGGTGCAGCCGGTGCTGTTCACGATGATGGTGTCGCTTGCGCGGGTGTGGCAGTCGTTCGGTGTGAAGCCTGCTGCGGTGGTGGGGCACTCCCAGGGTGAGATCGCGGCGGCCTACATCGCCGGGGGGCTGTCGCTCCAAGATGCGGCGCGGGTCGTGGCTCTGCGGTCGAAGTTGTGGCTGACCCTGTCGGGCAAGGGTGGGATGGCGTCGGTTC
>NZ_AYXG01000031.1 GCF_000564855.1 Actinokineospora spheciospongiae
GACCGGGCTTTGAACAGCGGCACAGCCGAGCACATCCACCCACCCGGGCACACCCACCAAGATCCCGAGCGTGTCCCTCCGGCACCAAGGCGGAGCGCACCCATTGTGAGGTGGGCGACACGCGCTCGTCAGCCGGTGGTCGCGGTGTCACGCTGAGCGGGTAAAGCCATCCGCGCGAACCCGGGGACCTGCGCCGAAGCAGGCCACGAGGGAAGGACGGTCGACAGCGATGTCCGAGAACACTGAGGTCGCGGCCCCGTACGGGACCGGCACCGCACCGCGAGGGGCACAGCCCGCGAAGCGGGTCCGGGTCCACCACCTGCGGGAGCTCAAGCAGCGCGGCGAGCCGTGGCCCATGCTCACCGCCTACGACATGTACACCGCCGAGCTGTTCGACGAGGCGGGCATCCCCGTCCTGCTCGTCGGCGACTCGGCCGCGAACAACGTCTACGGGTACGAGACCTCCCTGCCGGTCACCGTCGACGAGTTGATCCCCCTGGTGCGGGCGGTCTCCCGGTCGGCGAAGCGGGCGCTGGTGGTCGCCGACCTGCCGTTCGGCTCCTACCAGGTCTCGGTGGAGCAGGCGGTGGCCACGGCGGTGCGGTTCATGAAGGAGGGCGGCGCGCACGCGGTGAAGCTGGAGGGCGGCGCGGCGTTCGCCCCGCACGTCCGGGCCATCACCACCGCGGGCATCCCGGTCATGGGGCACATCGGCTTCACCCCGCAGAGCGAGCACAACCTGGGCGGCTACCGCGTGCAGGGCCGCGGCGAGAACGGGGACTCCGTGGTCGCCGACGCGGTGGCGCTGCAGGCGGCCGGGGCGTTCGCCGTGGTGATGGAGATGGTCCCGGCCGAGGTCGCCAAGCGGGTCACGCACGAACTCGACGTGCCCACCGTCGGCATCGGCGCCGGACCGGACTGCGACGGCCAGGTGCTGGTGTGGCAGGACATGCTGGGCCTGCGCCGGGCCAAGGCGCCGCGGTTCGTCAAGCGGTACGCGGACCTGGCCGGTGTGGTGCTGGGTGCCGCCGAGCGGTTCGCCGCCGACGTGCGCGGCGGGGAGTTCCCCGGCCCGGAGCACGCCTTCCACTGATCCCGGTGCCGCGGCCCCGGTTCCCCGGGGTCGCGGCCCGGTTTGCGACTCGTCCGCCCCGGTGCCCGCCCGGGTAGGGCAGCATGTCCGGCATGCCTGCCGCCCTGTACCCCGCCATCGAGCCGCACGAGCACGGGATGCTGGACGTGGGTGACGGGCACCGGGTGTACTGGGAGGTCAGCGGCAACCCGGCGGGCAAGCCCGCGGTGGTGCTGCACGGCGGGCCCGGCGCCGGGACGAACCCGGTGCAGCGGCGGCACTTCGACCCCGCCGCCTACCGGATCGTGCTGTTCGACCAGCGCGGCTCCGGGCGCAGCACCCCGCACGTCGCCGACCCCGGGGCGGACCTGTCGGCGAACACGCTGTGGCACCTGGTGGCGGACGTGGAGCGGTTGCGCGAGCACTTGGGCGTCGAGCGGTGGCTGCTGTTCGGCGGGTCGTGGGGCTGCACGCTGGCGCTGGCCTACGCGGAGGAGTTCCCGGAGCGGGTCAGCGAGATCATCCTGCGCGGGGTGTTCCTGCTGCGCCCCCGGGAGCTGGACTGGCTGTACCGGGGCGGGGCGGGCGCGCTGTTCCCGGAGGCGTGGGCGAAGTTCCGGTCCCTGGTCCCCACCGGGGTGGACCCGCTGGTGGCCTACCACGACATGGTCTTCGGACCGGACGAGGCGACGCGCACCGCCGCGGCCACGGCGTGGAGCAACTGGGAGGGCTCGACGGTGTCGCTGCTGCCCGCGCCGGGGTTGATCGCGCAGTACGCCGAACCCCGGTTCGCGGTGGCGTTCGCCAGGGTCGCCCTGCACTACTTCGCCCACCGCGGGTGGCTGGCCGACGACCAACTGCTGGCGGGGGCGGGGAAGCTGGCGGGCATCCCGGGGCGGTTGATCCAGGGCCGCTACGACGTGGTGTGCCCGCCGGTGACGGCGTGGGAGCTGCGGCAGGCCTGGCCGGACTCGCGGTTGGCCTTGCTGCCCGGCGCCGGTCACGCCACGTCGGACCCCGGGGTGCTGGACGCGCTGCGGGAGGCCACCGACGAGTTCCGCTGACGCGGGTGGACGACTCCCCCGGGGGCTCAGGTGGTGCGCAGGGCCCGGGTGATGGCCTCGTCCAGGTGGTGGCGGGCTTCGACGAGGGAGGGGCCGTACCAGGTGAGGTGGCGGCCGACGACGAGGACCGGCGTCTTGCCGGGGAAGAAGGCGGGGCCGTCGGTGGGGGTGAACTCGTAGGGCTCATCGGGCAGGACCACCAGGTCGGTCGGGGCCGCGTTGAGGTCTTCAAGCGGTGGGCGCGGGTAGCGGTCGGGGTGGTCGGCGAAGGCGTTGTGGACGCCCAGGCGGTGCAGGACGTCGCCAGCGAAGGTGTCCCGGCCGAGGACCACCCAGGGTTTGCGCCAGACCGGGGTGACGGCCGTGGCGCGGTGCGGGGTGACCCGCGCCCACACCCGTTCGGCGGTGGGCAGCCAGTCCGGGACCGGGACGCGCAGGGCCTCGGTGAACAGGCGCCGCGCCGAGGCCAGGGCCATGGGGACGGTGGTCGGGGCCTCGGTCACCCAGACGGGGGTGCCCGCGGCGCGGAGTTCGGCGACGTCCTCGGGGCGGTTCTCCTCGGAGTTGGCGACGACCAGGTCCGGGGCGAGGTCGAGCACCGCGGCGACCGCGGGGTACTTGGAGCCCCCGACCCGCCGGAGGTCGAGGTCCGGCGGGTGGGTGCAGTAGTCGGTGGCGCCGACCAGGGTCCCGGTGGGGGCCAGGGCCTCGGTGAGCGAGGGGACCAGGCTGACCACCCGGCGGGGCGCGGCGGTCAGCGGGACCGGGGCGCCGAGGTCGTCGAGCACGTCGGAGCGCACCTCAGATGTCGGTGATGCGCAGGCCCGCGTGGGCCTTGTAGCGGCGGTTGATGGCGATCAGGTTGGCGGTGAGCGCCTCGACCTGGTGGGCGTTGCGGAGCCTGCCGCCGTAGACGCCGCGGAAGCCGGGGATGGTGTCGGCGAGGGCGCGGACGACGTCGGTGGCCTCGCGGTCGTCGCCGAGGACGAGGACGTCCATGTCCAGGTCGGTGATCGACAGGTCGGCCAGGGAGACCGCGGAGACGTGGTGGAAGGCGGCGGTGACCCGGGAGTCGGGCAGGACCTGCTCGGCCTGCTGGGCGGCGCTGCCCTCCTCGACGGGCAGGGCGAACGGGCCCTGCTTGTCGAAGCCGAGCGGGTTGACGCAGTCGATGACGATCTTGCCCGCGAGTTCGTCGCGCAGCGAGCCCAGCAGGTCGCGGTGGCCGTCCCAGGGGACCGCGACCAGCACCACGTCGGCGTCGGCGGCGCAGGCGGCGTTGTCCAGACCGGTGATGTGCTCCACACCCGCCAGCCCGCGCAGCTCGGCGGCGGCGGACTCGGCCCGGTCGGCGGCGCGGGAGCCGAGCACCACGGCGATGCCCGCGGCGGCCCAGCGCAGCGCCAAGCCCTTCCCCTGCGGTCCGGTGCCGCCGAGCACACCCACCTTGAGCTTGCTGACCTCGGTCACGTCCACGTCCCTCCGCAGTTGTCCCTCAGACGGTAGCGACCCGCTCGAACGACACCCGCCGTCGGTCCCGGTCGGCCTCGGTCAGGCGCACCCGGATGGTCTCCCCCTCGGGCAACCCCTCCCCCGCGCACCTGGCCAGCACCGGCGGGTCGGCGATGAACACCTCCGCCGAGTTCGCCTCCGCCCGCAGCACCACCGCGTCGAACCCGTCGCCGACCCGGTCGCCGAGGACCCAGGCCTCGACCTGGTCCAGGCAGGCCCGGTCGACCTTGGCGGCGAGCCCGTCGGAGGCCTCCATCTGCGCGGGCAGCCCGGGGAGGGCGGCCCTGACCCAGTCGGGGACGGGGTGGCCCGCGCAGGTGGCCAGGCAGACCTCGGTGGCGAACCGGTCCACCAGCCTGCGCAGCGGGGCCGTGACGTGCGCGTAGGCGGCGGCGACCCCGGCGTGGGTGGTGAGGGCGGGGGGTTCGCCGTCGAAGACGGTGTACCCGGCGCCGCGCAGCAACCGGGTGGCGTCCATGAACAGGGCCATGGCCTCGGGCCGCGCCGGGTCCAGGCCGCTGAGCAGCTCGGCGACGCCCACGCCCTCGGGCCAGTCGACGCCCAGGGCCTTCGCCGACCGCCGGAACCACTCGACCGCGCCGTCGTCGGGGTCGGGCAGGGTGCGCAGGACACCGATCCCGGCGTCGAGCATCATCTTCGCCGCGGCCATGCCGGTGAGCAGGGAGATCTCGGCGTTCCACGCGTCGACCTCGGTGCGGGGGCGCAGCGCCAGCCGCCAGCGGTCGCCGTCGGGTTCGACCTCCTGCTCGGGGAGCTGGAGTTCGACCGCGCCCCGCCTGATCGCGCTCGCCCGGCGGAGCCTGCCGATCTCGGGCAGCAGCTCGATGGCGGGGTGGCCGCGGTCGAGGGCGCTGTCGTAGTCGAGCTGCGCGGTGGAGCGGACCAGCGCCCGCTCGACGTGGGCGCCGGTGGGTTCACCGTCGTGGTCGAGGTCGATGGTCCACAGGGCGGCGGCGGTGTCCTGGCCGGGCAGCAGGCTCGCGGTGCCCTCGGACAGGACGGGCGGGTGCAGCGGCACCTTGCCGTCGGGCAGGTACAGGGTCTGGCCGCGGTGGCGGGCCTCGTGGTCCAGGGCGCCGTCGGGGTCGAGGAAGGCGCCGAGGTCGGCGATGGCGTAGTGGACGCGGTAGCCGGTGGCGGTGCGCTCCAGGGCCATGGCCTGGTCGAGGTCCTTGGCGCCGGGCGGATCGATGGTGACGAACGGGATGCCGGTGGCGTCGCGCCGGTCGAACCGGGGGCCGCGCGCCACCGCCTGCTCGGCCTCGGCCACCGCCGCGGGCGGGTAGTGGTCGGGCAACGCGAAATCGGCTCGGACGGCTGCGAAGTCCTCATCCACCCCCGAACCCTAACCCTTGTGGGTGAGCGGGGCCACGTCGTCGCGAGCGGCTGTGCCGGTGCGCGCGCACCGGCACAGCCGGGAGGTCAGTCTTCGGAGCTCCAGTTCCGGTCGGCCTTGTCCGCCGCCTCGGTGCGCTCCCTGGCGGTCTCCAGGGCCCGCTCCGCGCTCGCGCGGTCGGGGTAGGGGCCGAGGCGGTCGATCGCCTTGCCGACCTCGCCGTGCTCCACCTGGTTGGTCTTGGTGTTGTAGTACCAGCCCGGATCGGGGTTGTTGTCCTTCGCCATGTCGTCCACCTAACTCCAGCCGGGGGCCTGCTGCATGGGGATGCCGCGGGGCGGGGTGTCCTGGTTGGCGTTCTGGTGCTGCCCGGGGATCGGGTCCAGGCAGGACACCAGCACCGTCTGGTTCTCCGGGTCCTCGATGCGCCTGCCGTTGCGCTCCCGGTAGACCAGGTCACCGTCCACGTCGATCTCGACGAAGCAGCCGACCTCGGCCAACTGGTCCTCGTCCAGGTCGACCAGGCGCTCCCGGCGGGACGGGACGACCCGGTACTCCGGCCAGCTCAGGTGGGCGTAGACCTGGTGGAACTCGTGCATCAGGTGGGCCATCTGCTGCTGCCAGGGCAGGGGCATGGCCTCCGCCAGCGAGCGGGGCAGGACCACGTACCCCTGGCTCACACCGGGTTTGCGGGACGACTCCAGGTAGTCGCGCAGGGGGTTCCGGGGATCGGGGTTGTACATGTCGACTCCTCACACACCGGGGCGGACGGCCTGGTTCACCAGCTCGCCCTCGGTGAACTTCACCGGTCGGATGTGGACCGGGACACCGGTCTGCTGGGCCTCGACGATCTTGCCGTCGCCCAGGTACATGGCCACGTGGTGGATGGTCCTGGGGTCGCTCTCGTCGGTGGCCCAGAACAGCAGGTCGCCGGGCTGGGCCTGTTCCAGCGGGAGCATGGCGCCCGCGTAGTACTGCTCGCGGGACGTGCGCGGCAGTTGGATGCCCGCGGCGCGGTAGGACTGGAGCATGAGGCTGGAGCAGTCGTAGGAGTTCTGCTGGTCGGTCAGCGCCCCCCACACGTACGGCTTGCCCTGCTGCCCGAGCGCCCACTGGATGGCGTTGCCCGCGGCGGCGGTGGGCGCGGGCAGCAGCAGCGCGCCGACGCCCTGGCCGCAGCCGGTGAAGTTGGCGACCTGGCCGACGCTGCCGATCAGGTGGGCCGCCATGGCCTCCCACCGGTGGTAGCGGTCGGGGAAGGCCGAGCGCTCCACGTCCTGGGCGGAGTCGCCGGGGCGCTGCCCGTCCCAGCCGGGGACCTCCAGCAGGACGTCGTAGAACTTGTTCACCGCGTAGGTCGGGTTGGTGACCTCCTCGACCGAGCCCCAGCCCATCGACGGGCGCATCTGGAAGATGCCCTGGGAGTCGCGGTCGCCGTAGCGCAGGCTGCGCAGGCCGGACTCGGTCATGCCCGCCTGGATGGCCACCTGCCAGGCCAGCGGCGGCAGGCCGCGCTGCTTGCCGATGGACACGATCAGCGCCGCCGTGCCGCGCTGCTCGTCGGTCAGCCGGGCCACGTCGCCCTCACCGGAGCCCGCCGGGCCGGTGGTGGTCGGGCCGAGGCTGGCGTTGCAGGAGGCCAGCCGCACCTGGTTGGCGGCCTGCTCGGTCTGGTTGACGACCGTGTTGAGCACGCCGGTGCCCACGACCACGGCCACCACGGCCGCGGCGGCCGTGCCCGCGATCAGCGTCCCCCGCATGGCTCAGCCCTCCTGCTGCTCGTAGTTGGCGACCCGCCAACCGGCACCGGTGTCGATGACGGTCAGCTTCAGCGTGCCACCGTCGGTGGGCACCTCGGCCTCGACCGACTTCGGGAACGACCGCACCGCCTTCGGTTCCCCGGTCAGCCTGCTCGCGGGGACGTTGGCCGGGTCGACCGACCGCATCACCGGCAGGTACTCCTCGGTGGTGTACGGGCGCAGGCCCTCCAGCCACTCCGCGTTGGTGATGCCGCTGGGGTGGGTGACCCACTTCTCGACCCACTTGCGCGCCGTCTCCAGCGCCTGCGGGGCCGGGGCCACCGAGGTGGGGGTGCTGGGCGGGGCGGTGATGCGGGTCTGGGTGATGGTCGCGGTGGGGCCGCCGGACTCCGGCAGCGGGGCCGGGGTGGCGGAGGGGACCGCGGAGGCGGCCGCAGCGACCGGGTTGCGCGGGTCGGGCGCGCTCTTGCGGCCGACCAGGCCGGGCAGCACGGCGCCGATCGCCACCACCACGAGGACCCCGATGACCGCGGCCACCGCGAGGTGCCTGGGCGAGCGCAGCGGCCAGCCCCACAGCTTGCGGTAGACCGCGGCCCGGCCGCGGTTGGTGCGGATCGGCACGGGTCACCTCACCACCGTGTCGGTCCCGAGCGGACCGTCGTTGAGCGGCAGCCGCCGCGGCGGGCCGTCGGGGGCGACCTCCAGGCCGCGCGAGGGCCGGTAGACCACGTGCACGGGCCTGCCCTGGACCATCTCGACCTCGGCGGCCTTGGGTGCCGGGGTGAGCGCGGGCGCGGGTTCGACCGGTCCGAAGTCGTTCCCACCGGTGACCATGGACGGGACGACCACCGAGTCCTCGCCGCGGTCCCAGCCGCGGTCGGCGACCGGGACGGTGTCGACGGTGCGGCTGCCCCCGCCGCCGAGCACGACCCGGGTGCCGGGGGTGCCGCGGCCGGGGCTGACGACCAGTTCGCCGGACTCCGCGCCGGAGGGGCCCAGCAGCGGCTGCGAGCCGCCGATGGCCGCCTGCCGGGCGCGGGTGTCCATCCGCTGCGCGGTGGCGGTGACCGGGTTGCTGGCCTCGGGCCGGGGCCTGCGCCCGCCGCCCGCGGGGACCAGCGCGTCGCGCTCGGCGGCCTCGCCGTCGCGGACGGTCTCCCAGAACTCGTCCTGCGGGGTGGGGCCCTCGTGCTTGCCGCGGCGGAAGCGGGAGAAGATCCCCGACCCGGCCGCGGGCATCGACGCGCCCGCCGCGCCGACGGAGAGCTCCAGCATCTGCCACATCCGCCGCATCGGGCGGCCGACCAGGAAGAACACCAGGGTGACCGCCGCGGCCAGCAGCATCTGCGTCAGCAGCGACAGCTTGGCGCCCGGGGAGAAGATCAGCTCCAGGAACTTGAAGTGCACCCCGGCCAGCATCGCCAGCACCAGCACGTTGAGCACCACCGCGCCGACGGCCCGGCCGACCTTGCGCAGGATGTCGTGGTGGATCAGCGCGACCAGGCCGATGATCGGCGCGGTCAGCGCCAGGATGCGCAGCAGCAGCTGGGCCAGCAGCACCGCCAGCTTGGCGAAGAGCTGGAACAGCGAGTACACGATCGACTGGAACAGCGCCAGGATGCCCGCGCCGGTGCGGCTGCCGTCGGTGCCCTTGAAGTAGCCGGTGGCCGGGCCCAGCTCGGTGGCGATCTGCTTGTAGTCGGCCTTCTTGGCCTGCTCGGCGGCGTTGTCGGCGTCCTTGCCGGTGACCACGTCGTCGCGGGTCCAGGCCTGCGCGGCGAGCAGCCGGGGGCCGTACTTCTGCGCCTGCGGGGAGTCCGGGGCGCCGAACTCGCCGCGCGCCCAGTTCTCGTAGACGACCTTGTTGTGCAGCTCGGTCGGCAGGACGTGCCGGACGACCCGGTCCTCCTGCGGGTCGACGAAGCCCGCCTGGATGCCGGTGGTGGTGCGCACGATCAGGTCGTCGATCCGGTCGTAGTTGCTCACCAGCACCGCCGAGGACGCCGCCAGCCACATGCCCGCCAGCGCGAACAGGGCGCGCTTGCTGACCGTGGCCAGGTCGCCCTTCCAGATCTGGCGGAACATCAGGATCGCCAGGACCAGCATGAAGATGCTGAACAGCTGGGTGTAGATGTTGTCGAAGACGGCGTCGGCGGCCTTGCCGATCTGCTCGTTGAGCCCGCCGAGGACACCGCCGGTGAGCAACGTGTAGTGCAGGGAGTTCGTGGCGCCGACGATGTTCTTGGCGACGTTGAACAGCTCGTTGCCGACCCAGGTGTCGATGGTGGCGCCGGGGTCGCTGACGCCGCTGGGCACCAGGCCGCCGCAGGACTCGTCGTAGACGTGCCAGACCATGCCCGCGTAGGCGTAGGTGATGTACGGGCTGCCCGCCTCGCCGTTGCCCTGCGGGGGGTCGAGCGCGCCGACCATGCCCGCGCCGGGGCGCTCCGGGTTGGGCACGCAGCTGTTGGCGTCCTGGGCCATCGCCGGGCTGCCGAGCAGCGCCTGGAACGCGACGATCCCGGTGACCAGCACCAGCGCGGCCTTGCGGCCGGGGTGCGCGGTGCGGCGGATGCCGGAGACGAGGACCCCGCGCAGCTTGACCAGCGCCGCCAGGGCGACCAACACCAGGACCGTGATCATCAGGCGTCCACCAACCCCAACGGACTCGGGTGACCGGGCACAAACTTGATCAAAATAGCCAACCGCCCCGGGTCGGCGACAGGCTTGTCCCCCTCTTGCGCGCTCACGCCGCGTCCTCGCGGCCGTGCTTCTTCTTCGGCTTGTCGCCGCTGCCCTGGTCACCGTCACCGTCAGTGCCGTTGTCGCCGTCGCCGACGACCAGGGTGCCCTCCAGGGCGCCCGCGTCGAGGTAGTCGTCCTCGGTGAGGCCCAGTTCGAACTCCGCCGCCCGCTCGAATTCCTCGTCGCTGGGCATGGTGGCCCCGTCGACGGCGACGAAGTCGAACTCGCTGGGGATCTCCGGGGCGTGCGGCAGCGCGGCCTCGGGCAGCGCCGCGCGGGCGGTGGTGGAGTCGCGCTGGCCGTCCGGGGTGGTGTCCATGACCGTGCGCAGGTGGTCGAGGTGGTTGCCGGACAGGTCGATGCGGATGCGCTCCACCCCGCCCGCGCCGTCGCCGAAGATGAACTGCCGGGGGGCGGTGTCGCGCTCGGTGCCGCGCTGCCCGCCGGGGCGGCGGCCGAGACCGGCCACCACCTGCTCGTACCCGGCGCCGATCGGGACCTTGAGCAGGCGCAGCGCGTCGGCCTGGGCCTGGTCGTCGTCGAGGCGGCCGATGAAGACCGAGTCGAGCAGTGTCACGAAGCCCTGGATCTTGAGGAAGTCGGCCGGGATCTGGCTCGACAGCAGGACGCGCACGTTCCACTTGCGGGAGTCGCGGGCGAAGCGGTTCATCAGCACGCGGCCGGTGGGGACCTCGGAGAGGAAGAACGCCTCGTCGATCCACACGCCCTTGCGCATGTCCTTGGGCTTCTCGTAGATGGAGCGCTGGGTCAGCCAGGCGGCCAGGTTCAGCATCTCCACGCCGAGCGCCTCGGCGTCGGTCCAGTGCTCGCGGGCCACGCCGTCCTTGGGCAGGGTCAGGCCCGCCATGGTCAGCACGGTCATCCGGTCGTCGCGCTGCTCGTCGTAGGGGTCGGCGCCGCGCTCGGGGATGAGCAGCGACATCCGCTCCTTCATCTCGTCGAGGAAGTCGGCCACCACGATGGCGTGCTCGCGGTGCTCGCTGGCGTCGCGGCGCAGCGCGTCGAACACCAGGCTGGGGTCGGCGTCGGCCCGGCCGCCGACGGTGCGGACCGCGCGCAGCAGCACGATCCGGCTCTGCGGCAGCTTGGCCACCTCGTAGGGCAGCAGGCCGGAGAGCACGTCGAGGACCAGGCGGCGGCGGGTCGCGGCGGCCAGCGCCTTCTCCCGGCGCCAGGCGCGCTCGGGGTCCTCGTCGTCGAGGAAGTGGTCGAGCTTGGGCTCGGCCACCACCCGGTACGGGTTGAGGATGCCCGCCTGGGCGTTGAGCAGGTTGATCGGCCGCGCGTAGGGCCGCAGCTCGGGCAGGTCGCAGAGCCGGGCCAGCGGGCCGGACGGGTCGAGGATCGTCCAGTGCGCCCCGGCGCGCAGCGTCTTGTAGACGATGCCGCCGCCGAGGAAGGACTTGCCGCCGCCGAGCCCGGCGACCATGGCGGTCAGGCCGGAGGCGTCCCGGATCTCCTGGGCCATCCACGGGTCCCAGGCCACCGGGCGCCGGGTGGCGGTGCAGGTCTCGCCGAGCAGGATGCCGCGCCGGTCGCCGACCTCGGCGGTGGCGGTGGGCACGGCCGAGGCCGCCCAGATCACCGAGCCGCGGCGCAGGTAGGCGCTGGAGGCCAGCGGCTCGCCGGGGATGAACTCCCTGGCCAGGGCGTACTGCGCCTCGGGGTGCTCGATGGCGACCTTGGGCTTGTACAGGTCGAGCAACTGCTGGGCCAGCCGCAGCGAGTCGCGCTCGGTGGGGCCGGAGACGGCCAGCCGCCACCAGGAGCGGACCCGGGTGGCCAGGGCGGTGAAGCCCGAGGTCATCTCGTCGTCGATCTCCAGCACCCGGCTCGCCTGGCGGGCCAGCGACTGCGGCGGCTCCAGCTCGTGCTCGTCGGTGTAGTGCTTGACCTGCGAGCGGACCTTGTTCATCTGCCGCTGGAGTTCGCCCTGGACCTCCTCCGGGCGGCGCACGTAGATGCGCGCGGACCACTCCACGGATGCGGGCAGCCGGTCGCTGCGCTGCACCCACGGGTCGTCGATCTCCGGGATGGTCAGGCCGTGCATCATGCCGACGGTCAGCACGGTGACGTGCCGGGTCACCCCGGCGTTGGACCCGGTGCGGCCGCGCACGGTGACCGTGGGGGCGTACGGGTCCTGGTGGAAGTCGGCGGCGTCGGTGAAGCTGGCCAGGTCCTCCGGCTCCCAGGCCGCGCCGGGCACCGCGGGCATGTTGCGCGGCGCGGGCAGCCCCAGCGAGCACGAGCGGTGCATCAGCCAGGACATCTCCTCGGCGGTGGCCGGGCGGCCCTCCAGGCCCGAGGAGCCCACCACCTGGTCGAGGTGCTCGACCTCGGACTCGATCGCCATCAGCTCGGCGTCCACGGCGTCCGGGAACACCTTGCGCAGCAGCGGCGCGGCCCGCTCGACGGCCCGGTCGACCACGTTGCGGGTCTGCACCTGCACCCCGAGGTAGACCTCCTTCTCGGCCATGGAGCGGCCCAGGAGCTGCTGCTGCTCGCCGACGAGGTAGTCGTCGAAGCTGAGCGCGCCGGGCACGTCCGGCAGCCGGTTCACCGCGTTGTGCACGTGCGCCTCGGCCCACATGCGGATCGGGTACGGCCGGGTGGTGACCCGCAGGTGCATCCACCGGCCCGCCAGCTCCGCGTACTGGCCCGCGATGGCGGCGATGAGGTCCTGGCGCTGCGAGTCCGACCGGAACGACCAGCGCTGCGGACCCAGCCGGTACCAGGCGAACACGTCGCCGCCGGTGCGCAGCAGGTGCCCGTCGATGGAGCGGGCGGCGATCTCCGGGGTGTAGCTGGGCAGGCCGCTCTCGCCGGGCAGCCGCTTGCCGCGCTTGCGCGCCTGCGCCTGCCCGTAGCGGCCCGGCTCCTGCCCCCGGCCTCGGTCCTGCGGATGTCCCGCCGGGTACGGAGCGAGTGCCCCCCGCTCGCCCTTACGGCGTCCGAACACCGCTGACCTCCCTGTTCCCGCGCTTGGCGCGGCTCCGGGCGCGGGCCTTCTCGGCGCGGCGCCTCTGCTTCTCCCGCTTCTTGTCGGCCCGCCCGTCCCGGGGGGCCGCCACCCGCCCGTCCTGGGGCGCCGCCACCTGCGCGTCCCGGGGGGCCATCGCCGCCCGCCCGCTCGGGGGGGCCGCCCGCCGGGTCCGCTGCCGGTCCCGCCTGCGCGGGATCTCCGAGCGAATCCGCACGGCGGACGCGGTGACCGCCCCGCCCTGGCCGGTGGCGGTCTCCCTGGGGGCGGTCAGCTCGCGCACCCACATGGTCAGCACGGCGCCGAGCGGGCGCTCGTGGCTGATCCGGGAGCAGATGACCATGGTCAGCGCCACGGTGCCCACCATGCCCCAGGCGAAGGACCAGAACAGGCCGATGCCGAGGTTGCGCAGCACCGTCAGGACCAGCAGGAACACGACCGTGCCCACGCCCCACGCCACGTACCGGGCGCGCCAGGGGAAGGTGGCCTTGGGCGGGCCGAGCCAGACGGCGTCGACCCGGTAGACCTCGTCGTCGGTGCGAATCCGCACGTCAGTTCACCGGGACCTTCGCTCAGCCGCCGGTGAACAGGCCGGCGATCCAGCGGCCGATGCCCTCGCCCGCGTTGGTGACCGCGAGCCCGACGATCGCCAGGGCCACGATCACGCCGCCGAGGCGGCGCATCACGCCCGCGTTGTCACCCTTGCCGCCGCCGAGCCACAGCAGCAGCAGCGCGACGACGAGCAGCAGCAGGGGGATGACGTTGTCGAGAATCCACGTGCGCAGGCCACCGGTGTCGACTTTCGTCGATTCCTGCTGGGCCAGTTCCACGAGGGCGGAGAGGGTGGGGGTGGTCATGTCGATCTCCCAAGTGCGCGGAAGCGGTTGTGTGATCGGGGGCGTGGTGCTCCTGCGCGGCAGGTCTCTGCTGTGCCCGTCGAGTACAGCACGAAAGGCACATGATTGTCATTACAAAGGGTAGCTACCGAGCAGCGTTCCGTAGGCTCAATCCACCCTCCTGGTGCCGTGCGCCTGATATCTGACCACACCCATCATCATCCGGGGAGGGCTGGTGACACCCCCGGAGGACCCGAAAATTCGGGCGATCATGAGGTTTCACCCGCTTGCGGGAGTCGCGCTCACAGCGAGTGTGGGAAGTCACAGCCCATTCTTCCGTCACTCTCAGACGGGGTTACTCCGATCGGTGTACCACCGATCGGAGTAACCCGACGCGGGCGAGCCGGCGTGTAAGCCGGATTCTGTACCGGGGCTCGCGCCCCGGTGGCGACCATCCATCTGGGCCTGCCGTCGCCGACAGGCTCGTGCGGCCTACCCGCAGACTCGGGCGGGCAGCCCTCGGGCGTCTGCGCAGGGGCCCCTCGCGGGACCCCCTCTTGGCCTTGCTCCGGGTGGGGTTTACCGAGCCACCCCGGTCACCCGGGGTGCTGGTGGTCTCTTACACCACCGTTTCACCCTTACCCGGCCGCTCGGGTTCCCCCGACCGACCGGGCGGTCTGTTCTCTGTGGCACTTTCCCGCGGGTCACCCCGGGTTGCCGTTAGCAATCACCCTGCCCTGCGGAGTCCGGACTTTCCTCGACGGGGATCACCCGCCGCGGCCGCCCGGCCGACTCGCCCGCGACGACGAGGATACGGCGTCCGACCACCGGCCTCCACGTCCCATTCCGTGGGCGGCGTTGAGGCCGGTCAGCGGGGCTGCTCTACTCCCGGTCATGTCCGGTGACCGCCTCCTCACCCGGCGCAGGCACGTGGACCTCCACCGCCTCGCCGGGGGCGTCTGTCCGCGCGGCCGAACCAGCGCCAGACAGCCACCTTCCTGGAGGAGACCACCGTGGGGACCATCGTTCTCGTGTCCGGCAGCCCGTCGGCCACCGCGCGGCCCGGCATCGTCGTCACGCACACCGAAACAGCACTGCGGGCGGCCGGGCACACCGTGACCACCGTGCGGGTCCGCGACCTGCCCACGGTCGCCCTGCTCGCCGAGGACCACCGCGACCCGCGGATCGGCGCGGCCCTGGCGGCGGTGCAGGCCGCGGACGGGCTGGTCGTGATCAGCCCGGTCTACCGGGCGGCCTACAGCGGCCTGGTGAAGTCCCTGCTCGACCTGCTGCCCAGCGGCGCGCTGGCGGGCACGGCGGTGCTGCCCCTGGCCACCGGCGGCACCCAGGGGCACCTGGTGGCCCTGGACTTCGTGCTCCGGCCGCTGCTGTTCGCCATGGGCGCCACCCGGGTCCTGCCCGGCCACTTCGTCCCCGACCGCATGATCACCCCGGAGGACGAGGGCGGCGTGGAGACGGGGACGATCCTCCCGCTGGCCGCCGCCGCCCTGACCGACGTGCTGATCTCGTTCACCGACTCCCTGCGCCGCCCCCGCACCACCCACACCACGGCCACCCTCACCGGCTGACCGCCGCGGCCCGCCCACCGCGAGCCGCCGGCCGGGAGCCGCGAGCCCGACGGCCGTTCCGGGGCCACCGCCGCACCCGGCGGCGGAGCGGTTAGCGTCGCGCCGTGCTCAGTGGTGCGGTGGCGGCCTGCGTGGCCTTCGGGTTGCTGGGGGCGGTCCTGGCGTTCGCCGTCGGGCGGCCGAGGGGGTGGCCGGAGGCGGTGGCCGCGGTCCCCGCCGCCGGGATCGCGCTGGCGCTGGGGCTGGTCGAGCCGGGGGCGGCGTGGGCGCGGACCGCGGAACTGGGCGACACGGTGCTGTTCCTCGCGGCGGTGCTGCTGGTCGCGCACCTGGCCGACGTCGACGGGGTGTTCGGGTGGGTGGGGGCCCGGGTGGGGAAGGCGTGCCGGGGCGAGCCGCGGCGGCTGCTGGGGCTGTCGTTCGGGGCCGCGGCGGTGACCACGGCGGTGCTGAGCCTGGACGCGACCGTGGTCCTGCTGACCCCGGTCGTGCTGGCCACGGCGGCGGGGCTGGGGGTGCGGGCCCGGCCGCACGCGTACGCCTGCGCGCACCTGGCCAACTCCGCCTCGACGCTGCTGCCGGTGTCGAACCTGACGAACCTGCTGGCGTTCGGGGCGAGCGGGCTGGGTTTCCTGGGCTTCGCGGGGCTGATGGTGGGCCCGTGGGTGGTGGCGGTCGCGGTGGAGTTCGCGGTGTTCCGCTGGTTCTTCGCCGGCGACCTGGAACGGGGTGGGGTGCGGGAAGCGGCCGAGCCGGGGCCCGCGCCACGGTTCGCGCTGGGGGTGCTCGCGGTGATGCTGGTCGGGTTCTGCGCGGGTCCGCTCGTGGGGGTCGCGGCGGTGTGGGTGGCGGTCGCGGCGGCGGTGGTGCTGGGCGGGCGGGGGCTGGTGACCCGGGCGGTGACGGTGCGGGCGGTGGTGGGGGCGTGCGCGCCGCTGCTGTGCCTGTTCGTGGTGGCGCTGACGGTGGTCGTGGAGGCGGTGGCCGAGCACGGGGGGCGGGACCTGCTCACCGCCGTGCTGCCCGGCGATGGGTCACTCGGCGGGGAGTCGCTGCCCACCCTGCTCGGGGTGGCCGCGGTCGCGGCGGTGGCGGCGAACCTCGTCAACAACCTGCCCGCGACGCTGATGCTGCTGCCGGTGCTCGGCCCGCACCCCGGCGTCCTGCTGGCCATGCTGCTCGGGGTCAACATCGGCCCGAACCTGACCTACGCCGGTTCCCTGGCCACCCTGCTGTGGCGGCGGGTGCTGGCGGGCACCGGCGTCCGGACCACGGCGCGCGAGTTCACCGCGCTGGGGCTGCTGACCGTGCCGCTGTCGCTCACCCTGGCCGTGGTCGCGCTGTGGCTGGCGCTCTGAGCCCCGCCGGTCAGACCAGGTGCGAGATGTCGTTGACCAGTCGCACCGAGGCGTTGCCGTCGGGGTAGAACTCGGCGATCGACAGCGACGCCAGGTCCAGGTGCAGGCGGAAGAGGATCGACGGGCCGACGTCGAGGGCCAGCCGTAGCAGGCCCTTGATCGGGGTCACGTGGCTGACCACCACCACGGTCCGGCCCGCGTACCCGGCCAGGACGCGGTCGCGGGCCCGGGTGACCCGCTCGTGCACCACGTCGAAGCTCTCCCCACCCGGCGGGGGCACGGCGGTGTCGGACAGCCAGCGGCGGTGCAGGTCGGGGTCGCGCTCGGCGGCCTCGGTGAAGGTCAGGCCCTCCCAGCCGCCGAAGTCGGTCTCCACCAGCTCGTCGAGGACCACCACCGAGCCCCCGGTGGCCTCGGCGACGGCCCGGGCGGTCTGGCGGGTGCGCCCCAGGGGGGAGCTGAGGATCGGGGTGTCCGCGTCGACGCCGTCGAGCGCGGCGATCCGGCGGCCCGCCGCGGCGGCCTGCGCCTCGCCGAGGGCGGTGAGGGCGACGTCGCCGCGGCCGGAGTAGCGGCGGTCCACCGACATGGCGGTCTGGCCGTGGCGCAGCAGCAGCACCTTGGTGGGGGTGCCGAGCGCGCCGGTCCAGCCTGCGGGCGAGGACCGGGCGGGCCCGGTGGCCACCCGCGCGGCCGGGCCGCCACCCGCGCCCGGGGCAGCGGCGGACTCGGTTGGCTCGGCGGGCTCGGTGGTCGGAGCGGCGGCGGAGGTGCCCGCCGGAGCGGACGAACCGGCCGGGGTCGCCGGGTCCGCGGCCGTGGGCACGGCGGACCGGGCCGACGCGGCGACAGGTGCCACCGGCGCGGCGAACAGGCCCGCGGCGCCCGCGGAAGCCGCGGCGCCCGCAGGAACCCCAACGCTCGCAGAGGCCGCGCCGGTCACGGAAGCCGCAGGAGCCGCATCGCCCGCCGAAGCCCCACCGGCCTCGGGGGCCACAACGCCCGTGGAAGCCGCGCCGGTCACGGAGGCCGCACCCGCAGAAGCCGCAGTGCCCGTGGAGGCCGTGCCGGTCGCGCCCGTGGAGGCCGTGGCGCCCGCAGGGGTCGCGCCGGTCGCAGGGGGCGCGCCGGTGGAGGGCGCAGAGTCTGTGGAGATCGCAGAGTCTGTGGAGGTCGCGCCCGTGCCACCCGTGGGGGCCGCAGCGCCCGCGGTGGCAGGTGATCCGGTGGGCGCCGTGCCGTTCGCGGCGGTGGGGGTGGTCGTGTGCGCGTCCTCGGGGGCCGCCGCGGTGTTCCCGGGGAGCGCGGCGGTGCGGGAGACGGGGGTGCCGTCCATGGCCTGGTTGGCCAGGCGGTCGGCGTGGGTGTTGTCGGCGCGGGGAATCCAGGTGAAGGTGACCGACCGGAAGCCGCGGGTGAGGGCGCGGGCCTCGTCGGCCAGTGGGCGCATCGCCGGGTGCTTGACCTTCCAGCGGCCGGACATCTGCTCGACCACCAGCTTCGAGTCCATCCGGACCTCGACGGCGCCCGCGCCGAGGTCGGCCGCGGCGCGCAGGCCCGCGATGAGGCCGCGGTACTCGGCCACGTTGTTGGTGGCCACCCCGATCGCCTCGGCGCGCTCGGCCAGGACGGTGCCGCCGGGGCCGAAGACCACCGCGCCGTAGCCCGCGGGCCCCGGGTTGCCCCGGGACCCGCCGTCGGCCTCCACGCTGACGCGCACCGGTTCCCCCACCGGCTACACGCCCGACTCGGCGGTGCGGACGAGGATCACACCGCACTCCTCGTGCTCGACGACCTCATCGGCGGGCGACTCCTTGATCAGTGACAGCTCGCGGCGGTCGATCTCGAGCTGGCAGGAGCCGCAGCGGCGGGCCCGCAGCAGGGCCGCGCCGATGCCGCGGGCGGCGCGCTTGCGCTCGTAGAGGGCCAGCAGCCCCGGCGGGATGCCGGGCACGACCTTGGCCCGCTCGGCGTCGCGGCGGGCCTGGTTGGTGTCCAGGTCGGCCAGGTTCTCGTCGCGGCGGGCGGTGACCTCGGCCAGCCGCTGCTCGGCCTCGGCCAGTGCGACCCCCGCGTGCTGGGCGTCCATCCCGATGGCCTCGCGGCGCTCCATCAGCTCGAGCAGGTCGTCCTCGAGGACCGACCGGCGGCGCTTGAGGGTGGCCAGCTCGTGCTCCACGTCGGTGAGCGCCTTGCTGTTGAGGGTGCCGCCCGCCATCAGCTTGCGGTCGCGCTCCTCGCGGGCGCGCACGGCGTCGATCTCCTTCTCCTGCCTGGCGACCTCGCGGTCGAGGTCGTCGAGCTGGGTCTGCACGCCGACGCGCGCGTCGGCGCGGGCGCGCACGGCCTGCTCGGCCGCGGTGATCTCGGCCAGCTCCGGCATGGACGTGCGCCGGTGGTGCACGCGGCCGAGTTCGGCGTCGACCTCGGCGAGGTCGAGCAGTCTGCGCTGGGCGGCGGGATCGGCTTTCACCCGGTGGACCTCCCGGTCGGGGTAGGGGCGCCTGCGGCCTGAACGGTCCAGGGATCGGTGCGGCGCGTGGAGACGGTGGTGACGACCGTACCGCCGAGCGCGGTGCGCAGGACGCCCGCCGCCTGCTCGCACCACGGCCACTCGCTGGCCCAGTGCGCCACGTCGACCAGGGCGGGCCCCGCCCCGGCCGCCAGGTGCTCGCCCGCGGGGTGGTGGCGCAGGTCGGCGGTGACGTACGCGTCGACCCCGGCGGCGGTCGCGGCACCGAGGTAGGAGTCGCCCGCGCCGCCGGAGACGGCCACCCGACGCACCGGTCGGTCGGGGTCGCCCGCGCCCCGCACGCCGCCCGCGGTGGCGGGCAGCGCCCGCGCGACCCGCTCGACGAACGCGGCGAACGGCTCGGCCGCCGCCAGCTCGCCGACGCGGCCGATGCCGGTGCGCCCGTCGGCGTTGGCGCTCAGCGGCCCGGTGACGGTGAGCCCGAGGGCGTGCGCGAGCGCGTCGGAGACCCCGGGGTCGGCGGAGTCGGCGTTGGTGTGCGCGCAGAACAGGGCGACGCCCGCGCGCACCATCCGATGCACGAGCCTGCCCTTGGGCGTGTCGGCGCCCACCCCGTGCACGCCCTTGAGCAGCAGCGGGTGGTGGGCGACGAGGAGCTGCGCGCCCAGCTCCACCGCCTCGTCCACAGTGGACTCGACCGGGTCGACGCAGACCAGCGCGCGGGTCAGCTCCTGCGCCGGGTCGCCGCAGACGAGCCCGACCGCGTCCCACCCCTCGGCCAGCGCGGGCGGGTAGGCCGCCTCCAGCGCGGTGATGGCGTCGGCGACCGTGGTCACAGCAGTACCTCCTGGTGGGCGCGGACGGCGGCGAGCAGCGGCGAGCACTCGGCGGGCGCGCGCACCGCGACCCGGACGTGGTCGGGTCCGAGCCCGGGAAAGGTGTCGCCCCGGCGCACCGCGATCCCGGCGGCCCGCAGCGCGGCCCGCAGCCCCACCGGGACCGTCAGCAGCAGGAACGGCCCGGCGGCGGGCCCGTGCACGGTGATGCCGGGGATCTCCCCCAGCGCCCGCTCCAACTGCCGCCGGTGGGTGGCGACCACCGCGGCGTCGCGCTGCGCCTCGGCCACCGCGTGCGGCTCGGAGCAGGCCGCGACCGCCTCCAGGACAAGGGTGCCCACCGGCCACTGTGGACGGCCGTGGGTCAGCCGGGCGAGCAGGCCGGGCGGCCCGAGCGCGTACCCGGCGCGCAGGCCGGGCAGCGCCCAGGTCTTGGTGAGGCTGCGGAACACCAGGACACCCGGCTCACCGGTGAGCGTCTCGGGCTCGCCGGGGACCGCGTCCATGAACGCCTCGTCCACCAGCAGCACCCGCCCCGGCCGGGCCAGGGAGGCGAGGGTGCGGGCGGGGTGCAGGGTCGAGGTCGGGTTGGTCGGGTTGCCCACCACGACCAGGTCGGCCTCCTCGGGGACGCGCTCGGGGTGCAGGGCGTACCCGTCGGCGGGGTCGAGCAGGACGTGGTGGACGGGGACACCGGCGTCGCGCAGGGCCACCTCGGGCTCGGTGAAGGAGGGGTGCACGAGCGCGGCCAGGCGGGGGCGCAGGTTCGGCAGCAGCGCGAACCCCTCGGCGGACCCGTTGAGGACGACCACCTCGTCGGCGGCGCGGCCGTGCCGGTCGGCCACCGCCCGCCGGGCCGCGCGGTCGTCGGCCGCGGAGGGGTAGGTGCCGATCCGGTCGAGCGCCCCCACCAACCGCGCCCGCAACCACCCGGGCGGCCCGCTGCCGCGCACGTTCACGGCGAAGTCGAGCAACCCGGGCTCGGCGTCCACGTCCCCGTGGTGCCGCAACCCACCTGTCCCATCCACGCCCGCGAGTCTAGGGCGGAGCCCCGATCAGTGCGCCCGTCTGTCCACAGGCCGCCGTCACGCCTTCTTGAACACCGAGCACCCGGAGATCTCGATCAGCTCGCCCGCCTTGATCGTGATGGTCACCGGCCCCTCGCTCAGGCCGTTGTCGAGGATGTTCGAGCCGTCGGCGGACTTGCGCGCCCAGTAGCACATCGACCCGGCCGGGCCGGGGCTCTTGTACTTGCCGGGCTGGACGTCCACGCCCACCTCGTACGTGCCCACCGTGAACTCGACCGCGGGCCCCGGGGGCGGAGGGGGCGTCACGGTGACGGTCACCGTCGAGACGGTGGTGGCGGTCGAGGTGATCGTCTCGGTCACCGTGGTGACCACCTCGCGGGTCAGCGGTTCGGGGGCGCTCGCCGCCGCCGCGTCCCGCGACGCGACCCCCGCGGCGGCGCCGATCGTGACGACGACGGCCAACCCCGACGCGCCTGCGGCGACCCAGGGCCACCCCGTCCACTGTGATGCCATCAGTCGCCTCTCCCGGTTGTGCCCGACGTCACCTGCTTCGCCGACCGATCCGACGCCGTTACGCCGTTCACCGGGATGGCGGACGCGGTGGGCGGCAGGCGCGGTTGGGAGACTGGTGGGGTGACGCACCAGCCCTTGCACATCAGCTTCGTCTGCACCGGGAACATCTGCCGCTCCCCCATGGCCGCGCTGGTCTTCGCCGAGCACGTGCGGCGGGCGGGGCTGGCCGGGCGGGTGCGGGTGAGCAGTGCCGGGACCGGGGACTGGCACGTCGGCGACGGGGCGGACCCGCGAACGGTGCGGGTGCTGGTCGGCGGGGGTTACCCGGGGGAGCACGTGGCGGCCGTGGTCGGGGACGAGCACCTCGGTGCCGACCTGCTGGTGGCGATGGACTCCGGGCACGCGCGGGCGCTGCGGCGGCTGGTTCCCGACCCGGAGCGGGTGGTGCTGATGCGCGACTTCGACCCGGGCGCCGGGAGTGACCGGGACGTGCCGGACCCGTACTACGGCGGGGACGACGGGTTCGACGAGGTGCTGGCGATGGTGGAGGCGGCGGTGCCCGGCCTGCTGGCGTGGGTCCGGGAGCGGCTGTGACCGGGGGCCGCGCGGAGGGGCCCGCGGGTGGGGTCGCGGCGGGGGCGGTCGAGGAGCTGGTGGGCGTCGGGGTCACCGGGGTGCACGGGATCGGGGCGTCGGTGTTCGAGGTGGACCTCGACGGCGGTGGGGTGGTGGTGGCGAAGTTCCACGCGGCGGCGGGGAAGGCCGGGGTGGAGGCGCACGGGTTGCGGTGGCTGGCCGAGCCGGGGGCGGTGGCGGTCCCGGAGGTGCGCGGGGTGGACGGGCACTGGCTGGTGATCGACCAGGTGGAGCCGGGCGCCCCCTCGGCCGCGGCGGCGGCGGAGCTGGGGCGGGGGCTGGCCCGGTTGCACGCGGCCGGGGCGGGGGCGTTCGGGGAGGGACCCCGGGAGTCGTGGATCGGGAACCTGCCGATGGCGTGCGTGGTCGGGCAGCGGTGGCCGGAATGGTTCGCCGAGCACCGCATCCGGCCGTACCTGCGGCTGGCGGTCGACCGGCGGGCCCTCAGCCCGGCGCAGGCGGCCCCGGTGGAGGCGGTCTGCGCGCGGATCGAGGAGGTGGCCGGGCCCGCCGAGCCGCCCGCGCGGCTGCACGGGGACCTGTGGAACGGGAACGTGCTCTGGGACCGGCACGACCGCCCCTGGCTGATCGACCCGGCCGCGCACGGCGGGCACCGCGAGTCCGACCTGGCGATGCTGGCGCTGTTCGGTTGCCCACACCTCGACCGCGTCCTCGCCGCCTACGACGAGGCGGCGCCGCTGGCCGCCGGGTGGCGCGACCGGGTGGCGTTGCACCAGCTCTTCCCGCTGCTCGTGCACGTCGTGCTGTTCGGGGCCGGGTATGCCGGGCAGACCGCGGCGGCGGCCCGGCGGGTCCTGGCGACCTGACCTCGCGGGAACCCCGCACCGCACCCTGGCATACCGTGGTGGGGTGCGGTTGAGGTTGCTGCTGCGCCCAGGGTGGCTGCTGTTGGCTTTCGTCGTGGTCGTGTTCGCCGCGGCGTGCTTCACGCTGCTCGCACCCTGGCAGTTCGAGCGCAACGCCGAGCGGGAGGCGACCAACGCCGCCCTGGAATCCTCGACCGGGGCCGACCCCGCCCCCCTCGACGACGTGCTGCCCGCCGGGGCGGCGCCCGGTCCGGCGACCGAGTGGCGGCGGGTGACCCTGCGCGGGCAGTACCTCACCGACGCCGAGGCGGTGGCGCGGCTGCGCACCGTGCAGGGCAACGCCGCGTTCGAGGTGCTCACCCCGTTCCGCCTGCCCGACGGCTCCACCGTGCTGGTCGACCGCGGGTACGTCCGCCCGGTCGGCGGCATCCGCGTCCCCGGGTTCGCCCCCGCGCCCGAGGGCACCGTGGACCTGGTGGCCCGTGTGCGGGTCGACGAGCGGGACCCGCAGGGCAGGCCCGCCTTCGAGGACGCCACCACCGACGGGCACCGGCAGGTCTACGCCGTGGACTCCCGCGCGGTCGCCGACGCGGCCGGGCTGGCGCTGCGACCCGGGTACCTGCAGCTCGAGGACGGGTCACCCGGGGTGCTGTCGGCGCTGCCGCTGCCGCTGATGGAGGCGGGGCCGTTCTTCTCGTACGCGCTGCAGTGGATCGCCTTCGGGGTGATGGCGCTGCTGGGGCTGTTCTACTTCACGTGGCGGGAGGTCAAGCCCGGTGGGGCGTTGGCCGAGCCCCGGCCGCGCAGGCTGTCGGTGGCCGAGCAACTGGCTGAGGACGAGTACAGCCGGGCTTAGGCGGCGCGGTGTTTCCCGAACCGCCCCAGCTCCTCGAAGCCCGGTTGTTTGGTGGGTGTGCCCGGGTGGGTGGATGTGTTTGGCCGGGGCCCCTATGGCG
>NZ_AYXG01000032.1 GCF_000564855.1 Actinokineospora spheciospongiae
GGGACAGGTCGACGTCGTCGAACAGTTCCTCGCGGCCGTGGCCCTCCAGGTCGACCAGGACGCGCGGCGAGCCGGTCCAGTCGGCCAGGGCCTGGCCGAGCGCGGTCAGCAGGACCTCGTTGATCTGGGTGCGGTACACCGAGGGCACCCGGTTGAGCAGCGCCCTGGTCTCGTCCCGGTCCAGTCGGACGGTCACCGAGCGGGTGGAGGCGACGGTGTTGGCGCCCGTGCCGTCGGTGGGCAGGGCCGGTTCCGCGCCGGGGCACACCGCGGCCCAGTGGTCGAGTTCGGAGTCGAAGCCGCCGCTCGCGGTGTGCTCGGTGAGGCGGCGGGCCCACGCCTGGAACGACGTGCTCTTCTCGCCCAGGTCGACCGGGCGCCCCGCCGCCGCCTGCCGGTAGCCGGTGTCCAGGTCGGCGAGCAGGACCCGCCACGACACCGCGTCCACCACCAGGTGGTGCACGGCGAGGAACAGCAGCGGCACCCGGTCGGCGCCCCGGTCGAGCAGCGCCACCCGCAGCAGCGGGCCCGCCACCGGGTCCAGCTCGGCGAGCAGCCGCTCCTTGGCCGCGGCGGTGCCCGCCTCGTCGGCCACCTCGACCCGCGCGAAGACCTGCCCCGCCTCGGACGGGGCGTTGTACTGCCGCCACCCGCCCTGCTCGCGGTCGAACCGGATGCGCAGCGCGTCGTGCTGGGCGAGGACCGCGGCCAGCGCCGCGCGCAGCGCCGCCTCGTCCACCCCCGGGGTCAGCTCCACGTCCAGGTACTGGCTGAACCGCGTCGTGCCCGCCGGGTGGCGCTCGAAGAACCAGTGCTGGATGGGGGTGAGCGGGGCGGCGCCGACGACCAGGCCCTGCTCGGCCGAGGTCGTGGTGGACCCGACCACCGGCGCCAGCGCGGCGACGGTCTGGTGCAGGAAGATGTCCTTCGACGTCAGGTCCATGCCGAGCCTGCGGGCCTCGGCCACCACCTGGATGCTCATGATCGAGTCGCCGCCGAGCTCGAAGAAGTTGTCGGTGACCCCGACCGCGTCGAGCCCGAGCACCTTGGCCCACAGCCCGGCCAGCGCCTCCTCGGCCGGGGTGCGCGGCGCGACGTGGGCGCGGTCGACCGCGCCCACCGCCCGGGGCGCGGGCAGCGCGCGGCGGTCCACCTTGCCGTTCTGGCTCAGCGGCAGCGCGCTGAGCACCTCGAACGACGACGGGATCAGGTAGTCGGGCAGCTCGTCGGCGAGGAACGCGACCAGCTCGGCGGGCATCGGCGCCTGCTCGCCCGGTTCGAACACCAGGTGGCAGACCAGGCGCGCGGAGGCGTCCGGCTGCCGGTGCGCGGTCACCACGGCCTCGGCGACGGCGGGGTGCCGCGTCACGACCTCCTCGACCTCGCCCACCTCGACCCGGAAGCCGCGGATCTTGACCTGGTCGTCGGTGCGGCCGACGAAGCACAGCACCCCGTCGCCGCGCCAGCGCACCAGGTCGCCGGTGCGGTACATGCGGGCGCCGGGCTCGAACGGGCAGGCCACGAACCGCTCGGCCGTGGCACCCGGGCGCCCGAGGTACCCGCGGGCCACGCCGTCACCGGTGATGTACAGCTCGCCGGTCACCCCGGCGGGGACGGGCCGCAGGTTCGCGTCCAGCACGAAGATCCGCATGCCGGTGAACGGGCGGCCGATCGGCGGCACGTCCTCCACCGCGTCGACCGACGGCATCGGGTGCAGGGTGGTGAACGTGGTGGCCTCGGTCGGGCCGTACCCGTCCGCCACGACCAGGCCGGGGCAGGCGGCCAGCACGCGGCGGACCGCGGCGCCGGGCACCACGTCGCCACCGGTCCACACCTGGCGCATCCCGGCCAGGCTGTCCGGGTCCTCCCTGGCGATCATCCGGAACAGCCCGGCGGTCAGCCACATGCCGGTGACCCCGTGCTCGGCCACCATCCGGCGCAGCACGTCGGCGGTGAGGTCGACCGGCGGGGCGACCACGACCCGGCCGCCGCGCAGCAGCGCCACCCACATCTCGTAGGTGGAGGCGTCGAAGGCCAGCGGCGAGTGCAGCAGCACCCGCTCGTGGCCGCCGCCGGAGAAGTGCGCGTCGGCCACCCGCCGGACGATGTCCTGGTGGGTCACCGCCACGCCCTTGGGGGTGCCGGTGGAGCCGGAGGTGTAGAGCACGCAGGCCAACTGCCGGGGCAGCGGCCGGGTGCCCGGGGCGCCCACCGGCACGTCGGCACCGGTGTCGGCGGAGTCGAGGGTGGGGCCGTCGTGCAGGTCGGCGGCCACGTCGGCGAGCGCGGCGTCGCGGATCACCAACCGCACCCCGGCCTCGTCGAGCAGCCTGCGCAGCCGCGAGCGCGGGGCGCGCAGGTCCAGCGGCAGGTAGGCGGCCCCCGCCTTGAGCACGGCGAGGACGACGACCAGGTAGTGCGCGGACCGCTCGGCCAGCAGGCCCACCCGGTCCTCCGGCCGCACGCCCGCCGCCACCAGGCGGTGCGCCAGCCGGTCGGACCGCTCGTCCAGCTCGCGGTAGGTCAGCGACTCGGCGTCCCCCACCACCGCGACCTCGTCCGGGGTGGCCGCCGCGACGCGGGCGAACACCGCGGGCACCGAAACGTCCACACTGGACTCGTCCGGCTCCGGCGACGACCCGCTCCACGGACCCAGGATCTGCGCGCGCTCGTCGTCGGGCATGACCCCGAGCTCGGCCATCCGCCGCTGCGGCGCCGCGGCCACCGCCTCCAGCAGCACGTGCAGCCGGGCGGCGATGCGGTCGACGGTGGCCGCGTCGAACAGGTCGGTGTTGTACTCCACCACCAGGTTCAGCGCGCCGTCCTTGGGCCAGAACTCCACGACCAGGTCGAAGCGGGCCGACGGGCGGGGCAGGTCCTGCTCCTCGATGTCCAGCCCGGCCGCGGCGCGGCTGCCCGCCCAGTCCTCCTGGAGCACCACCAGGGCCTGCACCAGCGGGCTGGCCGCGGCGTCGCGCTCGGGCTGCAACAGGTCCACGAGCCGGTCGAAGGGCAGCTCGTCGTGGGCGAAGGCCGACAGCACGGTCTCCCGCACCCGCGCGAGGTGGTCGCTGAACGACCGCTCCTCGTCCACGGTGGAGCGCAGCACGACGGTGTTGACGAAGAACCCGACGACCTGCTCCCACTCGGCGCGACCGCGGCCGGAGGTGGCCGCGCCGACCGCGATGTCGCGCTGCCCGGTGTGGCGGGTCAGCAGGAGCTGCACCGCGGCGACCAGGTTGGCGAACAGCGTCGCGTCGTTCTCCCTGGCGACCGCGGTCAGCCGCTCGACCAGGTCGGCGGGCAGCGCCCGGCGGCGGATCGCGCCCGCGGACGTGCGCACCGGGGGGCGCGGGCGGTCGGTGGGCAGGTCCAGCGGCACCAGCCCGGCGAGCTGCTCGCGCCAGTAGGCCAGGTCCTCGTCCAGGGTGCCGTCGTCGAGCCGACCGCGCTGCCAGGCGGCGAAGTCCGCGTAGTCGACCGCCCGCCGGACCGGCGCGGGCTCCTCGCCGAGGCGCAACGCGCCGTAGAGGTCCACGAGTTCGTCGATGAGAATCCGCACCGACCAGCCGTCGGTGATGATGTGGTGCTGGTGCAGCGCGAACACGTGCTCGGCGGCGTCGAGCCGGACCAGCAGCGCCCGCGCCAGCGGGCCGGTGCCGAGGTCGAACGGCTGCGCGCCGTGCTCGGCCAGCACCGCCTCCAGGGCCGCCGGGCGTTCGGCGGCGGGGACGGCGGACAGGTCGACCTCGCGCAGCGGCAGGTGCCCCGACGGGTGCACCACCTGCACGCCGTGCCCGTCGGCGGACTCGAACGTGGTGCGCAGCGACTCGTGCCCGCGCACCAGCTCGGCCAGGGCCCGGCCCAGCGCGGCGGTGTCCAGCGCGCCGGTGAGGCGCAGGCCGATGCCGGTGTTGTTCTCGGTGCCGCCGGGGGCGAACTGGTCGACGAACCACAGCCTGCGCTGCGCCGAGGACAGCGGCAGCGGCTCGTCCCGCGCGACGGTGGGGATGACCCCGCCCGACCTGGTGGCCGCGCCGCCCGCGACCAGCTCCGCGAGCCCGGCGACGGTCCTGGTGTCGAACACCGCGCGGGCCGACAGCTCGACGCCCAGCGCGCTGCGCAGCCGCGCGAGCACCCGGAAGGCCTGCACGGAGTCGCCGCCGACGGCGAGGAAGTCCTCGTGCGCGCCGACCGCGTCGACGCCGAGCACGTCGGCCCAGACGCCCGCGATGGTCCGCTCCAGGTCGGTGCGCGCCAGGTCGCCGGTGACCCGCCGGGTGCCGGAGGCGGGCGACGGCAGCGCCGCGCGGTCCAGCTTGCCGTTGGGGGTCAGCGGGAACCGCTCCAGCACGACGAACGCGGCGGGGACCATGTAGTCCGGCAGGGCCGCCGCGGCGGCGGCCCGCAGGCCCGCCACGTCGACCGAGGCGACGTCGCCCACCGGGGTCACGTACGCGACCAGGCGCTTGACCCCGGGCTGGTCCTCGCGCGGGACGACCACGGCGGCGCTGATCCCCGGCCGCTCGGCCAGGACGGCCTCGATCTCGCCCGGCTCGATGCGGAAGCCGCGGATCTTGACCTGGTGGTCGGCCCGGCCCACGAACTCCAACTGGCCGTCCGCGCCCCAGCGGGCGATGTCGCCGGTGCGGTACATCCGCTCACCGGGGGCGCCGTGGGGGTTGGCCACGAACCGCTGCGCGGTCAGCGCGGAGCGGCCCAGGTAGCCGCGGGCCAGGCTGGGCCCGGCCACGTACAGCTCGCCGGGCGAGCCGACGGGGACCGGGGCCAGCTTGTCGTCGAGCAGGTGGACCTCGGTGTCGCGGATCGGGCGGCCGATCGGCGTTCCCCGGCCGGGCTCCAGCGGCTCGCTCCAGGTGGCGACCACAGTGGACTCGGTGGGGCCGTAGGCGTTGATCATGCGCCTGCCCGGGGCCCAGCGGTTCACCAGGTCCGCGGTGCACGCCTCGCCGCCGACGATCAGCGTCCGCAGCCCGGGCAGCGGCACGACCGGCATGGTGGCCAGCGCCACCGGGGGGATCAGGGTGTGGCTGATCTCGCCGTCGGCCATGACCTCGGCCAGCGCGTCGCCGAGCAGCGGGCCCGGCGGCGGCACCACCAGGGCCGCGCCCGCGGGCAGCGACATGCACAGCTCCAGCACCGACGCGTCGAAGCTGGGCGAGGCGAACTCCAGCACCCGGTCGCCCTCGACGACGCCGAAGTGCTCGATCTCGGCGGCGGAGAAGGACGCCAGACCGCGGTGGGTGACCACCACGCCCTTGGGCTTGCCGGTCGAACCGGAGGTGTAGATCAGGTAGGCGGGCTGCGCCGGGTGCCGCCCGGCGGGCAGCTCGGCGTCCTCGACGGGGGTGCCGGGGGTGCGGTCGAGTTCGGCGCGGACGTCGTCGGCGTCCACCAGCACGGCGGTCACGTCGGCGGGGACCGAGGACGCCACGTCGGAGCGGGTGAGCACCAGCACGGGCCGGGCGTCGTCGAGCATGAACGCGATCCGGTCGGCCGGGTAGGTCGGGTCCACCGGCAGGAAGGCCGCGCCGGACTTCGCCACGGCCAACTCGGCCACGATGATGTCGACCGAGCGCGGCAGCGCCAGGGCCACGATCCGCTCCGGGCCCGCGCCCCGGCGCAGCAGCGCCCTGGCCAGCCGGTTGGCCCGGTCGTCGAGTTCGGCGTAGCTGAGCTGCCCGCCGTCGTGGATGACCGCCGCGGCGCCGGGGGTGCGCCGGGTCTGGGCCTCGACCAGGTCGGCCAGGGTGCCGGGGGATGCGTGGTCGCCCGCCAGGGTGGTGGTCGGGTACGTGCGCGCGTCGCGCATCGCCGCTCCTTTGTCCGAGAGGTGCCGTCTGCGGCCGAGGTCGTGGGTGCCCGCCGGTGCGGTCGGGCGCGGGGCAAGGCGTCAGGGCTGGTGCGCGGGCGCCGCGGCGGGGGCCGCGCGGCTGGCCAGGCGGCCGGTGACCTGGAGCCGGTCGACGCGGCCGGTGACCGGGTCGCGCAGGAACCGCCCCTCGTGCGGGGGGCCCGCGGAGACGGTGTCGTGCATGGTGAAGCCGAGGTCCGGTCGCAACCGCAGGACCGCCACCGCGACCCCGTCGACCGCGAGGCTCAGTTGGTCCCCGTCGTCGCCGACCAGGTACTCGGTGGCGCCGTTGCGGTAGCTGCCCACGCACTCGGCGGGCGGTGGGTGCGACGGGCCGGAGGGGGGTGGCCCCTGGTCGGCGACGGGGACGCCGAGCGCGCGCAGCTCGCCGACCAGCGCCCGCCAGAGCGCGGCGCCGGTGCTGGCGTTGGTCACCAGCGCCACCACCGCGTCCTGCTCGGGCTGGATGCGCAGGTGGGCCGAGGTCCCGTCGCCGGTGCCGTCGTGGCCCCACCACGGCGGGCCGCCGTCGGTGAACGCCGCCAGCCCCGGGCCCCAGCCCGCCGCCAACCCGTAGGGCTCGGCCGCGGGTGCGGGCTCGCGCATCGCCCGGGCGGTCGCGGCGGGCAGCAGCCCGTCGAGGTCCGGGTCCGCGGCCGCGGCCTCGGTGTGCAGGCGGGCGAAGGACACGAGGTCGTCGGCGCTGAGCGCGAGCGCGCCCGCGGCGGCCTCCGCTGCCGACAGCGTCTGCCGGACCGGCCTGGTCCGGCCGTCGAGCCCGCCGACGACGTGACCGGGGGCGAAGTCCTCCTCGCCGGGGCCCGCCCCGACCACGAACGCCGGGCGGATGCCCAGCGGGGTCAGCAGGACGGTCCGCACCGCTTCGGCCCAGGACATGCCGGTGACGTCGCTGATGAGGTGCCCGGCGAGGACGTAGCCCGCGTTGGAGTAGGAGAAGCCCGAGCCGGGCGGGAGGACGAGGTCCGTCGAGCGCGCGTGCTCCACCAGGTAGCGCAGGGGCGAGGCGGTGTGCGCGGGATCGGTGGCACCCGCGGCGGCCAGCCCGCCGGTGTGGCTGAGCAACTGGCGCGGCGTCGCGGCGGCCACCGGGTGCTCCCGCAGTTGCGGGACGTGCGGACCGATCGGCTCGTCGAGGTCGAGGTCACCGTCGGCGGCCAGGACCATGACGAGGGTGGCGGTGACGGCCTTGGTGACCGAGGCGATCGGGAACCTGGTCGCGGTGGTCACCGGGCGCCCGCCCTCGTGGCGGTCACAGCCGGTCACCACCGAGGTGGTCGCACCCCGCAGGCGCACGGTGAGGGCGGCGCCGGGTACGCGGTGTTCCCCGGCGAGTTCGCCGAGCATCGCGGAAAGGTTGAGGGAATCAACGGACATGTCGAGTCTGTCTGCGTCGGTCGTATCGAACTGATCGGGCAAGGGGTCGCCACTCCGTGGGTGTGAAGGACATGTGCACGTCCCCTTCCACTCGACGCACTCGGGGGATCAGCCCATCCTGGTGACCGGCGGAAGAATTTGCTACCGCCGATCGGAGCAACATTTCCTCCTCATTAAGTCGGTCCGATCGCTCGTTTTGTCGTAAATAACCAACGACCACGCCCAGTTTTTCGTGTGCTGTCGCGCACCACCTCCCCGGGTGTCGAACCGCAATTCACCGGCGGCAACACCCGAAGGCGTTCCCGGCTCGTCTCCCGACAGGTCGCACACCGCACGGCGACTTCGCTACACTTCATCGGCTCGCTGTCGAAGCAGCCCGGAGCTCCTCCCCGCACCGCTCCCCGGAAACCAACAGAAGGATCTCGCGCGATGAGCAACCCATTCGAATCCGATGACGCGAACTACCTGGTGCTGGTCAACGACGAGGGTCAGCACAGCCTGTGGCCGGAGTTCGTCGACGTCCCGGCGGGCTGGCACGTGCGCCGGGGGCCGGACAGCAGGCAGGCCGCGCTCGACTACATCGAGGCCGAGTGGACCGACATGCGACCTGCGAGTTTGCGCGCGGCCATGGGTGCGTGACGACCACCGCGGGCCCGCGGTGGCCCGGGCGCGCCCGCGCCCGGGCCACCCGCCCGCCCCTGCGGCCCACCGCGGGGCGGCCTGCGCTCTCCGAGTCGAGCCCACCGGTGGGGCGACCACCGGACATAAACGTGCCACGTCCTCACAAAAGCGTGACAACGTGGCTTTGTGAGTTTTCATCACCCGATTGTCGCAAAGGAACCGGCGTCCGCAGACGCATCGGCGTGTCGCCACACTCCGGAAACTCATTCACATTGAAGACGTGAATAATTCACGCGTTGGCCCGCAACTTGTCAGTCATATGCAAACCGCGGCACTCGATGCACATTCGACCAATGCGCCGCAGCGATCGAGCCGGGAAATCGACCGGCGAAAGCACACAGCCGGTGGGTACGCGGAAGCGACTCATGAATGAATGCGCGGTCCACCCCGGGACTCGCGCAGGAAAACAGCAGCCCACGACTGCGCGGGCGCGGGCCGCTCCTGGTGATTGGATACGGCCCCCTCGGCCGCACGAACGATCACACCACCTGAAAGAAACGCCCTCCCGTCGAAGTGTGCCGCGACCCACGCGGACCGGTCCCGGTGTCGGTTGCACCGACAACCACTCCGTCCCGCCCACGCGAGGGAGCGACAACCTCGGGTTACCCAACTTGAGGCTCACTCTAACCGATCGGAGAGTGATGCGTGGCACAGTTGTCTGCACGTGCGAATGGCCCGGCAGGCGGGTGTGCCTGCCGGGCCATTCGGGTGAGTCGGGTCAGCGGGGCTGGACCAGCACGGGCACCGACTTGGCGCCCAGGAGCGCGTGCACGTCGAAGAAGTCGATCTCCCCCTGCGGGTCCACCCGGATGTCGCGGTAGCGGTCCAGCAGCATGTTCACCGCGATCTTGGCCTCCAGCCGGGCCAGCGGGGCGCCCAGGCAGAAGTGGATGCCGTGGCCGAACCCCGCCTGCTTGGCGGACTCGCGCCGGGGGTCGAAGACCTCGGGGTCGGTGAACACCGACTCGTCCCGGTTGGCCGAGGCCAGCCACGCGAACACGATCTGCCCGGCCGGGATCGTCGTGCCGCTCAGCTCGACGTCGGCCGTGGTGAGCCGGGCCAGCTTGGTGAACGGCGGGCGCATCCGCAGCACCTCCTCCAGCATCCCCGGCACCAGGTCGCGGTCCGCCCGCAGGTCCTCGACCACCTCCGGCGCCGAGTCCAGGCACAGCAGGGTGTTGCCGAGCAGCGCGGTCGTGGTGATGTGGCCCGCCAGCAGCAGCAGCGCGGTGAACCAGACGATCTCGTCGTCGTCCAGCGAGCGCCCGTCCACCTGCGTGTCGACCAGCGCGGTGACCAGGTCGTCGGTCGGCTTCACCCGGCGCCTGCGCACGTGCTCGAGCATGTAGGCGCCCATCTCCCGGACCGTGGGCGCGATCGCGGCCACCTGGTCGCCGAGCGCGTCGAGCAGCGGTTCGTCGGCCGGGGGCTCGTTGTTGAGCAGGACGTCGGCCCAGCGCTGGAAGGTCTCCCGGTCGGAGCTGGGGATGCCGATCATCTCCGAGATCACGATGACCGGCAGCGGGTAGCTCAGCTCGTGGACCAGGTCGAACCGCTCGCGCCCGGCCAGCCCGTCGAGCAGTTCCGCGGTGACCTCGGTGATGCGCGGTGCCAGCTCGGCGACGAACTTCGGGGTGAAGGCCTTGCTGACCAGACCGCGCATCTGCCGGTGCAGGGGCGGATCGATGCTGATCAGGTTGCCCTTGGCGATCTTGTCGATGTCGGGGTCGCTGGGCACCAGGGCGGACATGTCGCTGGAGAACGTCGCCGGGTCGGACAGGATGCGGGTGACGTCCTGGTGGCTGAACGCCTCCCACGCCTGGATGCTCTCGTTGAACACGACCGGCTCGTGGGCCCGGTGGTGGGCCAGCCGGGTGAACAGGTCGACCAGGTCGGCGGGCTCGGTGGGACGGGGACCGTTGGATAAGGAGGTCATGGTTTCCTCTCAGCGGGCGGTGCCCGCGGTCGTGTCGGTCGTGCTCGGGGTCGTGCTGCCGAGCGGGCTGTCGGGTCGGCGATCGCCGAACCGGTGGCGGGCGTGGGCGTCCCGCAGTTCCTCCAGGTCGGCGATCACCCGGGGGGCGAGCTGCCGCAGCACCCGCGCGTCAGGCCGCCGGTCGGGCTCGAAGGCCGCCCGCAGCGTGTTCGCCAGCGCCCGGGCGCGGCGGGCGTCCGAGGCGGGCACGTCGTCGGCGGTGACCGGGCCGGTGAGGTTGAACCCGGTGATGACGCAGTTCACCGCGTACGCCTGGTCGTCGAGGTCGGTGTCCGCGCGCACCAGGCCGTGCTCGCGCAACCGGGCGAGGTAGGAGCGCAGGAAGGCGTCCTGCCTGCCCTCGTCCATGGTGCTCGCGTGCCGGGCCAGGTTGCCCAGCAGCTCGCCGTCGCCGCTGTAGACCGCGCGCAGCAGCGGCCGGTCGAGCACCACCTCGAAGCACACCCGCTGCATCCGGTGCAGGAGCACGACCTCGGGGTCCGCCCGCATCCGGTCCAGCAGCGCGTCGACCATGGCGATGGACTCGCGCAGCAGCACCGCGACGAACAGCGATTCCCTGGTGCGCCAGTGCAGGTAGAGCGTGCCCTTGCCGACCCCGGCGGTGCGGGCGACGTCCTGCATCGTCACCCGCTGGTAGCCCCACCGCAGGATGAGCCCGCCCGCCGCGTCCAGGATGCGTTCGGCGCGCTCGGCGTGGTCGGCCCCGGTGTCGCTCACCCGAGCGCCCCCAGGACGTTTGACCGTTCTGGTTTTTTGGTCACGACCGACCCTAAGCGCCCGAGCCCCCGTCGGACAACAGCCAATCCCGAGCCCACTTGGAACGGTGCGGAACCCTTGCCCAGCGTCCGTTCGGCGCTATCGGCCGGGGTGCGGGCTCGGCTAGGGTCTGGCGGTTCGGTCGGGGACCGCAGCGGCGAGGAGATCCGACATCGACGCCATCACAGCCCTGGTCCACTCGTACTACGTCCGAGTCGACTCCGGCGATCCCACCCTGTTCGACCTCTTCCACGACGACATCCGCTACAAGCGCCCCGGCTACCCGACGATCACCGGGCTGGTCGACCTCCGGGCCTTCTACCGCTCCACCCGCCTGGTCGACCACGGCCGCCACCACACCCTGTCGGTGTTCCGGTCGGGCGAGCAGGCCGCGGTGGAGGGCCGGTTCACCGGGTCACTGCGCGACGGGTCCACAGTGGACCTCAGGTTCAGCGACTTCTTCGACACCGTCGCCCACCCACCCGGCGAGCACGGCGCCCTCATCCTCTCCCGCCGCACCTACTTCGACGACACCCGGGTCTGAACCCCGGGGTCACACCCCGTCCTCACCGACCATGTCCTAGGGTCGGCCCCCCGGCGCACACCGATCGCAGACCGGTGGCGCACCGCGGTGGGAGGGGCGTCCGTGCGGCTGCGTGGTGTCGGCAAGCGGTACTCCGGCGGCAGGCCGGTGCTGCGCGGGGTGGACCTGGACCTCGTGCCCGGTGAGGTGCTGGCCGTGACCGGGGGCAACGGCTCGGGCAAGTCGACCCTGCTGCGGATCGTGGTGGGCGCGACCCGCCCGAGCAGCGGGCGGGTGCTCGACCGGCCGCGGCAGGTCGGGTACGTACCGGAGCGCTTCCCGTCCGACGAGCGGCTGACCGCCCGCTCGTACCTGGCGCACATGGGCAGGCTGCGCGGGCTGGGCACGGCCGAGGCCGTCGAACGCGGGTCGGGGCTGCTGGATCGGCTCGCGCTCGTCGGCGGCGCCGACACCCCCCTGCGCGGGTTGTCCAAGGGGAACCTGCAGAAGGTGGCGGTGGCGCAGGCCCTGGTGGTGCCACCCGCGCTGCTCGCGCTGGACGAGCCGTGGTCCGGCCTGGACCACGCCGCGCACGGGGTGCTGGGCGAGGTGATCGCCGAGGTCGCGGCGGAGGGCGGCGCGGTGGTGTTCACCGACCACCGCGAGTCCGTGGTGGCGATCACCGCGGACCGCGTCTGCCAGGTGCGGGAGGGGCGCGCCTCGGTGGTGGACGTCGACCCCGCCGACCGGGTCGCCGTCACCCGCGTGGTGCTGCGCCCGCCCCGGCTGCCGGGGCCACCGCTGGCCGACCCGCTGCTGCACGGGGTGTTCGACGCGCGCGACGACGGTGGTGGTCTCGTCGTGGTGCGGGTGGCCGGTGAGCACTCCGACGGGTTCCTGCTGGCCGCGTTGCGGCAGGGGTGGTCGGTGGTGCGGGTGGACGAGGCGGCCCGTGCGCACCGACCGGAACACGGGGGGCTCCGGTGATCGCCCTCGTCCGCTACACCGCCGCGGTCATGTTCCACTCCCAGCGGTACCTGCCGCCCGCGCTGGTGTTCATCGCGTGCATGGCCCTGTTCGCCAACGACGCGGGCGCGCAGCCGGTGGTGCCGATCTTCGCGCCGATGACCGCGGTGGCGGTGGTCTGCTCCGCGTGGTCGACCGCGGCGCTGATCGCCGTGGAGGACCCGGTGCAGCGCGCGATCACCGCCGTGAACACCGGCCGCTCCTGGGCGCTGCTGGTCGCGGTGGTCGTCGTGGTGCTGCTGACCTCGGCGGTGCTGGCCGGGCTGGTGGTGGTGCTGCCCGGGGTGCTGGGCAACGACCGGGTCACCGCCCTGGACCTGGCGACCGGCGCGCTGGCGCTGCTGGCCGCGGCCTGCCTGGGCACCGCCATCGGCATGGTCACCTCGCGGCTGGTGATCCGCAGGCCGGGGTGGTCGCTGCTGGCCGCGCTGCTGCTGCTGGTCGTCGTGCTGCTCACGCGCGGGCTGCCGCCGATCAACCCGCTGGTCCTGCTGCTCGCGCGCACCGAGTCGGCCACCGCGGGCGTGCTGGCCACGACCGCGTGGAGCGCGGTCGTGGCCGTGGTGGTGCTGCTGCTGTGCGCCGTGGTCACCCAGGTCGTCGCGACCCGCCGGGACTGAGCGGCGGCGACCCGGGCGACCGGCCGGGTCAGGGCGCGGCGGGCGCGCTGGAACCCGTCGGCGCCGACGACGTCGGTCGGGCCGGGGACGTGCCGGAGCTGCTCGGCGTCGACGAGGACGCGGCCGAGGTCGGCGCCGGGGACGACTGCCCCGCGCCGTTGGTGATCAGGTTCCGCAGCGGTTCGGCCGCCGGTTCGGCCGAGTTCCGGACGCAGTCCACCTTCTCCGGGGTGCCCAGGACAGCGGTGTCCTTCGCACCGACGTCCACCAGCGCGGTCACGGCCTTGATGCCGGACTTGACCCGGGTGCCCGCGCACGGGTCGGTGAGGAGTTCACCGATCAGGGCGGTCGGGGCGGCGGCGCGGGCGCCCGCCGGGGCCGTCGCCTGGTCGACCAGGGCCTTGATCGGGTTGGTCGCGGCGGCGGCGGCTTCGGCGAAGCAGGTGCCGCTGCCCGGGGCCTGCAACCGGGCCAGGTCGCGGGGGACCTCGATCGCGGCGAGGCCGGGCAGGGCGGGCAGCTCGGTGGTGGGGGTGCCGAGGCACTCGGCGGTGGTGCGGGCGACCAGGGCCCACGGCGCGTCGGCCGTGGCGGCGGGCGGGGCGGCGGCGGCGAGCGCGGTGGCGCCACCCAGGAGGCCTGCGGTGACGGCGCAGGCGGCGAGAGCCCTACGGGTTGGCAACGAGTGCTCCTCTGTGGGTCGCTGTCGGGGCGGGCGGGTCCACCCGGGCCGCCGACGCGCGGGCGCGGGACGAGGACCGCCGGTGCTGCGCCGCCTCGATCTCCGCCCTGACCGCCGCCTCGGGGTCCGGTGAGGACGGTCCGGGGGTTCCCGCCCGGCGACCGGCTTGAACCGGGTGTCACCCGGTCGGGTTCAGCCGTTCCCGGCGAGTTCCCCGGTGAGCCTGCCGTGCATCGTCGCGCTCGGGGTGTTCAGGCCGACGATCTCCACGGTCTTGCCGCGGGCCGCGTACTTGGTGGTGATCGCGTCCAGCGCGGCGACCGACGAGGCGTCCCAGATGTGCGCGGCGGTCAGGTCGACCACGACCCGGTCGGGGTCGCCCGCGTAGTCGAACCGGTACACCAGGTCGTTGCTGGAGGCGAAGAACAGCTCGCCGGTCACCGCGTAGACGACCCGGCCGCCGTCCGGGTCGGGCAGCGGGGTCACCTCGACCAGGTGCGCGACGCGGCGGGCGAAGATCACCATCGCGGTGATGCTGCCGACCACCACCCCGATCGCCAGGTTGTCGGTCGCCACCACGACGGCGACGGTGACGACCATGACGCCGATCTCCCCGGCGGGCAGGCGCCGCAGCGTGGCGGGGGCGACGGAGTGCCAGTCGAAGGTGCCGAACGCGACCAGCACCATCACCGCGACCAGGGCGGCCATCGGGATGTCGGACACCAGCGGCCCGAACGCGATGCACAGCACCATCAGGAACGCCCCGGCGAGGAACGTCGACAGGCGGGTGCGGGCGCCGCCCGCCTTCACGTTGATCATCGTCTGGCCGATCATGGCGCAGCCGCCCATGCCGCCGAAGAACCCGGTGACGACGTTGGCGATCCCCTGGCCGATGGACTCGCGGGTCTTGTCGGAGTGGGTGTCGGTGATGTCGTCGACCAGCTTCGCGGTCATCAGCGACTCCATCAGCCCGACCAGCGCGAACGCCAGCGCGTACGGCGCGATGACGGCGAGGGTGGCCGGGGTGAACGGCACGTCGGGCAGGCCGGGCACCGGCAGCGAGGACGGCAGCTCGCCCTTGTCGCCGACGGTCGGCACGGCGATCCCGGCGCCCACGGTGAGCGCGGTCAGCGCCGCGATCGACACCAGCGGGGCGGGCACGGCCCGGGTGAGCCGGGGGAAGAACACCATCAGCAGCAGCGCCGCGCCGACCAACGGGTACACCGGCCACGGCACGTCGACGAGTTCCGGCACCTGGGCCAGGAAGATCAGGATCGCCAGGGAGTTGACGAACCCGACCATGACGCTGCGCGGCACGAACCGCATCAGCCGGGCCACCCCGAGGGAGCCAAGCACGACCTGGATCAGCCCACCGAGGATCACCGTCGCCACCAGGTACCCGAAGCCGTGCTCCCGGGCGAGCGGGGCGACGACCAGGGCGATGGCCCCGGTGGCGGCGGAGATCATCGCGGGCCGCCCGCCGACGAACGCGATGACCACGGCCATGGTGAACGAGGCGAACAGCCCAACCCGGGGGTCGACGCCCGCGATGATGGAGAACGAGATGGCCTCGGGGATGAGCGCCAACGCGACCACCAGTCCGGAAAGGACCTCGGTGCGCAACACCTTCGGCGTCAGCCACGCGGGCCTGCGCCGGGACGGGGTGGGCAGGGGCGGGGTGGGCAGGGGCGTCGGCGGTGGTGTCGTCAAGGGGGAACCTGTCGTGCTCGGGTCGCCCGGGTGGGGCGCGGGTGGACTGCGGTCCGGAGTGGCGACCCGACCGACCCGGCGAACCCTACCCTCACGTTAGAGTAGGGATTGGCCGGGTGTGAGCGGTGACACCGCCCCCGGCGCGACGGGGGGTGGCAGTGGTGGGCGGACACGTGCACATCGGTGAGGTGGCCACCCGCACCGAGCTGTCACTGCGCACAATCCGCCACTACGAGGAGGTGGGCCTGGTCGTCCCGTCCGCGCGCACCCGAGGTGGCTTCCGGCTCTACACCGAGGCGGACATCGCCCGGCTGATGGTGATCCGCCGGATGAAACCGCTGGGCTTCACCCTCGACCAGATGCGCGAACTGCTCACCGCCACCGACCGCCTCGACGCCCCCGAACCGCTCGACCCCGGCGAACGCGCCACCCTCCTCGGCGTCCTGGCCGACTTCGAGCGAGCCGCCCAGCAGCGCTGCGACGACCTGCGGGTCCAGTTGGCCCGCGCCGAGGAGTTCGCCGCCACCCTGGCCGCCCGCCTGCCCACGGACTGAGCCGCACGGCTCTTGGCGTCGTTGATCGTCACCCCCGGTTCGGCGGCGTCGACCTGGCGGTTCACCCGTTGGTGGCCGGGGTCCGTAGGCGCCGATCGGGCCGACGGAGGTGGTCACCATGAGCGACACACAGCTTCCGGCGCCACTCTCTCCTTCCTGCTGCCACGGCCGTCACACGCTCCCGATCTCGGGACCGGCCAGCACACCGAGGACATCACCGCGAGACGCCTGAAGCCGCGAGTCCTCGACCGTCGGGCGCACCGAGGCACCGCGAGTCGGCGCGGCCGACATCGAATTCGTCCGCCAGCGACTGGACTTCGGTGTGACGTACTTCTTCGCAGACGACTGGCTCCCCCATCGCCTCCCGTCTGCCCGACCGGCAGGCGGCGGCGGCGATGGAGGAGGACTGGTGGGCGCACCTCGCACGCACGATGCCAGCCCGCGCGCCGTCCTGGACACACCCCTACGAACTGGACCGCGTCGCCGCAGCCATCGCTCCCACCCGTTCCGCTATCGCGCAGCAGGCTCGCTTCCGGGCGATCTCCGCAGCGGTCTGCTCCTCGGCGGCCTTGTGATCATCCCAGAACTCGAGCAGGAACAGCCGCCAGTCCACCGCCGAGGAGGTCCAGTCGGCGACCGGAGTCGACGATCACGGGCACCACGAGTATGCGATCCGCTGGGACAACGACGTCGCCACCACCGCTCCGGTTCCTTCCAAGCTGGTGACCGTGATGCCACCGAAAATCCAGGCCACCCCTCGCTCGCGGAACCGGAACTCGGGTGCGCGGCGAACACCTACGCCGAGTTCCACCGCCCCAGCTTGTTTCGGCGGTTGGTCACTCGGGTGAACCAGCGTGGGCACACCGCAGGCTGATCCGCAATCAGACGATCACTAGGCAGCGGACCGCCGAACGGACCCTGGCGGCTACTGGGGTTCGTCGGTGAGCAGGTGACACAGGAAGCGGTTCGGCGCGGCGAGGAATCCCCGGGTCAAGCTGACCGGCTCGGCCTCATCATAGGTGACCGGCAGGATCTCGCCGTCACCAGTCGCTCGGCGAAGGCGCGGGCTGCGACGAGGTTGCGAGCCCCGCCGAGCAGGTAGTCGTACACGCGCGCCGGGCGCGGCAGCTCGGTTTCCGGGTTCACCATGTGGCCGACTCCGCGCGTTCCGGCGTCCGCGGCATTGCGCTACCCTGCGGTCACGAACCATGGGGGGTTTCCAGCGATGCTCTACTTCGGCGGTCTCTTCGGCCTTCTCACCCTGGGTCTGTGGCTGTTCTGTCTCGTCGACGTGATCACCACCGACGACGGCGACACCCGGCACCTGCCCAAGATGGCCTGGCTCCTGATAGTCCTGTTCTTCCCGCTCGCGGGTGCGATCGTCTGGCTGGTGGCAGGCAAGCCCCTCCGCGGGCCCGTCCGCCCGCGCGCCTACGAGCGGACGATGCCGCACTTCCCGGAGTATGACCGACCCGGCCGCTTCGCCGCCGGTGACGCCGAGTCCGACGCGGAGTTCCTGCGCCGCTGCCGCGAGCGCGCCGAGGAGCAGCGGAGCAAGGCCCGGAAGGCGGAGGGCAAGGACGGCGAGGCACGGTAGCGGCCCTCGGTGAACCGCCTCACATCCGTGTTCCGGCCATGCCGCGCCGTCCGAGGCGATCGCAGTCCACTATCGCGTTGAAGTCGACGACCTGCGTGGCGACCTCGATGCTCGCGATTCCCGCTTGGACGACGCGCTCGACGATAGCGACGTACACCGGGACCTCAGCACCGGTCTCGGCTACTGACGACAGGGCCTTTGCCAACTCCGCTCGGGTACCAGCTGCGGCAATCCGCTGCTGGGTGAATCGTCCCAACCGATGACGGCGAAGGGGGTGCCGGAGGTGAACGCGCGGATGCCTGCCAGCGGGTACGGGATGACGTTGTCGGGCAGGTCGTGCAGCGGGAACCAGTCGATGCCCGCGCACTTCTCAGGTTCCCGGTTGGTCGGGGTACCGGTCCAACGGCGGGTGTGGAAGAAGACCCCGAGTCGCGGTGTCGGGCCGGAGTTGGCCACGTGCAGCACCGCCGCGTGTTCGAGGTCCTCGGGGTCGACGAGCACTCCGACCTCCTCGTGGGCTTCGCGCGCGGCCCCCGCGGGCAGTGCTTCGTGCGGGTCGAGCTTGCCGGAGGGCAGGTGCCACATCCCGTCGCCATAGGCGCCCCGGCGCCTGATGAGCAGCACGTGGTCGTCGTTGAGCAGGAGCACGTGGACGTCGATGATGGTGTACTGGTCTTCCATACCCGCGGTGTTCCTCTGCGTGAGCTGGTCGTCCCGCAGGCTACCGGGGGTGTGGGTTGGCCCTTTCGGTGGACAGCATGGCCACGATGCCCTCGGTGATTGTGGTGGCCACCTCGTTCGGTGAGCTCGTGGTGGTGTCGACGCGCAGGACGGGAACACGGCGGTCGGTGAGCCAGGTGGCGGTCTGCTCGTAGCAGACGATCTCCTGAGCGGTGGAGCTCGGCCCCTGGTGGAATCGGCTGTGCGCGCCGCCGCGGGCGTGCACCCTCGTGGCGGCGACGCGCGGAGCGACGGTGAGCAGGACCGCGAGGTCGGGCAGGTCGACGTGGGCGTTGACGGCTTCGAGGAAGTCCAAGCGCACGCCGTCGATGCGTTGCAGCACGAGTGTGGAGGGCAGGTAGCGGTCGCACAGCACGATGTGCCCGCTGTCGCGTCGCGGTCGCAGTTCGGCGTCGAGGTGGTGGTAGCGGTCGGCGGCGACCAGGGATGCCAGGGCGTACCCGTGCAGCACGTCGGCGTGCGAGCGGGCCAGCTGGCCGATGGGCCCGCGGGAGGGTTCGGTCGTGGTGTGCACGAGGTGCCCGAGGGCCCTCAGGTGGTGTCCGACCAGGTCGATGACGGTGGTTTTGCCCGCACCGGCGGGCCCGTCGATGCTGACGAGCATCCCGGTCATCGGGCAGCCTCTTTGCGGTCGTGTTGGGCGCGGGTCAGGGCGATGAGTGTGGTGCGCACGTAGTCCAAGGGCGCGGCGCTGAGCTGGAGGTTGACCGAGAAGTTGAACTCGTCGCGCTCGCGCATGGACTCCTCCGCGCCGTCGGCGGTGAGGTCGACGGCGGTGTAGTCGAGCAGTTGGTCCTCGCTGTAGCGGCCGGTGGCCATGAGCCGGGTCCAGTCCGGGGTGCCGGGGTAGGGCCGGTACTCGAACGCCGAGGCCCGGAAGGTCCCGGGTGGTTCTCGGTGGTGTCCCAGAGCCGGTGCACCAGGTCCACGGTGGCGTCGACCTCGTCGCTGATCTCGGTGGGCAGACCCAGGATGAAGTAGCCCTTGACGTTGATCCCGCGCTCGGTCAGCCGTCGCACGACGCTCAGGGTGATGTCGGGGTCGATGCGCTTGTCGATGAGGTCCAGCATGCGCTCGCTGCCGGACTCGATGCCCAGTGCGACCTCGCGCAGCCCGTTGGTGCGCAGCGTGTCGAGGATGTTGTCGGGTTCGCGGTGCAGGACGTTGATGCGTCCGGTGGCGTCCCATGCCGCCCAGTCATCCATGTTCTCGGAACCGAAGGCGTCGGCCATGGTCCGGATGACCCGGCGGGCGCCGAGGAACAGGTCGTCGACGAAGCGGAACGCGGTCACACCGGTGCCGCGCAGTTCGTGCATCTCGGCGAGGATGTTGTCCGCGCTGCGGGTGCGGATGGTGACGTCGGGGTTGGCGCTGACCGCCGCACCGCAGAAGCTGCAGTCGTACGGGCAGCCGCGGGCGCCGACCATGTTCGCTTCGAGCCTGCCCCGGTCGGGGTGGGGGTCCTGGGTGAGGAAGCGGCGGTCCACGAACGGGAGCGCGTCGATGTCGGGTGCCAGCAGGTGGCTGGTGCCGGGCATGCCGCCGGTGACCGGGGTGCGGGTGATGGGGTCTCGCCACATCACCGCGGGCAGGCAGGCGCGGTCGCGGTGATCGTGCAGCAGGCGTTGCACCCTGCTCTCGCCTTCGCCGAGGACCAGGGCCTCGCAGCGGTGCATGTGCGGGTCGGTGAGGATGCGGGCGGGCATGGCCTTGGCCTGGTGGCCGCCGAGCAGCACCTTGATGTCCGGGTCGAGAGCGGAGGCGATGCGCGCGCTGATCTCGTAGGTCGGTGCCAGCAGGTTGAACCCGGCCCACCGCGGCGCGATGGTGTTGACCAGGTCGGCGGTGCGGGCGATGCCCAGGCCGTGCGCCTCGGCGTCGAGGACGCCGACGTTGAACCCGGCGCGGGAGGCGACGGTGGCGATGTAGGCCATGCCCAGCACCGGCAGGGTGAAGTCGTTCACCCGCGGGCGCTGCTCGTAGTCCCGCAGCGGAGCGTTGACGAACACGACGTCGACGGGGCGCGTCGGATCGGCACCGGAGATGTAGTGGAAGGAGGTGGACGAAGAGGGGTTACACGGCGACCCCTTGTGCATGGCGAACTCCCCAGGCCAAGGTCAACAAGGTCAGATCGGACAGGTGCTCCCCGGCCATCGACAGCCACCGGGCGGCGAACCCGGCGTCGTCGGCGGGCCAGTCGACGGAGGGGGCGAGACGGGCCGCCCAGGTGCGCACGGCCAAGTCCGAGTACGGGTAGAAATCGAAGCGGTTGGTGTGGTCGGCCACGGCGGCGTGCGCCGTCCAGGGGCCGATCCGCCGGATCGTGCGCAGCGCGGCGACCAGGTCGGCGCCCGGCAGGCCCGCCCAGTCCTGGTGGTGCTTGCTGACCGCTTCTGCCGCGGCTCGCAGCGCTGTGCGGAAGAACGTCATCCCGAGCCCGGCGAAGTCCTCGTCCGACAAGGTCAGGACGACTTCCGGCCGCGGGAACGCCCAGGCTGGTCCGGCGACGGTGTCCGTGCGCGTGCCGTGGGCTTCGCAGAAGGCGCGGTGCAACTTGCGGGCATGCCCGGCCTTGATGACCTGTCGAGTGATCGCCGTGCCCACCGCCTCCCACAGGTCGCCGGTGCGCACCCGCACCACCGGCCCGTCCGTGCGCAGCGGCTCCAGCAAAACCTCCGGCCCGCGCACCGCAGCCGGGTCGACGACATCGGCGACCACCGCCGCCGCACGGGGCACCTCCCGTGCGGCGACCACGATCGCAGTCGTCGCGGTCGAAGTACCGAAGGCACGAACCCAGGTCCCAGGCTCAGTGGACGATGGCCGCCAGGCCGGGTGGTCGGTCATCAACGTGACAGCTTGCACGGGGGTCCTCTCGACGCGGTGATCCGCCGCATTCTCTACGACTCCTCGAAGCGACTCGAACGGGTGACGGGGGTGACAAGCTCGCGGGTGAGCCTGCCTCGACATCAAGGGCCCCGGCCTTGGTCGACCAGGTGTTGTGCCAGTCCGCCAGCGGTTGTGCCGATGCGGCACAACCGCTGGACACCGCTCCCGCAGGGCCTACGCCGATGCCACAATCAGGGCGCCGTTCGTCGGATGAACGCTGGGGGTGATGGTGAGCAGGACATGGCCCGCCGCCGTGTGGGACGCCAGCAGGCGCCGCGACCGCGGAGCCGTGCTCCGCGCCGCCCGCGAACACCTCGGCTGGTCGCAGGCCCACCTCGGGCAACGGTTCGGCTGCACCCCGTCGGCGATCTCACGGATGGAGAACGGGCGTCGCCGCGCCCTCGACCAAGTTGACGTCGCCGCCCGGATGGCCGCCATCCTCGGGTTGCCCGCACACGCCTTCGGCGCCGTTGAAACCACGACACGACCTGCCCCTTCACCGCCGCGGAGTCACCCGGCATCTACGGTGGGACCCCACCTGACCGTGGACGAGGAGGACGACCCGGTGCGTCGCCGCGCGTTCCTGAAGACCGCGAGCGCCATCGGCGCCGCCGCGGTCACCACACCGCACAACCTCTCCGCCCCCACCGACCCCGCCGCCCACCTCGCGTCCCTGCTGGAAGCCACCCTCGTCGACCCGAGGACGCACGCCGCGGCGGCCCCACACCAGACGCTCACGGCCGCGCTGAACAGCGCCCGTTCCGAGTTTCGTTACTGCCGCCACCTTGACCTGGCCGCCCGCCTCCCGAAGCTGATCTCCGCCGCCGACGCACCCATCAGCAGGAGGGCACCACCAGGACGGCTGCTCTGGTCACCGCCACCTACAACCTCACAATCAGGGTCTTGCTCAAGCTCGACGCCAGCGGTTCCGAGTGGATCGCGGCCGACCGCGCCATGCGCGCCGCCTCCACCTCCAGCGACCCGCTCCTGCTCGCCGAGGCACACCGCATGCTCGGGTCCGTCTTCCGCCGCGCCGCCCAAGCCGACAGCAGACGGGCAGCCCAGCACCACGACCGCGCCCAAGCCCTCACCCTCGCCGCAGCCGAACACCTCGACATCAACACCCGGAACCCGAAACAGGACCACCTCGCTCTGCACGGCCTGCTCATGTGCTCGGCCGGCTACGCCGCGGCGCGCGCCGGCGACCGAGACCGCACCACCACCTTCCTCCACGAGGCCCAGATCACCGTCGACCGGCTCGCCCCAGGGACGACCGCCCACCAACAACTCGCGGCGAACGTGCTCAGCCACCAAGTCTCCGCCCACTACCTCCTCGGAGACGCCGGAACGGCGCTTCACCACGCCCGCGCGGCATCAGCGCTCACCTTCCCCGACACCGAACGCCACGCCCGCTACCTCGGCGACGTCGCCCTCTGCTTCGCCCAATGGGGCAAACCTGCGCGAGCCCACACGCTCCTCCACGTCATCGAACGCCTCGCGCCGGACGAGGTGCGCACCCGCACGACCATGCGCAGGCTCATCGGCGAGCTGCTCGACAAACCGGGAGATGCGCCGCAGCGAGACCTCCAAGCCCTCGCCACTCGCGCGGGAATCCGTCGGTGAGCACTCACTGCACGTCCGCACGACACCGGCTCAGGCCCCGGCGACGACATCCCGTTCTGGGCGCTCACCTGGGGACCGGCCCCGGCGTCGGCGCACTCCCGCGTCGCCCGTGCCCGCGAATCCCTCGGCGAGCACCACGCCGCGGCCGACCGCCACATCAAGGCCGCCACCACCCGCCCCGGCACTCACACCCGCGTCGCCGCCTTGGACTTGGTCTCCGCAGGCCGCATGCACCACCTTGTGCACGGCGAGACACTTCCAACAGTGCACCGGCATCCGAAATGGCCCAACACCGCGAAGCCCCACCCGCGTCGCAGATGGGCGGGCATCCAGGCGCTGGAGGTTCAGGTCGCGAAGGGCGGCGTCGGCTTCGTCGTGCCTGTTGGAACCTGCGTGCGGCGCGCTCGCGAATGGAAGCGGGAGAACGAGGTTCGGCGCCGCTTCGCCGGGACCACCGAGTCCGCCGGTGCGTGGTTCAAGATCGCTGACCTGCGGGCGGGCCGCGAATCCCGGAACAAGGGGCTCCACGAGCTCCCACAACGCATCCGGCACCAACCGCAACGACAACGTGTCCACGGAAACAAATCATCCCACACCAAAATCCACCACGTGAGACCGGGTCTTAACCACACTTACGGGCAACCCGCAGTCATCCCCACCGACTCCCCAATGTGCGTTCGGGTCAGAAGGAGAACCCGGTCGCGTCCTCGAACTGAACCAACGTCTGCCGCCGGTTCTCATCGTCGACCGCGATAGCCACACGCTCCGCGACGAGACAATCGAGGATAGCTTCGATCTCGCGGACGTCGTAGGTCCCTCCTCTCAACGCCTCAGCCGTTTGCACGAGAAAATGCTTTTTATACAACTCTTTCTTATCCAAAGCCCCCTGATAGGTGTCCGTTTCCGTCTTGTAGTTGCTCCAGCGCACTTGCGGCGGCGGACAATCGCCAGAATAAAGATCGAGGTAACACTCGATCGCAGCGGCATTCCTGTTGATGTCGGAACGGTGATGCCCATCAGGACCCCATGACGGAAATGAGCGGAATTCCTCAAGCTCAGAAAGGATGATACCGCACATATTCGCGGGCAGGTCGAATTCTGGTAGCCGCCTGTAACCCCCAACCCCTTCGGCGTCATTGTCAAACAGAAAGACCACCTGGTTCTGGACATCTACCCTCGCCGACCCTTCTGCGAATTTAAGCAGACCTGACACACTGGAGAAGGGGTGACTCTTCTGCGTGTCGACGAAGCGGAAGAAATCCGCCACCTCTGGCCTTAAAACCTCTAGTGCGCGCGTCAAGATATGCACATCCGATTTGCCTTCAGTTGCGATCATGAACCTTTCGGTTCGTCGCACACCGAACGTAAATTCATCCTCAGTTGCCCATCCAGCTTCAACTAATGGACCATATCGCCAGACCGCCGCCGCGCGTCAGCGGCGGCGCCGCTTGCGGCCGAGGACGGTGGCGGTCACCGCGCCCACCACGGCACCCACCGCTGCGGGGACGAGCGGGTTCGGCCGGTCGGTGGCGGTGACGTGGACGAGCACCGCGCCGGGTGGGCGGATCGGTTGGCGCTTGGCGGTGTCGCGGCCGGTGGCGGTCCAGGCGGTGATGAAGACCAGCAGCCGCGACACCAGCGAGATGAACACCAGCAGGCCGATCACCGAGCCGAAGGCCACCCCGGTCGGCGAGTCGCCGATGATGCCGAGGTAGACGTTGCCCGCCAGCTTCAGCAGCTCGAACCCGACCGAGGCCGCCGCCGCGCCGCGCACGGCGCTGCGGATGCCGACCGGTTGGCGGGGCAGCTTCGCCAGCACCCAGAGGAACACCAGCCAGTCGGCCACCAGGACCAGCACCAGCGACGCCAGCCGCAGCAGCGCGGTCGCCCACGCGGTGTCGTCGACCCCCAGCAGCCGCAGCAGGTCGCCGCCGACGGCCCCGCCCACGGCGGTGAGCGTGAAGGAGACCAGCAGCGCCAGCACCAGGCTGATCAGCGCGAGCAGGTCGCGGACGATGGTCCGCAGCAGCGGTTGGTTGACCCGCTGCTGCTCCCACATGGCGGTGAGCGAGTCGCGCAGGGCGTTCATCCAGTTCCAGCCGGAGTACAGGCCGATCAGCAGGCCCAGCACGCCGATGTGGGTGCGCTGGTCGATGAGGTTGTCCAGCAGCCGCCCCACCTCCTCGTCCAGCGGACCGGGCACCACGTTGGCCACCCCGATGCGCAGTTCCGAGAGCAGTTCGGGGCTGCCCGCCAGCAGGAACCCGGCGGTGGAGAACCCGACCATCAGCATGGGGACCAGCGAGAGCACGCTGAAGTAGGTGATCGAGGCGACGTACTGGTAGCCGCTGTGCTCGATGTACCGGTCGACGGCGCGGGCGAGGTGGTCGAGCCACCGGTACCGCTCGCGGGACCGGCGCCACCGCGCGCCCCAGTCGACCGCGGGCCGTGATCGTTTTGTGCGCACGGGCATATGTCTACTGGGTGGCGGGCCGACCTGCCGAACGGTGCCGGTAGGTGGACGGCGCGGGGGGTGCGGGGGCCACCGGCAGCGGCCTGGGATCGCCGTTCACCCGGGCGCGCACCTCCCACGCCCCACCGCCACCCGGGCGCCGGATGCTCAGCGCGGCAACGGTTTCCGCGCCCGCAGCGCCGTCGCCAGGTCGGCCGCGGCGATCATGGCGACGGCCCCGAGCGCGACCGCGACCCGCCTGCGCCGCCCGCCGCCGCGGTTCCCCATGGCGACGGCGAGCCCGGTCAGGTCGATCGCGTCCCCCACCACCCGGGTCCACACCCACGCCCCGGTCCGCTTGCTCCCCAACAGCCCGGCCGCGTGGACGAGCTCCCGCGCGCCCACCAGCGGCACCACCACCCGGGAGGTGTCGGAGTCGTCCACCCCGCTCAGCCGCCGCACCGCCCCGGGCGCGAAGACCTGCGCCGCCCCCAACCCCAGGCTGACCCAACCCAGCGCCCTCCCCCGCGCCCGGACCACTGCCCTGTTGCTCGTCTTCTCCTGCGTCACGACGACCATGACCACTCCCCTCCGCTCACCCAAGGCCGCGCGCACCACCGCTTCCGGCGAACACCCACAGCACCGATGTGGGGGCGGTTACCACCACCGCCCATCGGTACACATGTGGACCCCCGTGAGCGCGATCGGTGTGAGATAGGCGGCACGCGGGAGCACCGGAACCGGGTGGAGCGTTGTCACCGGCGATGAGCGAACAACTCCGTTTCCGCGTCCTCGGTGACTCCCTCGCCGCGGGTGTGGGGTGCGCGCGGGCCGAGCAGACCCTGGGCCACCTCATGTCCGACGTGCTGCGCGCGGCCGGGCACCGGGTGGACCTCGGCGTGCACGCCGTGTCCGGCGCGCGGTCGACCGACCTCGCCGCCCAGGTGCGGGCGGTGCTGCCCACCGGGGTCGACCTCGCGCTGGTCGTGATCGGCGCCAACGACCTCACCTCGTTCACCCCACCCGCCGCGGGCGCGCAACTGCTGCACGACGCGGTCGCGGACCTGCGCCGCGCGGGGGCGCGGGTGGTCGTGGCCACCGCACCCGACCTCAGCGTGGTCTCGCACGTGCCGCCCACCTACCGGGCGTTCGTCTCCCAGGTCAGCGCGATGTACGCCCGCGCCCAAGCCGACGCGGTGGTGCGCGCGGGCGGCGCGGTGGCGGCCGTCGGGACCGACCTGCACGACCGGTTCGCCGCGGAACCGGGCCTGTTCTCGGCCGACCGGTTCCACCCCTCCCCCGCCGGGTACGCGCTCATCGCCGAAGCTCTCGCCCCGCACATCCGAGCCGCCGCGGAGCACCGGGCCGCGTGACCCGCGCGACCCGGTGTCCGCGAGGGACGACGCGGATGCCCCCCGCGCCGCCCCCGCCGTTCAGGCCGCGTGCCCCAGTCGGCCCCGACCGCGGAAGCACTCCCGCCCCGGCCGGTGGCCCGGGGTGAACGGCCCGGGCGCCACGTCGACCTCGGCGCCGGAGTGGAAGCCGACCGCGTAGTCGTGCTGGACGGTGACCGTCGCGGGCAGACCGGCCCGCCAGAGCACCCAGCGGGGGTCCAGGCCGCGGTGGCGGTGGCCGCCGTACCAGTCGTCGTTCACGGTCAGCAGCACCCCGCTGAGGTTCGCCTCGTAGGTGACCCGGAACCGCGCGGTGACCGAGTCGGTCAACAGGCAGGCGGTCTCGGCGGAGTGCGCGGGCACGTCGCTGCCCGCATCCGCGCCCACCCGGGCGATCCGGCTCCGGAAGGCGGTGTCGGACCAGCCCGCCTCGAAGCAGAAGGACCGCTCCCCCTCGATGTCGACGCTGACACCGATCGTGCCGGTGCAGGCGAAGGCGCCGCTCAGGGTCTGCGAGCGGATGACCGTCTCGGACTTGGCGACCGACAGGCCCGCCGAGCGGCGCGCGGGGCGGTCGCCCCCGTTGTCCCACCGCACGTGGTGGGCGATCACCGGCACGGCGTCGACGCCGAGGAACTCCGCGCCGGTGGACCGGAGGGTGACCGTGACCGGCTGCCAACCGAAGGTGTCGTGGGAGTTGTCGTGGCGGCGGTCGCCCGGGCCGGGGCGGGGCGTGGTGGGGTCGCGCAGGAACCACCGGTCCGGTTCCCTGCCGATGCCCGCACCGCACGCCACCCGGATGCCCTCCCGGTCGCCGAAGCCGAAGGCGGTCGCCTCGTCCTCGGTGATGGTGTGCGCCAGCGTGCCCCACGCGTCCACCCCGCACCCGGCCCGGTCGAGCCCGGCGGTGATCTCCACGTTCAGGTCAGGCATCGTCACTCCGATCCAGGGGGGTCGAACCGCCCGACCGGCGGTCGCGGCGCGGGTGGCGCCCGGACCGCCCGGCTCGGACGTTGTACGAACTCCCTATCGGACAGCGCGCGAACGCTGTTTCAACAACGGACCAACGTTCCCACGCGTGGAGTAGCCGCTCTGACGCGGAGTGACCAACGGCCTATGAGGACAGTGGCGCCGCGCCCCTTTGCACACTTCCGAGCGCGCGCGTCCCGGGCGATCCACCGGACCGTGACCACGCCGAGTCCCGGCACGACCACACCGGATCGAGGGGACGGCCGATGACCGGCACCGAGCCGCAGCCCCGCGAACGGGGAGGCGCTTTGGGGTGGCTGGATGCGCTTCGCCGTGCCTGTGTTCTGCAAGACGCCGGGTTTTGGTGGGGGTGCCCGGCTGGGTGGATGTGCTTCGCCGCGCGCTTCGGCTCAGGCCCGGTCGTTTGGTGGGGGTGCCCGGCTGGGTGGATGTGTTTGGCCGGGGCCCCTATGGCGA
>NZ_AYXG01000033.1 GCF_000564855.1 Actinokineospora spheciospongiae
ACCGGGATTGACCACACCGGTCAACGCCAGAACCTCCAGCCGATCGCGGGAGGAGTTGAGCCTGCGGGTCCACGAGGTGGCGAGGGCGGCGATCTCGGCGGCGTCGAGGTAGGCGGCGGTGTCCAGGCGCCAGCCCGCGGCGGCCAGGGCGGGGCCCAGGTCCTCCACGGCCGACTCCGGGGTGGGCTCGGGGTGTTCCCCCACCTCCGGCACCGGTGGCTGCCAGGCGTGCAGGTTGAGGGTGACCAGGAACTCCGCGCCGGGCTCGCAGGCCGCGGCGAGGCCGCGCAGCATCGTCGGGTCGGAGCCGAGGACCCCGCGCAGCAGGCTGCCCCAGGGCATGAGGACGTGCAGCTCGGTGAAGCCGGTCAGGCCCTCGGGCAGGTGCTCGGCAGCGGACCAGACGTAGAGCAGGTTCGGCAGGCCGCCGCGGGCCGGTTTGGCCGCGGCCCTGGTGGCGGCCTTGCGCATGTTGTCCTTGGCCGCGTCCAGGCCGACGACGAGGGTGTCGGGGCGTTCCCTGGCCAGGTGCTGGGGGTGCTTGCCGTCGCCGGTGCCGACGTCGAGGACGGCCCGGGGGTACCGGGCGCGGTGGGCGGCGAAGCCCGCCGCGTCCAGGTCGACCACCTGTTTTCCGGTGACGCGGCGCATGGCGCAGAGGATAGTGCCGCCACGGACCCCGGCGCCCCGGTGGGCGCCGGGGTCCGTCGTCACCGGGCCGTGCGGCGGCGGCGGGTTTCCCCGGCCCGGTGACCGAGCCGCCTGCCGGGCAGGGCGGGCAGCGGCGGAGGCGGCGATCCCACCGGCGCCTGCGGGCCGGTGGGGGGAACAGCTCGGATCGGCGTCGGGGTGCGGTGGTGCGGCCCTCGGGTCGATCGGTGGACAGGAGAGCGGGCGCGGTGGTGCGGCCCCCCGGATCGATCGGTGGACAGGAGAGCGGGCGCGGTGGTGCGGTCCCCCGGGTCGATCGGTGGTCGGGAGAGCGGGTGCGGTGGTGGCGGGTCGGGGGCGGGCAGTCGCGCGGTTCGCGATCGTCGACGGGTTCGGGGCGATCGACCGCGTGTGGTGGCGGTTCATCTGCGGTCCTCCGAGGATCGAGCGGATCGGCCCCTGCTCCACCAACGGCTACCAGCGGGGACGGCGGGCGACCACTGGATCACTTCGCCGCACCGGCGGTGCGGGTCGCGCAGGGCCACCGGCTCGCCGGATCGGGGAACCGCCGCCCGTGGGCCACCGGGTGGTGCCTTCGGGCGGGCGTCACCCGGGGCAGGACCCGTACCGATGAGGTGGGGATGGCGTGGCTCCATCGCCCGATCGGGGGATTCGTGATGCGGTGATGCACCCGGCGCCGGTCGATGCACGGTGGGGCGCATCATGCGGTGCGCCAGCGGGGATCGGTGCTCGCGCTACCAGGGGGAGCGGGTTTCGCTCTGCAATGCGGACGGGAGGTCGCGGTAGACCGCGACGACGTCCCGCACGCCGGTGAGCTGCAACGTGTGCAGGGCGGGCCCGGGTGGGACGGCGACGCGGAGCAGCCTGCCGCGGTGCAGGCAGTGGTAGTGCGCGCGCAGGAACAGCGGGGCCGAACCGACGCTGAGGAAGGTGACGCCGGTGAGGTCGACCACGACGAACCGCTTGACGGTGTCCTCTTCGCAGGCGTCGAGGACCTGCTCCCGCAGCGGGGCCTCGCTGATCAGGTCGACCCGCCCGACGGCGGCGACGACCACCGCGGACCTGGTGGTCCGAGTGGTGACCTCGAGTGGCGCGCCCGGACGCACGGCGGTCTCCTGTGGGGTCATCCCACCGGGCGGCGGCCTGCCGACCGGATTCGACGGACTATAACCGCCCGCGCGCCGGGCGCCGGGGCGTCGACACAGGCGCGGTGGCGGATGCCACTGAAATGGGTCTGTTCCGGTGACACCCGCGGTCGGTCGGAGTCCGTTTCCCGCGCGAGCGCACCGGGTGGGCGGGTTCCCGGCCCGGCGCACAGCGGCACCGCGATCGGCCCGGAATTGTCGGGGGTCGTTGTTAGCGTCGTCGACATGGGGAATCGCAGCACAGCAAGGAGTTCACACACGTCGGGTTCGCACGCGGCGGGGGGATCGGGCGCGTCGGCGGCACCGGGGGCGGGGGTCCGCGGTGGTGTCGGGCGGGGCGGCCCGGCCGACCGGGAATGGGGGTGCTCAGCCTGCTAGGCGGGGCGGGAAGCCACCGGTGGCGATGGGGCCCCAGCGGGTGATGGTGACCCGGATGAGGCACTTGCCCTGGCGGGTCATCGCGGCGCGGTACTCGGCCCAGTCGGGGTGTTCACCGGAGATGGACCGGAAGTAGTCGACCAGCGGTTCCAGCGCCTCGGGGAGGTCGAGGACCTCGGCGGTGCCGTCGACCTGCACGTAGGGGCCGTCCCAGCCGTCGGAGAGGGCGCAGAGGGAGGCGGTGGGGGTGCGGCGGGCGTTGCGGGCCTTGACGCGTTCCGGGTAGGTCGAGACCACGATGCGCCCCTCGGCGTCGACGCCGTAGGTCACCGGGGACAGTTGCGGTCTGCCGTCGGCGCGGGTGGTGGCGAGGACGCACTTGGTGCGCCTGCGCAGGAAGTCGATCAGTTCCGATCGGTCGGGCTTGTGCGCGCTGGCGGTCCTGGGCATGGTCCGATGCTAACCAGTGGGCGTTCTCAGCGCCGTTCCGCGGATTCGGGCCGGGTGGGGCCACCCGGGGTGACCGTCACCCCGGGTGGCCCGGACCCCGGCGCGGTCGGGCGACCCCGCCGGGGTCCGACTGTCACTTCGGAACGGTGAAGGCGGCGACGGCGGGTTCCTGGAGGCTGCCCAGCCACACCGTGCCGCCGCTCTCCCGGACGCCGGTGGCCATGTGGAAGTCCGGTGGGCTGCCGTGGAAGTCGTGCACGGTGGCGCCGGTGGCCGGGTCGAGCGCGCGGACCCACACCGTGCGCCGCGGGGCGGGTTGCAGCTTCTGCGGCAGGCGCCACAGGAACTGCCGGAACACGGGCGGCTTGCCCAGCAGCGCGTCCAGCACCGGGTCGCGGGGGCTGGCGAAGGCGAGCCACAGCAGGCCGTCGGTGCCCAGGGAGAGGTTGTCGGCGAAGCCGGGGAGGTCGTCGACGAACACCGTGGTGTCGGAGGCGGCGGCGGTGGGGCCGGTCACCGGGACCTTGTGCAGCCGGTAGGCGGCCATGTCGGAGACGATCACCGCGGACCGGTCCGGGGTGAGGGCCACGCCGTTGGCGAAGTTCAGGCCGGTGAGCAGCACGTCGAGCGCGCCGTCGGGGGTGCGGCGCAGGAGCCTGCCGGTGCTGGAGTGCTCGATGAGGTCGGCGCGGTAGTGCTCCAGGTCGAAGCGGCTGGTGGAGTCGGTGAAGTACACCGTGCCGTCCTCGGCCACCGCGGCGTTGTTGCACAGGTTGAGGTCCGGTCCGCGCGGGACGAGGACCGCCACGTCGGAGCCGGTGACCAGCAGCAGGCCGCGGTGCGCGTCGCACACCAGCAGGCCGTCGGGGTGGTGCTCCAGCCCGAGCGGGCGGCCACCGGTCGCGGCGACCACCTCGATCCGGCTGCCGTCCGGCGCCAGCCGCACGATCCGGCCGTCGGACAGTCCGGTGAGGACAGTCCCGTCGGAATCGACCAGCACGTCCTCCGCGCCGAACCCGTTGACCGGGTGCACGGTCAGCGGCGGCAGCGCGGTGGGCGACGGTTTCGGTCCGGGCGCGGGTGCCCGCCACACGACCGGTTCGATCTTCGGACGACCCATGCCGGACTCCTCAGCGATACGTCAGCAACTCCCGGTTCGGGCCCTCGAAGTGCCCGTGTTCGTTGAACGACACCAGCGACGCCCCCGCGCGCCCGTGCACGACCTTGGTGACCGCCGCGTTGACCACGACCCGGTTCAGCGCGACCAGCGCGGCCCCCGGCAGCCCGAGCAGCCGCGAGCACAGCGTGGCGATCACCCCGCCCGAGGTGAACACCACCGCCGTGCCGCCGGACCCGAGACCCGCCGCCAGCTCGGTCAGCGCGGCCGCGGCGGCGGCGTCGAAGTCCGCGTAGGTCCCGGCGGGCCCGGCTGACTCGCCATCGGTGATCCAGCCGTGCAGCGCCCGGTCCAGCACGGCCTGGAACTCGCGCGGCGAGGCGGGCGCGCCCACGTTCTCCCGCGCCAGCAGGTGCTGCACCAGCCCCAGGTGGTCGTACTCGTTCCACCTCGGGTCCTCCCGCACCGGCAGGTCGAGGCCCGCCGCGGCCAGCGCGATGGACGCGGTGGCGCGCTGCCGCGACAGGGTGCCGGACCACGCCTGGACGGGGGTGATGCCGCGCGTGCGCAGCTCCTCCCCCAGCACCTTGGCCTGCAACTCCCCCTGCGGCGACAGGACGTCGTAGTCCGCCGCGCCGAAGGACGCCTGGCCGTGGCGCAGCAGGTAGACGACGCTCATGCCGACCTCACGCCCCACCGATGACTTCGCGGCAGCGCCACTCCAGGTACCCGACGAACATCCAGAAGTCCTTGAAGCGCGGGTTCGTGGTCTGCCCGTGGTGGAACCGGTAGTAGATCTGCTGCATGATCACGGCCAGCCGGAACAGCCCGAACGCCTCGTAGAACGCCCAGTTCGCGGTGCTCAGGCCCATCCGCGCGCAGTAGTGGTCGACCAGCTCGGCGCGGGTGAGCATCCCGGGCAGGTGCGTGGGCTGGCGCCGGGCCTGCTGGTACACCATGTCGTCGTCGGCCTGAATCCAGTAGGCGACCGCGCCGCCGAGGTCCATCAGCGGGTCGCCGAGGGTGGACATCTCCCAGTCGAGCACCCCGACGACGTCGAGGGAGTCGTCCAGCACGACGTTGTCGAAGCGCCAGTCGTTGTGGATGACCACGGTGGCGACGTCGTCGGGCTGGTGCGCCGCGAGCCAGTCCATGACGGCGGCGAAGTCCGGCACGTTCTCCGTGCGCGCGGCCGTGTAGCGCTTGGACCAGCCGCCGACCTGGCGGGCGACGTACCCGCTGCCCTTGCCCAGGTCGGTGAGCCCGGCGGCCTCCGGGTCGACGCGGTGCAGGTCGACCAGCCGGTCGACCAGCGCCGTCGACAGCGCCCGCGCCTGCCCGGCGCCCAGTTCCATGCCCTCGGGCAGATTGTTGCGCAGGATCGTGCCCTCGATCCGCTCCATGACGTAGAAGTCGGACCCGAGGACCGACTCGTCCTGGCACAGCCCGAGCACCGTCGGCACGTACGGGTAGACCGGCTTGAGCCCCTTCTGCACCCGGTACTCGCGCCGCATGTCGTGCGCGGACGCGGCCTTCTTGCCCACCGGCGGGCGGCGCAGGATCAGCTCCCGGTCGGGGTAGGTGAGCAGGTAGGTCAGGTTCGAGGCGCCGCCGGGGAACTGGCGCACGACCGGTTCTGCGTCCAGGCCGTCCACGACGGTCCGGAGCCAGGCGTGCACGGCGGCGGTGTCGAAGCTGTCCTCCGCCCGGACCTCGGACGCCTCGTCACGGGGTGCGCTCATGACATCTTCGCGACGATCGGCAGTGGCAGGTTGCGCATGGCGAAGCCGAGCAGGGTCCACGGCCACGACGGGGCGCACGCCTCGGCCACCTCGCGCTCGATGGCCTTCACCATCGCCCGCACCCCGGGCACGGTGTCGACCATCAGCGGGGTCTTCTTGACCTTGTCGTTCATCTCCGAGCGGATGTAGCCCGGGTAGATCGTGCTGACCTTGATCGGCGTCTTGAGCGTGTCGACGCGGATGCCCTCGGCCAGCGCGGCGATCCCGGCCTTGGTGGCGGCGTAGGTGGACAGGTTGCCGCGCATCCCGCGCATCGCGCTCATCGAGGAGATGACGACCAGGTGGCCGGAGTCCTGCTCGCGGAACGCCTCCATCGCGGCCTCGCACTGGGCGAGCGCGGCGACGAAGTTGGTCTCCGCGGTCTGCTTGTTGGCGTAGAAGTAGCCGGTGCCGATCGGCTGCCCCTTGCCCAAGCCCGCGTTGACGACCACGCGGTCGAGCGTGCCCAGTTCCTCGCGGAACTCGCCGAACACCTTGAACACGGCGTCGTGGTCGTTGACGTCGAGCGCCCGGACGGCGACGGTGATGCCCGGGTAGGTCGCGGTCAGCTCCGCGCGCAGCTCGTCGAGCCGGTCGGTGCGGCGCGCGGCCAGCGCCAGGTTTCGGCCCAGCGCGGCGAACTGCCTGGCCATCTCCTCGCCCAGGCCGGAGCTGGCCCCGGTGATGAGGATGTTCTTGCGGCTCACGGGTTCTCCCCTTCGATCTTCGACCGCATCCGGTCCCAGAACGAGACGACCTGCGCCTCGTAGGCCTCGGGTTGCAGGCGCTTGAACTCGTGCGACTGCCTGCCGTCCTCGTGGGTCAGCACCAGGAACCGGTTCTCGGCCACGCCCTGCACGACCTGCTCGGCGACGTCGTCGGCGGTGACGGTGGCCCGCTCCATCAGCTTGCGGGTGACGTTGACCCCGGGGTGGTCGGCGTTGCGCGCGGCGTCGGGCAGGTTGGTCTTGAAGAAGCCGGGGCAGACCACGGTTGTGCCGATGCCGTAGGGCGCCAGTTCGAACCGCAGCGTCTCCGACAGTGACAGCACCCCGGCTTTGACCACGTTGTACGGGGCCATGGCGGGCAGGTTCATGATCGCGGCCATCGAGGCGACGTTGACGATGTGGCCGCTGCCCTGCGCCTTGAACAGGGGCGTGAAGGTCCGGCAGCCGCGCACCGGACCCTTGAGGTTGATGTCGATGATCCAGTCCCAGTCGGCCATCGGGACGACCTCGATCCGCCCGCCCGCGCCGACGCCCGCGTTGTTGACCAGCACGTCGAGGCCGTCCCATTCGGTGGCGCACCACTGCCGGGCCGCCTCCCAGGACTCCTCGGAGGTGACGTCGAGGGCGAGGGACCGGGTGTCCAGCTCCGCGGCCACCGCCTCCGCCGCGGCCGGGTTCACGTCGGTGACCAGCACCCGCGCTCCGGACCGCGCCCACCTGGTGGCGAGCGCCTTGCCGAGACCGGACCCCGCTCCGGTGACCAGGACGCGGGGGCTCACGGGAGGTACTTCTTCAGCTCGATGCGGGACACGACGCCCTGGTGGACCTCGTCCGGGCCGTCGGCCAGGCGCAGCGCGCGGGCCCCGGCGTAGGCCGCGGCCAGCGGGAAGTCGTCGGTCATCCCGGCGCCGCCGTGCAACTGGATGGCCATGTCGATGACGCCCAGTGCCATGTTCGGGACCACCACCTTGATCTGGGAGACCTCGGACAGCGCACCGCGCAGCCCGTGCGTGTCCAGCTTCCACGCCGTGCTCAGCACCAGCAACCTGGCCTGGTCGATGGCGATGCGCGCGTTGGCGATGCGCTCGCGGTTGCCGCCCAGGTTGGCCAGCGGCTTGCCGAAGGCGACCCGGTCGGTGGCGCGGCGGCAGGCCAGCTCCAGGGCCTTCTCGGCCAGGCCGATCAGCCGCATGCAGTGGTGGATGCGGCCGGGGCCGAGGCGGCCCTGGGCGATCTCGAAGCCGCGGCCGGGTCCGGCGATGACCGCCTCCAGCGGCAGCCGCACGTCGGTGAAGGTGACCTCGCCGTGCCCGGAGGGGGCGTCGAGGCGGCCGAAGACCGGCAGCATCCGCCCCACGGTGACCCCGGGGGTGTCCAGCGGGACCAGGACCATCGAGTGCCGGGCGTACTTGTGCGCGTCCGGGTCGGTCAGGCCCATGAAGATCGCGACCTTGCAATTCGGGTGCCCGATGCCCGTGGAGAACCACTTCGTGCCGTTGAGCACGATCTCGTCGCCGTCGACGACCGCGGTGGCGGCCATGTTCGTCGCGTCGGAGGAGGCGACGTCCGGTTCGGTCATGCAGAACGCCGAGCGGATCTCCCCGGCGAGCAGCGGGGTCAGCCAGCGGTCCTTCTGCTCCTGGGACCCGAACATGTGCAGGACTTCCATGTTCCCGGTGTCCGGGGCGTTGCAGTTGAAGACCTCGGGGGCGATGGCCGAGCGGCCCATCAGCTCCGCGAGCGGCGCGTACTCGACGTTCTTGAGCCCGGCGCCGTGCTCGGTGTCGGGCAGGAAGAGGTTCCACAGGCCCTTGGCCTTGGCCTTCGCCTTCAGCTCCTCGATGACCGGGAGGACGACCCACGGGTCGTCCAGGGCGGCCAGCTCGCGGTGGTGGTCCGGCTCGACCGGGTCGATCTCGGTGGCGATGAACTCACCGACCCGATCCAGGTACTCGGTCGCACGGGCGCTGTGCGCGAAGTCCACGGGGAAACCTCCGGATTGCGGATGAGCACTGGTTACTAAGCTACCGCTTAGTAGTGGCCGGTTCAACAGGCTCGCCCCGATCGGCGGCGCCGTGACCGGGGCCCGCGGTGCCCGGCTCACCCCTGCCCGGAACGGGAGCTGCCCCCGCCACGAGGGTGGCGGGGGCAGCTCCGGCGCGGTTCTCAGCCCACGTTGAGCAGCAGGTTGGGGGTGCCCGCCGTGGCGTTGGTGATCTTGTCCGGAGTGGCCGCGCCGGTGAGGCCGTCGGCCACCTCCGCCGGGCTCGAACCCGGGTTCTGCGCCAGGTACAGCGCCGCCGCGCCGGTCACGTGCGGGGTGGCCATCGAGGTGCCGCTGATGGTGTTCGTGGCGGTGGAGCCGCCGATCCAGGACGAGGTGATGTCCACGCCCGGGGCGTAGATGTCCACGACGTCGCCGTGGTTGGAGAAGTCCGCCTGGGCGTCGTCGATGTCCGAGGCGGCCACGGTGATGGCCTCGCCGACCCGGGCGGGCGAGTAGGACGCCGCGTCGTCGCCGGAGTTGCCCGCCGCGACGGCGAACACGACACCGGAGGAGATCGCGCCGCGCACGGCGCTGTCGAGGGCCTCGTCGACGCCGCCGCCGAGGCTCATGTTGGCCACCGACGGGCCGGAGTGGTTCTCGGTCACCCAGTCGATGCCCGCGACCACGCCCTCGGTGGTGCCGGAGCCGTCGGCGTCGAGGACGCGGACGCCGACGAGGTCGACCCCCGGGGCCACGCCGTACTCGGCGCCGCCGACGGTGCCCGCCACGTGCGTGCCGTGGCCGTTCTCGTCGTCGGGGTCGGAGTCGTCGTCCACGGCGTCGAAGCCGCTCTTGACCCGGTCGCCGAAGGCCTCGTGCGCGGCGTTGATGCCGGTGTCGACGATGTAGGCGGTGACGCCCGCGCCGTCGGAGGGGGCGCGGTAGGTGTCGTCCAGCGGCAGGTCCGCCTGGTCGATCCGGTCCAGGCCCCAGGACGCGGTGGCGTCCACGTGGAACCGCTGGTTCGCCTGCACGTAGGCGACCGAGCTGTCCGCGGCGAGCTTCTTGGCCTGCGCCTCGCCCATGTGGACGGAGAACCCGTCCAACGCCGAGTCGTAGGTCTTGCCGACCCGACCGCCGAAGCGACCGGCGAGCGTGTTCGCCTGGCTGCTGACCTCAGCGGCCCGCAGGGAGTCCTTGAGGACCACGATGTAGCTGTCGGCCACCGCGTTCGCGGTGCCCGCCAACCGGATCTGGCCCTCGGCCGCCTGGGCGGGGGTGGCCAGTGCGGCCACCGCAGCCGCCGCGCCGACGAGACCGAAGCCGACTGCGAATCGGCCCCGACGACCTTCGCGCCTCGTGTTCATGGGATTGCCTTCCGTTTGCCCCGACAAGAACCGCTCCGACGCTGGAGGGGTTCACCGTGGTCACTCTCCGCGTCGTTGCTTGATGGTTATGCAACGCGGGAAGCGGACATCGGGGCAACGGTTCACACTTGCCACAACTGAGCCGTGCGGCGGAATGCAGATGCGCCGCACAGCCCAGCGGCGGACAAGCGCGACCATCGGGAGATGATCCTTGAGGTGACGTGGGTTCAGTTGGTTTCAGCAGGTCAAAGCCCCGATATCGGAGAACTTCCCCGTTTCGCGGTGATTAACCACCAGAGTGCACCGATTGCGTGAAACTTGTTTGGACCGGGTCGGCAAATGGCCCAATCAGCACCATTGTGGACCGGCATCCCCGACTCCCGGAGCTTGTGCCGGTTCAACGCAGCGTGATAATGCCGCTCAGCCGAATTCGGGCAGCCGCTTGCGCATCAGCTTCCCGGTGGCGTTGCGCGGCAGCTCGTCGAGGAACACCACGTCGCGCGGGACCTTGAACCGGGCGAGGTTGCTCTTCACGTGCTCGCGCAGGTCGTCCTCGGCCACCGAGGCGCCCTCCTCGACCACGACGTAGGCCTTGAGCCGCTGGCCGAACTTCTCGTCCTCGACGCCGAGCACCGCCGCCTCGACCACGCCGGGGAACTCCACCAGCAGGTTCTCGATCTCGGCCGGGAACACGTTCTCCCCACCGGAGACGATCATGTCGTCGTCGCGGCCGTCGATGAACAGCCTGCCCTCGGCGTCGAAGTGGCCCAGGTCGCCGGTGGACAGCAGCCCGTCGATGACCTCCTTGTTGCGGCCGTCGGTGTAGCCCTCGAAGGCCAGGCCGCTGCCCGCGAAGATGCGGCCGGTGACGCCGGGCTCGGTGATCGCGGTGCCGCGGTCGTCGTAGAGCACGACCTTGCAGCCCACCGGCGGCTTGCCCACGGTGCCCGGCGCGGCGCGCCAGTCCGCCGGGGTCGCCACGGTCGCCACCGACACCTCGGTCGAGCCGTAGAGGTTGTGGATGACGTCGCCGAACACCTTGCTGGCGCGGTTGCCCAGCTCGGGCGACAACGCGGAACCCGCGGTGAACACGACGCGCAGGCTGGACGTGTCGTACCTGCCCAGCACCTCCGGCCCCAGGTCCATGATCCGCTGGAGCATGGTCGGCACCAGCACCAGCGCGGTGGCCCTGTTCGCCTGGATCATCCGCAGCGTGGCCTCGGGGTCGAACCTGCGGCGCAGCACGACCGCGGAGTGCAGGGCGAAGCTGATGATGAACTGCGAGATGCCGGTCGCGTGGAACAGCGGCGCGGCCAGCACGGTCGCCTCCCCCGCGCGCAGCGGGATGCGGTCGAGGAACTGCGCGGCGGCCAGCGGCGAGCGCACCTGCCGCGGCGCGCCCTTGGGGGTGCCGGTGGTGCCGCTGGTCAGCAGCACCATCCCGCCGGGCCTGCTCGGCGCGGGCAGCGGCGCGTCGTCGGTGGCGGCGATCAACTGCTCCAGCGTGCGCTCCGCCGTCGGGGTGGTGTCGACCCACGCCAGGAACCGGGGCAGGGTGTCCGGCAGCGTGTCCACCAGCTCGGTGAACTCCTGGTCGTGCACGAACACCGTGACGCCCTCGCGCTTGGTGACGTCGATGAGCTGCGGCTTGGCGAAGCCGGTGTTCATCAGCAGCAGCCGGGCGCCCAGCTTGCCGGTGGCCAGCATGGTCTCGACGGCGCCGCGGTGGTCGCGGGCCAGCAGCGCCACCACGGAGTGCTCGGTCACGCCCTGCGCGGCGAGCGCCCTGGCCAGCGCGTTCGACCGGAGGTCGAGCTGGCTGAAGGTCAGCGATCCCAGCTCGTCGACGAGCCCGACGGCCTTGCTGTCCCTGGTCGCGGCCACGCGGGCGGCTCCGGCGATGGGCCCGTACTTGCGCACGGCCATCGCCGACTTGAGCACGTGGTCGGGCCTGCTCAGCGGGACCAGTCCCGCCTTGCGCATCACGTCCACGCTGCGCACCGCCGTGGGGACCATGGCCGCGAGATCACGCACACGGGTCAGGTACTCGGTCACCGATAGCCTCCTGGGGTTACCCTTCGGTAACACCGTGCCGTAGAACCTACTAGTGAGTCAACCAGTGGCCCTACCGCCGGTACGGAGCGCTCACTTCCCCCTGGCCACCAGCCGGAATTCTTGTCGTGCCCGCGCAAGCCGCGCGCTTTTTGTCGGTGCCGGACCGGACAATGCGGGTATGCGGGTCGTGGTCGTGCCGGGGGAGGACGGGGGTGGGCGGGCGGTCGTGTCCGGGGACGCCGCTCCCGGGGGTGGCGGGGGCGGTGAGGTCGGTGAAGTCGGTGAAGTCACCGAGGTGGCCGACCTGGCCGGGTGGATGGGCGAGCTGGAGCGGCGGGTCGGGCCGCGGTGGGTGGTGCCGTCGCTGGCGGAGGTGTACCCGGCGCTGCTGCGGGCGGGGGTGCGGTTGGGGCGGTGCCACGACCTGGGGCTGGCGGAGGCGATCCTGCTGGCCTTCGAGGAGCGGGCGGGTCGGCCGCGGAACGTGGCCGCGGCGTGGGCGCGGCCGCGCGGGCTGCCCGAGCCGGAGGACGCGAAGCCGCAGGCGCGCGGGGAGCAGCCCGCGCTGTTCGAGGCCGACCGGCGGACCACGCCCGCGGGCGCGGACCCGGTGGCGCAGGCGGTGGACGTGCTGGCCGACCAGGAGCGGCGGATCGCCGGGACCGCCCGGCCCGACCTGCTGCGGCTGCTGGTGGCGGCGGAGTCCGCGGGCGGGCTGGCCGCGGCGGAGATGACGCACTTCGGGCTGCCGTGGCGGGTCGACGTGCACCTGGACCTGCTGGTGTCGTCCCTGGGGCCGCGGCCCGCGCCGGGCGCCCGACCCGCCCGGCTCGCCGAACTGGCGGCGCGGATCTCGGCGGCGTTCTCCGGGCGGCCGATCAACCCCGACCACCCGCCGAGCATCGTCAAGGCGTTCGCCAGGGAGGGGATCGAGGTCGACTCGGCGCGGGCCTGGGTGCTCAAGGGCGTCGAGCACCCGGCGGTGGAGCCGCTGCTGGCCTACAAGGAACTGGCGCGGCTGTGGGCGGCGCACGGGTGGTCGTGGTTGGACAGTTGGGTCGAGGGCGGGCGGTTCCGGCCGGACTACGTGGTCGGCGGGGTGGTGTCCGGGCGGTGGGCGACCCGGGGCGGGGCCGCGTTGCAGTTGCCGAAGGTGCTGCGGACCGCGGTCCGGGCCGACCCGGGGTGGGCACTGGTGGTGGCCGACGCCGCGCAACTGGAGCCCCGGGTGCTGGGGGCGCTGTCCGGGGACCCGCGGTTCGCCGAGGTGGCCGCCGGGGACGACCTGTACGCGGGGGTGGCGGCGGACGCGTTCGACGGGGACCGGGACCGGGCGAAGACCGCGATGCTCTCGGCCATGTACGGCGGCACCTCCGGGCCCGCCGGGGCGCTGCTCGCCGTGCTGCGCAAGCGGTTCCCGGTGGCGGTGGAGTACGTGGAGCAGGCGGCCCGGGCCGGGGAGGCCGGGCGGGTGGTGCGGTCGCGGCTCGGGCGGACCTCGCCGCCGCCGAGCGAGGCGTGGCAGGAGCGGGTCTCCGCGTCCGGCGACGAGGAGGTGGAGCGGCGGGCCCGGCTGGCGGCGCGGGACTGGGGGCGGTTCACCAGGAACTTCGTGGTGCAGGCCTCGGCGGCGGACTGGGCGCTGGCGATGCTGGCGTCGCTGCGGCGGCGGCTGCTGGGGGAAACCGCCGAGATCGTGTTCTTCCAGCACGACGAGGTGATCGTGCACTGCCCGGCCGAGGTCGCCCCGCTGGTGGCGGCCGAGGTCGAGGCGGCGGCGCTGGAGGCCTCCCGGCTGGTCTTCGCCGGGGCGGTCGTGCAGTTCCCGCTTGCCGCGTCCATTGTGGACTCGTATGCGGATGCCAAGTAGCGCACCGGGTTCCGTCGCGGCGGGGGGGGTATCCGGTGAGAGGTCGCCGAGGGTTCGGCCGCCGGTGAGGGCCATCGTGAGGTCCGAGTCCACCAGGAGGGTGCGGACCGCGTGGCGGACGCCGACGGCGGTGGCGATCTCCGGCAGCACGTCCGGGGACGTCCCCGCCCCGTCGACCCGGCGGCCACCGTGATCGGACAGGACCACCGGGGACCTCGTGCGCCGCGGCGGGGCCGGGGCGACCGGCCATCAGCCCCGGGGGCCGAACGGCTGGGGCGGTGGGTACCCGCCCGGCTGCGGGTGGCTCGCCTGCGGCTGACCGGACCCCTGCGGCGGGTGCTGCTGCTGCGCGCCGCCCTGTGCCGGGAACGGCTGCCCGAAGCCCCACGGCGCCGACCCGGGCACGCCCGGCTGCGCGAAACCTTGCGGCGGCGACACCGGCATGCCCGGGTGGGTGGAGCCCTGCGGTGGGGACAGCGGCGCACCGGCCGCCTGAGCGAAGCTCGGGACGGGCGCCTGGGGGAAGCCCTGCGGCGGGGACAGGGGGACGCCTGGCTGGTGGTGGCCCTGCGGCGGGGTCAGCGGCGCGCCCGACAGGCCGTGGCCCGACAGGCCGTGGCCCGGCTGGGTGGAGCCTCCGGGCGGCACCGGGCCGCCGGGGCCCGCCGCCGGGTGCGGCCGCGCGGGGGTGTCCTTGCCGAACCTGCTCGTGAGCACCAGCAGCAGCGCGCCGAGTGCGCCGAGGATCAGGCCCGCGCTGGGTTGCCACGGGTTGCTCCAGCTCATCAGCGGGAACTGGATTCCGGTGAAGCCCAGCGCGGCCGAGCCGAAGCCGAACACGATCAGGACGGCGAAGAATCGGCGCGCGGTGATCCCCCGGCCCGCGAAAGGTCGAACGGGGTACTGACGCGGTCCGCCGACCCGCGATTCCCCCGTTCGAGTGATTGATCTGTCCGGGCGAGCCGGGTGTTCGTCGCGGGAGGTCAGCGCATCCGCATCCGGGCCAGGCCCACCCAGCACACCGCGCCGGACAGCGCCGCCGCCACCAGCGCCGGGACCAGCGGCTGCGTCCCGGTCGCGCCGAAGGCCAGTGCGACGGTCCACACCGCCAGCGACGCCAGCCCCACCCCGAGCAGTCCGGCGCCGACGCAGAACAGCGGCACCCGGCTCCACAGTTGCGCGAGCGGCAGGCGGGCGGTCCGCGGCAGGCCCAGCAGCCCGTGCAGCCCCGTCCCGGCGACGGCGAGCAGCAGCGCCAGCGCGAACCACACCAGCAGGCGACTCGGCCGCGGCGACCCGGCGAGCAGCAGCAGGAACCCGCCCAGCAGCAGCCAGCCCGCGCAGCGGCGCAGCAGCAGCCACAGCGCGATCCGCTGGGCGCGGCCGAACGGGACCTGCGGGCCGGGGTCGGCGCGGGCGGCGCGGACGTCGGCCAGCCTGCCCAGTGCGGCGCGGGTGTCGGTGTTGGCGGGGTCCAGGCGCAGCGCGTCGGTGAAGGCGCGCTTGGCCAGCGGGCGCTCGTCGGCCCAGAGGGCGGCGGCGCCGAGGACCTCGTGCGGGCGGGCCTCGTCCGGGGCGACCTCGACCGCGCGGCGGGCGGCGGCGAGGGCGTCCAGCGGGGAGCGCGGGCCGTGCGCCTCGGCCAGCGCCACGTGCGCGCGCCAGTCGTCGGGGTCGCGGCGGGCGGCCTCCCCGGCGGAGGTGGCGGCCTCCTCGAACCGGCCCAGCTCGCCGAGGGCGAGGCTGGCCAGCCGGTGCGCCCAGGACCGCTCACCGAGGGTGATCGCCCGCTTGGCGGCGGTGAGGCAGTGCTCGGGCTGCCCGGCGTCGAACAGGGCGGCGGCGAGCCTGCACCAGGCGGCGGGGTTGTCCGGGTGCACCACCAGCACCGGGCGCAGCAGGGAGATGGCGGCCTCGGGCTGCCCGGCCGCGGTGAGCTGGGCGGCCTCGGTCAGCACCGCATCGATCGGCTCGGCCATGGCACCCTCCCGCCCCTCGGGCGCCCAGTGTGTCAAGCCGCCGATCAGGTCGGGGAACGACCCGCCCGGCCGGGGGTGACTGTCCGTGTCGACTCCCCTCCGAAGCGGGCTCGACCTGGCGACCGCCAAACAGGTAATCCACTGTGCCCGAACCCCATCCTGACCCGAATGCGTGGCCGCTACCAGGGCATTACCCCAGGTGGCGCAGGCGACAGGGGCAGCTCGCACGTTCTTACCTAGACTGATCGGGTGAATCCGGCGTCAAGGGCGCAGAAGCCTCGGCTCGCGCTCATCCTGGGCGGGTTGGCGGCGTTCGGGCCGCTGTCGATCGACATGTACCTGCCCGCGTTCCCGGAGCTGGCGCGCACCCTGGGCGCGGGCGAGTCGCAGGTCCAACTGACGCTGACCGCGTTCATGGTCGGCCTGGCCGCAGGGCAGGTGGTGGCCGGGCCGCTGTCGGACTCCCTCGGCAGGCGCAAACCGCTGCTGGTGGGGCTGGTGCTCTACACCGTCAGCTCGCTGGTGTGCGCGGTGGCGCCGACGGTGTACGCGCTGGTCGGGCTGCGGTTCGCCCAGGGCGTCAGCGCGGCGGCGGGGGTGGTGATCGCCCGCGCCGCGGTGCGCGACCTGTACTCCGGGACCGAGATGGCCCGGTTCTTCTCGATGCTGATGCTGGTCAACGGGCTGGCCCCGATGCTGGCCCCGGTCGTCGGCGGGCAGGTGCTGCGCTGGGTGTCGTGGCCGGGCATCTTCGTGGTGCTGGCCGGGTTCGGCGTGCTGCTGCTCCTCGCCTCCGCGGTCGGCCTGCCGGAGACGCTGCCGCCGCAGCGGCGCAAACCCCCGCACCTGCGCGCCACCGTGCGGTCCTACGTGCGCATCGGCACCGACCGCACGTTCATCGCCTACGCGCTCGCGGCCGGGTTCACCCTGGGCGCGATGTTCGCCTACATCTCCGGTTCCTCGTTCGTGCTCCAGGACCTGCACGGGCTGTCCCCGCAGCAGTTCAGCGTGGTCTTCGGGGTGAACGCGCTGGGCATCGTGCTGCTCTCGCAGCTCAACAACCTGCTGCTGCGCTGGTTCACCCCGCGCAGGCTGCTGACCGCCGGGCTGGTCAGCTCCACCGTCGGCGGGGCCGCGGTGCTGGCCGCCGTGCTCGGCGGGCTGGGCCTGCCGTTCCTGCTGCCGGGGCTGTTCGTGGTGGTGGCCAGCGTGGGCATGGTGACGCCGAACTCGACCGCGCTGGCGCTGGCCGACCACGCGGGCCGGGCCGGGACCGCGGCGGCGCTGCTGGGCGTGCTCCAGTTCGTCATCGGCGGGCTGGCCGCGCCGCTGGTCGGCATCGGGCACGGGTCCGCGCTGCCGATGGCCCTGGTGATCGCCGCGCTGTCGGTGGGCGGGCTGGCGGCGTTCGCGCTGACCAGACCGACCCGGCGCAGGCCGGGCCGGTACGCGGCCTTCCGCGAGGCGCGCACGATGGAGATCGAGATCCCGCTCGGCGCGCTCGTGCCCTCAGCGCAGGGCGCGCCACAGCGGCCGGAGGAGGGTCGAGGTGAGGACGGCCAGCGGCGGCTCGGCCCGGCGCCGGGCTTCCGGGGCCGATTCCGGGGAGAGTCGGTACGCGACGCCGAGAAGCTGCCGGGCCAGGCCGGGGGCGACGACGCGTAGCAGCTCCAGCGCGAACCCCTCCGGCCGCTGGACCACGTCGCCGCCTCGGGTGAGCGCGCGCAGGACCATCGCCGCGCCCTTCTCCGGGGTGGCCGCGGGCACGCCGCGGTAGACGCCGGTGGCGCCGATCATCGGGGTGCGCACCAGCGGCATCCGCACCGAGGTGACGGTGACCCCGTCGGCGACCAGCTCGCGCCCGGCCGCCCGGCCGAACGCCTCCAGCGCCCCCTTCGACGCCAGGTACGCGGAGAAGCGCGGCGTGTCCGACTGCAGGCCCATGGTGGTGACGTTGACGATCCGGCCGAAGCCGCGGGCCCGCATCCCGGGCAGCAGCCCGAGGGTCAGCCGCAGCGGGGCGAAGTAGTTCAGCGACATGGTGCGCTCGAAGTCGTGCAGCCGGTCGACCGACAGGTGCACCGCGCGGCGGATCGACCGGCCCGCGTTGTTGACCAGCACGTCGACCACGCCCAGCTCCTTGACCAGGGCGTCGACCGCGTCGCCGTCGGTCAGGTCGCACGGGTGCACCGAGGCCCGGCCGCCCAGCGCCTCGACCTCCCCGCGCACCTCCTCCAGCTCCGCGCGCCTGCGCGCGACCAGCAGCACGGTCGCCCCGCGCCGCCCGGCGGCGAGCGCGGTGGCCCGGCCGATGCCGGAGGACGCGCCGGTGACCACGACCCGGCGCCCGCGCAGCGACCCGGAGTCGACCCAGGCCCGGTCCGGGTCCAGGTGCTCGGCCCAGTACTCGACCAGGACCCTGGCGTAGTCGGCGAACCGGGGCAGGTCCACGCCGCTGCCCGCCAGTGCCACGGCGGTGGCGCCGGTCTCGAACTCGGTCGGCAGGTCCAGGTGCGGCAGCACCTCGGCCGGGATGCCCAGCTCGGTGAGCACCGCGGCGGCCGGGGCGGGCACGGTGCGCACCGCGGGCAGCCGCACCGGCAGGGTGGCCGCGATCCGGGGGGCGTCGACGACCGCGGCCAGGGCGTTGTAGACCTCGCGCACGGGCTGCCCGCCCGGTTCGGTGAGGTGGTAGGTGGTGCCGGTGGGCGCTTCGAGGTGCATCAGGTGCGCCATGGCGTCGACCACGTAGTCGACCGGGACGACGTTGGTGCGGCCCAGCTCGGGCAGCACCAGCGGCAGCGCCCGGGGCAGCCGGGCGAGGCGGACCAGCGCGGGCAGGAAGAAGTAGGGGCCGTCGACCTTGTCCATCTCGCCGGTGGTGGAGTCGCCGACCACGGCGGCCGGGCGGTAGACCCGGAACGGGACCTCGTCCTGGTCGCGGACCAGCTCCTCGGCGGCGAACTTGGTCGCGTGGTACGGGCTGTGGTGGCGCTGGCCGAGGTCGAAGTCGGACTCGGCGAAGCGGCCCCGGTGGTCACCCGCGACCGCGATGGACGACACGTGGTGCAGCAGGCCCGCGCCGGTGGCGGCGGCGAACGCGAGCACGTTCGCGGTGCCGGTCACGTTCGCGGCGTGGTTGGCCTCGGCGGGGGCGGTGAAGTCGTAGACCGCGGCCAGGTGCACGACGTGGTCGACCGGTCCGGGCAGCGCGGCGGGGTCCACGCCCAGGCCGGGCTCGGTGAGGTCACCGGCGACCGGGACGACCAGGTCGGGCCGGGACCAGTGCGCCGAGGCGGCGGTGAAGCGGGCGGTCGACTCGGGGCGGACCAGGGCGTACACCCGGTCGCAGTCCGGACGGGCGACCAGCCGCTCGACGAGCCTGCGCCCCAGGAACCCGGTCGCGCCGGTGATGAAGTAGGTGGCCATGCCGTGCCTCCGTGCGGATTCCGCCAGTATCTACTCCACAGTAGTACCGTCGGTCAGTTCTCGGGCTCGATCGACGCGTCCACCACCGCGTCCCGCAGCGCCGCCCGCAGCCTGCCCACGTCCAGCGGGGTGAAGATGGCCGTCTCCCCCGGCGGGGACACCAGCACCACCCGCCCCGCCCGCACGAACACGGTCACCTCGCGCTTGCGCCCCGCCAGGTCACGACAGCTCACACTCCACTCCCTGTGGCTGGTCACTGCGGCCCACCTCTCATCCCCCGACTGTCCCCTCACCACTTCCGACGCGTGCCGCAACGAGACGTGACGCCGCAAGTCACGAGATAACGGAACTTCCCCGGGAGGGGTCCCGGGAGGGGAACCCCGACCACCCCGTCCGACCCCGGGATGACGCCCGGTGACCTGCGAACCGGCAGACTGACCCGGTGAGTGAGACCACCAGCGGCGCGGGCCCCCGGCTGCGCGCACCCGTGAACCTGGTCAGCCGCCGCGCCATCGGCCACTGGGCGCTGCGCGCCGGTCTCGGCTGGCTGGTGGTCCTGCTGGCGCAGGCCGTCCCGGTCGTGCTCGCCGCGGGCGCGCCGACCTGGTTGCGGGTGACGCTGCTGGTGAGCGCGCTGGTCGCGGTGGCGCACGTGGTGGTCATGCCGCGGTGGCGCTACCGGGTGCACCGCTGGGAGACCACCCCGGACGCCGTGTTCACCCGCGGCGGCTGGGTCAACCAGGAGTGGCGGCTGGCCCCGGTCTCGCGAATCCAGACCGTCGACACCGCCCGCGGCCCGTTGCAGCAGCTACTGGGGCTGGCGACCGTCACCGTCACCACCGCCTCGGCGCAGGGGCCGGTGACCATCGAGGGCCTCGACGCGGAGGTGGCCGCCCGGATCGTCGACGAGCTGACCGCCACCACCCAGGCCACCCCCGGGGACGCCACGTGACCCCGCCCCTGCCCGCCGCCCCGGAGTACGTCGAACCCGCCCCGGAGTGGGGTCGGCTGGACCCCAGGATGATCGTGGTGCGGCCGCTCAACGAGCTGGTCGGGCTGCTGCTGCCGCTGTTCGCGCTGGTCTTCGTCGGTGACGTCAACCTGGTGCGCACGCTGTTCGGCGCGGGCACGGTGGCCTTCGTGGTGCTCTACGGCCTGCTGTCCTGGCTGACCACCAAGTACCGGATCACCGACACCCAGGTGGAGCTGCACAAGGGCGTGCTGTTCCGCCAGCGGCTGGCCATCCCGCGCGACCGGATTCGCACCGTCGACCTGACCGCCAAGCTCGGGCACCGGCTGTTCGGCCTGACCGCGGTCCGGGTCGGCACCGGCAAGCAGGAGCGCGGCGGCGGCGAGGGCGTGGCGCTCGACGCGGTCACCGCCGCGGAGGCCGACCGGCTGCGCCAGGTGTTCCTGCACCGCCGCGCGGGCGCCCCCGAGGACGGTGCGGGCGGGACCGCCGAGAACACCGCCGACGACGGTGCGCCGATCGCGGCGCTGTCGGGCTCCTGGTACCGGTACGCGCCGCTGTCGCTGTCCGGGTTGATCGGTGTCGGCGCCTCGGTCGGTTTCCTGATGAACCTGGCCAACGAGCTGGACCTGGAGTTCTCCGAGTTCGGCGTGCTGCGGTCGGTCTACACGTGGTTCGCCGAGTCCGGCCCGGGAACGATCGTGCCGGTGACCGCGGTGGCCACCGTGGTGCTCGCGGCCCTGGCCTCGCTGCTGGGTTACCTGCTGCAGAACCACCGCTACCGGTTGACCCGCCAGGCCGACCGGACCCTGCGGGTGCGCCGCGGGCTGCTGACGACCCGGTCGGTGTCCATCGAGGAGGACCGGCTGCGCGGGGTGGACGTGCACGAACCGCTGCTGCTGCGCGCGGGCCGGGGCGCGCGGCTCAGCGCGGTGACGACCGGTCTGGGCCGGATGAGCGGCAGCGCGCTGCTGCTGCCGCCCGCGCCCCGCGCGGAGGCGCACCGGGTGGCGGTGGAGGTCCTGGGCGAGCGGGTCGACGTGCCGCTGCGCCCGCACCCGCCCCGCGCGCTGGTGCGGCGACTGGTCCGGGCGGTGGCGCCCGCGGTGGCGGTCGCGGTGGTGCTGCTGGGGTTGGCGCTGCTCGTCGACTGGCCGCACTGGCCGTGGGTCGTGGCGGTGTTCCTGGTGCCGGTGGCCGCGCTGGTCGGGTACGACCGCTACCGGGGGTTGGGGCACGCGCTGACCGAGCGGTACCTGGTGAGCCGGTCGGGTTCGCTGGACCGGTCGACGGTGGCGTTGCGGCGCACCGGGATCGTGGGGTGGAAGATCAGCCGCACCCTGTTCCAGCGGCGCGCGGGCGTGTTGACGATCACCGCCGTCACCGCGGCCGGGTCCGGCGGCTACCGGGTCCTCGACGTCGGCGAGGCGCAGGGCCTCGCCCTCGCCGACGCGGCCGTGCCGGACCTGCTGGCCCAGTTCCTGGAGCACCGGGCACCCGAAAGTTGATCTTGGTCATGTGCGCCGACGCGCGCGCTGTGACAACATCCGGCGTCGTCGACCGGAACGATCACTGGGGGACCGAGGATGCTGGACGAGACCGTACGACCCGATGAGACCGTGGTGCCGCTGCTGCACTGCACGGCACCGGAGGAGACGCTGGAGTTCTGGCGGGCGCTGGGGTTCACCGTCACCTACGAGCAGAAGAAGCCCTACCTGTACCTGGCGTTCCAGTGGAGCGGCTTCGCCCTGCACTACGGGCGCGCGGCGGCGTCGGTGGACCCTGCGCGGGAGGAGACCGGCGGCTGCCTGGTGATGGTCGGCTCCGTCGCCGCCTACCACGCGGCGTTCACCGAGGGGATGCGCCGCGCGTACGGCAAGGTGCTGTCCACGGGACTGCCCAGGATCACCCGCCACCGTCCCGGCGCCTCGCGGTTCACGGTCATGGACCCCTCCGGCAACTCGATCATCTTCATCAACCGCGAGGAGCCGGAGGAGGTCGAGTACGGGGGCTCGAAGAAGCTGGACGGCCTCGCCAGGGTCCTGGACAACGCCCGCATCCTCCGCGACTTCAAGAACGACGACCGGGCCGCCTACCGCGCCCTCGACTCGGGCCTGCGCCGCCACGGCGAAGCGGCCCCGGCCGTGGAGCGGGCCGTCGCGCTGGCGGGCCTCGTCGAACTCGCGACGGCTCTGGGCAAGAACGACCAGGTGCCGGTCTGGGGTGCCCGCCTCCGCGAACTCGTCCTGACCCCTGAGGACCACCACCGCGTCGAGGAGTCGGTCGCCGACCCGGACCTCCTGGCCCCCTGGTTGCGCCCCTAGACCGCGTCCCGGGTTCGCGGCGGCCCCCGGGGGCCGCCGCGATCCCGACCGGGTCAGTCGACCGGCCAGGTGTGCACGGGTTCGTTGCTGTGCATGAACTCCGCGTACCGGCGCACCATCTCCCGCAGCGCCTGCTCCCGGCTCACCGACCCCGCCGCCTCCAGCGACTTCACCGTCTCCACCTGCCAGGTGGCGCCGTTGCGCCCGGTGATGCAGCGCTGTTCGATGACGCCGAGCAACCGGTCCCGGTCGGCCGGGTCCACCCCCCACGCGTCCAGGCCCCGGTGGGCCATCGGCAGCAGGCGGCGCAGCACCAGCTCGGTGACCGGGACCTCGCCGACGTTGGGCCAGTACACCCGGGCGTCGATGCCGTTGCGGGCCGCGGCGTGGAAGTTGTCCTCGGCGGCGGCGAAGCTCATCTGCGTCCACACCGGACGGTCCTGGTCGGCCAGCGCGCGCACCAGGCCGAAGTACAGCGCGCCGTTGGCCATGGTGTCCACCACGGACGGTCCGGCGGGCAGCACCCGGTTCTCCACCCGCAGGTGCGGGCGGCCGTGCACCACGTCGTAGATCGGGCGGTTCCAGCGGTAGACCGTGCCGTTGTGCAGGCGCAGCTCGTGCAGCTCCGGGGTGTCGCCACGGGCGAGGACCTCCACCGGGTCCTCCTCGTCGGTCAGCGGCAGCAGGGCGGGGAAGTACTGCGCGTTCTCCTCGAACAGGTCGAAGATCGAGGTGATCCACCGGTCGCCGAACCACACCCTGGGGCGCACGCCCTGGGCCTTGAGCTCGTCCGGGCGGGTGTCGGTGGCCTGCTCGAACAGCGCGATCCTGGTCTCGGCCCAGAGCTGCTTGCCGAACAGGTACGGCGCGTTCGCCCCGAGCGCCACCTGGATGCCCGCGGCGACCTGGCTGGCGTTCCAGTACTTGGCGAAGTCCTCCGGCGCGGTCTGCAGGTGGTACTGCACGCTGGTGCACGCGCTCTCCGGGGCGATCGAGTCGGCGTGCGCGACCAGCCGCTCCCGCCCACCGATGTTGATCTCCAGGTCCTCGCCGCGGGCGGCGAACACCTGCTCGTTGAGCAGCTTGTAGCGCGGGTTCGTGCTGAGCACGTCGAGGCTGATGTGCTTTCGCTGCAACGTGGGCAGGATGCCCACCATCACGATCCGCGAACCGGCCCTGCGCGCCTTCTGCTCGGCCTCGTTGAGGTCGTCGCGCACCAGCTCCTCGAACGCGCGCAGGCCGTGCGGGCCCAGCGGCTGCGGCGGCAGGTTGATCTCGATGTTGAACCGCCCCAGCTCGGTCTGGAAGGCCGGGTCCGAGATCGCCGCCAGCACCTCGGCGTTGCGCATCGACGGGTCCCCGTCCCCGTCGACCAGGTTCAGCTCGATCTCCAACCCCGCCATGGGGCGGCCCGCGTCGAACCGGGACTCGGCCAGCATCTGCGCGAACACGTCCAGGCAGCGCCGCACCTTCTGCCGGAACCGCTGGCGATCGGCCCGGGTGAACTCCGTCGACTCGACATCCTTGCCCATGCCCCCAAGCGTGATCCATCGCGGCGCCCGCCGCCACACGCTGGGCCATCCGGACGCGCCCACCGGAGCCCGACACGGGCGCGCGGCGCTCGGGCGCGGCGGCGGCCCCGGCTAAGCTGCCACGCGTGACGGACCGCCTGGTATGGATCGACTGCGAGATGACAGGGCTCGACCTGGGCAAGGACGCCCTGATCGAGATCGCCGCCCTGGTCACCGACTCCGAGCTGAACGTCCTCGGGGACGGCGTGGACCTGGTGATCCACACCGATGACGACACCCTGGCGGGCATGCCCGACGTGGTGCGGGAGATGCACGCCCGCTCCGGGCTCACCGAGGAGGTCCGCGCCTCCACGCTGACCCTGGCCGAGGCCGAGCGGCAGGTGCTCGACTACGTCCGCGAGTGGGTCCCCGAGGTCCGCACGGCCCCGCTGTGCGGCAACTCCATCGCCACCGACCGCGGCTACATCACCCGCGACATGCCCGCCCTCGACGCGCACCTGCACTACCGGATGGTCGACGTGTCCTCCATCAAGGAGCTGTGCAGGCGCTGGTACCCGCGCATCTACTACGCGCAGCCGGACAAGGGCCTGGCGCACCGGGCGCTGGCCGACATCCGGGAGTCGATCCGCGAGCTGCGCTACTACCGCGGCACCGCCTTCGTCGCCCAGCCCGGCCCCTCCACCGAGGAGGCCAAGGCGGTCGCCGAAGCCGTCCTCGCCGCGGATGCCTAACCCGGTATGAAGCCCGCGCACGGGCACGCTATGCTGTGCGCGCACGGTGCTGAAAAGCGCCGCTGTGGTGGGTGTAGCTCAGTTGGTAGAGCACCTGGTTGTGGTCCAGGAAGTCGCGGGTTCAAGTCCCGTCACTCACCCGTACGAAGGCCGATCCCCGCTCCGCGGGGGTCGGCCTTTTCGGTTGCCACGGGAGGCGTGCGGTGCGCGAGGTCGAGATCCGGGACGACATGATCCGGCTGGGTCAGTTGCTCAAGCTGGCGGGCGCCGCCGAGGACGGCGCGCACGCCAAGGACCTCATCGACGGCGACGAGGTCACGGTGAACGGCGAGGTCGAGATCCGCCGGGGCAGGCAGGTGCGCCCCGGCGACGTGGTCGGGGTGGGCGGCGAGTCCTTCCGGGTCACCGCCCGCCCCTGAGCGCGGTCAGCGCTTGCCGCCCGCCTTCCACGTCTCCCACGGGATCTGCCAGTCGCTCTGGCCGTCCCAGGCTTCGAGCACCGGGCCGCCGGAGTTCTGCACCACGATCACGTCGCCCTTGTTGGAGATGCTCTGCAACCAGGCGGCGTTCTCGGTCGACATGTTGATGCACCCGTGGCTGACGTTGCGCACCCCCTGGTCGCGCACCGACCACGGCGCGGAGTGGAAGAAGATGCCGCTGTTGGACATGCGGCTCGCCACCTCCACCTCCGTCCGGTAGCCCGCCGCCGAGTCCGTGGGCACGCCGTAGGTGGAGGAGTCCATCGTGTAGTCGGTGTGCTCGCTCATCACCGTGTAGGTGCCGACCGGGGTCTCGTGGGCCTTCTTGCCCAGGGAGATCGGGATGGTGCGGGCGGGGGTCCCGTTGACGGTCACCGTCATCTGGTGGGTGGTCCCGTCGGCGACGGCGATCACCGAGTCGCCCACCGTGACGGTGGCGGTGCGGTCGGCGCGGCCGTAGACGCCGTTGCCCAGGTCCTTGCCGTAGATGGCGGCGTTGATCGTGACGGTGCTGTGCGCCTTCAGGTACTCCTTGGGCCGCCAGTGCACCTCTTTGTCGCTGAACCAGTAGAAGGCCCCCTCGGCGGCGGGGGTCGGGGTGACCGTGATCGCCTTCTCGGCGGCGGCCTTGTCGGCCACGGCGGCGTCGAAGTAGAACGCGAACGGCTGGCCCACGCCCACGACCTGCCCGTCGAGCGGGTTCATCGACAGCGCGGTCTGGCGGGCGGGCTTGACGGTGGTGAACGTCGAGGTCGACGTGGCCGTCCTGCCCGCGGGGTCGGCGGCGGTGGCCGTGGCGGTGTAGGTCTTGCCGTAGCCCAGCGCCTCGGTGGTCGTCCAGCTCGTGCCGTCGGCCGACAGCGCGCCCGCGACGACCTTGCCGTCGGCACCGGTGACCGCGGCCTCGGTGATCTTCCCGCCCGCGGCCGTGACCGTCACCGGGGCGCCCGGCGCGACCCCGGCGGCCTGGTCGGCCGGGGCGAGCGCCAGTGCCAGCGGAACGGGCGGCGCGGTGGACCGCGCACCGGCCGCCACCGCCTCCGGCGGCGTCCCACCCGGTGTGGCCGACCCCTCGGCGGTGCACGCCGCCACCGCGACCACCCCGACACAGGCGAGCACCGCCCGCGCCCACCGACCCCTCGTCATGTCCTACCCCCAAAAGCTTGACCGTCACCCGGGTGACCAGTGTGCCCGACAATCACCCGAAAGGGTGGGGGACCTCCGAAAACAGACAGGGGTACCCCCCGATTTTGGGCCTCCCGGGGGCCTGTGCTAACTTTTTCCCTGTCAGCGGGAGAGACACCCTCCCGGCGAGCGCCGCTAGCTCAACTGGCAGAGCAGCTGGCTCTTAACCAGCGGGTTCGGGGTTCGAGTCCCTGGCGGCGCACCACAAGACAGCGGAAGACCCGTCCACACCGGACGGGTCTTCCGCTTTTCACCGTCCTTTCGCGAGCGGGTTCAGCAGGCCGCCTTGGCGCGCAGCACGCGGCCCAGCGCCTCGGTCACCCGCGCGGGGTCGAGTTCCCCGGTGCCCAGCGCCGCCGTGAGCCGGTCGAGCACCTGGGGCAGGCGGGCGCCGGAGGACCAGAACGGGACGTCGGCCCCGGCCCGGAGCGCGGCGAGGACCGCCTCGGGCAGGTCGTAGCGGTCGGAGACGGCGCGCATGGAGCCCAGGTCGTCGGTCACCGTGAGGCCGGTGAACCCCAGTTCCCCGCGCAGCAACCGGTAGGCGGCGGGTGAGAGCGAGGCGGGGACGCCGTCGGTGAGGCCGGGGACGGTGAGGTGGCCGAGCATCACCGCGACCCGTCCTTCCCGGGGCAGGTCGCGGTAGGGGGCGAGGTCGACGGCGCGCAACTGCTCCAGCGGCGGCGTGGTGACGGCGGTGACGTGGGAGTCGCCGGTGGCGCGGCCGTGCCCGGGGAAGTGCTTGAGCACCGGCAGCAGGCCCGCGTCCCGCAGCCCGGCGGCGAAGGCGCCGGCGTACCGGGTGGCGACGGCGGGGTCCGGGCTGAACGACCGGTCCCCGATCACCGCCGCGTCCGGCTGGTCGCCCACGTCGACCACCGGGGCGAAGTCCAGCGTCACACCGCGCGCCCGCAGCCGGTCCCCCCGGGTGCGGGCGAGGTCGCGCACCCGCCGCTCGGAGAGGGTCGCGGCCATCGTCCGCGCGCTGGGCAGGTCCCCGTCGAGCGCGTCGACCCGCTGGACCCGCCCGCCCTCGTCGTCGACGGCCACGGTCAGCGGGAGCGCGGACGCGTCCCGCACCGGGGCCAGTCCCCCGTCCACCAGCAACGCGGTGGCCTTCCCGCCGAGGAAGATCCCCCCGACCTGCTCCTGCCCGACGGCCGCCAACGCGGCGGCCGGGCCCTTCGGGTCGACGCCGACGATCAGCAACTGGGCGAGCTGCCGCCGGGGAGGCAGGCTCGCGATCACCCCCGCGCACGGGTCGGTGGGGACCGCACCGCTCGCGGGCGACGGCCCGCTCCGGTCGCTCCGCGCCACCGGTGTGCCGGAGATCACCTGGTCGGGGACCAGCAGGGACGCGCCCAGCATGCCGCCGACGCCGATGGCGGCCAGCAACCCGCGCGCCCGACGCCGCCCGCGCACCACTCGGCGCGCCCGCGCGCGGCACGTCGACCCGCGCGCACCCTGCACCGGCAAGCCCGTCCCCTCCCGCTCGGAGGTGGGGTGCCCAACCGAGCAGCCCCCGAATCAATCCTCCTCGCCCGCACCGACACTTCCCGCCGACGAACGGGCATCCCTGTGGACAACCACCACGCGGGCGAACCGGGGCAAATCGGGTGGCGGTGGGATGGCCGTGCGGACGGCGCGCGCGGTGGGTGCGAGGATCGGGAACCCCAGGCGAGGAGTGCGGATGAACGAGGGCGAGGAGTCGGAGCTGGAGGTTCCGGCCGAGGTGCACACGGTGTGCCAGTACTGCGGTGGCGGCGGCATGATCGCCGACCCGAAGCTGGCGATCATCGGGGGCACCCCCCGGACCGTCGACAACGGGCGGCCGTGCGCGCACTGCGAGACGGTGGGGCACTTCGCGGGCATCGTGCCGCCGGTCTGACCCCGCCGCGGGCCCGATCTCCACCAGGGCTTCACCCGTCGGGCGCGCGCGGTCCACACCGCGCGGGGACCGTCGGGGGCATGCCGTTCACGCTCGCGCACCCCGCCGCTGTGCTGCCGCAGGCCAGGACGCCGCTGGTGGCCTCGGGGCTGGTGGTGGGGTCCCTGTCGCCGGACCTGACGTACTTCGTGGCGCTGCGACCGCTCGGCGGGGACTTCACGCACAGCCCGCTCGGGTCGGTGGTCGTCGACCTGCGCCGGCGCAGGCGCTGCTCGCGCTGGTCCACGGGTTCGCCGCCCCCGCGCTGGTGTCGCAGGCGCCGCGGTGGGTCCGGGAGCGGGTCGTCGCGGTCGCCCGGCCGCCGCGGCCGGGCCCGCTGCCGGTGGTGTCGGTCCTCGTCGGCGAGGCGCCGCACCTGGTGTGGGACGCGTTCACCCACCACGACGGGTTCGCCGTGACGCGGTTGCCGTGGCCTGCCGGTTCGCTGTGGACGGACATGCCGGTCCACCAGTTCCTGCAACCGGGCAGCAGCGTCGTCGGGCCGGCCGTCGTGCCCTGGTGGTGCGCCCACTACCCGCGCGGCGCCGAGCCCACGCCGGCGCCCGCCCGCTTCGCGCCTGCCCGCCGCCCGTGGCTGCCGGTGACCGGGGCTTTCCTCGGGCTGCTCGCCCACGGCGTGGTCCGCCGCCGCAGGCTCACTTCGCCACGATGACCCAGATGCCGACGCCGACCAGGGCCACGCACAACGCGAAGCTCACCACCGCCAGGCCCAGCCCCATCGCGCTGGCGCCACCCGCCTGCCGGGCGTCGGCGTGGTCGGACCAGCCGCGCACCCCCAGCGCGAACAGCACCACGGCACCGATCCCGGTGCTCAGCGCGGCGACGACAACCTCGCCGAGAGATCCCCAGTTCACCGGTGGCCCCCCGCGACGGGGGCGGCGGATTCGGTGACCGGTTCCACCGGGATGTCGTTGACGTTGTGCGCGCTGACCGCGTTGCGGCGCGACAGCAGGAAGACCGCGCCGCCGAACACCGCCCCCAGCACGGCGACCGCGATCGTGCCGACCGTCCCGGACTCCGCGACCGCGCCCGCGAGCGCGCCCGCGACCCCGGCGGCGGGCAGGGTGATCAGCCAGGCCAGCACCATCCGCCCGGCCGTGCCCCACCGCACCACCGCCTGCGGGGTGCCCAGCCCGGCGCCGAGGATGCCGCCGGAGCAGACGTGCGTGGTCGACAGCGCGATCCCCAGGTGCGAGGAGGTCAGGATCACCGCGGTCGCGCTGGTCTGCGCGGCGAAGCCCTGCGGGGCGCCGATGTCGGTGATGCCGCGGCCCAGGGTGCGGATGATCCGCCACCCGCCCAGGTAGGTGCCCGCGGCGATGGCGAGCCCGGCGCTGACGATCACCCAGGTGGGCGGTCCGGAGCCGGTCGGCAGGCTGCCCGCGCTGATCAGCGTCAGCGTGATGATCCCCATGGTCTTCTGCGCGTCGTTCGTGCCGTGCGCCAGCGACAGCAGGGAGGCCGAGGCGATCTGCCCGATCCGGAACCCCCTGGGCGTGCGGCTCGCGGTGGCCCGGCGGGTGATCCGGAAGGCCAGGTAGGTGGCGATGCCGCCCGCGACCCCGGCGACCACCGGCGCCGCCACGGCGGGCACCAGCACCTTCTCCACCAGCTTGGCGAAGTGCACCGCGTCGCTGCCCGCCGCCACCCACGTCGCCCCGACCAACCCGCCGAACAGGGCGTGCGAAGAACTCGACGGCAGGCCGACGTACCAGGTCAGCAGGTTCCACACGATGGCGCCGATCAGGCCGCCGAACACCACCTCGGGGGTGATCGCGGCGTCATCGACCAACCCCCCGGAGATCGTCTTGGCCACCTCGACCGACAGGAACGCCCCCACCAGGTTGAGGACCGCGGACAGCGCCACCGCCACCTTCGGCCGCAGCGCCCCGGTGGCGATGGACGTGGCCATGGCGTTCGCGGTGTCGTGGAAGCCGTTGGTGAAGTCGAAGACGAGGGCCGTGACGACGACGAGCGGGACCAGCACGGTCAGGTCCACCGAGAGACTCCCTCCCCGAAGGGTGCTCCATTCGGAAACCGGAAAAGCAGGTGACGCCTACGTTAACGTCCGATGACCGCGACCCGCCCGCGCGGCGGTGTGCCGGGCCGGTCAGGGGGCGACGCGGATCTGGTTGCGGCCGGTGCTCTTCGCTTCGTAGACCGCCGCGTCGGCCTGGCGGAGCAGCGCTTCCAGGGTGGCGGTGGGGGCGGGGGCCGCCGCCACGCCGATCGAGGTCGTGCGGGCGGTGATGGTGACCGGGTTGCCGCGCTTGTCCTTGGCCGGGACGTGCATGGCGGCCACCCCCCGGCGGACGCGTTCGGCCACGTGGACGGCCTGGGCGGCGTCGGTGTCGGGCAGGAGCAGGACGAACTCCTCGCCGCCGAAGCGGCCGACGACGTCGCCCTGGCGGGTGGTCTCGTGCAGGACCGCGCCGACCGCGCGCAGGACCGCGTCGCCCGCCGGGTGGCCCCACGTGTCGTTCACCTGCTTGAAGTGGTCCAGGTCGAGGACCGCCACCGCCACGGGGGTGCCCCGGCGGCGGGCCCGGACGAGTTCGCGGTCGACCTGCTCGTGCCAGCCCCGCGAGTTCAGCAGGTCCGTCTTGTCGTCGGTGCGGGAGTCGCCGCGCAGGTTCTCCAACTGCAACGCCCCCCAGTCGAGGGCGCAGAGGAGGGGGACGACCAGCAGGGGCGCCACCCAGGCGTGCGCCACCGCCAGGGCGACGAGGACGCCCAGGTTGACCGCGAGGGCGGCCATGGCGTTGTCGCGGCGGGTACCGGTGACCCGGGCGCGGGTGGGGTGGGGGGTGGACAGGGCGATCACGCCCGCGATGGCGGCCGCGTTGAGTGCGAAGTAGACCGCCGCCGCGGTCAGCAGGACCAGGAACCCGCCCGGGGAGAAGCGGTGCAGCACGTCCAGGCCGGACACCCGGACCACAGACAGCGCCGCCAGCGCGGGCAGCAGGGTGCCCGCGCTGCCGAAGGTGAACCGGTGGAGGGGGCGGCGGGCGACCGGGTAGAGCTGCAGGCGCAGCAGCAGCATCGACAGCACCGCCATCCACGCGGGCAGCAGGACCGCGGCGGGCAGAATCCACACGACCGAGGTGTCGACGTGCGGGCCGCCGCGGTTGTCCCGGCGGGCCTCCTCGGTGCGCCGGGACAGCCACAGGTGCGCCGCCCCGGCGAGCACCAGCGCGCCGAAGCGGCGCCAGTCCGCCGCGGCCGCCGACCGGTCGGCGAGCAGCGCCGCCACCAGCGCCGCCGCGGTGAGGAGTTCGAACAGCAGGATGTAGGCGATCGCGGGCCGCGGCAGCGACCACAACCCGGTCGGCGGTTCGACGCCGGTCACCCCGGTGCCCGGAGCCGCGGTCCGGCTCCCCGGCGCCGCCGGGGTGTGGTCGTCGACCCCCTGGGGCGCCGGGCCCGGTGGGTGACCCGCGGGAGGTGGGGCCGATGCGCAGCCGTGACCGGTGATCGGACCCCGCGGCCCGCGTGCGTGCCGGACCAACGCCGCCGCCCCCCTTCTCCCCTCGGAACGGTGTCCTCAGGGGAAGGATACGTCGCGACCGGCAAGATATTTACTCTTCAACAACTCGATCAGGCGGGCGTGAGCCACTTGCGCAGCCTGGGCGGCAGCCGCTGCTCCAGCCCGTAGGGCTCCAGGTGGCCGCCGAGCACCTCGGTGAACGCCCGGTCGACGCTGTCGAGGTCCCACTCGTCGCGGCGCAGGATCGGGGCCTTGAAGTGCGGCCTGCCCACCACGTGCAGCTCCGTGCCGGTGCAGCGCACCACCTGCCCGGTGATGCCCGCGGAGCGGTCGTCGAGCAGGAAGTGGACCAGCGGCGCGACCAGGTCCGGTGTGCTGTCCGGACCGGTCACCCGCGAGGCGCGCTCGGAGGTCCACACCATCCTGGTGTAGGCGAGCGGGCAGACCGCGTTGACCCGGATGCCGCACTCCTCCAGGTCGAGCGCCCACGAGTAGGTCAGCGAGGAGACCGCGCCCTTGCTCGCCGCGTACGCCCCCAGGGTCCGCTGGCCCAGCGAGGCGCCGGAGGAGATGTTGACGATCGCCCCGCCGCGGCCCGCGGCGCGCATCCGGCGGATGGCGGCCATGCCGGTGTAGAGCACGCCGAGGACGTTGACCTCGACCAGGGCGCGGACCCGCGCCGGGTCGTCGTCCCAGGGCAGGGCCTCGTGGTTGAGGCCCGCGTTGTTGACCAGCCCGTCGACCGCGCCGAACTCGCGGGCGCACAGGTCCACGATCGCCTCGGCCTGCTCCGGGTCGGCGACCGAGTGGCCGCTGGCCACCACCGCCCCGCCGTCCGCGCGGATGTCGGCGGCCACCCGCCGGGCCGCCTCGTGGTCGACGTCGTTGACCACGACCGCGGCGCCCGCCCCGGCCAGGTGCGCGGCGAACGCCGCCCCCAGTCCCCGGCCCGCCCCGGTCACCACGACCGCCTTGCCGTCGAGAGTGCTGCCGCCGAGAATGCCGCCGTCCAGAGTGCTCATCGTCGTGCTCCCCTTCGCAGGCCCCGAATCCGCGCCGGGGGCTCCCGGCGGCCGCGGCGGTCGAGCGACCGCCACCTGCGGGGTCAGTCTCGGTGAGCGCGACCGCGGGAGCAGCCCGGTCGCGCCGAGCGGCGCGGCCGGTGCGCCGAACGCGGGGTCGGCCGTTCGGCCCAGCGGAACCACGAACTGGTCGCCCGCTCTGCGCCGAGCGGTGCCCGCCCGCACCCGGTCCGGGGGCGGGCGGAGCCGGTCAGTCGGCGGCGAACGCGGCCAGCAGCGCCCGGACGTGGTCGGCCTCGGGGACCGCGAGGCCCTCGAACACCGGCAGCGCCGCCCGCCAGTCGACCACCGCGCCCCGGCGGTCGCCGCCGTGCTGGCGGATCAGCGCGCGCACGTGCCTGGCCCGCGCCTCGGCCAGCCGCTGCCCGGAGCGCGCCGCCACCGACAGGCCGCGCTCGACGTGGTCGCCCGCGGAGTCCGGCTCGCCCGCGTCGAGGTGGGCGTGCGCCAGCTCGGTGAGGGCACGGGCCTCCAGCAGCCGCATCCCGGTGTCGCGCATCAGGGCCAGGGCGCCGAAGCCGTGGTGGATGGCGGCGCGGGGGTCGCCGGTGCGGCGGGCCAGCGCGCACAGGCCGGTGAGCACCGAGGCCTCGCCGTAGCCGAAGCGGATCTCCCGGGCCAGGTCCAGCGCCCTGGCGTAGTGGTCCGCCGCGGCCGACCACTCGCCGGTGCGCTGGGCGATGGTGCCCAGGATGTCCAGGCAGCTCACCTCGTGCCGCCGCTCCCCCAGTTGCCGGTTGGCCTCCATCGCGTGCCGGACCTGGGCCGCGGCCGCGGCGTGGTCGCCCGCGTCGCAGCCGGTCTCGGCCAGGCAGACCAGCATGCTGACCTCGCCGTGGCGGTAGCCGTAGCGCCTGCACACCGACAGCGCGTGCCGGTAGCGCTCGGTGGCCCTGGGCAGGTCGCCCATCGCCCAGTGCGCCAGGCCCAGCCCCTGGCAGGCGGCGGCCTGCACGTGCCGGTGCCCGACCCGGGTGCTCAGCTCCAGCGCCTCGGTGTGCCGGGCCAGGGCCTCCTCCGGCCTGCCCAGCGACAGCGCGGCGACCCCCAGGTAGTGCAGGGCGCCCGCCTCGCCGAACCGGTTGCCGATGGCCCGGTTGAGCTCCAGCGACCGCTCGTAGAACGCCGAGGCCTGCGCGGGCTGCCCGAGCTGGGAGTGCGCGCGGCCCAGGTTGTGCAGGGCGCCCGCCTCGACCACCCGGTTGCCGGTGCCCTGGCTCAGCTCCAGCGCCCACCCGTGGTGCTCGATGGCGGCGGCGTAGTCGCTGAGGTTGCAGTGGACCAGCCCGAGCAGGTCGTGCACGGAGGCCTCGGCGTCGACGTCGGCGCAGGAGCGGGCGGCGGCCAGGGCGGCGCGGCCCACGGCGAGCCCGTCGGCGCCGTGGCCGCGGTTGAAGAAGAAGGCCCGCAGCGCCTCGGCGAAGCGCCACGCGTACCGGGGCAGGCCCAGGCCGGTGGCCTCGGTGGCGGCGGCGACCAGGTTGCCCAGTTCGGCGTCGAGCCAGGCCAGGGCGGTGTCCTCGGCGCCCGCGGGGCGGGGCAGCCCGACCCGCCACAGCACGGCGCTGTGGGTCTCGACCTCGCGCAGGTAGTGGTCGAACAGCGCCACGAGGGCGGCGGTGTGCTCCCCGGCGCCCGCACCTCCTCCAGTGCCGCCTCCCGCACCGCCTTCAGTGCTGCCTGCCGCGTCGCCTTCGGCGCGGTCCTTGGCGTAGTCGCGCAGCAGGTCGTGCAGGGCGTAGCGGCCCCGGCTCTGCTCGCGGATCAGGTTGCCGTGGTGCAGCACCCGCAGCAGCCGCGCCGCCTCGGGCACCGCCAGGCCGCCCAGGGCCGCCGCGGCGGCGGGGGTCAGGTCGGCGCCGGGCACCAGCCCGAGCAGGCGGAACAGCCTGCGCGCGCCCGGGGTGAGCTTGGCGTAGGACAGGTCGAACGCGGCGCGCACGGCGGCGGAGTCGTCGCCGGTGACCGCCAGCCCGCTGAGCCTGCCGCGGTCGCGCAGCTCGCGGGTGTAGTCGGCGATGCTCACCAGCGGCCGCACGGCCAGGTTCGCGCCCGCGATGCGCAACGCCAGCGGCAGGTGCCCGCACACCCCGGCCATCTCGGCGGTCGCCTCGGGCTCGCGGCGCAGCCGGGCCGAGCCGACCATCCGCCCCAGTAGCTGCACCGCCTCGGCCGGGCCGAGCACGTCCAGCGGGAGCTGGTGCGCGCCGTCCTGGGCGGTGAGGCCGGTGAGCCGGTCGCGGCTGGTGACCAGGACCAGGCAGCCGGGCGAGCCGGGCAGCAGCGGGCGGACCTGCTCTGCGGTGGCGGCGTTGTCGAGCACGACCAGGACCCGCCTGCCGGTGAGCAGGGTGCGGTACAGGCCCGCCGCCTCGTCGGTGTCGACCGGGACCCGCTCCGGCGGCACGCCCAGCGCGTGCAGGAACCGGACGAGGACCTGGTGGGTGCTCAGCGGGGTGCCCTTGGCGTACCCGAGCAGGTTGACGCAGAGCTGCCCGTCGGGGAAGCGGCCGCGGGCGCGGTGCGCCCAGCGCAGCGCCAGCGCGGTCTTGCCGACCCCGGCGGTGCCGGACACCACGACCGGGACCACCCCGGTGTCGACCCGGCCGAGCAGGGCGTCGAGGTCGGCCAGCGGGGTGTCGCGGCCGACGAACCCCGGCGACTCGGCGGGGAGCTGCGCCGGGACCGGCGGCCCCGGCGGGGTCCGCGGGTCGGGCCGCGGCGGCTGGGCGCGCAGCACCCGCAGGTGCGCCTCCCGCACCTCCCGGCCCGGTTCGACGCCGAGGTCCTCGTCGAGGCGGGCGCGCAGGTCGGTGAACACCCGCAGCGCCTCGGCCTGCTCGCCGGTGCCCGCCAGGCCCAGCATCAGCCGGGCGTGCAGGCCCTCGTGCAGCGGCTCGTCGGGGACCAGCGCGCGCAGGGCGCCGACCACGCCCGCGTGCTCGCCCAGCGGCAGCGCCAGGTCGGCGTAGGTGAGCGCGGTCGCCTTGCGGCACACCCCGAGCGCCACCGCGGTCGGGTGCCCGCGCAGGCGCTCGGGCAGGTCGGCCAGCACCGGGCCGCGCCAGCAGGCCAGCGCCTCGGCGTGCAGTTGCGCGGCGGTGGCGCCGTCGGCGGTGCGGGCGCGGGCGACCAGCTCCTCGAAGCGCAGCAGGTCGAGCTGCTCGGGGGTGGCGCCGAGCCGGTAGCCGCCGGGGACCGAGGCGATCGAGCGGCCCCCGGGGTCCAGGGTGCGGCGCAGCCGGGAGACGTAGGTGTGGACCAGGCCGAGGCAGCTCGCGGGCGGGTCCTCGCCCCAGAGCACGTCGACGACCTCCTCGTGCGAGACCCGGTGGTTGGCGTTGAGCGCCAGCAGGGCCAGCAGGGACCGCTGCTTGACCGCGCCCGGCCGCAACTGCTGCCCGCCGTGGGCGACGCTGAACGCGCCGAGCACCCCCAGCCGCAGCGGCGGGGCCGCGTCGGCGTGGGTGTCGAGGGCGTCCGGGGCGACCCCGACGGCGGCGGCGAGCCTGCGCACCGATTCCACCCTCGGCCTGCCGACGCCGCCGCGCTCGATGTAGCGCAGGGCGCGCACGCTGAGCCCGGACCGGGCGGCCAGCTCGCCCTGGGTCAGCCCGGCGCGCAGCCGGTGCGCGCGCACCGCCGCGCCGAACGAGCCGGGGGCACCGGGGTCCATCGCGTCCTTTCCGCCTGCGCGGGGGCCTCTTGCCGCCACCGGCGGCCGAAGTTGCCGCCCGCACCGAAGGTAGCGCACCAAAAAACGTTGTCGTCCCAGGTGGAGGCCATGATCACAAACCGGCCCCGGTCGTCGCGGCAGTACAGATCCGTTGCCAAGTGCGAACACTAGCGTGTGTCGTCGGGTCCGGTCCGCGCTTTCGCGCGCGTGGGCGGACCCGTTTCGTGGCGCGGCGTTCTGGGGGTGCGCCGCGCCACGCGGGCCGTGGGGTTCCCGTCGGGGGTCGCCGCCCGCGGTCCGCGCGGGGGCGAACTCGGCAGGAGTCGGGAACCGGCCACCGGTAGCCTCCCGGAGGTGGGGGCGGCACTCGACACATGACCATCCGGCGATGAGCGGCGGCGCGCCGCCCGAGCGCGATCCGGCTGGGCGCCGGGTCCGGTCCCGGCTGGGCTGGCTGGTGCTGGTCGTGCTGGCCGCCGCCGGGTTCGCGGTGGTCGCCTCCCGCTCCCCGGCCCCGGCGGAGCACCCGCCCACCGGCGACGTGGCCCGCGCGGCGACCGCGGTGGACGCCCTGCTGCACCCCAGTTCCGGCCGCGACCCGCTGGCCGAACTGCCCGCCGACTTCACCGCCGAGGTGGGCGTGGTGCCCGACCGGCTCCCCGCCCCCGACGGCACCACCCGGTCGGTGCACGTCGACGGCGGCTGCTCGACCCCGTGGGGCGACGACGACACCCGGTGGGACTTCTCGGTCGGCTGCAAGGCCCACGACCTGGGCTACGACCTGCTGCGCTACGCCGCGGCGAAGGGGCAGCCGCTGCCCCCGGACGCGCGCCGCGACCTCGACGCGCGGCTGTCGGCGGACATGCACCGGCAGTGCGAGCTGAACCCGCGCGGCTCCGGCGGCACCTGCCGGGTGGTCGCCTCGCTGTACTCGGCGGGCCTGGTGGCCAACTCCTGGCACCAGCGCTGGGGTCCGCCGGTGAGCGAGCCGATGGGCGGGTGGGCGATGGCGGCGCTGGTGGTGGTCGTGCTGCTGGCGGTGCGGGTGCCCGCGTTCGCCAGGCGCCGGGTGCCGCGCGAGGACGCGCACCGGTTGACCGAGGCCGAGGGCGACCGGGCCGCCTACCTGGGCCTGGTGCGGCTGCTGAGCCTGGGCGGGATCGTGCTGGCGGAGTCGGTGCTGGCGTTCGGCCCGCTGCTGTCGGTGCCGGTGGCCGACCTGTGGCCGGTGACCTGGCTGCTGCAACTGGTGCCGCTGTTCTTCTTCGCGGGCGGCAACTCCAACCTGCTGGCCTGGCGCGCGGCGCGGGCGGCGGGCACCGGCTACGGCGGGTACCTGGCGCGGCGGGTGTCCTGGCTGATCCGGCCGGTGCTGGCGTTCGTCACCGCGTGGTTGGTGGTGCCGCTGTCGCTGGACCTGCTCGACGCCCCGGACGCGGTGGTGGCCGCCTTCGGCAGGCTCGTCGCGCAGCCGCTGTGGCTGCTCGGGCTGTACCTGCTGGTGGTCGGCGCGGCCCCGGTCGCGCAGTGGGCGCACGAGCGGGCGCCGCTGCTCACCCCGGCCGCCCTGGCCGCGGGCGTGGTCGGGCTCGCGGTCGCCGGGTCCGGCTCGGTCGCCGCGCACCTCGGCGGGATCGTGCTGGCGCTGTTCTTCGGGCAGCTTTCGTTCCTCTACGCCGACGGCACGCTGTGGCGGCCGCGCAGGCGGGTGCCCGCGGTGGTCGCCGCGGGCGCGCTGCTCGGGCTGGTGCTGCTGACCACGGTCTTCGGCTCCTCCCCCGGGCTGATCGCCGAACCCGCCGAGACGGCCAGCTTCGTGCCGTCGGCGCCCGCGGTGCTGCTGCTCGGGCTGGCCCAGGTGTGCCTGGTGGTGGCGCCGGGCCCGGCCGGGGTGCGGGCGGTGGCGCGCGGGGCGGCGGTGCGGGCGGTGCGCTTCGCCCGGTCGGCGCCGATGACGGTCTACCTGGTGTACCTGTGCGCGCTGCTGCTGCTGGCCGGGGTGGTCGGCGCGCTGCGCTGGACCCGGGCCGCCGGGTGGGTGCCCTCCCCGCGCACGCTGGCCGCGATCGGGCTGCTGGCGGTGCCGACGGCGCTGGCGTTCCTGCTGTTCGAGCGGCACCGGCACACCCCGGAGCCGGTGGCGGAGCACCCGCGCCCGGGCAGCCGCTGGGAGGTGGTGGCCGCGACGCTGGGCACCGCCTACGGCGCGCTGGGCATCGTCGGGTTCGCGGTGACCGGGCTGACCGGCACCGGGCACGGCGCGGTGGTGCTGGGGATGCCGATGGACCCGATGGCGGGGGTGATCCACCTGCTGCTGGGCTGGTACCTGCTGCACTCGGTGCGGGTGGGCACCGGCGCGACGCCGTGGCCGTGGCTGCTGGCGGCGGTGGCCTGCGTGCCGCCGATGGTCACCACGGTCAGCGACACCGGCGACGTTGTGCACTCGATCACCATCGGCGTGGCGCTGCTGGCGGCCGTGGCCACCGCGTGGCCGCGGCGCGGACCGGGGCGTCCGGGCAGCTCGGAGCCGGTGTCGCGGCGACCGGCACGGGTGAACGGGGGTTCCGGGGTGCCCGGCTGAGCCCGTGCCGTGGCAAGCTCCCCGGAATCGTATGTCACAGTACGGACAACCTGGGCGGCCCTGTTCGCGTCTGTTCCGAAGACGGGGCAGAACGGCCGCCGCTTTCGACACGACGTGCGCGACGGCGTGCCGCGCGCCGCCGACGGGGAGGAGCAGGGCGTGGAGTACCGGCCGCCTGGGTCAGGCAGCGCCGCGGGCCGGGAGCGGTCCGCCCAGGCACGTGCCGACCGCGGGAGAGGCGCCGAGCCCGGCGCCGCCCGGTCGGGGCGCCCGGCCGACCGCGTGCGCCAGTCCGCCGACCGCACCCGCCAGCCCGGGGACCGGGGCCGCCAGCCGGGCGAGCCCGCCGACCGCCGCCAGCCCCCGCCGGACCGCCGCGGTCGCGCCGCCGAGCCCGCCCGCGAACCCCGGGAGCGCCGCGGCGCCGCGGCGCGCGGCCGGACGCCCGAGCGCGCAGCCCGCCCCACGGCCGCCCGCGCCAACGCCGCGGCGCCCACCGAGAAGATCGCCCCGCGCGCCCGACCCGCCGCCGCCCCGGTCGCCGACCGGCGCCCCCGGTACGTCGCGGGCAAATCCCTGGTGACGCTGCTGTCGGCGGCGATGGTGGTCACCCTCGGCTACTACTGGAAGGTCACCGACGACTTCTCCGACGACCTGACCCGGGCGAACGTGATCGACGGCGCCTCGGTGGAGAAGCCGGCCGACGGCGCGATCGACATCCTGATGGTCGGCATGGACAGCCGAACCGACCCGCAGGGCAACCCGCTGTCGAAGGAGCGGCTCGCGGAGCTGCACGCGGGCGTGGCCGACGGCGAGGTCAACACCGACACGCTGATCCTGATCCGGATTCCCAACGACGGCGGCAAGGCCACCGGCATCTCGATCCCGCGCGACTCCTACGTGGACATCCCCGGCCACGGCAAGCACAAGATCAACTCCGCCTACGGCCGGGCGAAGCTGCAGGCGTACGCGGGGTTGAAGGAGGACGGCGTCGGCGGCCGGGACCTGGAGGTGCGGTCGAACCTGGAGGGCGCCAAGAGCGTGATCGCCACGGTCAACAAGCTCACCGGCGCCACCGTCGACCACTACGCCGAGATCAACCTCTTCGGCTTCGCCGACATCACCCAGGCCATCGGTGGCGTCGAGGTCTGCCTGAACAAGGCGACCAAGGACAAGTTCTCCGGGGCGGACTTCCCCGCCGGGGTGCAGACCATCTCCGGGGTGCCCGCGCTGGCGTTCGTCCGGCAGCGGCACGGCCTGCCCAACGGCGACCTGGACCGGATCGTCCGCCAGCAGACGTTCATGGGGGCCATGGCGAAGAAGGTGTTCTCCCAGGACGTCATCGCCCCCGGCTCGGAGACCCTGCCCAAGCTGCAGGAGGCGATCTCCAAGTCGGTCGTGCTGGACGAGGACTGGAACATCATGCAGTTCGCCCAGCAGATGACCGGCATCACCGGCGGCAAGGTCGCCTTCGAGACCATCCCGCACGGCACCATCGACCTGCAGACGCCCAACGACGGCTCGGCGATCGAGATCGACCCGGACGACGTGCGCGCCTTCGTCCGGCACCTGCTCACCCCGGACGCGCCGACCAGCAGCGCGGGCCCGAGCAGCGCCCCCGCGGGCGGCACCACGGAACCGGGGTCGACCGAGGCGGAGTCCAAGCCGACCGTCAACGTCCTCAACGGCTCCGGCAGGACCGGCCTGGCCGCGGACGTGGTGAAGACGCTGACCGGCAAGGGGTTCACCGAGGGCAGCACCGGCAACGCCGCGGCCCGCGCCAAGACCGTGATCCGCTACGCCACGGGCCAGCAGGACCTCGGCACGATGGTCGCCGACGCCCTCGGCGGCGACTACACCGTCGAGCAGGACTCCGACCTGGGCAAGGGCAAGGTCTCGGTGATCCTCGGCAAGGACTACACCACCGCCGACGGGTTCGGCGGCGCGCCCGCGCTCGACCTGGGCGCCCCGGCGCGCGCCGCGCTCCAGCCCGCGGTGCCCTGCATCAACTGACCCCGCCCGGCTCACCCGTTCGGCGCAACTTCGGGTGAGTCGCGTCAGGGTGCGGTGACCTCGCCTTCTCTCCAGTGGAACCCGGCTGGAGAGGGGCGTGCGCGGCGCATGGATGGAGCGGCGTACCAGCGGGTGCTGGGGGACGAGATCCGGAAGCTGCGCAAGAGCCGGGGCTGGACCCGCAAGGAGCTCAACGCCCGGCTGCCCAGCGGCATCTCGTTGCAGACCCTGGCGACCTACGAGCTGGGCACCCGGCGGTGCTCGGTGCTGCGGTTCGTGGAGATCTGCCTGGCCCTGGGCGAACCGCCGCACCGGCTGCTGGCCCGGGTGCAGGCCCGCGTGGTCCCCGACGACCCGGCGGGCGGGGTCCGCCTCGACCTGCGCCGGGTCGCCCGGGAGCGGTCGCCGGAGCTGGCCCCGCTGCGCCGCTGGGCGGTCGAGCGGCTCGGCGGGCGCGACGGGGCGCGGCCGGTGCCGGTGCACCTGGACGTGGACGCGGTGGCGCGGATGGCGGAGCTGTGCGGGCTCCCGGCGCCGGACCTGCTCGCGCGGCTGCGCGACCTGTCGGACGCGCCGGAACCCCCGCACGGCTGAACCCCGCCGCCGGGTGGGGCTCAGCCGTGCGGGGTTCAGCGTCGGGGGCTCAGCTCGCGGTGAGCTGCGGGGTCCGGCTGCGGGTGATCAGCTCGAAGTCGGCCGCGTCGACCTTGCGGGTCTTGAGCCAGTAGCGCCAGGTGAACCCGGGCCACAGGGTGCGGTTGACGCCCTGGGCGTCGAGGTACCAGCTCTTGCAGCCGCCCTGGGTCCAGACGCCCTCGCGGAGCTTGCGCTGGATCTCGACGTTGAACTTCTCCTGCGCCGCCGGGCGGACGTCGATGGCCTCGACGTTGTGCCGCTCGGCGAGCTTCATCGCCTCGCGGATGTGGTTGAGCTGCGACTCGATCATGAACACGACCGAGTTGTGGCCCAGGCCGGTGTTCGGGCCGAGCAGGAAGAACAGGTTCGGGAAACCGGCGACGTTGATGCCGTTGTAGGTGGTGATGCCCGCCTCGGCCCACATCTTGCCCAGCTCGACACCGTCGCGGCCGGTGATGTCGAGGTGCTCCATGGAGTCGATGACCTGGAAGCCGGTGCCGTAGATGATGGCGTCGACCTCGATCTCGCGGCCGTCGTTGGTGACGATGCTCCTCGCCTTGACCTCGGCGACGCCGGAGGTGTCGAGGGAGACGTTGTCGCGGCGGAAGGCCGGGTAGTAGTCGTTGGAGATCAGGACGCGCTTGCAGCCCATGACGTAGTCCGGGGTGAGCTTGGCGACCAGCTCCGGGTCCCGCACGGACCGCTTGATGTTCCACGCGGCCAGCCTGGACGCCGCCTTGAGCATCCCCTGGTGGCCGTTGAAGCCGATCGCGCGGGCCTCGTTGAGCCAGTACAGGAAGTTGCGGTAGCCGCGGTGGGCGCCGGGGACCTTCGCCAGCGCCGTCTTGGCCCAGCCGGGCATGGCGTGGTCGGGCTTGGGCATGACCCACGGCGGAGTGCGCTGGAACAGGGTCAGCTCGGCGACCTGCTTGGCGATGCGCGGCATGAACTGCACCGCGCTGGCACCGGTGCCGATCACGGCGACCTTCTTGCCGGTGAGGTCGTAGTCGTGGTCCCAGCGCGCGGAGTGGAAGGCGGTGCCCTCGAAGTTCTCGATGCCGTTGAGGTGCGGGACCTGCGGCAGGTGCAGCGCACCAATGCCCGCGACGACGTACTGCGCGACGTAGGTGTCACCGCCGGTGGTGGCGATGTACCAGCGGTTCTCCTCCTCGTCCCAGCGCCCGCCCGCGACCTCGACGCCGAAGGTGGTGTTGCGGGCGAGGTCCCACTTGGCGGCCACGTCGCGCATGTACTGGTAGATCTCCGCCTGCGGGGCGAACGCGCGCGACCAGTCGGCCTTGGGCTCGAAGGAGAACGAGTACATGTGCGACTGGATGTCGCAGGCGCAGCCCGGGTAGCTGTTGTCGCGCCAGGTGCCGCCGAAGTCGTCGGCCTTCTCCAGCACGACGAAGTCCTCGCGGCCCTCCTTGCGGAGCTGGATGGCCATGCCCATGCCGGAGAACCCGGTGCCGACGATCACCACACCGGTGTGGATGAGTTTGCCCATGGGCCGCGCCTCCGTGACTAGTATGTACCTGTTACCCGGAGTCAAGCTTACTCTGAGTAGGTTACTTGCGGTAGAGTCAATCCCGTGACAATGACCGGTGGCAAGGTTGAGCGCAAGCGACGAATGCCCCGCGCCGAGCGCGAGCGGCAGATGATGGCCGTCGCCGAGGAGATCTTCGCCGACCGGGGCTACCTGGCCGCCTCCATGGACGACATCGCCGAGCTGTGCGGGGTCTCCAAGCCGATGATCTACGAGTACTTCGGCTCCAAGGAGGGCCTGCTCGTCGCCTGCATCCGCCAGGCCCGCACCGAGCTGGCCAAGGCCACCACCGAGTCGGTCGTGGGGTCCACCAGCGCGGAGGAGGCCCTGCGCCGCGGCCTGGTCGCCTTCTTCGAGTTCACCGACACCCACCGCCGCGCCTGGTCGCTCATGCTGCGCAGCGAGGCCGCCGTGGCCGGACCGGCCGCCGCCGCGGAGATCGAGGCGGGCCGCCAGGAGCAGGTGGAGATCGACCTCGCCCTGTTCAAGGCCTTCCTGCCCGACGCCCCCCACCAGGACCTGGAGGCGGCCGCCCAGATCGTCGTCGGCGCCTGCGAGCGCCTGTCGCTGTGGTACGTCAACCAGGACGAGGTCACCGCCGAGCAGGCCGCCGACCACCTGATGCGGGCACTGTGGACCGGGCTGTCCAGCATGGTCGAGAACTGAATTCCGGCACCGCGCCGACACCGGGCCTACGCTGGTCGGTGAGCAGAACAGGAGGGCCAAGGATGTTCGAGCCGATCCTGGCGAACTACACCCGCGACGGCGACGACTGGAAGGTCGAGGTCACGGGCGGGGACGAGGTCCTCACCGCGACCGCCCCCGGCCTCATCGCGGCCCGCGACCAGGCCGACCAACTCGCCGAGCGCATCGCCCCCGGCGACCAACCCCGCACCGTCGTCCACACCCTGGACGGCGACGCCCTGGGCTTCACCACGGCCTACCTGACCGCCCGCCTGGCCACCCCACCCCCAGGCCCACCCCCCGCCACCGACGAGGCGACAACCGCCTGAGCCGACACCACCGGCACCAGTCCCGAGCAGGCAGGCCACCAGAACACCCCGAACCCCACAGGCGGGCGGGCAACCACACCGAACCCACCGAGCGCAGCAGGCGACCATCCCCCGCCAACCGCCGGTCTGGCGGCTGGCCACCCGCAACCTCACCGGCGCAGCGAAAGCCAGCCACCCAACAAACCGCCGGCCCGGCGCCGGAATGCCCGGGTGGGTGGATGTGCTTGGGTGG
>NZ_AYXG01000034.1 GCF_000564855.1 Actinokineospora spheciospongiae
CGCCATAGGGGCCCCGGCCAAACACATCCACCCAGCCGGGCACCACCAACAAACGACCGGGCTTTGAGCCGACAGCACACGGCCCGGGTTCAGCGAAGCGGACCCCCCGCCCACAAAGCCCCGGCCTAGGAACCCGCGCGGGCCAGCAGGTCCGGCGCGTAGGCGAACAACCCGGGCAACCCGCCGGTGTGCAAGAACACCACCGTCTCCCCCGGCGCGATCTCACCGGTGCGGACCCGGTCGACCAGGCAGGCCGCGGCCTTGCCGGTGTAGACGGGGTCCAGGGTCACGCCCTCGGTGCGCGCGAACAGCTCCAGCGCCCGCCACATCTCCTCGGTGGGCACCCCGTAGGCCGGTCCGACCGCCCGGTCGTCGACCACCAGCTCCGGCAGGGCGGGCTCGGCCGCGCCCAGCAGCCCGGCCGCGGCCCCGGCGAGGCGGGTGATGTCGGCGCGGGACTCCTCGGCGGTGTGGGAGACGCAGGCGGCCTCGACCCGCGTGGTGCGGCAGAGCAGTTCGGCGCCCAGGGCGACCCCGGCCGCGGTGCCCGCGCTGCCGACGGGCACCACCAGGGTGCCCACGTCCAGGCCGAGCGAGTCGACCTGCTGGAACAGCTCCACGGTGGCCGCAACGTAGCCCAGCACGCCGACCTCGTCGGAACCGCCGACCGGGAAGGTGGCGACGGTGCGGCCCTGCGCCTCGGCCTCGGCGAGCAGCCGGTTGTAGACGGCGGCGGTCTCCTCCGCGTCCGCGCAGAGGTGCACGTTCGCGCCGTAGAGGTGGTCGAGGACGATGTTGCCGGATTCCTCGTAGGCCTGGCCGGTGCGCGCGACGCTGCGGGTCAGCACCAGTTCGCAGCGCAGGCCCAGGCGGGCGCAGGCGGCGGCGGTCTGGCGGCCGTGGTTGGTCTGCACGGCGCCGAAGGTGATGACCGTGTCGGCGCCCCGGTCGAGCGCGGCGCCGAGCAGGAACTCCAGTTTCCGCAATTTGTTCCCGCCCGCGCCGACACCGCCGACGTCGTCGCGCTTGAGCAGGAGCTGAATGCCGAGCTCGGCACCCAGCCGGGGGCACTCGTCCAACGGGGTGGGCCAATGGCCGAGCGCGACGCGCGGGAAGGCGCTCAGGTCGATGGTCATGGTCGCACCCTATCCGGGTGGCGGGCGCATTCCCACGCGCCACCCGAGGTCGCGGCGGAGTGCCGAATACCAGCACCGCGCACCCGACAGCGGTGCACTTCGGGTAAGAACACCCCGAAATTCACCCACGACCGCCCCGGGCCGCAATAGGCGCACCGGCTGACCAGTGCCGATGGGCCTCATACGATCGCGTGACCGCGTGCGGGGCACCGGCCGGCGGCGCGAATCGGGCAGGTCGTTTTCCCGCCGACCGCCGCCGGGGGCGGCGCATGCGGCAATATGACTCGTACGACACACGGCACCGCCTGACGTCGACCCGACGGCGATACCGATACCCTTCTGGACGACCGGGCCGCATTAGTGGGCCCACGCCGGGAGAGCACCGGGGAATTCACCGGGTTCCCGTGCCGTAAACGACTCACATCACGCGGAGGAAACCGTGGCCCAGAAGACCGTTGTCGAACTCGTCGACGACCTAGACGGCGGAACGGCCGACGAGACCGTCACCTTCGCCCTCGACGGTGTGGACTTCATGATCGACCTTTCCCGGGACAACGCCGCCCGGCTGCGCGACTCGCTGGCCGAGTTCGTCGGGCACGCCCGGCGCACCGGTGGCCGCAAGGGCACCAGGGCCGTCGCGGTGAACGGCGCCCGCAAGTCCGCCACCGCGGGCGAGAAGGCCGACAACCAGGCGATCCGCGAGTGGGCGCGCAGCCAGGGCGAGAACATCGCCGAGCGCGGCCGCATCCCGCAGGCGCTGGTGATCAAGTTCCAGGAGGCGCACGGGGAGTGATCCCCTGACCGGCCGGGCCCGCGGGCGCGGGTCCGGCACCGCGGTCGGCGGCTCCGGCAGTTCCGGCGACCCCGGCGTCAGCGGGCGGGCAGGCGGTCGAGCGAGGGCGCGGCCCAGTCGCCGAGCCTGCGCATGGCGTCGACGAAGGCGGGCTGGGCCGAGCTGTCCTCGCGGCGCAACCGGGGCAGCACCACCTGGGCGGTCGCGCGCAGCCCGCGGGCGGCGGCGGTGGTCAGCGCGGGCGGGTAGCCGCGGCGGCCGTGCAGCCTGCGGGCCCAGCCGGGCAGCAGCGAGTAGGCCAGGTGCGAGACGGTCGGCTCGTAGACGCGCACGCCCAGCGCCAGCCAGCCCCGCACCGGGGGCCGGTGCAGGAAGTCGTAGATCACGTCACTGCCCGCCGTCCGCCGCAGCACCGGGTACACGCCGCGCAGGTAGGCCGACATCTCCGCGAGCGACCCGGGCACCTCGGCGGGGTCCAGGCCGACGAGCGCGGCCACCTGGCGCTGCTCGTGCAGGTAGCGGTCGGCCTGGGCGCGCGTCAGCGGGCAGCCCGCGCGGCCCAGTGCGGTCAGGAACGACGACACCTCCGCGCAGTGCACCCACAGCAGCAGTTCCGGGTCGTCGACCCGGAACACCTCCCCCGTGTCCGGGTCGGTGGCCCGCAGCGCCCGGTGGACCCGGCGCACCGCGGCCCCGGCGGCGCGGGCCTGGGTGAGCGTGCCGTAGGTGCTGGTGCCGACGAACTCCGCCGTGCGGATGAGCCTGCCCAGCGGGTCGGTCCGGAAGTCGGAGTTCTGCACCACCCCGGCGACCGCGCGCGGGTGCAGCGCCTGCAGGTACAGGCTGCGGACGCCGCCGAGCCACAGCGCGGGGTCGGCGTGCACCTGCCAGGTCACCGAGTCGGGGCCGAACAGCCCCAGCTCCTCGGTGTCGATCGCGACCGGCTCGCTCATGGCCCCAGTCTCCCCCGCCGCGCCCGGACACGCCGGAGGCGCCGCAGGCGCTAGGACGTGGACTGCTCCTGCCGGGTCCGCCCACCGCGGGCCCCATCGGCTTCCGCGGACTCCCGGTCGGCCTCGTCCGGCCCGTCCGGCTCGTCCGCGAGCCGATCGTCCTCGTCCCGGTCGTCGAGGTCATCCCGGTCGTCGAGGTCATCGGGGGCGTCCGGGTCGGCGGAGTCGTCGTGGTCGCTGTCGTCGTGGTCGGCCGCTTCGTCGTGGTCGCCTTCGTCGTCGGCCAGGTCCGCGGGGTCGTCGAGGTCGGTGTCCGCGTCGTCGTCGAGGTCATCGAGGTCGTCGAGGTCGTCCCGGTCGTCGAGGTCGTCCCGGTCGTCGAGGTCGTCGGCGAAGTCCTCGGCGTCCTCGTAGTACTCGTCGGCGCCGTCGTAGGCCATCTCCTCGACCGTGTGCCGCAACCTGCCGATCCGGGAGGGCGCGCGCTCGCGGCCCAGGCTCAGGAAGGCCAGCGAGTACAGCGAGAGCCGGTCGCCGTCGCGGGTGAGCAGGACCGGCCTGCGCACGACCCGCCCGGCGGGCACCTCCATGCCGACGACCTCGTCCCACTCCACCATCCAGGAGCGCACCAGGATCGACCGCTCCTCCACGGCCTCGGTGGTGACCCGCACGCCGGAGTTGTAGAAGGTGTCGATCAGCACGAAGCCGAGCACGATGAACACCGCGGCCAGCACGAACCCGAGCACGTCGTCGAGGCCGAGCACCGCCAGGGAGACCAGCAGGATCAGCGAGCCGAGCACCACGCCGATCCACCGCCAGCGCGCGTGCAACTGGTACGGCAGGTCGGCGGCCGTGTTCGCGGCTGTCCTCGCGCCCATGTCCGCCACGCCCTCTCGCTCGGCCGCCCGCTGCGCCACACCGCTAGGCAACATAGTCCGCGCGGGCGCCCGGCGACACCGTCGGTGCGGCACAGTCTGGGAACGACCCGAAATTGCTCACCTCGTGCGATGTTTTGCCGCGCGCAATGAACAGCCTTGATGACAATGGCCAAAATAGTCGCGGAAATCCGGATGAACCGTCCACACCGTGTTGGCTATCACAGCATTTGTGTACTATTCAGTCCGACCGCGGCGCAGTGGAGCGCCGAGCAACCGGTGCAATTCAGGGACGGCGCCAGTGGGCCATGCCGAGCGCGATCAGCCGCAGTTGCTGCTCGGCGACCGAGACCACCTCGGCCTCCGCCCTCGGGTCGCCGGACACGTCGAGCAGCGCCGTGACCACGGACAACATGGCTCCGACCATCAGGTCGGCGACCATCCGCAGGTCGTCGGCGTCCCAGTCGGCCATGCCGGGGTAGCGGGCCAGGTCGGTGGCCAGCTCGCTGCCGAGCAGCCGCAGCTCCCCCGCGATGGACTTGCGCACCTCGGCCACACCGCCATATCGCTCGCGGATGAGAAAGCGGAAATGCGAAGGAGACCGACCGACTTGCTGGACCAGAATGGCCACCGAGCCGCGAATGGCGTCGTCGGCCGGTTTGCGCCGCGCCGAGCGCAGCATGGCGCGCAGGGTCCGCATGCTCTCCTCGACCAGCGCCACGCCCAGCTCGCCGATCGACGGGAAGTGCCGGTAGAAGGCGGTGGGCACGATGCCCGCCTCGCGGGTGACCTCGCGCAGGCTCAGGCCGGCGAGGCTGGTGTCGGCGAGGAGCCGCAGCGCGGAGTCGAGCAGGGCCTGCCGCGTGCGGCGCTTGCGCTCCTGCCGGGTGCCGACCGCACCGGACGCCTCCTCAGCCACGGCACCGACCCTATCGCCCCGCCCCGCCCCGGCCTCCCGCATCGGTCCTCCCACGCGCACTGTTCGTCACATCACACGGCCATCCGGTTGACAGCAACCAAGATCCGCGTTGCACTTTTCAGTGTACGCACGTTCACTGAAATTGGAGGCACGCGGTGACGGCCCAGCTTGAACGCAAGCGCCGATTCCGTGGGTTGCACCTGTTAGAGGCCCTGGCGACGCCACACAGCATCGACCGGTACCTCGAACTCCTGCATCCGATGCTGGTTCTCCGCGAAATTCGTGGTGAGGTGACAAGTGTGCACCGAACGACCCGCGACTCGGTGACCCTCACGATCCGCCCGAACAGGCGCTGGCGCGGTTTCACCGCCGGTCAGCACGTGCGGGTGGGCGTCGAGATCAACGGTGTGCGGCACACCCGCTACTACTCCCCAGCCACCTCCGAGCGCAGCCGCGACGGCCGGTTCGAGCTGACCGTCAAGGCGCACGACAGCGGCCGGGTGTCGCGGTGGCTGCACGCCAACGCCCGCCGGGGCCTGGTGCTGCACCTCTCGCCCGCCGAGGGCGAGTTCACCCTCCCCACCACCCGCCCGGACCGGGTGCTGCTGGTCAGCGGCGGCAGCGGCATCACGCCGGTGATGTCGATGCTGCGCACGCTGACCGACGAGGGCCACCACGGCGAGATCGTCTTCCTGCACTACGCCTACACCGAGGCGGACGTGCCCTACCTGAACGCGCTGCGCGAACTGGCCGCCCGCCACGACAACGTGCGGCTGCTGCTGGCCTACACCGACGTCGAGGGCGGTGACCTGCACGGGTTCTTCACCGAGGAGCACCTGCGCGCGGCGGCGCCGTGGTTCGCCGAGACCGACACCTACCTGTGCGGCCCGCCCGGGCTGATGGCCGGGGCCCGGCAGGTGTTCGACCGGCTCGGGGTCGCCCACCGGCTGCGCACCGAGGACTTCGCCCCGCCGCCGATCACCGTCGACGCCGAGGACGCGACCGGGGAGGTCACCTTCGGCCGCAGCGCCACCACCGCGCCCAACTCCGGGCGGACGCTGCTGGAGCAGGCCGAGGCCGCCGGGCTGAAGCCGGAGTTCGGCTGCCGGATGGGCATCTGCTTCACCTGCACCAGCGTCAAGACCAGCGGGTGCACCCGCGACGTGCGCAACGGCGAGCTGTCCACCGACCCGGAGGAGGAGATCCAGATCTGCGTCTCCGTACCGGTCGGCGACGTCGCCATCGACATCTGACCCCTCCTGGAGCATCGGACATGACCACCAAGACCCCCCGACTGACCCCGCAGCAGTTCGAGGAGCTGGGCAAGGACCTCGACGCGCTGCGCCAGCGCCTGCTCGACGACCTGGGCGAGGAGGACCGCAAGTACATCTACGACGTGGTCAAGGTGCAGCGCGCCCTCGAGGTCGCGGGCCGCGGCCTGCTGATGGCCAGCTCCTTCCCGCCCGCCTGGATCGCCGGGACCGCGGCGCTCTCCCTGTCGAAGATCATCGACAACATGGAGATCGGCCACAACGTCATGCACGGCCAGTACGACTGGATGCGCGACCCGGCCATGAACTCGAAGATGTTCGAGTGGGACAACGTGGCGCCCGGGGAGAACTGGAAGCACTCCCACAACTACATCCACCACACCTACACCAACATCCTCGGCAAGGACCGCGACATCGGCTACGGCGTGCTGCGGATGGACGAGGGCCAGCGGTGGAACCCGTACTACCTGGGCAACCCGGCGTACGCGTTCGCGCTGATGGTGTTCTTCGAGTGGGGCGTGATGCTGCACGACCTGGAGGTCGACAACCTGCGCACCGGCCGCAAGAAGTGGTCGGAGACCGCGGGTGTGCGCCGCCGCATGTGGCACAAGGGCCTCAAGCAGGTCCTCAAGGACTACGTGCTGTTCCCCGCGCTGACCGGCCCCCAGTTCGTGGCCACCGCGACGGCCAACGCCACGGCGAACCTGGTCCGCAACATCTGGGCGTTCTCGATCATCTTCTGCGGCCACTTCCCCACCGGGGTGGAGAGCTTCACCGAGGACGAGACCAAGGACGAGACCCGCGGCGAGTGGTACTTCCGGCAGATGCTGGGCTCGGCGAACATCTCCGGCAGCCCGCTGTTCCACATCATGACCGGCAACCTGTCGCACCAGATCGAGCACCACCTGTTCCCGGACATCCCGGCCCGCCGTTACCCGCAGATCGCGGGCGAGGTCCGGGCGATCTGCGAGAAGTACGGCCTGCCCTACAACACCGGCGGCCTGACCAAGCAGCTCAGCTCGGTCGCGGCGAAGATCGTCAAGCTGGCGCTGCCGGACCGGTTCTGGCGCAAGCCGTCGAACCCGGGCACCCGTAACGTCAAGGAGGGCCGCGCGCTCCGCGTGGCATGACCGGGATGGGGACTTCAGATGGTCAGTGAGTTCGAGAGCACCAAGGACACCGTCCAGGAGATCACCGAGTCGGCCGCCGTGCACGTCGGCCGCATCGCCCAGATCGTCACCGGGGCGATCGTCGACATCGCCCGCGAAATCGGCGACCTGGCAACCGACGTGTTCGAGATGCGGGAGGCCAAGGAGCGGGCAGCAGCAGACCGCGAGCCCCTCCCGACGGTGGTCGACCCGACCCCCTGACAGGAAAGAACCACAACGGTGGCGCACCGCGACTTGGTCGCGGTGCGCCACCGCCGTTTCCGGGCCGCCCCGGTGGACCACAACGGCCACCAGCCGACCCCCACCGGCACAGCCACAAACCAGCCACCCCACCCACCACCAACCCGGCGGCCAGCCACACCCCACCCTCCATCGGCGCGGTCACCGACCACCCCACCCACCGCCGACCGGGCAGCCAGCCACACCCGACCCCACCAGCACAGCCGCCAACCACCCCGCCAACCGCCAGCCAAGCGGCCAGCCACACCCAACCCCCCACCAGCACAGCCGCCAACCACTCCGCCAACCGCAGCCCAAGCGACCAGCCACACCGGGCCCACTGTGCGCAGCCGCCGACCACCCAACGAACCGCCGGCCCGGCTACGCAGACGCCCGGGTGGGTGGATTTGCTTGGGTGGGGGAGACGATCATGTGCAAGCCTGCC
>NZ_AYXG01000035.1 GCF_000564855.1 Actinokineospora spheciospongiae
ACCGAGGGCGGCGCCCAGCAGCGCTACCTGCTCAAGGCGAACGTGCCGTTCGTCAGCGACACGAGCTGCCGGTCGGCGTACCCGAGCATGAAGACCGCGGTGGAGATCTGCGCCGGTTACCCGCAGGGTGGGGTCGACACCTGTCAGGGTGACTCCGGCGGGCCGATGGTGCGCCGCGACGCCAACAACAACTGGGTCCAGGTCGGGATCGTCTCCTACGGCCAGGGTTGCGCCCGGCCGAACTACCCGGGCGTGTACGCCCAGGTCAGCGCCCTGTCAGCGGCGATCGCCGCGAAGGCTGCGACGCTGTAGCCCCCGCACCGGCACCCCGGGGGCACCCGGCGCCGGTCACCGCCACGCCTCGGGTCCGCTCCGCCGGGCCCGAGGCGTGGCCGTGCCATCCCGTCCACACTGGAGTCCGCACCGACGGAGTCCACAGCGCAACGCACCGGGCCTCCCTGCCGACAGGGTCCGGGAAAGGAAGAACAGTGACCGAGGGCAAGTGGTACAGCAGGCTCCGCCGGGCGGTGTTGGTCGCCGCGGGCGCCGCCACCCTGGTGGCGGGGGCCGCGGCGCACGCGAGCGCGGCACCGCCCACCGACGACGGGCCGATCACCCCGCAGGTCGTCGGCGGCACCCAGGCCGCGCAGGGCGAGTTCCCGTGGATGGTGCGGCTGTCGATGGGCTGCGGCGGCGCGATGTACACC
>NZ_AYXG01000036.1 GCF_000564855.1 Actinokineospora spheciospongiae
CGCCACCCCCGGCCAAACACATCCACCCACCCGGGCAGTTCGCTTGCCGGGCCGCCGGTTTTCGGGGTGGTCGGCTGACCAAGCACCTCCACCAACCCGGGCAGTTCGCTCGCCAGGCCGGCGGTTCCCGGGGTGGTCGGTTGGCCAAGCACCTCCATCCACCCGGGCCTTTGCTTGGCCGGGCCGCCGGTTCCCGGGGTGGTCGGTTGGCCAAGCACATCCACTCACCCGGGCAGTCGCTCGCCGGGCCGGCGGTTCTCGGGGTGGCCGGTTGGTGGCTGCGCCGGTGGGCGTTCGGGTGGCTGGTGGCCGGGCCGGCGGTTCCGGGGGTGGTCGGCTGGCCGGGCAGATCCACCCGCCCACTCGGGCATCCACCCGGGGCTCTTGCTCGCCGGGCCGGGGCGGGGCAGTTGGCCCCGCGCCCGGCCCAGCGGCTCCGCTCATCCGGGCTCCCGCGCGGTCCCGGTTCTGGGGGTGGGCTTAGTGGTCCCGGCGGGCGGCCAGGTGGGCCAGGCTCGCCAGTTCCGCCGCGGGGCGGGCCAGTGGGTCCACCGCCGCCAAGCGGTCGAGGGCCTGGGCCAGCAGGTCGTCGGCGTGGTTCCTGGCCCAGGCGCGGCCGCCCGCGGTTTCGATCAGGCTCGCGGTGTGGGCCAGTTCGTCCGGGGTGAGCGTGGTGGCGCTGTGGTAGATCGTGCTCAGCTCCACCGCCGCCGGGGACACCTCGGCGAGGGCGGCGACGACCGGCAGGGACTTCTTGCGGTTGGCCAGGTCCGAGTGGACCGGTTTGCCCGTGGTCTCCGGATCACCCCAGATGCCGAGGAGGTCGTCGGCCAGTTGGAAGGACAGGCCCATCCGCTCGCCGAAGACGCGCAGGTGGTTGACCTGTTCGGCGTCGCCGCCGCCGAACAGGGCGCCGAGGGCCGTTGAGCAGCCCAGGAGGGCGCCGGTCTTGCCCTCGGCCATCCGCAGGCACTCCTCGACACCCACGTCGAGGCGCTTCTCGAACGACAGGTCGGCGGCCTGGCCGTCCTGCACCGCCAGCACCGCGGCCGACATGACCCGCGCGGCCTCCTGCGCCTTGGGGTGCCCGCTCGCGGCGAGCACGTCGTAGGCCAGGGTGAGCAGCGCGTCGCCCGCCAGGATCGCCTGGCCGAGGCCGAAGACGGTCCACGCGGTGGGGCGGTGCCTGCGGGTGCGGTCGCCGTCCATCACGTCGTCGTGCAGCAGGGTGAAGTTGTGGACCAGCTCCACCGCCACCGCGGCGGGCAGGGCGGTGAGTGGGTCGCCGCCCACCGCCTCGGCGGCGAGGAACACCAGGGCCGGGCGCACCGCCTTGCCCGCGTCCGCGGTGGCGGTGCGCCCGTGCTCGTCCCACCACCCGAAGTGGTACCCGGCGATGCCGCGCATCGATTCGGGCAGACCGTCGACCGCGGCGCGCAGCGCCGGGTCGAGCAGGGTGCGGCTGTGCGCGAGCACCTCGCGCGCGGAGCGGTGACCGGGGCGCGCGTCGACAGTGGGCATGGTGTCCCTTCTCCAGGACTCTAGAGTCCGATTTGGACGTTCTCCAGGACGCCCAGCGCGTCCGGGACCAGCACCGCGGCGCTGTAGTAGGTGCTGACCAGGTAGGACAGCAGGGCCTTGTCGTCCACGCCCATGAACCGCACCGACAGGCCCGGCTGGTACTCGTCCGGGATGCCGGTCTGGTGCAGGCCGATGACGCCCTGGCTGGACTCACCGGTGCGCATGGCGATGATCGAGGTCGTGTTGTTCCCGCTGATCGGGATCTTGTCGCTGGGCAGCATCGGCACCCCGCGCCAGGACACCGCCTGCCTGCCGTGCACCTCGACCGTCGGTGGGTACAGCCCGCGCTTGGTGCACTCGCGGCCGAACGCCGCGATGGCCTTCGGGTGCGCCAGGAAGAAGTCCGACCGGCGCCGCCGCGACAGCAACTCGTCGAGGTCGTCCGGGGAGGGCGCGCCCTCGCGGGTGTGGATGCGCTGCTTGAGGTCGGCGTTGTTGAGGAACCCGAAGTCCGGGTTGTTGATCAGCTCGTGCTCCTGGCGCTCGCGCAGCGCCTCGATGGTCAGCCGCAGTTGCTGCTCGACCTGGTTCATCGGGTCGTTGTAGAGGTCGGCCACCCGGGTGTGCACCCGCAGCACGGTCTGCGCGACGCTCAGCTCGTACTCGCGCGGGGCCATGTCGTAGTCGACGAAGGTGCCCGGCAGCGGCACCTCGCCCTGGTGCCCGGAGGCCAGGGCGATCTCCGCCTCGCCCCACCGGTTCTGCGCGCCCGTGGACAGCGCCCGGTACGACTCGATGTGCAGGCCGAGCACCTCCGACTGCTCCTGCACGGCGAGGAAGTCGCTGCGCGAGAGGAACATCAGGATGCACGGCGTGTTCGCCTTGACCGTGTGGTCCCAGGTGGTGTCGCTGCCCAGCAGCGCCTTGTCGCCGAAGAACTGGCCGTCGGCGAGGATGTCGACCGCCGCGTCGTCGCCGTAGGCGCCCTCGGTGTAGCGGGTGACCTTGCCGTGCGCGATCAGGTAGATGCCGTCGGCGGCCCGACCGCCGGTGGTGATCACCTCACCGGCCTCCACCGTCCGCTGCTGGAAGCGGCCCGCCAGCACGCCGAGCACCTCGTCGTCGGGGAAGGTGCGCAGCAGGCCGATCTCGCGCAGCTCCGGCGGCACGACCGCCACGTCCGCGCCGGTGTTGGTGAACGACACGCGCCCGTCGCCCACGGTGTAGGTCAGGCGCCGGTTGACCCGGTAGGCGGCGCCGGGGGTCTCCACCCAGGGCAGCAGCCGCAGCAGCCACCGGGGGGAGATCTCCTGCATCTGCGGGACGGACTTGGTCGTCGTCGCCAGCTTGCGGGCCGCCGCGGTGCTGAGGGACTGCGGGGTGTACTGGTCTTCGGACTCGAGGAGACCGGTCACGCGTGGTACCGCCAATCTGGGCTCTGGGGAGGCGTGGGGACGCTGGAGGTGGACGGGGGCTTCGGTGCGCCGGGAACCCTCGGCACGTCGGGCTTGGCGGGCGGGTGGGTGCCCGTGGGTCGGTCAGCCGGGTTCGGCGTCCGCACCGGCGGCGTCGGCACCGACGTGCGCACCGTCCCGGCGCCCGCGGGCGGTCGCGGGGCGGGCGGGTGGAACGGCGGGCGCACCGCCGCGGCCTCCGGGTCCGTCGCCGGGACCGGGACCCCGGCGCCGCCGCTGGTGGCGGGCGGGCGCGGGAACAGCAGCGAGTACGGCGGCGCGTGGTCGGGGGCCCGGCCCGGCGGCGTCGGGGTGGTGGGCCGCCCGGGCGGCGTCGCCGGGTGGGGGGTGGCGGGATGGGACTGCTGTGCGGGCATGTCGCTCCTGGCGCTGGGTCGGGCGCGGGGCCGGTGGTCCCGGGTGGGACCACCGGCACCCGGCTAGAGACCGATCTGGACGTTCTCCAGCACGGCCAGCGCGTCCGGCACCAGCACGGCGGCCGAGTAGTAGGCGCTCACCAGGTAGGAGATGACCGCCTTCTCGTTGACGCCCATGAACCGCACCGACAGGCTCGGCTGGTACTCGTCCGGGATGCCGGTCTGGTGCAGGCCGATGACGCCCTGGTCGGCCTCGCCGGTGCGCATGAGCAGCATGGACGTGGTCCGGGTGTCCGACACCGGGATCTTGTTGCACGGCAGCACCGGCACCCCGCGCCACGACGGCACCTGGTGGCCCGCGATGTCGACGTTGGCCGGGTAGATGCCGCGCTTGCTGCACTCGCGGCCGAAGGCGGCGATGGCCCGCGGGTGCGCCAGGATCACGCCCGGGTTCTTCCACACCTTGGCCAGCAGCTCGTCGAGGTCGTCCGGCGTGGGCGCCCCGGTGCGGGTGTGGATGCGCTGGCGGGAGTCGGCGTTGTGCAGCAGGCCGAAGTCCCGGTTGTTGATCAGCTCGTGCTCCTGGCGCTCGCGCAGCGCCTCGATGGTCAGCCGCAACTGCTGCTCGACCTGGTCCATCGGCTGGTTGTAGAGGTCGGCGACGCGGCTGTGCACCCGCAGCACGGTCTGCGCGACGCTCAGCTCGTACTCGCGCGGGGCGTCCTGGTAGTCGACGAACGTGCCCGGCAGCTCCACCTCGCCGGTGTGGCCCGCGGACAGCTCGATCGGCTTCTCGCCGTCGCGGTTGCCCGCGTCGGACTCGGCGAAGGCGCGCAGGTGCTCGGCCAGCGCGGGGGAGCGCTCCACCAGGTTCTGGAAGTCCGCGCGGCGCACCGCGAGCACGGTGGTGTTGGTGGCGGCGCGGGCGGTGAAGTCCCAGATCCGCTCCTCCAGCAGGCCCCACTGGTCGAAGTAGTCGCCGTCGGCGACCACGCCCACCACCGCCTCCTCGCCGTACTGGCCCGCGGCGTGCTGCTCGACCCGGCCGTGCGCGATGACCAGGAACCGGTCCTCGGCGTGGCCCCACTCGACGATGGTGTCGCCCGCGGCGTAGGTCTCCTCGGCGAACAGGTTCGCCAGCGCGCCCAGGGTCTCCTCGTCGTCGAACTCGCGCAGGAACGCCAGTTCGCGCAGGTCACCGGCGATCACCCGGGACTGCGAGCCGCTGCGGTCGACGTCGATGCGGCCGTCGCCGACGACGTAGCTGCGCCGCTGGTTCACCCGGTAGGTGCCGCCGCTGACCTGCACCCACGGCAGGACGCGCAGCAGCCAGCGGGAGGTGATCTCCTGCATCTGCGGCACGGACTTGGTCGTGGTCGCGAGGTTTCTCGCCGCCGCCGTCCCCAGGGACTGCTGCGACGGCTGCGCGGCGGGGTCCAAGGGGTGCAGGGTCTCGGTCACAGCGGTACCGCCATTCCTGATCCGGATTTCACGAGGTGGGAGGAGTTGCCGACTGGTCGGCGCGGGTGGAAGCGGCCCCGCGGTCGCGCCTCGGCCGACCGGGTGTCCGGGTTTGTCCCTGTGCCCCAAACGTTCGACACCGACGGCGTCGAAGTTAGCACCGCTGATCGGGGGCCGGCAGTCCCCGAATGGGATGGTCGTGTCCCAACAAGCGGAATCAGATGTCCGACTTAGATCAACTCGGAGTGACCGCCGAGTGGATCTTTCACTCGATCCGTCCGGTCGCTGCGGCAAATGGGGTCAGGTGCCGCGTAACGCTGGTGACGGAGACGGCAGACTGGTCCAATGAACGGTTCGGTGGTCGTCCTCGGTGGCGGAAGTGAAATCGGTTCGGCTCTGGCCCGGCGGCTGGTGGTCGGCGGCGCGCGGGAAGTCGTGCTGGCGGCCAGGGACACCGGCGCCCTGGCGGAGCGGGAGCGGGAGCTGCGCGCGGCGGGCGCGACCCGGGTGACCTGTGTGGACTTCGACGCGGACGACCTCGCCGCGCACCCGTCCGTCCTCTCCCGGATCGTCGCCGAGCACGGCCCGGTGGCCACCGCCGTGGTCGCCTTCGGGGTGCTCGGCGACCAGTCCAGGGCGGAACGTGATGTCGATCATGCCCTGGCGGTCGTGCACACCGACTACGTGGCCCAGGTGAGCGTCCTGAGCCACCTGGCGAACCTGTTGCGGGCGCAGGGAAGCGGGGACGTCGTCGCGTTCTCGTCCGTCGCCGGGGTCCGGGTGCGCCGGGCGAACTACGTCTACGGCTCCGCGAAGGCGGGCCTCGACGGGTTCGCGAGCGGCCTGTCCGACGCGCTGGTGGGCAGCGGCGTCCGGCTGCTCGTGGTGCGCCCCGGGTTCGTGGTCGGGCGCATGACCGAGGGTATGGCACCGGCGCCCCTGTCCAGTACACCCGAACAGGTGGCGCGCGCGGCGGTCCGCGCCCTGGCCGCGGGCAAGCGCGACGTGTGGGTGCCGGGGGCGCTGCGCCCGCTCTTCTTCGGACTGCGCCTGCTGCCCCGGTGGCTGTGGCGGCGCATGCCCCGTTGAGGTGAATCCGATTCGCACTGTCGTGGGTGGACGCCCGGTTGCCGGGGTTGTCGGTGACCTGTTCTCAGCCGGTCAGCCACCGGTCGAGCGCGGTCACCACCCGGGGCCGGGCCCAGTAGCCGCTGTGGTCGACCGCGTCGGCGGCGGCGAACACCTCCGGCTCCCCGACCGGGAACGCCGACGCGCCGTTGGCGGCGAACACGCCGTCGGTGGGCACCACGAGGTCGTTGGGGGCGCTGCCGAACACCAGGTCGGTCAACCCGTCGCGGGCGCAGGCCAGCAGCGGCGCCCCGGGCGGCGGGTCGTAGTCCGACGCCACCGCCCGGTAGACCGCCGCGTGCGGGGCGGGCACGTTGAGCCGGGTGGTGAGGAAGTCGCCTGCGGGGTTCATCGACATCAGCCCCTCCAGCCCCTTGAGCACGCCCAGCGCCAACTGCTTGACCACCGTCAGCACCACGTCGAGCACGTCGGTGACCGCGTTGACGGGCACCAACTGGAGCAGGTTCGTCATCCGGTCGAGCCACCTGTCCAGGTTGTCCGGGTGCGCCAGGGCGGTGCCCGCGTTCGGGGTCGCCACCATCACCAGTGTCCGCACCCGCAGCCGCCCCGGGTCCAACCCCACCTCGCCGGGCAGCTCGCACAGCACCCGGCCCACCAGCCCGCCGCGCGAGTGCGCCAGGACGTCGACCTCCAGCCCCGCCCCCTCGGGCACCCGCTCCACCAGCTCCCGCGCGTTCACCACCGGGTCCACCGACAGCGTGCGGTGGTCGAAGGCCAGCACCCGCCCGCCGTAGCGCTCGTGCAACCGCAGCACGGCCTCCCGGGGCAACCCGCCGAAACCGGCGTGGCTGGAACTGGCGGTCCCGTGCACGAACAGCAGCGCGGGCCCCGCCGCCAACGCCGCCCAGTCCGGCCCGGACGGGTCCACCGGCTGCGGCAGCGCGTGGTCCTCAGGCGTGAACCGGCGCAGCCGCACCGGCCGGTACCGCTGCTCCCACCGGCTGACGAAGTACTCCCCGACCTCCCCGATGACCGGGTCGACCAGCGGGAACACCAGCACCTTCAACAGCTTCGACCCCAGCGCCCCCAGCAGCCCGCGCGACGGGTCCGCCCCCGGGTCCACCGGCGCCACCCGACGGGCGATCGTGTAGGAGCGCCGGTCGCCCCCGCGCGTGGCCACCTCCGCCGGGGTGATGTCGTCGGGCAGGACCCAGCTCAGCACCCCCTGCTCGTCCTTGGCGAGCACCACCTGCCCCAGCCCGGTCCCCGGCCCGGGCACCTCGAAGCGCACCCCCGGCCCGCCCGCGGCCGTCGACCGGGTCGCCCCGGAGGCCAGCTCGGGCACCTCCACCGGGTCCAGCAGCTCCACGGTCAACTGCTCGTCGAAACCGTTGCGCGCCAACGCCGACAGCAACTCCGCCGAGGCCGCCTCGGCGCCGCGCATGCCCGCGCCGCCCGCCGGGTGCACCTCCACCCGGCCGATCAGCCCCGGTGAGCTGACCACCACGTCCCCGATCCGCACGTCCGTCCCGTCCGGGCGCAGGTCCTCAGCCATCGCGGTCCTCCTTCACAGGTGCAGGGCGAGTCGCGGGTGCCCGAAGAACTGGTACGCCATGGTGGTCGCGGGCTTGCCCTCCCGGGTCCGCCGGTCGACCCCCGCCCGCAGCCCCCGCAGCACCTCGGCGGCGGGCAGCCCGCGGTAGGCCGCCGCGTAGAACGCCTCGGCCAACTCGCTCGCCGCCACGTCGTCGACGTTCCACAGTGGAGCGACCACCCCGCACGCGCCCGCCGCCAGGAAGGCCCGCGCCAGCCCGGAGTAGTCACCGAGCACGGTACCGCCCGCCCCGACCTGGCAGGCGTTGAGGAAGACGAAGGGGTGGCCGGTGAACGACATCGCCGACACGTGCTCCGGGCTGAGGAACCGTGGCACCAGCCGGTTCGGGTCGGCCGGTGCGGGGGCCAGCAGCACCAGGCCGTCCTGGGCGTTGTCCGGGTCGAACTTGCCGTGCAGCGCGAAGTGCACCGCCCGCGCGGGCGGCCCCGACTCCAGGAAGTCCAACACCGCCGAGTGCAGCGGCGCCACCTCCGCGCACGGCGGGTACGCCGCCGCCAACCCCGCCGCCTCCGCCTCGGCACTGGGCAACCGGCTCCAGCCCGGCACCCCCTCGTACCGGGCCGTCACCACCGCCCGCCCCGCCCCCGAAGCGCGCACCGGCGGCGTCGGCCGCGGTCGCCGGGTGTCCAACACCCACCGCCCCAGCACCACCTGGGCCCCCAGGAACGGACTGCGGTCCGGCTCGGGTTCGCCCAACACCGCCAACTCCCACGGCACGTGCGGCTCGGCGCTGAGCAGCAACACCGACGGCGGCGCCGGGGCCCGCGCCGCCACCACCGCCCGGATCGCGTCCGCGACCGGCACCGGCACCTTGTCCCCGATCTCCCGCCCCAACCCGACCAACGTCAACACGGCGTCCCGCGGATCGGCCACCGACCCCATCTTCAACCGCACCGCCCGGGCCAACCCGGCCGGATCGTCCCCGATCCCCACCCGGTGCGGCCCCGGCGCCCCCACCACCCCCGCCAAGGGGGACCGCGCACTCCACAACAACGTCTGCCCGCACACATCCGCCCCGCGCTCCACCACGACCACCAGGTCCGGCGCGTCAGCCGCCAACAGCGGCCCGAGGTCCAGGCTGTCCCCGTCGACGAGGTCCAACCGCTCCCCGGGCCCATCGGTCACCTGCACCGTGCGCGACCCGTACCCGCGCAACGCCCCACCGACGAAGTACGCCGCCCCGATCTCCCGCCGCACCCCCAGGTCCACCCCGGCCAGCGCCCGCACCCGCAGACTGATCCGGGGGAACGGGTTGGTGCCGGTGGCCGCCAACGTCACCGGGTTCGCCCACCCCACCGGTGCGAACGCCACCGGGTCGAACATCACGGTCACCTCGATCAGCACATCCCCGGCGGGTACCCGCAGCGACCCGGTGCCGGTCACCTCCGCCGAGGGCTCGGCCCCGATGCCCACCACGAGGTCGAACTCCGTGTCGGTCGGCACCACCTCCGGCGCCGCCACCACGGGCCAGGCCACCCGCTCCGCCCCGGCGCCGCGACCGCCGGACGGTGCGCACGGGTCCACCCTGTCCGCAGGTGGGAAGGCCTGGCCATACCCGCCGTTGGCGGGAGGTCGACCACCACTCCCCTGCTGGGGGGCGTGGTCGTGGTCACCCGGGTCCTCGTCGACCGGCGTCCAGTGTCCGGTGCTGTCCCGGGGCTGGTCGGGCAGATCGGCGGGTTCCGGGGTCGGGTGGGCGGGCCGGGTACCGTCGAGCACATCGGCCAGCAGCTCCGCGGCCAGCAGACCCGCCAGGTCGTCGGTGAGCAGGGGGAGCAGGCCGCGGTAGAGGGTCCGCCGCGGTGCCGGGCCCAGCAGCGCGGCCACGTCCCCCGTGCTCAACCCGGTGTGCGTGGTCAGCCAGAGCCGGGCCAGCGCTCCCACCGGGATCGCGCTCGGCGTCAACCGGCCGACCACGGCGGTGATGGCCGCGCGGTCCCACCGGTCCGGCTCACCCGCCAGGAGTTCGGCGGCCTCGTCCTCTGACAGCAGGCGCAGGTCTTCGGCCAGGCTGTCGAAGTCGGTCCCGGCGATCAGCCCGCGCCGCAGGCGCCGGACCCGCTCCGGGTCCGGCACCCACCGCGCCGGAGCCCCCCGGCCCAGCGCGGCCAGGGCGTCGCCCACCGCGGCCACCGCCTCCGCGCGGCGGGTCGGGTCCCGCAGCAGGGCGGGCAGGTTCGCTGTCGACATCGCACCCCCCGGTACACCGTATGTCGTCGGCCGGGGTCGATTGTGGCACCCGGCCGCCCCGCCCCGACGTGCTTCCCGCCGACTGGCCGTGCGAAGCTCTGGACATGCGCGGGTTCTCGGGTGTGCGGTGGTGCCGGTGGTCGACGCACTGACCTCCGTGCTCAACTGGGTCGCCCTCGGTGCCGCGCTGTGGGCGCTGGTCCTGGTCGTGCTGCTCCGACCGCCACTGCCGGGCCGCCCGGACGGGTGGGCCTACCTCGGGCTGCTGGTGCTGCTGGAACTGGGCCTGCTGGCGCAGGCGGTCGTCGGCTTCGTGAACCTGGCGACCACCGACCGCGACGTCGAGGCGCTCACCTTCGGCGGCTACCTGCTGGGCGCGCTGCTGGTGCTGCCGATCGCGGTGTTCTGGGCACTGGCCGAGCGCACCCGGTGGGGCATCGCGGTCCTGGTGATCGGCTGCCTGGTGGTCCCGGTGCTGAACCTGCGACTCGACCAGGTCTGGGCGGCGGTCCCCGGTGTCTGACCCCCGACCCGACGCGCACCCGGCTGCCGAGTCCGGCGCCCGACCCGACGCGCACCCGGCCTCTGAGTCCGCTCCCCGACTCGATGCGCACCCGGGTTCCGAGTCCGGCCTCCGCCCCGAGGCGCACCCGGCTCCCGAGGCCAGCTCCCGACCCGACGAGCACCCGAGTGCTGAGTCCGACCCCGGACCTGGGGCACGGCTTGCCCTCGAACCCGATCCCCACACCCCCTCCCACCCGACCCCCGAGCCCGCGCCGAGCGCCGAGCCGCACGGGCAGGCCCGGCCGGGGCTGCGGGCGGCCACCCGCAGCGGCCCGGGCCGGTTGCTGATCGCCGTCTACGCGTTGTTCGCCCTCGCCGCGTGCGCGCGGTCGGCGGTGCAGCTCGGCACCCACTTCGACCGGGCCCCGCTGGCCTACCTGCTCTCCGCCCTCGCCGCCGTGGTCTACGTGGTGGCGACCGTGGGGCTCGTGCGGGGCTCGGCGGCCTCGCGCCGGGTGGCGGTGGTGTCCTGCACCGTGGAGTTGGTGGGGGTCGTGGCGGTGGGCGCGTTCAGCCTGCTCGACCCGGCCGCTTTCCCCGATGCGACCGTGTGGTCGCTATTCGGGCGGGGTTACGGATTCGTCCCGCTGGTGCTGCCGGTGCTGGGTCTGCTGTGGATACGGCGCAGCGCCGCCATCGCGGGCGCGCATTGACCCCGAAGGTGCCGCCCCGGCGTGTTCGATCGCATTGGTCCTGTCGCAATTAGGTCTCGGATTGGCTGCCGTTGAATTCCCGGCGTCACTCGGTTGGGTTAATCCGAGGTGTCGGAAAAGTGTCCGCTCCGGGTCCGCGGGTGCCGTTCGGGAGGGTCGCCGAGCGGTGGTGCGGGTTCGGCGGTGTGCGTCCCGGGCTCACCTTGGCCTCCTCAACTGCGACTACTTAAGGCACTCTTGAGGTTACGGTTGGTGACTCACCAACCGTAGCGAACATGGCCAGTGACTACCCTTCGGCGTCGTGACCTATTTCGTCCATTGCGAAAAGTCCTCGGCCATGGGAAGAGGCGGGCAGCCGGATACCCCCTGCGGGCCCAGCCGGATGGGCCGAATGGGCCACTGCGCGGGTGCGGTCACCTCCGGGAATCGCATTGTTCATCGAGTCAATTGGCAAAGCTTCCACAATGGCCGTCGAAGCCGTTAGATTCATCCCGGACGGTGGGGGAACGGAGAAAAACCGTCACACTGCGTGACTGGCGACAGAGTTCCCACCGTGCACGCGGATGGGACGCGCGGGAGAAGCGGAGAGGCAGACCATGGCGCTGGTCGAACGGCACGAGGAACTCGGCACACTCACCCGGCTCTACGCCGAGTGCATCCGGGGCAGGGGCCAGGTCGCGCTCGTCAGCGGCGGTGTCGCCAGCGGCAAGACCGAACTGCTGCACACCTTCGCCGAGCACGTCGCCGCCGCGGGGGCCGTGCTGATGACCGCCACCGGCTCGCGGGCCGAGCGGACGCTGCGCTTCGGCGTGGTCCTGCAACTCGCGCAGAGCCCGGCGATCCCGGTCGAGCTGGCCGAGGACGCCACCCGCCGGGTCCGCGCCCAGCAGGCCGAGCCGGTCGAGGACCCGAACGCCCTCGGCCGCGCCGGGGCCCGGCTGCTCGACACCCTCTGCGCCACCCTGATCGAGCTGGCGAAGAAGCAGCCCGTGGTGATCGCCGTCGACGACGTGCAGTTCGCCGACGGCGCCTCGCTGGAGGCCCTGCTCTACTTACAGCGGCGGATGCGCTTCGGCCGCGTCCTGGTGGTGCTCACCGAGTGGGCCCAGCCCCGCCCCACCCAGGCCGTGTTCCGCGCCGAGGTCACCCGCCAACCCAACACCTCGCAGCTTCGGCTGTCCCCGCTGTCGGCCGAGGGCGTCGCCGACCTGCTCGCCGACCGGTTCGACCCGGCCACCGTCGCCGCCCTCGCCCCGGTGCACCACGCCATCAGCGGCGGCAACCCGCTGCTGGTCAACGCCCTCGCCGAGGACCACCGGGCCGCGCTGCGCGCCGGTGCCCGCGCCGGGGAGCCCGACGTCGCCGTGGGGCCGGAGTTCGCCGCGGGCGTGCTGGCCTGCCTGCACCGCGGGGAACCGGCGATGCGCCAGGTGGCCCGCGGGCTCGCCCTGCTCGGCGACGCCGCCACCCCGGCGCTGCTCGGCGCCCTGCTGGAGATGACCTCCGACGCCGCCGCGCAGGCGCTCGACGTGCTGGAGCTGGCCGGGCTGCTGGACGCGGGCCGCTTCCGGCACCCGGTGGCCAAGACCGCAGTGCTCGACGGCATGGCCACCGCCGACCGCGCCGACCTGCACCTGCGCGCCGCCCGGCTGCGGCTGCGCGACGGCGCCCAGGCCGCCGACGTGGCCGCGCACCTGACCGCCGCCGCCGACCTGGACGCCCCGGTCGAGGGGCAGTGGGCGGTGTCGGTGCTGCGCCACGCCGCCCAGGAGGACCTGGTCGCCGACCGGCTCGCCCCCGCGCTGCGCGGCCTGGAACTGGCCGCCCGGATCACCCGCGACGACGACGAGCGCGCCGACCTGATCACCCTGCTGCTGCGGGTGGAGTGGCGGCGCAACCCCTCCGCCGCCGCCCGCTACCTGGGTCCGCTGCGCGCCGCGCGCACCGCGGGCAGGCTGACCCCGCGCAACCGCCTGCACCTGGCCAAGTTTCTGCTCTGGTACGGCCACACCCGCGAGCTGTCGGAAACCCTGGCCGAGCTGTCCGGGTCCGCCGCGCACGCCCCCGCCACCGGCCAGGCCGGGTTGGCCCTGCGCTGGCTGGAGTTCCTGCACCCGACGGTTGTCCCCGCGGTGCCCGCCCCCCGGGTGGCCGGGGTGATCGCCGACCCGTGGTCGCGGGTGTCGGCGATGCTCGAACGCATCCGCGGCGGCGGCGCGCGCACCGAGATCGTCACCGCCGCCGAGCAGATCCTGCAGAGCTGCCGCCTCGGCGAGCAGACCCTCGGCTCGCAGCTCTCCGCGCTGGTGGCGCTGGTCCTGGCCGACCGCAACGACCGGGCCGCGTACTGGTGCGACGCGCTGCTGGCCGAGGCGACCGGCCGCGGCGCCGACACCTGGCTGGCCGTGCTGGGCGCGATCCGCGCCGAGGTGGCGCTGCGCCAGGGCGACCTGCCCGCCGCCGCCGAGCGCGCCCAGGCCGCCATCGACCTGCTGACCCCGCAGGGGTGGGGCGTGGCGATCGGCGTGCCGCTGTCGGTGCGGGTGGCCGCGGCCACCGCCATGGGCGAGCACGAGCTCGCCGCCACCCTGCTGCGGACGCCGGTGCCGGAGGCCATGTTCCAGACCCAGTTCGGCCTGCGCTACCTGCACGCCCGCGCCGGGCACAACCTGGCCACCGGCCGCGCGCACGCCGCGCTCGCCGACCACCAGCGCTGCGGCGCGCTGATGGCGCACTGGGACCTGGACCTGCCGACCCTGGTGCCGTGGCGCGCAGGCGCCGCCGCCGCGCACCTGGCGCTGGGCAACCGGGACGCGGCCCGCGCGCTGATGGCCGAGCAACTGGCCCGGCCCGGCTGCGACGGCCCGCGCACCCGCGGCCAGTCGCTGCGCGTGCTGGCCGCCGCGGCCACCGCCGACCGGCGCACCGCGCTGCTGCTGGAGTCGGTGGAGGCGCTGCACGCGGGCGGCGACCGCTACGAACTCGCCCGGTCGCTGCTGGCGCTGAGCCACGCGCACAACGCCGCGGCCGACTGCGACAAGGCCCGCACGGTCGCCCGCCGCGCGGCCCAGCTTGCCAAGGGCTGCCAGGCGGAGCCGCTCACCCGCGAGCTGCTGCCGGGACGGGAGGCGGACGTGCCCGAACAGACCACGGACCGGCGGACGGCGGACACGGCGGTGCTCGACCTGCTCAGCGACGCCGAGCGCCGGGTCGCGGTGCTGGCCGCGCTCGGGCACACCAACCGCGAGATCGGCGGCAAGCTCTACATCACCGTCAGCACGGTGGAGCAGCACCTGACCCGGGTCTACCGGAAGCTGAACGTCAGCCGCCGCACCGACCTGCCCGCGGGCCTGCCGCAGCAGCTCCTCGCCTCCGCCGCGGCGGAGGAGAACTGAGCGGCGGGCCCGGTCGACGCAGCCGATCGGCGGTGTCGACCGGCTGTGCCACCCCGCCGGGGTCGTGACCGCCGGGTGGGCCGGGAGTGACCCCGGCCCACCCGGCGGCCCCTCAGTCGGCGGTCGCCAGGCTGTTCTCGATGTGCCGGGAGATGCGGTCGATGACCTGCGGCACCACGGCGTTGAGGTAGAAGTGCCCGCCGGGGAACACCTCCAGCGTGAACGGCCCGGTGGTGTGCTCGGCCCAGCGCGCCGCCTCCTCCGGGGTCACCTTCGGGTCGCTGTCACCCACCAGCGCCCGGATCGGCACCGACACCGACTGCCCCGGGGTGGGCCGGTAGGTCTCGGCGGCCTTGTAGTCGGCGCGGATCGACGGCAGCACCATGCGCAGCACCTCGTCGTCGTCGAGCAACTGCGACTCGGTCCCGTTGAGCCGCTTGATCTCCGCGATCAGCCCGTCGTCACCGCTGAGGTGCACCCGCTCGTCGCGCACCGCGTTCGGCGCCCGCCGCCCGGAGACGAACAACCCGGCCGGGACCACCCCCCTGGCCTCCAACCGGATCGCCAGCTCGTAGGCCAGCGAGGCGCCCATGCTGTGCCCGAACAGCGTCAGCGGCTTGTCCGCGAACGGGACCACCACGTCGACCAGCGCGTCCGCCAGCGCCTGCACGCTGTCGAGGCACGGCTCGTGCCGCCGGTCCTGCCGCCCCGGGTACTGCACCGCGAGCACCTCCACCCGGGGCGCCATCGCCCGCGACACCGGGAAGAAGTAGCTCGCCGAACCGCCCGCGTGCGGCAGGCACAGCAGGCGCGCCGCCGCGTCCGGGGACGGGTGGAACCTGCGCACCCACAGCTCGGTCGTGTCGGTCGCTGCCATGTCGGATCGGTGTCCCTCCGCCGTCCTGGAAAGTGCCGTTCGGGAAAGCCCGCGCTCCACCGGGAGCAGCTCCCATGGTGACCCGGAAGTCCGCCGCGGTGGGCGAACTGCCGCGGGCATGTTGGTGATCAGCGTCACCCGGCCCGTGCGGACCGCGCCCACCCCGGCCGACTGTTCCAGCGCGGGCGCGGGCCGACAACCCCCATGTCCACCCCTACCGCGGCACACGCGGTTGTCCTATCGGTACGAAGAACACGCCCGCCCGCGCGCCGGTAGGGGTGACCGCCGGTACCCCTAAAACCCCCTGACCGCCGGGTTTTCACCGACGTGCCGCAGGATGCGCGGTGTTGTCGAGCGAAGCTCGCCGGGTGCGGGGTGGTCACGGCTTCTCCGGACTTGCGGACCGGGAGTACATTTCCCAGGCCGTGCACCGCTCGCGGGGTGGAGGGAAGACCGGATGGCGCTGGTCGAACGCCGAACCGCCGGGGCCGGTCTGGCGCGCGCGCTGGCCGAGAGCGCCGCGGGCGCGGGCCGCTTCGCCGCCGTCACCGGCGCACTCGCCTGCGGCAAGACCACGCTGCTCGCCGACTTCGCCGACCACGCCCTGGAATCCGGCGCACTGGTGCTGACCGCCACCGGCTCGCGCGGCGAACAGGACCTACCGCTCGGCGCGGTCCGCCAACTGGCCGCGGGCCTGCCGGACCCGTCCACGTCCCGCTTCGTCGAATCCACCCTCGCCGCCGCCGCCCGAGGCCCGGTCGTCCTCACCGTCGACGACGTGCAGCACGTGGACGCGGAATCGCTCAACGTCCTCACCGCGCTGCGCGGCCGCTCGGCCGCCGCCCCGGTCCTGGTCGTCCTGGCCGAACGCGAACCGGTCTCCGGCACCGACCTGGTCCGCACCGCCGACCACCGGGTCCGCCTGGCACCCCTGTCCGCCACCGGCGTGGCGGAGCTGATCGCCCGCAGCACCGGAGCACCCCCCGACCGCGCCCACGTGGCGGCCCACCACCGGATCAGCGGCGGCAACCCGGTCCTCCTGCACGCCCTCCTCGCCGACGCCCCCGCCGAACCCGGCCACGGCACGGCATTCCGCCAGGCCGTCCTGTCCTGCCTGCACCGCTGGGACGACGGCGTCCCCGACCTGGCCAAGGCGGCGGCGGTCCTCGGCAACCAGGCCCTCCCCGGCCTCATCGCCGACCTGGCGGGCACCACCAGGTCAGCGGTGGCGACCATGACCGGAGCCCTGACCTCGGCGGGCCTCATGTCCGGCGGCCGCATCGCCCGCACCGCCGTGCGGGAAGCGGTCCTGGGCGCCCTCACCGGAGAAGAACGAGCGGACCTGCACCACCGAGCCGCCGCCCTCCTGCACGACCGGGGCGCCTGCCCCACGGAGGTCGCCCACCACCTGGTCGCCGCAGGCCGCACCGACCACCCCTGGGCCACCGACGTCCTGCACACCGCAGCAGCCACCGACGACGGCCCCTTCGCCGTCCGCTGCCTGGAACTGGCCCTCCCGACCTCCCCCACCCCCCAACGAACCGCCGACGCCCTGGCCGCCGCCGAATGGCGCTACAACCCCGTCCCCCGCCCCGACACCACCTTCCCCGAATCCCCCACCGC
>NZ_AYXG01000037.1 GCF_000564855.1 Actinokineospora spheciospongiae
GACCGCTTCGGCCTGGAACTCCTCCCCACGGTCCTCTTCGAGTGCCCCGACCTGCTGGCCTTCGCCGACCACCTCCGCACCCAACACCCCACCGCCCTGACCCCCGCCCCCCCGACCCCCCTCGCGCGCGCGCCCCACATGCCCCACCGCACCCAGGGGGCTGACCCCGAGGCCAGTCTACCGCCGGTGGGCGACGGAACGGCTGATGTGGATCTTGCCTGTGGGCAACTCGGGGAGCTGTCCACAGGGGAGCTGTCGGGGTTGATCGTCGGGGCGCGGAGTGGGTCCGCTGGGCTGGGTGGTGGAGCTGGAGTGGGGGATGGCGCCGGGGTGGGCGGGAACGCTGGGGTGAGGGGTGATTCCGCGTTCGGCGGGAATTCTCAGGTGAGTGGTGGCGCTGGGCTGCGCGGAACTGTTGAGCCGAGCGGGAGCGCCGGATTCGGCAAGGCCGCTGAGCCACTTGCGGGTGCTGTGCCGCGAGAGGCAACTGAGCCACTCGGGGGCACTGGACTGAGCGAGTCCACCGGGCCAGGTGCGGATGCTGGGCTGGGCGAGCCTGCCGGGCCGATCGGGAGCGCCGGACTGAGCGAAGCCACTGGACCAGGTGTGGATGTCGGGCTGCGAGAGGCTGCCGGGCCACGTGGGAGTGGAGGACTGGGCGGGGTTGCTGAGCCACCTGTGAGTTCCGAACGGAGAAAGGCTGCTGGGCCACCTGCGAGTGCTGGGTCGGGCGAAGCCGCCGAGTCGTTTGTGGGTGCCGAGGTGAGCGGGGCTGCTGGGTCGAGCAGGAGCGCCGGGACGCACGGCGGGGGCGCTGAGGTCGGTTCGGGCCGCACGGAGCAGGCTGGGCCGGGGAGCGTGGAATCGCCCGTCGGGGTGGCCGCGGGCGGCTACTCGGCCGCGGAGCCGGTGGCGATCGTGGGGATCGCCGGGGTGTTCCCGGGGTCCGCCGACACGGGTGGGTTCTGGGCGAACCTGGTGGCCGGGGCCGACCTGGTGCGGACCGTGCCGGAGGACCGGGCCGACCTGCGGGCGAACCCGGACAGCCGGGATGCGCGCGGCGGGTTCCTCGACGACATCGACGCCTTCGACGCCAAGCTGTTCGGGATCTCCCCGCGCGAAGCGGCGGTGATGGACCCGCAGCAGCGGTTGTTCCTCCAGCAGGCCTGGCGGGCGGTGGAGGACGCCGGGTACCGGCCGAGCGCGCTCGCGGGCACCGAGACCGGGGTGTTCGCCGGGGTCGCCACCACCGACTACGACGAGCTGCTCAAGGAGCACGGTGTCGCCGTCGAGGCGCACACCGCCACCGGGATCGCGCACTCCGTGCTGGCCAACCGGGTTTCCTACCTGCTCGACCTGCGCGGGCCGAGCGAGACGGCGGACACCGCCTGCTCCAGCTCGTTGGTGGCCATCCACCGGGCGGTGCGGTCGATCCAGGCGGGGGAGTGCGCGCAGGCCATCGCGGGTGGGGTCAACGTGATCCTCAGCCCGGGGCTGCTGATCGCGTTCACCAAGTCCGGGATGCTGTCCCCGGACGGCAGGTGCAAGACCTTCGACGCCGCCGCTGACGGGTACGTGCGCGGGGAGGGCGCGGGCGCGGTGCTGCTCAAGCCGCTCCGCCGCGCCCTCGACGACGGCGACCACGTGTACGCGGTGATCAAGGGCAGCGCCGTCAACCACGGTGGGCGCAGCACCTCCCTCACCGCCCCCAACCCGCTCGCCCAGGCCCGCGTCCTCGTCCGCGCGCACCGCGACGCCGGGGTCGACCCGGACACCGTCACCTACGTCGAGGCGCACGGCACCGGCACCCGGCTCGGTGACCCGATCGAGGCGGAGGGGTTGAAGAAGGCGTTCACCGAGCTGTACGGGTCCCGCGGGTTGCCCGCCTCCGGCCACATCGCCCTGGGCACGGTGAAGACGAACATCGGCCACCTGGAAGCCGCGGCCGGGATCGCGGGCGTGCTCAAGGTGGTCCTGGCGATGCGCCACGGCGTGCTCCCCGCCTCCCTGCACTACTCCTCGCCGAACCCGTACCTGCGGTTGGCCGGGACGCCGTTCGAGGTGCTGTCCGCCGCGCGGGTGTGGGAGCCGGTGCCGGACGCGGGTGTGCCGGTGCTGCGGGCGGGCATCAGCTCGTTCGGGTTCGGCGGGACCAACGCGCACCTGGTGCTGGAGAACGGCCCGGCGCGGCCGCGGTGCGCCACCGTGGACGGCAGGCGGTACCTGGTCCCGCTGTCGGCGCCGGACGAGGAGTCGCTGGCCCGCTACGCCACCGCGCTGGCCGACCACCTGGAGGCCACGCCGGCGGCCCACCTCGCCACCGTCGCCCACACGCTGCAAACCGGTCGGGCACCGAGGGCCGCCCGGCTCGTGATCGCGACCAGCGACCGCGCCGACCTCGTCGCCCGGCTCCGCACCCTCGACGGGGTCCGCGGCACGGCGGTGAAGAACGCGGCCCCGGCCACCGGCGACGAGCCCGCGGAGGAGTTGGCCCGGCTGTGGGCCGCGGGCGCGGAGGTCCCGTGGCAGCAGTGGTGGGGTCACCGCAGGCCGAACCGGGTGCCGCTGCCGCCGGTGCCCTTCGCCACCACCCGGCACTGGTTCACCCCGGTCGACCGGCCCGCGGCACCGGGCGGGGAGACCACCACGGCGGTTCCCGCCCACACCGCTCCCGGGGCCGACGTGCCGGTGGCCGAGCCCGGCGTGGCAGCGGCCCACAAGGTCGCGGAGTCGCCGCAAGTGGTGGGCGCCGCAGCCGAGGTGAGGCTTCCCGTCACCGTTCCCACCCCCCGAACCGGCTCACCCGACCGACCCACCAGTTCGAGCACAGACACCGGAGGACGAGCGATGTCCAGCCCCCGCCCACGAGGACCCAAGCTCGTCCTGAGCACCCCGACCCGGTCCGCGCCCCCGGCCGCACCGGTCGTCGCCCCGGCCCCGGTGGCCGTGGCCGCGCCGGTCGCCGTGCAGCCCGCGAGCAGTGCGGGTGCGGGGCTGCGGGAGTCGGTGCGGGAGAAGCTGTCGGAGATCCTCGGCATCCCCACCGACGAGATCGCCGACGACTCCTCGTTCACCGAGTTGGGGCTCGACTCCATCTTCCGGATGGACTTCGCCCGCCTGTTCAACGCCGAACTGGGCACCGAGCTGACCGCCGCCGAGCTGTACGAGTACGACACCATCGACGAGCTGGACGCCTTCGTGGCGGGGTTGGGGATCACCGCGTCCGCCCAGCCCGTGCAGGCTCAGCCCGCGGTAGCTGAGCCTGCGGCCGTGGTGCCCGCGCTCGCCGCGGTGCCGCCGATGGCCGCCGGGCCGGTGGTGGCTGCCGCGTCGCCGGTTGCCGCCGGGCCGGTGGTGGTCGCCCCGCTGCCGGTTGCCGCGTCGCCGGTTGCCGCTGCGCCGGTGGCCCCGGCGCCGGTGGTGGAGACCCCGGCCGTCGTGGCGGCGCCTGCCGTGCCGGTGGGGGAGCCGGTGGAGTTGGTGCGGCGGTTCATCGCCGAGGAGCTGGGGCGGGACGTGGACCCGGCCGTGTCGTTCACCGACAACGGGTTCAGCTCGTTCGACATGCTGCGGGTCGTCGGGGCGCTGGAGAAGCGGTTCGGGGCGCTGCGCAAGACGCTCCTCTTCGATCACCCGACCGTGGCGGAGCTGACCGCCCAGCTGGGTGATGACATCGCCGCGAAGCTGGCCACCGTGGACAGCGCGTTCGTCCCCACGATGGTCATCGGCGGTGGCGACTGGACCGTGCTGGAGAAGGACCGGCTGGACGAGCGGCCGGAGTTCGCGGCCGTCGTCGCCGAGCTGGAGCGCGACCACGGTCGTGAGGGCGGGCTGCCGGGCCGCGACATCGCGCCGCTGATCTTCCTCGGTGCGGAGCGGAAGGGGTACTTCAACTTCTCCCGCCGCGACCGGGTGATCTTCTCCTGGAGCTACGTCGGTCCGGACGCGTACTTCCCGCGGCTGGCGCGCGAGTACACCGAGTACGCGGCGGCCAACGGCCTCCAGCCGAACCTGCTCGGCCTCGACCGCCTGGAGGACGCGGACGGCATCCCGTTCACCGCGACCCCGTTCGGCGCGTTGCAGCGGCTCGACGACCTGAGCACGTTCACCGTGCAGGGCAGCAAGATGCAGCGGCTGCGGTACGTGCTGAACAAGTTCGAGCGCGCGGGCCGCTGCGCGCTGACCGAGTACGCCGTCGGCTCCGACCCGGCGGTCGACCGCCAGATCACCGAGATCATCGACGAGTGGGCCGACGGGAAGCCGATGGTCAACCCGTACGTGCACACGGTGCGGGAGGAGATCGGCCACGGCGTGCTGGCCCCCCGGCACCGCATGTTCCTCACCAGCGTCGCCGACCGGATCGTCAGCGCCGTCATCGTCACCAAGATCCCGTCGCAGGCGGGTTACCTGCTCGACCTGGAGTTCTACCGCCACGACATGCCGCTCGGCGGTCTGGAGTGGACGGTGGTGAAGATCATCGAGCGGACCGTGGCCGAGGGCGCCACCGTCTTCAGCTTCGGCGGCAGCTTCGGCGCGAAGGTCGCCAACTCCCCCAACGCCGACCCCGACCTGGAGGCGGGCCTGGAGGAGCTCCGCTCCCAGGGCATCTTCACCGGCGACGGGAACTTCCGCTTCAAGAACAAGTTCCGCACCACGAACCTCCCGGTCTACCTGTGCAGGCCCGCGGGCGTCCCCAACGCCGACGTCGCCGACATCATCCTGATGATCGCCAACCCGGCCAACCGCGCCGCCCGCCAGTCCACGCCCCCGGTTGTCCACAGGACCGCCGCCGGAGGTTCCGAACCGTCGGTCCCCCCGGGTAACGTTGAAAACGGGGGTCCCCCGGGAAAGTTGATCTTGGGGACGGCTGGTGGGGGTGCGGGTGCCGAGGCGCTGACGGAGGTTGTCCACAGGGCCGACGGCGCAGGTTCCGGATTGTCGGGTGTGGACGGTAATGTGGAAATCGGGGGTCCCCAGGGCCGGATGATCTTGGGCGGTGGGGGGACCGCGGCGGGTGTCGGTGCTGTGGGTGCGGCGGGTGCTGCGGCTGCGGGAGGTGCTGTCGGCGCGGGTGGTGCCGCTGCCTCGGTGGGCACCGCTGGTCAGGTGGGCGACGCTGCCTTGGCGGGTGCCGGTGGCCGGGTGGGCAATGCGGGCTCGGTGGGCACCGCTGGCCGGGTGGGTGCCGGTGGCCGGGTGGGCGACGCGGGCTCGGTGGGCACCGCTGGCCGGGTGGGTGCTGGTGGCTCGGTGGGTGCGTCCGGCTTGGTGGGCACGTCCGGTCCGGTGGGTACGGCGGGGCAGGCGGGCTCGGTGGGCGCGGTTGGGCGGGCAGGCGGGTCCGATTCGGCGGGTGTGGCTGGCCAGGTGGGTGCCGGTGGTTCCGCGGGTGGGGCGGCCGGGATCGCCGGGGTGGCTCGGGTCACCGCTGATGTCGCGTTGGGGGATCGGGATCGGGTGTTGGCCGATCACGGGCACAACCCGTTGCTGGTGCCGTCGGCCGCTGTCGAGTTCGACCTGCTGACCGACTCGTGGGCGGAGTTGGGGCACGCCGCGGTGGGGCAGCGGCGGCGGGAGTTGGAGGGGGCGCCCGGGCGGGCGATCGCGGGGACGCTCCCCTTCGACACCATCGTGCCCACCGCGTCCGGGAAGTCCGCCGAGGCCGCTCTGTGCCGGGCGTGGCCGCGGCGCGGGGTTGTGCTGCACAACGGGGTGTTCCCGTCCTGGTACTTCAACCTCGTCGACAACGGGTTGGAGCCCCGGGAGGTGCCCACCGTCGACCTGGATTGCCCGTTCGGTGGGGATCTCGACATCGAGGCGTTGGACGCCGCGTTGGAGCGGGGGACCGCCTTCGTGTGCGTGGAGGTGGGGGCGAATTCGCGGGGTGGGGCGCCGATGTCGTTGGGGAACCTGCGGCGGGTTCGGGACACCGCCCGGTTGCACGGGGTTCCGCTCGTCCTCGACGCGACGCGGGTGTTGGAGAACGCGTTGGCGATCACTCGGTTGGAGCCGGGGCAGCAGCGGCCGGTGTGGGACGTGGTGACCGACGTCCTGGGGTTGGCCGACGCGGTGACGCTCAGTCTTTCCAAGGACTTCGGGGTGGACTTCGGTGGGGTGGTGGCGACCAGTGACCCGGAGGTGGCGCACCACCTGAACGAGCGGGTGGCTTCGCGCGGGCACGAGATCGGGCTGCACGCGCGGACCACCCTGGCCAAGGCGTTGGCCGACCGGGCCTGGAGTGAACAGGCGACGGCTAGGCGGGTCGCCCAGGTGACGACGTTGCGGACGGCGTTGGAGCAGGGTGGGGCGGCCGTGCGCGGCGGGGGGGACGCGCACTGCGTGTTGCTCGACGTCTCCCACCTCTCCGCCACCCACGCCCACCCGGTGCAGGCTTTCCTGACCGCTCTCTACCGCGTCACCGGCATCCGGGCGGGTGGGCACCTGGCGGGGGAGAACCTGGTGCGGCTCGCCGTGCCGTTGGGGTTGACCGACATCGGGACGATCACCACCCGGCTGTTGGCGTTCCTCGCGGACCCGACCCCGATCCCGGACCTGGTGCCCGCCACCGGGGAGACCGGGCCGCTCGCCGCCTACCACCCGGCCGACCGGGTGCCCCAGGACATCCGGGAGGCCATGGCCGAGGGGCACCAGGCGCGCAGCGAGAACCTGGAGGTCCTGCGCGAGTACAACCCCGACGTCCGGCGGCAGGTCCTGGCCCTGGAGGACGGGGACGTGGAGGTGTTCACCGCCGGGTCCGGGCGGACGCTGCTGCTGATGCTGCCGTTCAACATCGGGGCCGGGTTGTTCGGGCCGCAGTTCGCCGCGCTGGCGCAGTCCTACCGCGTGACCGTGGTGCACCACTCCGGGGTGGGGGCCACGACCGCCGCGCGGGACCTGACCTACGACGGGATCGCGGACCTGACCCGGCGGGCGCTGGCGGCGCTCGGGGAAACCGGGCCGGTGCACGTGGCCGGGGCCTCCTTCGGGGGGATCACCGCCCAGGTGTTCGCGCTGCGGTACCCGGAGTTCACCGCCTCGCTGACGCTGCTGTGCAGCTCCTACAAGCTGGGCAACCGGTCCGGGGAGGTCAACCGGTTGTCGGTGGTGGCCAGGGAGGACCTGGACAACGTCATCGCCAAGACCGGTTCCGAGCGGCTGCGGGCCGACCGCGCCCGGTTGGAGGAGCTGCTGCTGCGCAGCGAGAGCATGGACCCGCGCACCGGGCTGCGCTACCTGGACGTGTTCGCCGCCCAGCCGAACCTGCTGACCCGGCTGCCGGACATCTCCGTGCCCACCCTGATCGTGCAGGGGCGGCACGACACGGTGATTCCGCTCAAAACGGCGCATCTCCTGCACGGGTCGATCGAGGACAGTCGGTACCACGAGGTGGCCGACGCCGGGCACTGGCCGAACCTGACCAGCCCGGAGGAGACCAACCGGCTCATCGCTGGCTTCCTGGCCGAGCGCGACGCGCTGAACGGAGTGAGGGCATGACCGCGACAGTGGCAGAACCGGTGGCAGACACCGCGCCGGACAACACAGCGCCGGACAACACAGCGCCGGAGAGCGCAGCGCCGAGCCGGGGCGAGCAGCCGGAGTTCGCCGTGGTGGACGGGCACTCCGTGTGGCGGCGGCTGACCGTCCGGCCGGGGATGTGCGGGCACAACTCGCTGTTCGTCGGCCAGGTCGGGGACTGGACGTGGGAGACGGTGACCGCGTTGTGCGACACCAACGTCTTCGCCGCCCGCGACGCCGACGGCAATCCCACCTACCTGGCGTTCTACTACTACCACATCCAGGGCAGCCCGGAGTTCCACCACGGTGGCCTGACCTTCGGCGACCGCATCGAGGTGGCTTCCAGCTCCTTCGACTACGGCAGTGAGTCCGTGCTGACCCTGCACCGGATCAGCCGCAGCGGTGGTGGTTCGGCCAGGACCGCCGTGGACCCGGTGGAGTTCTTCGAGGACCCGCGGCCGGACTGCCTCTACGTGCAGAACTTCAACCGCTGGGTGACCCGCAGCGCCGAGGGCAGTAACGTGGGGCTGGTCAAGAGTTCGCCCCCGGACTTCCGCCACGGGCACCTGCCGACGCTGCCCGCCCGGTACTCGCCCCGCCTGGCCTACAAGCAGGCGCGCACCTCGCACACGTTCCACGACGTCGCCGACCCCGGGTTCCACCAGGTCGGGACGGCCAGCTTCGACTATCAGATCGACATCACCCGCGACATCAACGGCGTCGGGTTGATCTACTTCGCCTCCTACTTCTCCATCGTGGACCGGGCGCTGCTCAAGCTGTGGCGCAGGCTCGGCCGCTCGGACGCCTCCTTCCTGACCCGGGTGGTGACCGACCACAAGCTCTGCTACCTCGGCAACGCCGACGCCGATTCCGTCCTGCGCGTGTCCGTGCAGGCCTACCGGTCGGTCGACGACCCGCGGCACGAGGTGTTCACCGTGGTGGCCACCGACCGCACGACCGGGCGCGCGATCGCCGTCGCCACGATCCACCTGACCACCCCGGAGGTGTCCCGGTGACCAGCACACAATCCACCCACAGCGAGGTCTTCACCGTGGTGCGCGAGGTCGTCAGCGACATCCTGCCGGAGGTCACCGACATCCCCGGGCACAAGCACCTCAAGGACCTCGGCGCGGACTCGGTGGACCGGGTGGAGATCATCCTGGCGCTGATGGACCACTTCGGGGTGCAGGCGCCGATGTCGGACTTCTCCGCCGTCCCGGACGTGGACCGCCTGGTCGCCTTCCTCGCCGAGCGGAGCACGCGGTGACCGGGATCGAGGCGCTAAACGTCCACTGCGGGTACGCCTACGCCACCGTGCCGGAGCTGTTCCGCGGTCGCGGCCTGGACCCGGGCCGCGTCGAGAACCTGATGATGACCCGCCGGTCCATCGGGTTGCCGTGCGAGGACCCGGTGACGAACGCGGTCAACGCGGCGTTGCCGATCGTCGCGGCGCTCAGCGACGAGGAGCGGGCGAGCATCGAGGTCCTGGTGACCTCCACCGAGTCCGGGGTGGACCTGAGCAAGTCGGTGGCCTCCTACGTGCACGAGTACCTGGGGCTGTCCCGCAACTGCCGGTTCTTCGAGGTCAAGCAGGCTTGCTACGGCGCGACCGGGGCGATCCAGCTCGCCGCTGGCTACCTGGCGTCGGGGATCTCCCCGGGGGCGAAGGCGCTGGTGATCGCCACCGACGTGGCCGTGGTGGACGAGCACGCCGAGTACTCCGAGCCCGCCGCGGGCCACGGCGCCGCGGCGGTGCTGGTCGGGGACGAGGGCACCATCCTGGAGTTCGACCTGGGTGCGTTCGGCAACTACAGCTACGAGACGCTGGACTCCGCGCGCCCGGAGCCGACCTTCGACATCGCCGACGTGGATCGCAGCCTGTTCGCCTACCTGGACTGCTTCAGCAACAGCGTGGCCGACTACCGGTCGAAGGTCGACGGCGCGGACTTCATGACCACCTTCGACCACCTGGTCATGCACACCCCGTTCGCCGGGTTGGTCAAGGCGGGGCACCGCAAGCTGCTGCGCGAGCACGGGGTGCGCGGGCCGGGTGAGGTGGCGGCGGACTTCGAGCGCCGGGTGGCGCCGTCGCTGGTGTACCCGAGTGTCGTGGGCAACCTGTGCTCCGGGTCGGTGTACCTGGCGCTGGCCAGCCTGATCGACTCCGCGCCGCTCACCGAGCCCGTGCGCGTCGGCCTGTTCTCCTACGGTTCCGGGTGTTCCAGCGAGTTCTTCAGCGGGATCACCGGCCCGGCCGCCAAGGACAAGCTGGCCACCATGGGCATCGGCGAGCGGTTGGCAAAGCGGGTCGAGATCGACTTCGACCAGTACCTGGCCGCCCTCGCCGTCAACAAGCAGTGCCTGGTGCCGGTGCCCGACCGCGACATCGACCCGGCGGGCTACGCGCCGATCCTCGACCGCGTCCCGGACCGCAAGGAGCAGTTGCTGTTCACCGGGGTCCGCGAGTACCACCGACAGTACGCGTGGGGCTGACCGTGGCCGGATGGATCAGCGGCGACGCGCTCGCCGACGACGCGCCCACCCGGCTGTTCTGCTTCGCGCACGCGGGCGGTGGGGGCGGGTTCTTCCGCCCCTGGCGGGGTGCGCTGGGCGAGGACACCGCGGTGTGCCCGGTGGTGCTGCCCGGCCGCGAGGGCCGGGTCCGGGAGGCGCCGTTCACCCGGATCGGGCCGCTCGTCGACGCCCTGGTGGACGGGCTCGGTCCGCACCTGGACCGGCCGTTCGCGTTCTTCGGGCACAGCCTGGGTTCGATCGTGGCGTTCGAGCTGGCCAAGCGCCTGCGCGAGACCGGCCACGCCGGGCCGGGCTGCCTGATCGCCTCCGGCAGGCGGGCCCCGCAGCTCCCCAACCGCCGCCGCGACGTGCACGCCCTGCCCAGCGGCGACTTCGTCGCGGAGATGCTGGGCCTGGGCGGCACGCCGCCGGAGCTGGTGCGCCAGCCGGAGCTGCTGGAGTTCTTCCTGCCGGTGCTGCGCGCGGACTTCGAGCTGAACGAGACCTACCGGCCCGCCCCGGCGGCGCCGCTGGACTGCCCGGTGTTCGGCTTCACCGGGGACGCCGACCCGCTGGCCGACCCGGACGAGGTCGCGGCCTGGGCGCGGGTGACGACCGGGCCGTTCGGGCTGCGGGTGTTCCGCGGTGACCACTTCTACCTCCGCGACAGCACCGGGGTCCTGGCCGCGGTCCGGGCCGACCTGCGCCGCGCCCGCCGCCTGCTTGCTCAGAAGTAGGCAGTGCCACCGGCCGCGGGCACCGAGACTGGTACCCGGCCCACGAGACCACAGAGGAGCGTGCCCGCCATGCGCGTTCTGTTCGCCTCCAACCCGCACCCGTCGCACATGTTCCCGATGGTCCCGCTCGCCTGGGGGCTGCGGGCGGCGGGCCACGAGATCCTGCTCGCCACCACCTCCGACATCCTCACCAAGCCCACCGGCCTGCACGTGGCCGACATCGCCCCCGGCTTCGACCTGGGCCAGGCCCGGCTCGACCTGGAGCGCGACCACCCGGATGTGGTCGAGGAGATGCAGTCCAAGCCGTTCATGGACATGGACGGGTCGGCGTTCCTGTGGGCCAGGATGGCGGCCGGTCCCATCGGCGACGGCCTGGTCGACATCGCCACCGCGTGGCGGCCGGACCTGGTGGTGTACTCGCAGCTCTGGCCCGCGGGCCTGCTCGCGGCGGCGAAGCTGGGGGTGCCCGCGGTGAGCCACGGCGTCGGGTTCATGCGGACCAGGGACCTGGAGGACCGGCAGTTCGCCGACATGGCCGACATCCGCGAGCGGCACGGGGTTGCCGAGCTGCCGCCGGTGCGGTTGACCGTGGACGTGTCGCCGGAGTCGATGGCCGAGTCCGACGGGTTCAACGTCCGGTACATGCCGCACAACGGTGGCGGGGAGATCCCGCGCTGGCTGCTGGAGGAGCCGGAGCGCAAGCGGATCACCGTCACCCTGGGCACGGTGCTGCTCAAGCGGGTCGGCCTGCGGCCGGTGCGCAGGCTGATCGACGAGGCCGCCGAGGTCGACGCCGAGTTCGTCCTCGCCCTGGGCAAGGTGGACTACGCCGAGCTGGGGCCGCTGCCCGCCAACGTCCGCTCCGGTGGGTGGGTGCCGCTGACCGCGCTGTTGCAGACCTCCGACGCGGTGGTGCACCACGCCGGTTCCGGGACCACGTTCACCGCCCTGCACGCGGGCATCCCGCAGCTCATGCTGCCGGTGTTCGGCGACCAGTTCGTCAACGCCGAGACCGTCGCCGCCCGCGGCGCGGCGATCTCCGGGACGCTGGAGGAGATCACCGCCGCCCAGTTGGAGCGGTTGCTGTCCGACGACTCGCTCGTCAAGAGCGCCCGCGACATCCGGCTGGAGATGGCCGCGATGCCGACCCCCGCGCACCTCGCGCACAAACTGTCCACTGTGGTGCACGCTGCCTGAACCGGGCCGCACGAACAAGGAGAAGACGATGGCCTCGATGACCTGGGACACCGAGTTCGAGTGCGTCATCCGCTGCTACCTGCCCAGCCTCGACATGGACGCCCCGCTCGACCCGGACCTGGTGCTGTCCGCGTTCGGCCTGGACTCCATCGGCATGGTGGGCCTGATCGCCTCGCTGGAGCAGATGTACGGCGTGGTGTTCCCGGACGAGGAGCTGGTGCCCGCCAACTTCGCCACCCCCCGGGCGGCCTGGGCGACGGTCACCTCGCTGATCGCCGCGGACCGCCTGGCCGGTTAGGCCGTGCCCGGCGAGGCGGCACGCGCGCTGCCGCGAACCCCGGCGCGCACGGCGGACCGGCCGCTGCACTCCTGGTTCCTCGACGGGGTGGCGGCGAACCCGGCCGGGGTGGCGCTGCGGATCAACTCGGCCACCTGGTCCTACGCCGAGGTCGACGCGCTGGCCAGGCGGTGGGCCGGGGCGCTGCTGCGGCACGCCGCGCCGGGCCGAGTCGGGGTGCTGGCGAGCAAGTCGGTGGAGTCGCACGTGGGGTTCCTCGCCGCGCTGTACGCCGGGGCGGTGTTCGTGCCGCTGAACCCGGAGTTCCCGGTGGAGCGCAACCGGGCGGTGCTGGAAGCGGCGGGTGTCGACGCGCTGATCGTCGACCCGGCCGGTGCCGCGCAGCTCGACGGCCTCGGGGAGCTGCCGCCGGTGCTGGCCCCCCGGCTCGCGGAGTGGCCCGGCCCGGTGTCGGTGCCGGTGGTCGTGCCCGAGGCGCGCGACGCGCTGCTCGGCGCCCCCGCCGCGGGTTCGGCCGACGGGTTGGCCTACATCCTGTTCACCTCCGGGTCGACCGGTCAGCCCAAGGGCGTGCCGATCCGGCACCGCAACATCGGCGCGTTCGTGCAGGCGTGCCTGGAGCGCTACGACGTCGGCCCGACCGACGTGTTCAGCCAGGTCTACGAGCTGACGTTCGACCTGTCGATGTTCGAGGTGTGGGTGGCCTGGGCCTCCGGGGCGGCGCTGACCGTGCTCAACCGCCTCCAGGCGCTCAACCCGCTGCGGTACGTCCGCGACCACGGCATCACGGTGTGGACGTCCACGCCGAGCCTGGCCGGGGCGCTGCGCGGGCGCGGCACGCTCGGGCCGGGGAGCCTGCCCGGGTTGCGCGTCACCATGTTCTGCGGCGAGCCGCTGCCGGTGCAGAGCGCCGCCTTCTGGCAGGCCGCCGCGCCGAACGCGGTGGTCGACAACCTCTACGGCCCGACCGAGCTGGCCGTGGCGTGCACCGGGTACCGGTTCGACGCGGCCACCGCCGCCGCGACCGGGACGGTGCCGATCGGCGAGGTCTTCCCGGGGATGCGGTACGCCCTGCTCGACGGCGACACCGTGCACCCGAGCGCCGGTGAGCTGGTGTTCACCGGGCCGCAGATGTTCGGCGGCTACCTCGACCCGGCCAACGACGCGGGCAGGTTCGTCGAGCTGGACGGGCAGACCTGGTACCGCACCGGCGACCGCGCCGAGCTGACCGACGTCGGCCTGGTCCACCTGGGGCGAAACGACAACCAGGTCAAGGTGCAGGGCTACCGGATCGAGCTGGGCGACGTCGAGGCCGCCGTGCGCGCGGCCGGGCCCGGGCTCGACGGCACCGCCTTCGCCGTCGACGGCGTGCTGGTGGTGTTCGTGACCGGCACCGGCACCGGCTCTGACACGACCGACCTGGCCACCCGGCTCGCCGCCGCCCTGCCCGGCTACATGCTGCCCCGGCACCTGTGGCCGGTCGAGCCCGTGCTCACTCCCAACGGCAAGGTCGACCGGCTCGCGCTGCGCGCCGAGGCCGAACGCCGCTTACGCGACTAACGAACGAGGGGTCCCATGCGCGTCCTGTTCGCACCCAATCCACACCCGTCGCACATGGCGCCCCTGGTGCCGCTGGCCTGGGGCCTGCGCGCCGCCGGGCACGAGGTCCTGCTGGCCACCACCCGCGACATCCTGGTGCAGCCCACCGGCCTGCACGTGGCAGACATCGCCCCCGGGTTCGACATGAACCAGGCCCGCCGGGACCTGGAGCGCGACCACGCCGACCTGGTGCGGGAGCTGGCGGCGAAGCCGTTCACCGAGATGGAGGGCCCGTCGTTCCTGTGGGCGCGGATGGGTGCGGGCCCCATCGGCGACGGGCTGGTCGACATCGCCACCGCGTGGCGGCCGGACCTGGTGGTGTACTCGCAGCTCTGGCCCGCCGGGTTGGTGGCCGCGGCGAAGCTGGGCGTGCCCGCGGTCAGCCACGGCATCGGGTTCATGCGCACCAGGGACCTGGAGGACCAGCAGTTCGCCGACATGGCCGACCTGCGCGAGCGGCACGGCATCGGCGGCCTGCCGTCGGTGCGGCTCAACGTGGACGTCTCGCCGGAGTCCATGGCCGAGTCCGATGGCTGGAACGTGCGGTACATGCCGCACAACGGCGGCGGGGAGATCCCGCGCTGGCTGCTGGACAGGCCCGAGCGCAAGCGGATCACCGTGACCTTCGGGACGATGCTGCTCAAGCGCGTGGGCGTGGAACCGGTGCGCCGCCTGGTGTCGGAGGCGGCCTCGGTCGACGCCGAGTTCATCCTCGCCCTGGGCAAGGTCGACTACGACGCGCTGGGCCCGCTGCCCGCCAACGTCAAGCTGGGCGGCTGGGTGCCGCTGACGGCGCTGTTGCAGACCTCCGACGCGGTCGTGCACCACGCCGGTTCGGGCACGACGTTCACCGCCCTGCACGCGGGCATCCCGCAGATGCTCATGCCCGCCTTCGCCGACCAGTTCGCCAACACCAAGGCGGCCGTGGAGCGCGGCGGGGCGATCGAGGGGTCGTTGCGCGACGTCACCGCCGCCGAGCTGACCCGGCTGCTGGAGGACGAGGCCCTGATCAAGTCCGCCAGGGACATCCGCCTGGAGATGGCGCACATGCCCACCCCCGCCCACCTGGCCAGGAAGCTGGAAACCCTGGTCGCCTGAGTTCCGTACCCCACCCCCGAGGAGCAGCACCGGATGACCGCCACGAGCACGGCCACCACCCCCGACGTCCACCCCGTCTTCGCCGCCATGGCCGAGGCGACCGCCAGGGGCGACTTCGAAGCCCTCGTCGAGCTGTACCACCCCGACGCCGAGTGGGCCCGCTTCCAGGGCGTCCTGCGCGGGCGCGCGGAGATCCGGGAGGTGCTGGAGCGGTACTGGGCCCTGGGCGTCGAGTTCGTCTCGATGGACGAGTACATCCACAGCGGCGACACGATCATGACCCGCAGCACCATGACCATCAAGGGCACGACGGAGGTCGCGTTCGGCGCCTACGTGGTCAAGGACGGCATGCTGTGGCGCATCTTCGGCGCGGTCGAGGGCGGCGCCGTCTCCTTCTGGTAGCCCCGGAACGCGTACGGCCCGCCCGGGTGGTCCCGGGCGGGCCGTTTCGCGTTGTCCGGTTCTAGAGGACCAGCACCAGCCTGGCCGCGCTCGCCGCGCCCGCGTTGCCCGCCGCGTCCACGGCGGACGCGGACACCAGGTAGAACCCGCGCAGGCCGGTGGTCGGCGCCGTCCACGTGGTGCAGTCGGCGGCGCAGGTGGCCGGGCGGGTGACGCGCTTGCCCATCAGGTCGGCGAAGGTGACCGCGGCTTCGCGCACGCCGGAGGTGGCGTCGGCGGCGGTGCCCGCGACGGGAGCGCCGGAGCGGACGTAGCCGCCGCTCGTCGTGGCCGCCGTCGGCGCCGTGGCGTCGTACTTGAAGGCGAACGCCGCGTCCGCGCTCTTGCCGTTGTTGTCGGTGCAGGTGCCGGTCAGCGACCCGGTGGCGGTGTCCGGGCCGGGGTAGGCCGTGGTGGTGCAGGAGGCGATGCCCGCCGCGGCGGTGGCCGACCACTTCGCGGTGAACGGCGCGCGGTACCAGCCGCCCGCGTCGGGGGCGCGGTCCGCGGTGGCCTTCACGTCCGCCGGACCCGGCGCGGGCGGGGTGGTCGGCGGTGTCGTCGGTGGGGTGGTGGGCGGGGTGGTCGGGTCGGTGATGCCCGCGAACAGCCGGTCGGCGAACGCGAGGGCGTCCGGCAGCGCCGCGCCCGGCGTGCCGCCGTGGCCGCTCGGGTAGGAGGTGAACGTCAGCGGCTGGTTGTTCTGCTGCAACGCCGTGACGAGCTGGCCGGTCAGCGACGGCGGCACCGTGTCGTCCTGGGCGCCCTGGGCGATGAAGATCGGCTTGTCGTAGCCGGTGACCGGGACGTCGAACACCGCGCCCCAGGCCTGCTGGAACGCCGGGCCGAGGTCCTTGGTGAACATGTCCGCCAGGTTCGTCTGCGCCATCAGCGCGCCGAGCGCCCCGTTGCACAGCGTGTCGGCCTTGCCCACGACGTCGCGGCCCAGCGGGGTCAGGTACGAGTCGAGGTCGAAGTCGGGCACGGCGGTGCGCATCCCGGCGAGGATGAACGCGATCAGCGTCTTGGTGCCGGTGCCGATCAGCGACGGCGGGAACGTGGGGCCGATCAGCGAGACGAAGTAGCTCAGGTTCGACGGCACGCCGTGCCCGATGGTGCCGCGGAAGTCCAGCTCGGGGGCGTAGGCGGCGGCTTCGTGCCCGGTGAACATCGCCGCGTGCCCGCCCTGGGACTGCCCGGCGACGAACCAGTGCGCCGACAGCCCCGGGTCCAGCTCGCGCCCGGCCCGCACGGCGTCGATCACCCCGTGCGCGGCGACCTTGCCGTCGAGGTAGGGGTGGCTGCCCGGGGTGCCGAGACCGGCGTAGTCGGTCTCCACCACCGCGTACCCGGCCCTGAGCCAGCCGGAGAGGTAGCCGTCGGGTCCGAGCGCCGAGGGCGCGCACTGGTCGCCGAGGCCGGTGGTGCCGTGCGCCCACGACAGCACCCGCCAGCCGCCCGGGGGCGGGGTGCCCTGCGGCAGGTAGACCAGCCCGCTGACGTCGGTGGCGGCGCCGCCGACGCCGGTGGAGGAGTAGAGGATCTTGTAGCCGCTCCCGGCCCCGGCGGGGACCTGCCCGGCCGCGAGCGGGGTCGAGCTGACCAGCGTTCCCGGTCCGCCCGCGGCGACCGCGGACGGCTGGACGAACGCCACGGCCCCGCCCACGACGGCGGCCGCCGCGAGCAGAACCCCGAGTGCACGCCTTCGGACACCCACCACTGAAACCCCATTCCCCTGACCGAACCGTCCCACGGACGCTATTGACGCCCGTTACCGCAGGTCAAGGGTGCCGTCAACACCGGGAAGAACTTGTCACCCCCGGCGGGCTTTTTCCCCGTCCGTGACAACTCGCCGGGTCAGCGGGCGCTCCACACCGGTGTACAGCGCCCACGACAGCAGCAGCGAGACCCCGAGCGCGCCGACCAGGAACGCCACCCCGCCGAGCACGCCCCACGCCCCGCCGCCCAACAGCGAGTGCCCGGTGACCAGGACCAGCCGGTGCACCAGGTAGAAGGCGAACGACACCTCCCCGAGCCACACGAACGCCCGCGACCGCAGCGGCGACGGGGAGCCGCGCAGGTCGGCGACCGCGGCCGAGGCGATCACCAGCGCCAGCGGCACCGCGCCGACCGCCACCTTCGACCACAGGTACGGCACGGTGAACGCCGCCAGGTACGCCAACCCGGCCAGCAGCGCCGAGACGCCCAGCGACGGCGGTGTCCAGCGCCCGTCGCGCACCAGGCGGGCGACGAGCATCCCGAGCACGAATTCCGGCACCCTGGCGAGCGGGAACAGGTAGACGAACCAGACGGCGTGGAACGGCACCGGCCCGCCCGGGGTCGCCACCACCGGGTCGCCCGGCAGGAACACCAGCGCCACCACGGGCAGCAGGAAGATCAACGCGACCGCGCCGCCGACCCACCACCACAGCCGCCGCACCCCGGCCACGACCCGGTGCAGCAATGGGAACAGCAGGTAGAACACCACTTCGCAGGCCAGCGACCAGGCGACGATGTTCGCGCTCGACAGCACCTCCGGCACCGGCACCCAGGCGTGCACCAGCAGCAGGTTCGGCAGCACCTGCCAGCCCACCACCGCCTGCCCGGCCACCGCCATCAGCACGACCGCCGCCACCCACGTCACCACGTGGTTCGGGTACACCTTGCGCGCCCGGCGCCACCAGAACGCCCGCGCCCGACCGGGCCGGTGGTTCCAGGTGAGCACGAAACCGCTGAGGACGAAGAAGAACTCCACCCCGAAGAACCCGGCCCGGCTCACCGCCGACCCCAGCCCGGCACCCAGGCCGGGGTCGGCGAACACGCCCTCGATGGCGGCGTGGAAGGCGAAGACGGCGAGGGCGGCGGCGAACCGCAGCCCGGTGAGCGACGGCAGCCGGGTGCCGCTCATGCGACGCGGGCGTCCAGTTCGGCGCGCAGCGACGGCACCGCGGCCACCAGCGCCGCGGTCCACTCGTGCCGCGGTTCGCCGAGCACCTCGTGCACCGTGCCCTGCTCGCACACCTCGCCGCCGCGCAGCGCCAGCACCCGGTCGGCCATCCGCGCGATCACCCCCAGGTCGTGGGTGATCAGCACGACGCCCAGGCCCTCGGACTCGCTCAGCGACGCCACCAGGTCCAATACCCCGGCCTGCACCCGCACGTCCAGGCTGGAGGTGATCTCGTCGCACACCAGCAGGTCCGGTTTGGCCGCCAGCGCGCGGGCGATCGTCACCCGCTGCCGCTGCCCGCCGGAGAGCTGCCGGGGCAGCCGCCCGGCCATCTCCGCGGGCAGGCCGACGAGCGCGAGCAGTCGCGCGGTCTCCGCCTCCGCCGCGGCCCCGGTGAGGCCCTGCAACACCTTCAGCACCCGGGAGATGGCCGCGCCGACCGTGCGGCGGGGGTTGAGCGAGCCCGCCGAGTCCTGCGGCACGAGCTGCACCTTGCGCCGCTGCGCCAGGGTCCGCGACCGCACGTCGGGCAGGACCTCCCCGTCCACGACGACCTCGCCGGAGTCGGGGCGGTGGTGGCCGCTGACGCACCGGGCGATGGTGGTCTTGCCGGAGCCGGACTCGCCGAGCAGCGCCACGCACTCGCCGCGCTCGACGGTGAACGACACCTCGCGGGCGGTGGTGACCCGCTTGCGGCCCCGGCCGTGCCCGGCGCCCAGCGCGCGGACCTCCAGCAGCGGGGCCCGCGACGTCTCGAACACCGAGTGCCCGTACTTCTCGAACGCCTCGGCCACGTCCGGCACCGCCGCCACCAGCTCCCGCGTGTACGGGTGCCGGGGCGCCGACAGCGTCGCGGCCAGCGGGCCCTCCTCCACCACCCGGCCGTGCCGCAGCACCACCAGCCGGTCGGACAGGCGCGCGGCGGCGACGAGGTCGTGGGTGATGAACAGCAGCGTGATGCCGCGCGCGGCGGCCAGTTCCTCGATCTGGCGCAGCACCAGGTCCTGGGTGATCGCGTCGAGGCCGGTGGTGGGCTCGTCGAGGATCAGCAGCTCCGGGTCGCCCGCCAGGACCCTGGCCAGCGCCAGCCGCTGCTGCTGCCCGCCGGAGAGCTGGTGCGGGAAGCGCCGCTGGAACGCCCGGTCGCCGGGCAGGCCGACACCGGCCAGGTGCCGGGCGACCGACTCCGGGGACGGGTCGGTGGCCAGCTCGGCCACCTGCCCGCCCACCCGCAGGGTCGGGGTGAGCGCGGTGGCCGGGTCCTGCCCGAGGTAGGCGATCGATTCGCGGCGCAGCGCCCGCAGCCTGCGCCGGTCGAGGGCGAGGACGTCGGTGCCGGAGAAGGTGACGGTGCCGCCGACCGCGCGCAGGCCGGGGCGGATCGCGCCGAGCAGGGCGGTGGCCAGGGTGGTCTTGCCGGAGCCGGACTCGCCCACGATGCCCACCCGCTCACCGGGGGAGACGTGCAGCGAGACCCGGTCGAGCACGGCGCGGCCGGAGGTGTCGGCGACGGTCAGGTCGGTGATCTCGATCATGTGCCGATCTTTCCCGCGAGTCGGTCGATGGCCAGGTTGGTGGAGACGGCGAGGACCGCGAGCCCGAGCGCCGGGGCGACGACGCCCCACGGGGTGAGGGTGATGCCCTCCATGTTCTCGCTGATCATCGCGCCCCAGTTGGGCGCGTCCGGGCCGAAGCCGAGGAAGCCCGCCGAGGCGGTGAGGGTGATGGCGATGGCCAGCCGGGTGCCCGCGTCGGCCAGGATCGGCCGGGCGATGTTCGGCAGGACCTCGCGGACCAGGATCGCCGCCGACCCGTCGCCGAGCGCGGCGGCGGCGTCGACGAACCCGCTGTGCACGATCTGCGCGGTGGCCGCCCTGGCCACCCTGGACACGAACGGCACCCCGGTCACGACGACCGCGGCGATCAGCGTCACCGGCGAGTAGCCCCAGCCGTTGAGCAGGATCAGCATGGCCAGGATCGGCGGGAACGCCAGGAACAGCGCGTCGAACCGGGACACCACCGCGTCGAACCAGCCGCCGAGGTAGCCCGCGGCGGCGCCCAGCGCGGTGCCGAGCACGGCGGTGGCGATGGTGGCCAGCACCGGGATCACGATCAGCGGCCGACCGCCGGTGAGCACCCGCACCCACACGTCGCGGCCGGTGGCGTCGGTGCCCAGCGGCAGCCCCGGCCCGGCCTCGGTGTACGGCGGTGCGACGATGAGCTGCGGGTCCGCGCCGGTGAGCCACGGGCCGATGATCGCCAGGCCCGCCACCAGGATGCCCGGCACCAGGAACAGCAGGCCGACCAGCTTGCGCCGGTTCCGCGGCGGGGCGGGTGCCACGGCCCGGGTCAGGGTTTGCGTGGGAGGTGTCTGTGCCGCGGGTGTCATGCCGTCCTCAGCTTCGGGTTGGCCAGGAGCCCGACGAGGTCGGCGACCACCAGCGAACCGATGATGATCGCCGCCAGCAGCAGCCCCACCCCCTCCAGCACCGGGGTGTCGTGGTGGCGCACGGCGCTGACCAGCGTCTCGGACAGGCCCGGGTAGTTGAAGATCTGCTCCACCACCGCCGTGCCGCCGAACAGCGCGCTGGCCAGCCAGGCGAACGCCTGCGCGGCCGGGCCGACGGTGGCGGGCAGCAGGTGCCTGCGGATGACCACCGACTCCGGCAGCCCGGCCAGCCGGGCGGCCTCCACGTTCGGCGCGGTGTCGGCGTCGATGACGATGGCCCGGATCAGCCGGGACGCCCAGGCCGCGGCGAAGATCGTCAGCGCCGCCACCGGCAGCACCAGGATCTCCGGGCGGTCCAGCGGCGCCCCGCCCGCCGGGATCAGCGACACCGCCGGGAACCAGCCGAGCACGGTGGAGAACAGCAGCACCAGCAGCCCGGCGATGACGAACTGCGGTACCGACACCGCCACCAGCGCGCCGCTGGAGAGCACCCGGTCGAGCCTGCTGCCCGGCCGCAGCCCGGCCGCCAGGCCGATCGCGGTGGCCAGCACGATGGTCGCCAGCGCGGCGAGGACGGTCAGCAGCGCGGTGTCCGCCAGCGGGATCGCCACGATCTCGGTGACCGGGGCGCGCTCGACGATGCTGTCCCCGAGGTCACCCCGCACGGCGTTGCCGACCCACTCCGCGTACCGCACCGCCAGCGGCCGGTCGAGGCCGAGTTCGGCGCGGACGGCGGCGGTCTGCTCCGCGGTGGCGTTGGTGCCCAGCGAGGCCGCCGCCGCGTCCCCCGGCAGCACCTCCGAGCCCGCGAACAGCACGATCGACACCGCCAGCAGGGTGCCCGCCGCGGCGAGCAGTCTTCTTGCCAGGAACAACAGTGCTCTCACGGTTGCCTCCTCAGGCGGACGCCTTCATGAACAGCGGCAGCGAGTCGCGCACCTGCACGTCGCGCACGCCGGGGCGGGCCGCGTCGACCTGCTCCTGGAAGCCCCAGAGCACGTCGCCGCCCTCGTCGTGGAACCGGCGCTGGATGTCGGCGAACCTGGCCGCGCGCGCGGTGTCGTCGACGGTGCTCTGCGCCTCGGTGAGCCGCTTCTGGTGGTCGGCGCCCTGGCCGGTCACGTTGAACGGGGCCTTGGCGTTGGTCACCGCGGCCAGGTGCACGGCGGCCGGGCGGTTGAGGTAGTAGAAGCCCTGGAACGGCGTCTTCGCCAGCGAGGACAGGTCGGCGTAGTAGGTGTCGGCCGGGACCTGCTCCAGGTTCAGCTTCACCCCCGCCTGCCCGAGCTGCTGGCCGAAGAGCTGCGCCGCGCCGACCAGACCCGGCACCAGCTCGGCGATGCGCAGCGTCAGCTCGCTGACCCCGGCCTGCTGGAACAGCTCCCGCGCCCCGTTGAGGTCCTGGGTGCGCTCGGGCAGGTCGGCGTAGCCGGGCAGGCCGAGGCCGATCACGTCGTTGCCCGGGGTGGCCAGGCCGAGCAGGGAGTTGTCCACCAGCGCCTTGCGGTCCACGGCGAGCCGGACGGCCCGGCGCACCCGCGGGTCGTCGAACGGCTTGAGGTTGACGTTCATGCTGAACGACAGGCCGTTGGAGTTGGCCGCGCCGCCGCGCTTGAGCTCGATGCCCTGGTTGGCCCGCTCGGCCTGGGCCCCGGTGGCGGAGATGCCCACCGCGTAGTCGATCTCGCCTGCCTTGAGCGCGTTGAGCCGGGCGGGCGCGTCGGCCATCCTGGCGATGTCGAGCCGGGTCAGCGGCGGCTTGGCGCCCCAGTAGCCCTTGTTGGCCAGCAGCACCACGTTCTTGCCGTCGTTGGTGTCGAGCGTGTACGGGCCGGAGCCGTCGACCTTGGTGAAGTCGGTGGTGCCCTCGGGGAACACCACGGAGAAGATCACCAGGACGGCCTCGCGGAAGTCGCCGCGCGGGCGCTTGAGCGGCACCTCCAGCGTGGTCTTGTCCAGCGCCTTGATGTTGGCGCCGTCGACGTCGGCGTACACCGAGCTGCGGGTGGACTTCGGCGCTCCGATGGTCTGGAGGCTGAACGCCACGTCGGCGGCGGTCACCGGCCTGCCGCTGTGGAACTTCGCGTCGGGGCGGATCTTGATCGTCCACTTGGTGGCGTCGGCGTTCGGGGTGACCGACTCGGCCAGGCCGTAGGCGTACTTGCCGCCGTCGATGAACATCAGCGAGTCGTAGACGTGGTGCAGCACCATGAGACTGGCGCCGTAGCCGATGGCCCGCGGGTCTAACGCGGTGCTCTTGGTGGCGTCGGCGATGCCGATGCGCAGGCGGTCGGTGCCGGTACCGGCGGTGGTGCTGGAGGCCCGGGAGGCGCAGCCGGTCAGCGCCCCGGTGCCCAGGACACCAGCGGCCAGCGCGGAGAACTGCAGGAATCGGCGGCGGTCGATGTTGGTGGCAGACATGTGCTGTGGCTCCTCGCACGGACGACCGGGGTGGACTGGCCCCCGATGGTGGGTGCGCACGGTTGTCACGGTCTGCGCAAATCTGCGCAGGTCGGACACGTTCGGCGTACCCGGGCCACCCGGACGGGCAGGGCTGGGCCATTCGGCGGTGATCACACCTCCGGGTGCTCAGTTCTGAGCATTGCCCGTACCGGGTACGCCCATACGCTCGGTCCCTCTTGCGCGACCGCGCGTGACCACTCCAGGGGAGACCGTATGACCGACACCTTCGAGCGGGCGGCTCCGCCGTCACCGGTGGCGACGGCGGGGAAGATCGTCCTGCTGACCCTGCTGCTGGCCGAGTTCATGATCCAGATCGACGCGACCATCGTGAACGTGTCGCTGCCCAGCATCCAGCAAGACCTCGGCTTCACCGGCACCAGCCTCGCCTGGGTCGTCAACGGCTACATGCTCTGCTACGGCGGTCTCCTGCTGCTGGGCGGGCGGCTCGCCGACGTGTACGGGCGCAGGCTCGTGCTCATGACCGGCGTGTCCGTCTTCACCGCCGCCTCGGTGCTCTGCGGTCTCGCGGGCGACCCGGTGGTCCTGGTGCTGGCCCGCGCGTTGCAGGGCATCGGCGCCGCCGCGGCCGCCCCCGCCGTGCTGTCGCTGATCATCACCTCGTTCCGCGAGGGCGCCGAGCGCAACGGCGCGCTGGCCGCCTGGGGCGGGGCCAGCGCGGGCGGGTCGCTGTTCGGCCTGCTCATCGGCGGCGTGCTCACCTCCACCGTGGACTGGCGGTGGATCTTCTACATCAACGTGCCGGTCGGCCTGGCCATCGTGGCGCTCGCCCCGTTCGTGCTCAAGGAGAGCAGGGCGGCCAGCAGGCCCTCCCTCGACGCCGGTGGCGCGATCACCATCACCGCCGCGCTGCTCGTCATCACCTACGCCCTGCTCGGCGCGCACGGCGGAGCGGGCCTGGACCTGGGTTCGGTCGGGCTGCTCGTGCTCGGCGCGCTGCTGCTGGCGGTGTTCGTGGCGGTGGAGAAGCGCCACCACGAACCGCTGATCCCGATGAGCCTGTTCGCCAACCGCAACACCGCGGGCTCCCTCGGCGCCACCGCGCTGTTCGGCACCACGCAGATGGGGTACTTCTTCTTCGTCACCCTGTACCTGCAGAACGTCCTGGGCTTCAGCGCCATCCAGACCGGTCTGTCCTACCTGCCGCTCATCGCCGCGCTGGCCGTCACCACCACCCTGGCCAACAAGATCATCGCCGCTCGCGGGGTGAAGGCCGCCCTGGTGCCCGGACTGGTGCTGATCATCGCGGGCCTGGGCTGGCTGTCGCAGGTGCCGGTCGACGGGTCCTGGGTCGGCGACGTCCTCGGCCCGACGGTGCTGGCGGGCCTGGGCATCGGCCTGACGTTCGTGCCGCTGTCCATCTCGGCCACCTCCGGCGTCGACCCGCGCGACGCGGGCGCGGTGTCGGGCCTGTTCAACGTGGCCGTCCTCATCGGCGGGTCCATCGGCATCGCCGTGCTGACCATCGCCTCGGGCCTCACCGGCGAGATCCCGATGCTGCCGCTGTCCACCCCCACCCCGGAGGCCATCGGCGGCTTCCAGGGCGTGTTCCTCACCGGTGCGGGCCTGGCGGTCCTCGCGCTGCTGGTCTGCGCGGCCGTGCTGCGCGTCCCGCACGCACCGGCAGCCGTTCCCGAAGAAGAGAAGGAAACCGCATGAGCACCACCGCCACCGGCAAGTTCATCACCTCCGTGTGGGACGAGGCCCCCTACGACACCGGCGACGGCGTCCCCGCGCTGGCCAAGGCCGACGTGAAGAACACCTTCGAGGGCACCATCGTCGGCGAGGGGACCCTGACCTACCTGCTGGTCTACCCGGAGAACTACGCCAGCTTCGTGGGCCTGCAGCGGATCACCGGCACCCTCGACGGCAAGGCGGGCCAGTTCGTCCTGCAGACCGAGGGCGTCGTCGACGGCGGCCCGCCCACCTCCACCTGGTTCGTCGTGCCCGGCTCGGGCACCGGCGAGCTGGTCGGCCTGCGCGGCAAGGGGACCGTGACCGCGGTCGACGCCACCACCGCCGAGTACACACTGGACTACGACTTCACGGCCTAGTCCGACGACGACGAAGCCACCCCGGGCGGACGGCGCACGTCCCCTGGGGTGGCTCTCGGCGGTCCCCCTCACCGCCGCGGTCTCACCTGTCCCGCAACGACTCCAGCCGCTTCCACGCCCACACCGCGATCGACAGCGCGCCCTCGTCCTCCGCATCCGCCGCCAGCGTCCGCAGCGACGCGATCGCCACCTCGACCTCACCAGCCTCCTGCGCGGCCAGCGCCAGCGTCCGGCGCAGCCGCAGCAGCTCGTAGCCCGCGACCTCGGCCCGGTCGAGCACCGCCTGCGAGATCCGCATGGCCTCGCGCGGGGCGCCCGAGGCCAGTTCGAACCGCGCCTGGAGGCTGTCCACCTCGTCGCGGTCGGTCGACATGCTCAGCGTGCGCTGGGCGCTGCGCGCGTCCGCGATCAGCTTGCGCACCTCTTCCAGGTCGCCGCCGCAGTCGAGCTGGATCGACGCCGCTGCCCGGCAGAACCGCAGCCAGTCCTGCACCGGCATCGACCCGTTGAGCGAGTCGCGCGCCTTCTCCAGGTGGCTCAGCGCGTCCGCGCGCATCCCGGCGCGGCCCAGCGCCACCGCCGCGGTCCAGTACGCCCGCCCCGAGGTGGCCGGGGAGTCCAGGGTGGTCGCCGCGGCCAGCATCGGGTCGATCAGGTCCAGCGCCAGCGGTGACTCGTCCAGGTCGCACAGCACCGAGATCTGCACCGCGTAGAGCCGGACCTCCTCCGCCGTGCCCGCGAGCGGGCTGACCACCAGGGCGTGCTGGGTCTCGCTGAGCAGGGCCCGCGCCCGGTTCAGCTCGCCGACCGCGCGGCACGCGGTGGCCAGGTCGATGCTGATGGAGAGCTGGATGGTCTCCAGGCCCGCGGTGTCGGCCACCTTGGCCAGCTCGTCGAGGACGGCCAGCCGCTGCCGGTGCTCGTTGGTCATGCCCAGGATGCGCTGCAACGACATCCCGCTCTCGATGATCGAAGTGGACTCCCCGTGCTGGCGGGCCCGGTCGAAGGCGTCCTCGGCGTGGCGGCGGGCGTCGACCAGGTCGCCGGAGGCGAACGCGGACTGGGTGAGGATGCGGGTCATCAGTTGACCGGAGTCATGTTCGCTGGTCCGGGGGGTCGGCGGGGCGCCGTCGTCGGGCCAGCTGTCGCCCGCCAAGTCGCGGGGGCGCACCCCGAGCGTGCGCGCGAGCTGGTGCACCACCTCCAGGGTGGGCACCCGGTTGCCCGCCTCCAGCAGCGAGACGTAGCTGGCGCTGACCGTGCCGCCGTCGGCGACGAGGTCGCGCTGCGACATCCCGCGCTGCAGCCGCAGCTCCCTGAGCCGTTGACCGAACTCAGGCTGGGAGACCTTACCCGCACGCAATGGTGCTGACAATTGTTGACTCCGTTGCTGACTCATGATTTCCTCTAGTCACTGACTCAAGTCAACAAGCCCCGGAGGAAGTCATGAAGACCATTGCCACCGCCGTGTTGACCGCATCGCTGGCCCTCGTGGGCTTCGGCCTGGTCCATGTCACCCCCTCCGACGCTGGAAGCTTAGGTGTCGACTCTACCGCAACCCAGGTCGAACTTACCTCTGTCAAGTCGGGCGTTCCAGCATCCGGTGAGCGGGCGCGAACCCTTGACTGGCCCTGGATCTGACCTCCAGTACGTAGTACGCCGGATTGACTGGTGTAAGTAGGGGTTCACGCCACCCCGGTCCAGCAGCGGCACCCCCGGTCGACGGGATGGATCGACCCCCCTGCCCCACTGCGGCCCGACCTCCGGGTTGTGACAGTTGTCGTCACCGCAGTCGCCAGGTTTCAGCAGTTCACGGTCCCGATCCGCGAATACGCGCCAGGGGCGTCACCACCCACACCATGCTCACAGACCGGTCGACCGCCGCACCACCGGCCGACCGCGCTTCGAGGGGGTTCGCCATGTCGACGACCTTGGCGCCACTGTCCAGCACGTCCTTCGCCGAGCGGCTCGAATCGATGATCACCCGGGAGACGCTCAGCGCCCCGTCGGTCCGGGTCGACAAGAACGCCAACGTCTACAACTGCGGCTATCGCTGCGACCAGGTGTACCTGGTCCGCTCCGGCCGCATCAAGACCGTCATGTACTCCAAGGGCGGCAAGGAGTGCCTGCTGTCCATCCACCCGGCGGGCGACCTGTTCGGCGAGCTGTGCGTGCTCGGCGGCCCCCGCGCGGAGACCGCCATCGCCATGGTCCCCACCGTGCTGCAGTACATGACGATGGACGCCTTCCTCGTCGCCATGCGCCGCGAGGGCCTGCTGGAGGACTTCGTCCGCCACATGGCCACCCGCCTGGCCGAGCAGCAGCAGGTCATCAGCGACCTGGTCACCGTCGACAGCGAGCAGCGGCTCGGCTCCACCCTGCTCAGCCTGGGGCGCAAGCTGGGCAAGCGCGAGGCCCGCACGCTGCGCATCGACGAGAAGATCACCCAGGAGGAGCTGGCCGGGATGGTCGGCACCACCCGCTCCCGGGTCGGCCACTTCCTCAAGCGCTTCCGCGAGGCGGGCATCGTCGAGGTCCGCCAGGGCTGCTTCCTGCGCATCGACGAGGAGCGCCTGGTCGCCTACCTCGACAACCGCATGTAGGTGGACCCCGCTGCTCCGATCCGGTGAAGCGCCCCGCGGCCGATCGCCCGGGGAATTCGGGAAACCGCATCACCCGTCCGGTTTTTCCTCGCTCACGCGGGTGAGGAAACGGCGAATTCCCACGGTGTCGTCGACAACTCTGTCAACAATTGTCATCACCCGATCGAGCGGTCGTCGTCACCGAAAAGGGGACCGGGTTTGCCGCCCGGGGTCCGGGGCGAGGAGCATGGACCCCGGTCGGTGCTCCCGGTGTCGTGCAGGGTCGATTCCCGGGAGCCGCCGCCACGCCCTCATCGCCATGCGACAACCGGCCGGGACACCGGGCGTCGCGCCCTCGTGCGATGAGGGCCGCGGGGCCCCGGCGGCGCGAGCTGCCGGGGCCCTTGCCGTTCGCGGGCCTTCACGGGGTGCGTTCCGGGGTCCCGTCCACCTCGCCGGGCTGGGGTCTGTGGACAACCGGGTGCGGGATTCCGCCGTCGCCCCTACGGTGCTCAGGACGCCACCCGGGCGGACCCAGGACGTACCCGAGCCGGTCCCGCCAGCGGCCCGCCGCCCGGACGTCGCGCAGGATCGCCCCGTACTCGTGGAACTGGAGGCTGACGATGTCGTAGGTCCCGACCGGACTGGTCAGGCCGTAGGTGGGCCGGTGCCGCTCGGCGCGGAAGGTGCCGAAGAGGCGGTCCCACACGATGAGCACGCCCGCGTAGTTGCGGTCGAGGTACTCGGGGTCGCTGCCGTGGTGCACCCGGTGGTGCGAGGGGGTGTTGAACACGGCCTCGACCCACCGCGGCAGCCGGTCGACCTTCTCGGTGTGCACGAAGAACTGGTAGATCAGGTTGACGGAGAACGCCGTGTAGATGGTCCAGGGGGAGAAGCCCAGCAGCGGCAGCGGCACCCAGGCCAGCACCTCGAACCACTGGTTCCACTTCTGCCGCAGCGCGGTGCCGAGGTTGAAGTACTCGCTGGAGTGGTGCGCCTGGTGGGCGGCCCAGGCCAACCGCACCCGGTGCGCGAACCGGTGGTACCAGTAGAACAGGAAGTCCACGCCGACGAGCAGCACCACCCACGACCACCACGTGGTGGGCACGTGCCACGGCGCCACGTGCTCCCACAGCACGACGTAAAGCAGCAACGCCCCCGCCCGGAAGAACAACCCCACCCCGACGCTCACCACCCCCATCGACAGGCTCGCCGCGGTGTCCCGCCCGTGGTACCCCTTCGCCTGCTCGTCGTCGAGGAACCGCAGGGCCAGCAGCTCGACCCCGATGAACAGGAGGAACACCGGCAGCGCGTAACCGATCGGATCGCCGAACTGGTGCCGCAGCGCGTCGAGCACGTCCCACCTCCAAGCAATTGACCTCCAGGTAAGTTACCGCGAAGTCACTTCCCTGCCCAGGCTGCTGGATAGGATCGGTCGCATGACCGCGCACACCGGCACCAAGGGCGTCCCCCGGGCGGAACGGGAACCCCAGATCCTGGACGCCGCCGTGGCGGAATTCGGCCGCCACGGCTACGCCAACGCCTCGGTCGCCACCGTCGCCGCCGTGGCGGGCATCTCCAAACCCCTGGTGTACAGCTACTTCGGCTCCAAGGAGGACCTGTTCATCGCCTGCCTCCGCCGAGGCGCCGACAACGTCATCACCTCCATCGAAGCCGCCAGGCCCCACACCGGCATGCGCCTGCCCGCCGAAACCCTCCGCGCCGTCTTCACCGCCCTCGGCCCCCGCCCCCACGACTGGACCCTGATCCACGACCTCACCCCACCGGTGAACAGCGCGGCAGCCGCCGCCGCCCGGGGCTACCGCCACACCCTCAGCGAAATGGCGGTGGACGGCGTCCGCTCCCTCCTGGCCGAACGCGGCAACACCGACCCCACCGACGCCTCCGCCCTGGTCGCGGTCTGGCTCAGCACGGTGACGGCCCTGGTCCGCTGGTGGCAGGACCACCCCGCCGAATCCGCCCAGAACATGACCGACCGCTGCGAACGCCTCATCACCGCCCTGTTCGCCCCCTGATCCCGCCCCTGCCTCTGCACGCCATCCGCTCCGCGCCGCCCCGCCCGCGTTGTCTTGCCCGCCTTGCCGCTCTACGCCGCGCGATGCGTTGCAGGGCCGCGCCTCGCGGTGCCGGGTCTGGTCTTGTAAGGCCCTGGGTTTTGGTGGGGGTGCCCGGCTGGGTGGATGTGTTTGGCCGGGGCCCCTATG
>NZ_AYXG01000038.1 GCF_000564855.1 Actinokineospora spheciospongiae
GCAGCTCGACATCGCCCTGTACCTGAACTTCGACATGATCGCCTCGCCGAACGCGGGCTACTTCGTCTACGACGGCGACGACTCCGACGCCACCGGCGCGGGCGCGGGCCCGTACGGCTCGGCGCAGATCGAGGCGGCCTTCCACGGCTTCCTCAACGCCACCGGCACCCCCACCCGGGGCAGCGACTTCACCGGCCGCTCCGACTACGGCGAGTTCATCGCCAACGGCATCCCGGCCGGTGGCCTGTTCACCGGC